>NZ_CP096388.1:4007500-4103390 GCF_053903135.1 Bacillus sp. JZ109 | reverse complement strand
GTATTTCCTGTCTTTTTCACAACTTATCCACAAATCCACAGGCCCTACTATTACTTCTACTATTTTTTTATAAATATATATATATTAATACATTATCCGTTAGGAGGATAAAAATGAAATTCACGATTCAAAAAGATCGTCTTGTTGAAAGTGTCCAAGATGTATTAAAAGCAGTTTCATCCAGAACCACGATTCCCATTCTGACTGGTATTAAAATTGTTGCATCAGATGATGGAGTATCCTTTACAGGGAGTGACTCAGATATTTCTATTGAATCCTTCATTCCAAAAGAAGAAGGAGATAAAGAAATCGTCACTATTGAACAGCCCGGAAGCATCGTTTTACAGGCTCGCTTTTTTAGTGAAATTGTAAAAAAATTGCCGATGGCAACTGTAGAAATCGAAGTCCAAAATCAGTATTTGACGATTATCCGTTCTGGTAAAGCTGAATTTAATCTAAACGGACTGGATGCTGATGAGTATCCGCACTTGCCGCAGATTGAAGAGCATCATGCGATTCAGATCCCAACTGATTTGTTAAAAAATCTAATCAGACAAACAGTATTTGCGGTGTCCACCTCAGAAACACGCCCTATCTTGACAGGTGTAAACTGGAAAGTGGAGCAAAGTGAATTATTATGCACTGCAACGGATAGCCACCGTCTCGCATTAAGAAAGGCGAAACTTGATATTCCAGAAGACAGATCTTATAACGTCGTGATTCCGGGAAAAAGTTTAACTGAACTCAGCAAGATTTTAGATGACAACCAGGAACTTGTAGATATCGTCATCACAGAAACCCAAGTTCTGTTTAAAGCGAAAAACGTCTTATTCTTCTCACGGCTTCTAGACGGGAATTATCCAGACACAACCAGCCTGATTCCGCAAGACAGCAAAACAGAAATCATTGTGAACACAAAAGAATTCCTTCAGGCCATTGATCGTGCATCTCTTTTAGCTAGAGAGGGACGCAACAACGTTGTAAAACTGTCCGCAAAACCGGCTGAATCCATTGAAATTTCTTCCAATTCGCCAGAAATCGGTAAAGTTGTGGAAGCAATTGTTGCGGATCAAATTGAAGGTGAGGAATTAAATATCTCTTTTAGTCCAAAATATATGCTGGATGCACTAAAGGTGCTTGAAGGAGCAGAAATACGCGTAAGCTTTACAGGCGCAATGAGACCTTTCTTAATTCGCACGCCGAATGATGAAACGATTGTACAGCTTATCCTTCCTGTCAGAACCTATTAATCCGATACACTGCTGCCGACCCGTCGGCAGCTTTTCTATTCGGTATCTGCTCCGACAAGTTTTCCCTTTCCCTAATTCGTTTTTTTTTAGTACAATTAGATATTAGTGATATTTGAAAGAGGTCGATATAATGGCAAATCCGATTTCAATTGATACAGAGATGATTACACTCGGACAATTCTTAAAATTAGCCGATGTGATTCAGTCTGGCGGTATGGCGAAGTGGTTTTTAAGCGAGCATGAAGTGCTTGTGAACGATGAGCCGGACAACCGCCGAGGCAGAAAGCTGTATGTTGGAGATGTGGTAGAGATTGAAGGATTTGGTTCATTTCAAGTCGTCAATTAAAGCGGGTGACACTGATTGTATATCCAGAACTTAGAACTGACATCTTACCGCAACTACGACCATGCTGAACTTCAATTTGAAAATAAAGTAAATGTGATCATCGGAGAAAACGCCCAGGGGAAGACAAACCTCATGGAGGCGATCTATGTCTTGTCCATGGCGAAATCGCACCGGACATCAAATGACAAAGAACTTATACGGTGGGACAAAGACTATGCTAAAATAGAGGGAAGAGTGATGAAGCAAAACGGGGCGATTCCGATGCAGCTCGTCATCTCCAAAAAGGGTAAAAAGGGCAAGGTCAATCATATTGAACAGCAAAAGCTCAGCCAGTATGTCGGGGCCCTCAACACCATTATGTTCGCGCCGGAAGATTTAAATCTTGTAAAGGGAAGCCCTCAAGTGAGAAGGCGGTTTCTTGACATGGAAATCGGACAGGTTTCTCCCGTCTACCTTCATGATCTTTCTCTTTACCAGAAAATCCTTTCCCAGCGGAATCATTTTTTGAAACAGCTGCAAACAAGAAAACAAACTGACCGGACGATGCTCGATGTTCTGACCGATCAGCTTGTAGAAGTTGCAGCAAAAGTCGTCGTAAAACGCCTGCAGTTTACAGCACAGCTCGAGAAATGGGCGCAGCCCATCCATGCAGGCATCTCAAGAGGGCTTGAAGAACTGACCCTGAAATACCATACAGCTCTTGATGTATCAGATCCCCTAGATTTGTCGAAAATAGGAGATAGCTATCAAGAAGCGTTTTCTAAATTAAGAGAAAAAGAAATTGAGCGTGGTGTGACGCTGTCAGGGCCTCATCGCGATGATGTTCTTTTCTATGTGAACGGACGCGATGTGCAGACGTATGGTTCTCAAGGACAGCAGCGAACGACGGCGTTGTCCCTTAAGCTGGCGGAGATTGACCTGATCCATGAAGAAATCGGAGAATATCCCATTTTACTATTGGATGATGTACTGAGTGAACTGGATGATTATCGCCAGTCACACTTGCTTCATACGATCCAAGGCCGTGTACAAACGTTTGTCACAACGACAAGCGTTGATGGCATTGATCACGAAACCTTACGTCAAGCAGGAATGTTCCGTGTGCAAAATGGTGCGTTAGTGAAGTGAAGAAATGAGGTGAGCAATTGTATATTCATTTAGGTGATGACTTTGTGGTTTCAACACGAGATATTGTCGGCATTTTTGACTTTAAAGCCAACATGTCGCCTATTGTTGAAGAATTTCTGAAAAAACAGAAACACAAGGTGGTGCCTTCCGTAAACGGCACGCCCAAATCTATCGTAGTCACGGTTCAGAATATATATTACTCTCCCTTATCTTCCAGCACATTAAAAAAACGTGCGCAATTTATGTTTGAAATAGATTCTTAGAAATTTTTTATCACGAATATATCGTTTAGAAAAGTGTAGGTGAATGACGTGGCTATGGAACAGCAGCAAAACAGTTATGATGAAAATCAGATACAGGTACTAGAAGGATTGGAAGCTGTTCGTAAAAGACCGGGGATGTATATCGGTTCGACAAACAGTAAAGGCCTTCACCACCTGGTATGGGAAATTGTCGACAATAGTATTGACGAAGCCCTCGCCGGTTATTGCACGGATATCAATATCCAAATCGAAAAAGACAACAGTATCACGGTTGTAGATAATGGCCGCGGTATTCCAGTCGGTATTCATGAAAAAATGGGCCGTCCTGCGGTAGAAGTCATTATGACGGTGCTTCATGCCGGAGGAAAATTTGACGGAAGCGGCTATAAAGTATCCGGAGGATTACACGGTGTAGGTGCGTCGGTCGTAAACGCACTATCAACAGAGCTTGATGTGACGGTTCACCGTGACGGTAAAATTCACCGCCAAACCTATAAACGCGGAGTTCCGGTTACAGACCTTGAAATCATTGGCGAAACGGATCATACAGGAACGACGACACATTTTGTCCCGGACCCTGAAATTTTCTCAGAAACAACCGAGTATGATTACGATCTGCTTGCCAACCGCGTGCGTGAATTAGCCTTTTTAACAAAGGGCGTAAACATCACGATTGAAGATAAACGTGAAGGACAAGAGCGCAAAAATGAATACCATTACGAAGGCGGAATTAAAAGTTATGTAGAGTATTTAAACCGCTCTAAAGAGGTTGTCCATGAAGAGCCGATTTACATTGAAGGCGAAAAGGACGGCATTACGGTTGAAGTGGCTTTGCAATACAATGACAGCTACACAAGCAACATTTACTCGTTTACAAACAACATTAACACGTACGAAGGCGGTACCCATGAAGCTGGCTTCAAAACGGGCCTGACTCGTGTTATCAACGATTACGCCAGAAAAAAAGGGCTTATTAAAGAAAATGATCCAAACCTAAGCGGAGATGACGTAAGGGAAGGGCTGACAGCGATTATTTCAATCAAACACCCTGATCCGCAGTTTGAGGGCCAAACGAAAACAAAGCTGGGCAACTCAGAAGCACGGACGATCACCGATACGTTATTTTCTACGGCGATGGAAACATTTATGCTGGAAAATCCAGATGCAGCCAAAAAAATTGTCGATAAAGGCTTAATGGCGGCAAGAGCAAGAATGGCTGCGAAAAAAGCCCGTGAACTAACACGTCGTAAGAGTGCTTTGGAAATTTCCAACTTGCCCGGTAAGTTAGCGGACTGCTCTTCAAAAGATCCGAGCATCTCCGAGTTATATATCGTAGAGGGTGACTCTGCCGGAGGATCTGCTAAACAAGGACGCGACAGACATTTCCAAGCCATTTTGCCGCTTAGAGGTAAAATCCTAAACGTTGAAAAGGCCAGACTGGATAAAATCCTTTCTAACAACGAAGTTCGCTCTATGATCACAGCGCTCGGCACAGGTATTGGGGAAGACTTCAACCTTGAGAAAGCCCGTTACCACAAAGTTGTCATTATGACAGATGCCGATGTTGACGGCGCGCACATCAGAACACTGCTGTTAACGTTCTTTTACAGATATATGCGCCAAATTATCGAAAATGGCTACGTGTACATTGCGCAGCCGCCGCTCTACAAGGTTCAACAGGGGAAACGCGTTGAATATGCGTACAATGACAAGGAGCTGGAAGAGCTGTTAAAAACTCTTCCTCAAACGCCTAAGCCTGGACTGCAGCGTTACAAAGGTCTTGGTGAAATGAATGCCACCCAGCTATGGGAGACAACCATGGATCCTAGTTCCAGAACACTTCTTCAGGTAACTCTTGAAGATGCAATGGATGCGGACGAGACTTTTGAAATGCTTATGGGCGACAAGGTAGAACCGCGCCGAAACTTCATAGAAGCGAATGCGAGATACGTTAAAAATCTTGACATCTAATCATAAAAAGCCTTATTTCCAATAAGAAATAAGGCTTTTTTCTGAACAAGATCAGATGCAGCAATGCTTGCAATACCTATATATTCTAGCAATTTAATGTGTATAATCATAAGTTTATTGATATAATGGAGAATAGTGAAATCGTATTGAAGGTCATAATGGACAATCTACTCCCACATATTTCATGTGATACTTCAGGGAGGTTTTTTAATGAGTGAACAAAACACACCACAAGTTCGTGAAATAAATATCAGTCAGGAAATGCGTACGTCCTTCTTGGATTATGCAATGAGCGTTATCGTGTCCCGTGCTCTTCCGGATGTTCGTGACGGTTTAAAACCGGTTCATAGACGGATTTTGTATGCAATGAATGATTTAGGCATGACAAGTGACAAGCCTTATAAAAAATCCGCGCGTATCGTTGGAGAAGTTATCGGGAAATACCACCCGCACGGTGATTCAGCGGTATATGAATCCATGGTCAGAATGGCTCAGGATTTCAACTACCGTTATATGCTCGTTGACGGTCACGGAAACTTCGGTTCTGTTGACGGAGACTCAGCGGCGGCCATGCGTTATACAGAAGCACGAATGTCTAAAATCTCAATGGAGATTCTTCGCGACATCACAAAAGACACAATCGATTACCAGGATAACTATGACGGGTCAGAAAGAGAACCTGTCGTTATGCCTTCAAGGTTCCCGAATCTGCTCGTGAACGGTGCTGCCGGCATTGCGGTAGGTATGGCAACAAACATTCCTCCGCACCAGCTGGGAGAAATCATTGACGGTGTACTTGCTGTTAGTGAGAATCCGGACATTACAATTCCAGAGCTTATGGAAGTCATTCCAGGGCCTGATTTCCCGACCGCGGGTCAAATCTTGGGACGCAGCGGTATCCGGAAAGCATACGAATCAGGCCGAGGCTCTATCACGATCCGGGCAAAAGCTGAGATCGAACAAACATCTTCGGGTAAAGAAAGAATTATCGTTACAGAGTTACCTTACCAAGTAAATAAGGCGAAATTAATTGAGAAAATTGCTGATCTCGTAAGGGACAAAAAGATAGAGGGTATCACAGATCTGCGTGATGAGTCAGATCGTACAGGTATGAGAATTGTCATTGAAATCAGACGCGATGCCAATGCGAATGTTATCTTAAACAATCTGTACAAACAAACTGCTCTACAAACATCTTTTGGCATCAACCTGCTTGCACTTGTTGATGGCCAGCCGAAAGTTTTAACTCTTAAGCAATGCCTGGAGCATTACCTTGACCATCAAAAAGTTGTCATTAGACGCCGTACTGCTTATGAATTGCGTAAAGCAGAAGCGAGAGCTCATATCTTGGAAGGATTGAGAGTTGCACTGGATCATCTCGATGCAGTTATCTCCCTTATCCGTAATTCTCAAACGGCTGAAATTGCGAGAACAGGTTTAATTGAACAATTCTCACTGACAGAGAAGCAAGCACAAGCGATCCTTGACATGAGGCTCCAGCGTTTAACGGGACTGGAACGTGAAAAGATCGAAGAAGAATACCAATCTCTTGTTAAATTAATTGCAGAGCTAAAAGACATCTTGGCAAATGAATATAAAGTGCTTGAGATCATTCGTGAAGAACTCACGGAAATCAAAGAGCGTTTTAACGATGAAAGACGTACTGAGATCGTCACTTCTGGACTGGAGACAATTGAAGATGAAGATCTCATCGAGAGAGAAAATATCGTAGTTACTCTGACGCACAACGGATACGTCAAACGTCTTCCTGCATCAACTTACCGCAGTCAAAAACGGGGCGGAAAAGGTGTACAAGGTATGGGAACAAACGAAGATGATTTCGTTGAACATTTGATCTCTACGTCAACTCATGACACGATTCTCTTCTTCTCGAACAAGGGGAAAGTGTATCGTGCAAAAGGGTATGAAATCCCTGAATACGGCAGAACGGCAAAAGGAATCCCGATTATTAACCTGCTGGAGGTAGAAAAGGGTGAGTGGATCAACGCGATTATTCCAGTCACGGAATTCAATGCGGAGCTTTACCTTTTCTTCACTACAAAGCATGGGGTTTCAAAACGAACATCGCTATCTCAATTCGCTAATATCCGCAACAATGGTCTAATTGCTCTGAGTCTTCGTGAAGATGATGAACTGATGGGTGTACGTCTGACTGACGGCACAAAACAAATCATCATTGGAACGAAAAACGGTTTACTGATCCGTTTCCCTGAAACAGATGTCCGAGAGATGGGAAGAACTGCGGCGGGCGTAAAAGGCATCACTCTGACGGATGACGACGTTGTTGTCGGCATGGAGATTTTAGAGGAAGAATCACACGTCCTTATCGTAACTGAAAAAGGGTACGGAAAACGAACTCCGGCTGAAGAGTACAGAACCCAAAGCCGGGGCGGAAAAGGACTCAAAACAGCGAAAATCACCGAGAACAACGGCCAACTAGTAGCAGTGAAAGCTACTAAAGGTGAAGAGGACTTAATGATTATTACAGCTAGCGGCGTACTCATCAGAATGGACATCAATGATATCTCCATCACCGGACGTGTCACTCAAGGTGTGCGTCTCATCAGAATGGCAGAAGAAGAGCATGTTGCTACAGTAGCTTTAGTAGAGAAAAACGAAGAAGATGAGAATGAAGAAGAACAAGAAGAAGTGTGAAAAAAAGCGCAGCTGAAATAGCTGTGCTTTTTTTGTCATAACCCTTTACAGTCATAAAAATTATGGTATAATCATTTCTGTTGTCTTTTTAAAGACACAAGCATGACCATTATGACTAGTAAAAACTTTTTTAAAAAAGTATTGACCTAGTTAACTAAAAATGTTACTATTAAGTAGTCGCTTCGAGAGAAGCACACAAAGTTCTTTGAAAACTAAACAAGACAAAACGTACCTGTTAATTCATTTTTTATAAATCGCACAGCGATGTGCGTAGTCAGTCAAACTACTTTATCGGAGAGTTTGATCCTGGCTCAGGACGAACGCTGGCGGCGTGCCTAATACATGCAAGTCGAGCGGACAGATGGGAGCTTGCTCCCTGATGTTAGCGGCGGACGGGTGAGTAACACGTGGGTAACCTGCCTGTAAGACTGGGATAACTCCGGGAAACCGGGGCTAATACCGGATGGTTGTTTGAACCGCATGGTTCAAACATAAAAGGTGGCTTCGGCTACCACTTACAGATGGACCCGCGGCGCATTAGCTAGTTGGTGAGGTAACGGCTCACCAAGGCGACGATGCGTAGCCGACCTGAGAGGGTGATCGGCCACACTGGGACTGAGACACGGCCCAGACTCCTACGGGAGGCAGCAGTAGGGAATCTTCCGCAATGGACGAAAGTCTGACGGAGCAACGCCGCGTGAGTGATGAAGGTTTTCGGATCGTAAAGCTCTGTTGTTAGGGAAGAACAAGTACCGTTCGAATAGGGCGGTACCTTGACGGTACCTAACCAGAAAGCCACGGCTAACTACGTGCCAGCAGCCGCGGTAATACGTAGGTGGCAAGCGTTGTCCGGAATTATTGGGCGTAAAGGGCTCGCAGGCGGTTTCTTAAGTCTGATGTGAAAGCCCCCGGCTCAACCGGGGAGGGTCATTGGAAACTGGGGAACTTGAGTGCAGAAGAGGAGAGTGGAATTCCACGTGTAGCGGTGAAATGCGTAGAGATGTGGAGGAACACCAGTGGCGAAGGCGACTCTCTGGTCTGTAACTGACGCTGAGGAGCGAAAGCGTGGGGAGCGAACAGGATTAGATACCCTGGTAGTCCACGCCGTAAACGATGAGTGCTAAGTGTTAGGGGGTTTCCGCCCCTTAGTGCTGCAGCTAACGCATTAAGCACTCCGCCTGGGGAGTACGGTCGCAAGACTGAAACTCAAAGGAATTGACGGGGGCCCGCACAAGCGGTGGAGCATGTGGTTTAATTCGAAGCAACGCGAAGAACCTTACCAGGTCTTGACATCCTCTGACAATCCTAGAGATAGGACGTCCCCTTCGGGGGCAGAGTGACAGGTGGTGCATGGTTGTCGTCAGCTCGTGTCGTGAGATGTTGGGTTAAGTCCCGCAACGAGCGCAACCCTTGATCTTAGTTGCCAGCATTCAGTTGGGCACTCTAAGGTGACTGCCGGTGACAAACCGGAGGAAGGTGGGGATGACGTCAAATCATCATGCCCCTTATGACCTGGGCTACACACGTGCTACAATGGACAGAACAAAGGGCAGCGAAACCGCGAGGTTAAGCCAATCCCACAAATCTGTTCTCAGTTCGGATCGCAGTCTGCAACTCGACTGCGTGAAGCTGGAATCGCTAGTAATCGCGGATCAGCATGCCGCGGTGAATACGTTCCCGGGCCTTGTACACACCGCCCGTCACACCACGAGAGTTTGTAACACCCGAAGTCGGTGAGGTAACCTTTTAGGAGCCAGCCGCCGAAGGTGGGACAGATGATTGGGGTGAAGTCGTAACAAGGTAGCCGTATCGGAAGGTGCGGCTGGATCACCTCCTTTCTAAGGATATTTTACGGAATATAAGACCTTGGGTCTTATAAACAGAACGTTCCCTGTCTTGTTTAGTTTTGAAGGAACTTTGTTCCTTGAATAAGTTAAGATGGGCCTGTAGCTCAGCTGGTTAGAGCGCACGCCTGATAAGCGTGAGGTCGGTGGTTCGAGTCCACTCAGGCCCACCATCTTATATAACGGGGCCTTAGCTCAGCTGGGAGAGCGCCTGCTTTGCACGCAGGAGGTCAGCGGTTCGATCCCGCTAGGCTCCACCAACGTGTTCTTTGAAAACTAGATAACAGTAGACATCACATTCAATTAGTAACACAAGATATCACATAGTGATTCTTTTTAACGGTTAAGTTAGAAAGGGCGCACGGTGGATGCCTTGGCACTAGGAGCCGATGAAGGACGGGACGAACACCGATATGCTTCGGGGAGCTGTAAGCAAGCTTTGATCCGGAGATTTCCGAATGGGGAAACCCACCACTCGTAATGGAGTGGTATCCATATCTGAATTCATAGGATATGAGAAGGCAGACCCGGGGAACTGAAACATCTAAGTACCCGGAGGAAGAGAAAGCAAATGCGATTCCCTGAGTAGCGGCGAGCGAAACGGGATTAGCCCAAACCAAGAGGCTTGCCTCTTGGGGTTGTAGGACACTCTGTACGGAGTTACAAAGGAACGAGGTAGATGAAGAGGTCTGGAAAGGCCCGCCATAGGAGGTAACAGCCCTGTAGTCAAAACTTCGTTCTCTCCTGAGTGGATCCTGAGTACGGCGGAACACGTGAAATTCCGTCGGAATCCGGGAGGACCATCTCCCAAGGCTAAATACTCCCTAGTGACCGATAGTGAACCAGTACCGTGAGGGAAAGGTGAAAAGCACCCCGGAAGGGGAGTGAAAGAGATCCTGAAACCGTGTGCCTACAAGTAGTCAGAGCCCGTTAACGGGTGATGGCGTGCCTTTTGTAGAATGAACCGGCGAGTTACGATCCCGTGCAAGGTTAAGCAGAAGATGCGGAGCCGCAGCGAAAGCGAGTCTGAATAGGGCGCATGAGTACGTGGTCGTAGACCCGAAACCAGGTGATCTACCCATGTCCAGGGTGAAGTTCAGGTAACACTGAATGGAGGCCCGAACCCACGCACGTTGAAAAGTGCGGGGATGAGGTGTGGGTAGGGGTGAAATGCCAATCGAACCTGGAGATAGCTGGTTCTCTCCGAAATAGCTTTAGGGCTAGCCTCAAGGTAAGAGTCTTGGAGGTAGAGCACTGATTGGACTAGGGGCCCCTACCGGGTTACCGAATTCAGTCAAACTCCGAATGCCAATGACTTATCCTTGGGAGTCAGACTGCGAGTGATAAGATCCGTAGTCGAAAGGGAAACAGCCCAGACCGCCAGCTAAGGTCCCAAAGTATACGTTAAGTGGAAAAGGATGTGGAGTTGCTTAGACAACCAGGATGTTGGCTTAGAAGCAGCCACCATTTAAAGAGTGCGTAATAGCTCACTGGTCGAGTGACTCTGCGCCGAAAATGTACCGGGGCTAAACGTATCACCGAAGCTGCGGACTGTTCTTCGAACAGTGGTAGGAGAGCGTTCTAAGGGCTGTGAAGCCAGACCGGAAGGACTGGTGGAGCGCTTAGAAGTGAGAATGCCGGTATGAGTAGCGAAAGAGGGGTGAGAATCCCCTCCACCGAATGCCTAAGGTTTCCTGAGGAAGGCTCGTCCGCTCAGGGTTAGTCGGGACCTAAGCCGAGGCCGAAAGGCGTAGGCGATGGACAACAGGTTGATATTCCTGTACCACCTCCTCACCATTTGAGCAATGGGGGGACGCAGGAGGATAGGGTAAGCGCGGTATTGGATATCCGCGTCCAAGCAGTTAGGCTGGGAAATAGGCAAATCCGTTTCCCATAAGGCTGAGCTGTGATGGCGAGCGAAATATAGTAGCGAAGTTCCTGATTCCACACTGCCAAGAAAAGCCTCTAGCGAGGTGAGAGGTGCCCGTACCGCAAACCGACACAGGTAGGCGAGGAGAGAATCCTAAGGTGATCGAGAGAACTCTCGTTAAGGAACTCGGCAAAATGACCCCGTAACTTCGGGAGAAGGGGTGCTCTGTTAGGGTGCAAGCCCGAGAGAGCCGCAGTGAATAGGCCCAGGCGACTGTTTAGCAAAAACACAGGTCTCTGCGAAGCCGTAAGGCGAAGTATAGGGGCTGACGCCTGCCCGGTGCTGGAAGGTTAAGAGGAGCGCTTAGCGTAAGCGAAGGTGCGAATTGAAGCCCCAGTAAACGGCGGCCGTAACTATAACGGTCCTAAGGTAGCGAAATTCCTTGTCGGGTAAGTTCCGACCCGCACGAAAGGCGCAACGATCTGGGCACTGTCTCAACGAGAGACTCGGTGAAATTATAGTACCTGTGAAGATGCAGGTTACCCGCGACAGGACGGAAAGACCCCGTGGAGCTTTACTGCAGCCTGATATTGAATGTTGGTACAGCTTGTACAGGATAGGTAGGAGCCTTGGAAACCGGAGCGCCAGCTTCGGTGGAGGCATCGGTGGGATACTACCCTGGCTGTATTGACCTTCTAACCCGCCGCCCTTATCGGGCGGGGAGACAGTGTCAGGTGGGCAGTTTGACTGGGGCGGTCGCCTCCTAAAAGGTAACGGAGGCGCCCAAAGGTTCCCTCAGAATGGTTGGAAATCATTCGCAGAGTGTAAAGGCACAAGGGAGCTTGACTGCGAGACCTACAAGTCGAGCAGGGACGAAAGTCGGGCTTAGTGATCCGGTGGTTCCGCATGGAAGGGCCATCGCTCAACGGATAAAAGCTACCCCGGGGATAACAGGCTTATCTCCCCCAAGAGTCCACATCGACGGGGAGGTTTGGCACCTCGATGTCGGCTCATCGCATCCTGGGGCTGTAGTCGGTCCCAAGGGTTGGGCTGTTCGCCCATTAAAGCGGTACGCGAGCTGGGTTCAGAACGTCGTGAGACAGTTCGGTCCCTATCCGTCGCGGGCGCAGGAAATTTGAGAGGAGCTGTCCTTAGTACGAGAGGACCGGGATGGACGCACCGCTGGTGTACCAGTTGTTCTGCCAAGGGCATCGCTGGGTAGCTATGTGCGGACGGGATAAGTGCTGAAAGCATCTAAGCATGAAGCCCCCCTCAAGATGAGATTTCCCATTCCGCAAGGAAGTAAGATCCCTGAAAGATGATCAGGTTGATAGGTCTGAGGTGGAAGTGTGGCGACACATGGAGCTGACAGATACTAATCGATCGAGGACTTAACCATATTTTGAATGATGTCACACCTGTTATCTAGTTTTGAGAGAACACTCTCAATTTGTTTGGTGGCGATAGCGAAGAGGTCACACCCGTTCCCATACCGAACACGGAAGTTAAGCTCTTCAGCGCCGATGGTAGTCGGGGGTTTCCCCCTGTGAGAGTAGGACGCCGCCAAGCAAGTTTAAACCCAGCTCATTGAGCTGGGTTTTTTGTTTGTTAAAAATGAAGAAGAAACTGTGAAGCGTATTTAGGGAATTTCTTTTCTGTTACTAATAAAAACTGCTGAATTAACACGTAGTCATCACTTATATGCTGTGTTAATAACTCATACCACCATTCTGTTTCATACCTTGCAATCATCCCAACGTTGTACAAAATCAAATAATGAATTGTCATTTCGGGAAGCCTCAGAAATTGCTCCCTTTGAGAAGGGATATAATATTGGTTCTTTTCCATGTCAAACAATAAGCTGGTCGATGTCCATGGCTCTTTGTCTTGTGGTGAAATTTCGAACAGCAGCCCGTGTTCATTTTTTTTTGTGAAAGACCATTGATAATGATGGGACATATATTCAGCAAACCTTGAATCAGACATTTTGTAATTGATTACTACTTCCTCCGGTACAAAAATTTCGTTCTTATCCTTCTCAACTTTTGTTATAAATCGTTCTTTCTGCTGAAAGTAGAAAATATCGCTAAGTTCTGGAATGGCCATTAATAATTTTTTCATGGTATACCGTTCATCTACTATATCCGATTGTCCGAATAAATGTTTCATAAAATGTACGCATAGGCCATTCCGTTGTATTTTCACTTCATCATCGCTAAAACAATAATTTTGTTTCTTTCGTTTTCTTGTTGTTACGCCATGTGCCAGTACCGATGTATGGCTTGGATAATGAGGATCACGTGTAATTAAGCATGCTTTGATAAGCTGTGCCATTCCATAAAATAAAAGAATCGGTTTGATTTCTAAGGGAGAATATGCGGCTTGTTTATAAAACGATTCGGCATGCTTTAAGAAATAAATAAACCGTTCACTGTTTTTAAAAGAGTTTTTTTTCGCATCGTCAATACCGTTTAAGGTATAAACCTTTTCTAGAAATTTCTGGGTTGATTCAACGGAGTAAAATAGCGCTAATTCTTTCCACTCATGATATGTCATGTATATTTCTTGATCCTTTCCGTTATCTAAATATTTCAACTCTTTCCCGCTTCCTTGACATGCTCTTGGCTAGTTGATAATCTACATATAATATTTTGCCGAAAAGAGGGGGATTTACTAATGTGGGAAAGTAAATTTTCAAAAGAAGGCTTAACGTTCGACGATGTGCTGCTTGTACCAGCAAAGTCTGAGGTACTTCCGCGTGATGTGGATTTATCTGTAGAACTTACAAAAACGTTAAAGCTAAATATTCCTGTCATCAGCGCAGGTATGGACACTGTAACAGAATCAGCAATGGCAATTGCAATGGCAAGACAGGGCGGCTTGGGCATCATTCACAAAAATATGTCCATTGAACAGCAGGCTGAACAAGTTGATAAAGTAAAGCGTTCTGAGCGCGGCGTTATCACAAATCCCTTCTTTTTAACTCCTGATCACCAAGTATTTGATGCGGAGCATTTGATGGGGAAATACAGAATTTCCGGTGTTCCGATTGTAAATAACGAAGAAGACCAGAAGCTTGTTGGAATTATTACAAACCGTGACCTTCGTTTTATTTCTGACTACTCAATGAAAATCAGCGATGTCATGACGAAAGAAGAGCTAGTTACTGCATCTGTAGGAACTACTCTGGATGAAGCTGAAAAGATTTTGCAGAAACATAAAATTGAAAAGCTTCCTCTCGTAGACGACCAGAATAAATTAAAAGGTCTTATCACAATTAAAGACATTGAAAAAGTCATTGAGTTTCCGAACTCATCTAAAGACATTCACGGCCGCCTGATCGTTGGCGCGGCAGTTGGTGTAACTGGCGATACAATGACTCGCGTCAAAAAGCTTGTTGAAGCCAATGTTGATGTGATTGTTATCGATACAGCTCACGGACACTCTCAAGGCGTTTTAAACACAGTCACAAAAATCCGTGAAACGTATCCCGAATTAAACATTATTGCTGGAAACGTGGCAACAGCTGAAGCGACAAGAGCGCTTATCGAAGCTGGAGCAGACGTTGTCAAAGTTGGAATAGGACCTGGCTCAATTTGTACTACACGTGTTGTAGCCGGCGTCGGTGTTCCACAAATTACAGCAATTTATGATTGTGCGACTGAAGCAAGAAAACACGGCAAAACAATCATAGCCGACGGTGGGATTAAATTCTCTGGCGATATCACTAAAGCATTGGCAGCCGGCGGACATGCTGTTATGCTCGGAAGCTTGCTTGCAGGCACATCAGAAAGCCCTGGTGAAACTGAAATCTACCAAGGCAGAAGATTTAAGGTATACCGCGGCATGGGATCAGTTGCTGCAATGGAAAAAGGAAGTAAAGACCGTTACTTCCAAGAAGAAAACAAAAAATTTGTTCCTGAAGGAATTGAAGGACGCACACCTTACAAAGGACCAGTTGAAGAAACCGTTTATCAGCTAGTCGGAGGTCTTCGTTCTGGTATGGGGTATTGCGGGTCCAAAGATCTGCGTGCGCTAAGAGAAGAAGCTCAGTTCATTCGCATGACTGGCGCAGGACTTCGCGAAAGCCATCCGCATGACGTACAGATTACAAAAGAATCACCTAACTATACAATTTCATAATAAATTGTTACAAATTAAAAACATTTGACAGGGTCTCTGACTCTGTCTATTTTTTTTATACTGATTATGATAAAATTTATACTGTTGTGCATTGAAAATGTCCTTAACGGCTTAATTATAGATGAAGAAAATGAAATACGGAGGTCGTACGATTGAACATCAAGAAATGTAAACAGCTACTGATGTCATTGGTTGTGTTAACTCTAGCTGTCACGTGTCTGGCTCCAATGTCAAAAGCAAAAGCAGCCAGCGATCCAATTGATATCAATGCATCTGCTGCTATTATGATCGAAGCTTCTTCAGGTAAAATTCTTTACAGTAAAAATGCAGATAAGAGACTGCCAATTGCGAGTATGACAAAAATGATGACAGAGTATCTGTTATTGGAAGCAATTGATCAAGGTAAAGTGAAATGGGACCAAACCTATACGCCTGATGACTATGTGTATGAAATTTCCCAAGATAACAGCTTATCAAACGTTCCTCTTCGGAAAGACGGGAAATACACAGTAAAAGAATTATATCAAGCTACAGCAATTTATTCTGCAAATGCTGCTGCTATTGCGATTGCAGAAATCGTTGCCGGTTCTGAAACTAAGTTTGTTGAAAAAATGAATGCAAAAGCAAAAGAACTAGGCTTAACAGATTACAAATTTGTTAACGCAACAGGTCTTGAAAACAAAGATCTTCACGGGCATCAGCCTGAGGGGACAAGCGTAAATGAAGAAAGTGAAGTTTCTGCAAAGGATATGGCGATTCTTGCGGATCACTTGATTACTGATTACCCTGAGATACTGGAGACTTCCAGTATCGCCAAAACGAAATTCCGAGAAGGCACCGATGATGAAATGGACATGCCGAACTGGAATTTTATGCTGAAGGGGCTTGTCAGCGAGTATAAAAAAGCGACTGTAGACGGACTGAAAACAGGTTCTACTGACTCTGCGGGTTCATGCTTTACAGGAACAGCTGAACGCAACGGTATGCGTGTCATCACTGTTGTTTTAAACGCAAAGGGCAACCTTCATACAGGCCGTTTCGATGAAACGAAGAAAATGTTTGATTATGCTTTCGACAATTTCTCCATGAAAGAAATTTATGCTGAAGGCAATCAAGTAAAAGGCCATAAAACAATTTCAGTTGATAAGGGTAAAGAGAAAGAAGTAGGCATTGTGACAAACAAGGCGTTCTCTCTTCCTGTCAAAAATGGTGAAGAAAAGAATTACAAAGCGAAGGTCACACTGAATAAAGACAACTTAACTGCTCCTGTGAAAAAAGGAACCAAGGTTGGGAAGCTGACTGCGGAATACACAGGTGATGAAAAGGATTACGGATTCCTTAACAGCGATCTGGCTGGCGTAGACCTTGTTACAAAAGAAAATGTAGAAAAAGCAAACTGGTTTGTTTTGACAATGCGCAGTATCGGCGGATTTTTTGCCGGAATTTGGGGAAGCATTGTTGATACGGTAACCGGCTGGTTTTAATCAATTGAAAGAGCTCTGATGGATGTTAGGGCTCTTTCGCGTAATATACTGAAAAAACCCAATTTTTAATAAAAAATGATTTTCAAAGCGCTAAAAACCGAATAAAATAGTATATATCCATATGAATTATTGGATTTCTAGGATACAATAAGGATTAGAAATCATATAACTATACCTTGATTAGGGGGACCAAGAAATGGCTCAAACAGGTACTGAACGTGTAAAACGCGGAATGGCAGAAATGCAAAAAGGCGGCGTCATTATGGACGTCATCAATGCGGAACAAGCGAAAATCGCTGAAGAAGCTGGAGCTGTCGCTGTAATGGCGCTAGAACGTGTGCCAGCAGATATTCGCGCGGCTGGAGGAGTTGCCCGTATGGCGGACCCTACAATCGTGGAAGAAGTAATGAATGCAGTATCTATCCCGGTAATGGCAAAAGCGCGTATAGGACATATTGTTGAAGCGCGTGTGCTTGAAGCTATGGGTGTTGACTATATTGATGAAAGTGAAGTTCTGACGCCAGCTGACGAAGAATTTCATTTAAATAAAAATGAATACACAGTTCCTTTTGTCTGTGGCTGCCGTGATCTTGGTGAAGCAACACGCCGTATTGCGGAAGGTGCTTCTATGCTTCGCACAAAAGGTGAGCCTGGAACAGGTAATATTGTTGAGGCTGTTCGCCATATGCGCAAAGTTAACGCTCAAGTGCGCAAAGTAGTTGCGATGAGTGAGGATGAACTAATGACAGAAGCGAAAAACCTAGGTGCTCCTTACGAGCTTCTTCTTCAAATTAAAAAAGACGGCAAGCTTCCTGTCGTTAACTTTGCCGCTGGCGGCGTAGCAACTCCAGCTGATGCTGCTCTCATGATGCAGCTCGGTGCTGACGGAGTATTTGTTGGTTCTGGTATTTTCAAATCAGACAACCCTGCTAAATTTGCGAAAGCAATTGTGGAAGCAACAACTCACTTTACTGATTACAAATTGATCGCTGAGTTGTCAAAAGAGCTTGGTACTGCAATGAAAGGGATTGAAATCTCAAACTTACTTCCAGAACAGCGTATGCAAGAACGCGGCTGGTAAGAACATAGGAGCGCTGCTGACATGTTAACAATAGGTGTACTAGGACTTCAAGGAGCAGTTAGAGAGCACATCCATGCGATTGAAGCATGCGGCGCGGCTGGTCTTGTCGTAAAACGTCCGGAGCAGCTGAACGAAGTTGACGGGTTGATTTTGCCGGGCGGTGAGAGCACGACGATGCGCCGTTTGATCGATACGTATCAATTCATGGAGCCGCTTCGTGAATTCGCTGCTCAGGGCAAACCGATGTTTGGAACATGTGCCGGATTAATTATATTAGCAAAAGAAATTGCCGGTTCAGATAATCCTCATTTAGGTCTTCTGAATGTGGTTGTAGAACGTAATTCATTTGGCCGGCAGGTTGACAGCTTTGAAGCTGATTTAACAATTAAAGGCTTGGACGAGCCTTTTACAGGGGTATTCATCCGTGCTCCGCATATTTTAAAAGCTGGTGAAAATGTTGAAGTTCTATCGGAGCATAATGGTCGTATTGTAGCCGCGAAACAGGGGCAATTCCTTGGCTGCTCATTCCATCCGGAGCTGACAGAAGATCACCGAGTGACACAGCTGTTTGTTGAAATGGTTGAGGAATATAAGCAAAAGGCACTTGTATAAAACAGTTGAAAGCTGTGGAAACTTATAGTACATTATAAGCACAAATAAAGATCGAAAAGCGTTGATAGGAACTAGTAGGGAGCCTCTCTTTCTAAGAGAGCCGATGGTTGGTGCGAATCGGTGAAAGATGCTGTCTGAATCCATCCTTGAGCGAAATGCTGAAACAAGTAGGCATTTACGGGATAACCGTTATGTTTGAAAGTGGAAAACGAGTCTTTGATTTGTTTTCAATCAGGGTGGCAACGCGAGAGCTCTCGTCCCTTTATGGGGATGAGGGCTCTTTTTATTTTCGACAAATCAATAAAAAAAGGAGTGTTTCGCATGCTTGATACGAAAATGCTGAGAGCAAATTTTCAAGAAATTAAAGCAAAGCTTGTACACAAAGGCGAAGACTTAACTGATTTTGATAAGTTTGAGGCGCTGGATGATAGACGAAGAGAGCTTATCGGCAAGGTTGAAGAGTTAAAAGGGAAACGAAATGAAGTTTCTCAGCAGGTTGCTGTGCTGAAGCGTGAGAAAAAAGACGCGGATCACATTATTAAAGAAATGCGTGAAGTCGGCGAGGAAATTAAAAAGCTTGATGAAGAATTGCGAACAGTGGAAGCTGAGCTTGATACAATCCTTCTCTCAATCCCGAATATTCCGCATGAGTCTGTACCTGTCGGTGAAACAGAAGACGACAACGTAGAAGTGCGTAAATGGGGTGAAAAGCCTTCATTTGCTTATGAGCCGAAGCCGCACTGGGATATTGCGGATGAGCTGGGTATTCTGGATTTTGAACGTGCTGCCAAAGTAACAGGAAGCCGTTTCGTGTTCTATAAAGGCTTAGGTGCTCGTCTGGAGCGTGCGCTTTATAACTTTATGCTTGATCTGCATGTGGATGAGTATAACTACACTGAAGTGATCCCGCCATATATGGTAAACCGCGCAAGCATGACGGGAACGGGGCAGCTTCCTAAATTTGAAGAGGATGCATTTAAAATCAGAGAAGAAGATTATTTCTTAATTCCAACGGCGGAAGTGCCGATTACAAACATGCATCGCGATGAAATCCTTTCAGGTGACAGCCTGCCGATCAACTATGCGGCATTCAGTGCTTGCTTCCGTTCTGAAGCTGGTTCAGCAGGACGTGACACACGCGGATTAATTCGTCAGCACCAATTTAATAAAGTTGAGCTTGTAAAGTTTGTGAAGCCTGAAGATTCTTATGAAGAATTAGAGAAGCTTACAAACCAAGCAGAACGGGTTCTTCAGCTGCTTGAGCTTCCATACCGTGTCATGAGCATGTGTACGGGTGACTTAGGATTTACGGCTGCGAAAAAATACGATATCGAAGTTTGGATTCCAAGCCAAGACACATATCGAGAAATCTCTTCTTGCAGCAACTTCGAAGCGTTCCAGGCGAGACGTGCGAATATTCGTTTCAGACGTGAAGCTAAAGGCAAGCCTGAGCATGTACACACACTGAACGGTTCAGGACTGGCGGTTGGAAGAACAGTTGCCGCTATCTTAGAAAATTATCAGCAGGAAGACGGAAGCGTTGTGATTCCGAAAGTGCTCCGTCCTTATATGGGGAATAGAGAAGTAATGAAACCGTAAATTATGGAAAGGCGTGCCTGACAAGGTGCGCCTTTTTGCTTATGTAAACACGGCATTTTCATAAAAACAAAAAAAGTTTTTAAAAATGCTTGACCACACGAGAACATACGTGATATAGTAAGTCTTGTCGATACGGAGGAATACCCAAGTCCGGCTGAAGGGATCGGTCTTGAAAACCGACAGGGGTGTCAAAGCCCGCGGGGGTTCGAATCCCTCTTCCTCCGCCATATTGATTTTAATTCTAATGAAACACAAGCATATATTGGAGATTGTTTTGTCCGTTGCATTCGGTGCGGCGGATTTTTTATTTTAAAGAAAAAGTGAATCTCGACTGAGATTCACTTTTTTTGATTATCATGAATAACTGAAGCAATTTGATCTACAATATTTTCAATCGAGTTTTCGTCGTTCAGAAGATCATAATCTTCAATGCGAAGTTTTAAAACAGGGCAGGCATTAAAACCGCTTATCCAGTTCTCGTAGCGTGTATGCATTTCTTCCCAATAAGACCTGCTTGTCTGAAGCTCCATCTCACGGCCGCGTTGTTCAATCCGGTTTAAAATGTTCTCCAGATCTCCTTCTAAATAGATCAACACATCTGGGTGTGGGAAATACGGTGTCATTACCATTGCTTCGAAAAGGCTTGTGTAAGTCTTATAATCAACCTTTGACATTGTCCCTTTATCAGCATGCATTTTTGCGAAAATTCCTGTATCTTCATAAATCGAACGATCCTGTACAAAACCTCCACCGGCTTCAAAAATTGTTTTCTGTTCTTTGAAGCGTTCAGCTAAGAAGTAAATTTGAAGGTGAAAGCTCCAACGTTCAAAATCATGATAGAACTTTTCCAAATATGGATTATGATCGACTTCCTCCAAAGATGTTTTAAATCCAAGCCGTTTAGCTAAAGTTTTTGTTAAAGTCGATTTTCCGACACCTACTGTTCCTGCTACTGTAATAATTGAATTCTTAGGGATATGATGTTCCTTCATACGATAAGCTCCTTTACATGGGCGGCAATGCGTTCAAAGTCGCTCTTATTCAAAACGAAATCCTTTGAATCACCATCTACGGTTAACACTGTAAGTTCAGGGTCTGCTTCCTGCAGCTGCTTGATGGCGACTTCATAATCTGAAATCAGCTGCTCCAAATAGCTAGTTTCAATTTTTTTCTCAAAGGGGCGCCCGCGTTTTTCAATGCGGTGTAGCAATGTAGGCAGACTGGCCTTTATGTAAATGATGAAATTCGGCTTTGGCAGATCATCCGTTAGCAGGTGATATATCTTTTTGTATTTTTCCAGCTGATGTGGAGACAAGGTGCGTTCCGCAAAAATCACATTTTTATAAATATGATAATCAGCTATTACAGGCTGTCCCTTTTTTAAAAAGTGATCACTGGTGTCTTCAAGCTGTTTGTATCTGTGACAAAGAAAAAACATCTCGAGCTGGAAGCTCCATTCCTCTATATTGTCATAAAACTTATCAAGGTACGGGTTATCCTCTACAATCTCATTGATCATAGGGAATCCGAATTCTTGTGAGAGCATCGTTGCGAGAGTTGTTTTTCCTGCCCCGATAGGACCTTCTATTGCAATAAAAGGGGCTGTATTCATCGGAATCCTCCTTATATCTGAAAAACGTGCGTCAGTTACCGACCTTCATATTGTATCACAACCCTTGGGTGCCCCTATGAAAAAAAGACGTTTCCAAATTATCGAAACGTCTTTTTGACAACATTAAATTGATCAGACAGCAGCAGCCAGTTTTGTGGAAAGGAAAGACCCAGCTTCCAATAGCTGATGCCTCTTAAATTCAGCTCTTTAATCAGATTGAATTTTGCTTGAATCGAGCGGGCATCCTCGAACCATACCTCGTGCCTTCTGTTTTCTGCATCAGTATAGCGGAAGAAAGGAGCTTGAGCGGTTTGATCATACTGAATGGAAGCATTGTTCTGATCAGCTATGACAATGGCTTGCTGAGGGCTTACTGCTCTTGCCGGAGTTCCCCCTGCTGTATATGGCAGCGTCCAGTCATATCCATATAAATTCTGGCCCATGACAATTTTGTTCGCAGGCATTTCAGTCAAAGCATATTCTATGACATCACGGACAGGTCCAATTGGAGAAACCGCTTGAGGCGGCCCGCCGCTATAGCCCCATTCATATGTCATGAGAACAACAAAGTCGACAATTTGGCCATGTGCCCTGTAATCATGAGCTTCATACCATCTGCCCTGCTGTGTTGCACTTGTTTTAGGAGCAAGAGCCGTAGAAATTTCTAAGCCCTCTCGATGGAAAAGATCCCTTGCTTCGCGGAGGAATTGATTATAGGCCTCTCTATCCTGGGGCCGCAAATATTCAAAGTCGAAATGAATGTCACGGAAGCCATATCTTCTGGCATTCTCGACTATTTCATTTAGAAGCCGTCTTTTTACAGTTTCGTCGTTCAAAAGGATCCGGCCAAGTTCATCGCTGAATGCTTGGTTTTCTAGGTTCGTTATAATCATCATCAATGTTGTATTTTGACTTTCTGTAATGCTCCTTAAATTCGTTAAAGGCGGTGCGACTAAGGTTCCGTTCCGCTGTGCCTGGAAGCTGAATGCGCCAAGGTACGTTAAGTAGGGTGACGCTTCTCTGGCCGCCTGCTGGAGATTTTCGCTGACTTGATTTCCTCGGGGCTCCAAATAAGCATTTGATTCGATGTCTCGTTTAGGAGCTGGTGGGATGTATAAACGGAAACCAATCTGAAGCACGGTATTTAACTGGATGCGGTTAACCCTTGCGAGCTCGGCTGCCGTTGTATTGAACTGCCGGGCGATAGATGTCAGGGTATCACCTCGCTTCACATCATAGAACTGGCCAGCTATTGGAATGACAATGGTTTGTCCGACAACAAGGCTGTCGGGATTCGGTATTTCATTCGTTTCAGCGATCTCACTTACGGTTGTTCTGTATTGTGAAGCGATAGCAGAAAGAGTGTCGCCTTGTTTTACCACATAAATTTGAATGAAAAACGCCTCCTTTCATATCGCTATCAATGTATGAAAGAAAAGCGCTGATCATGTTTATTTTTCTGTAATTTGTTCTTCCGTCGTAATTTCTGCGAAAAGAACATTCTCCATCATAGTTAAGGCGAATTCGTTATCTTCGTCACTATTTGACGCGATACAGTCCTTAGGAATCGTGATGTTGTATTCCCTCATATAAGCGTCATTAGCGGTAAACAGCACACATATATTGCCGGCTATACCTGTTAAGATAATATGTCTCACCTGCAACTCAGTAAGAAGGGTGTGAAGTGCAGTTTCGTAGAAAGCGGAATGTTTTGGTTTGATTAAAAAATAATCAGCATCTTCCGGAGCTATCTTTGTGATGATACCCTTGCTTCTTTCATTTGTGCATTCTTGCTGAATGTTTTTAATGTCAGCTTGCCAAAGTCCATAATGATCATTGATGTAAATAATCGGCCATTCATTTTGTCTCGCGTGCTCCTTTAATGATAAAATATGAGGAACGATTTTTTCTGTTTTTTTAGCGAGGGTTTCTCCCATATCGAATTCAAAATTATTGATCATGTCTACAATGAGAAGGGCTGTATCTGCTTTGGACAATCGACAGTCTCCTTTCCGTTTCAGTTATAGTTAATATGTAGCCTTTTTAGGCAATGAAAAAACTTTGAAAAGAGAGCTTATCCTTATGACACAAGATGAACTTTATATGAAAGAAGCAATTAAAGAAGCGAAAAAGGCTGAAGAGAAAGGTGAAGTGCCAATAGGTGCGGTGCTTGTCGTTAATGATGAAATTATAGCGCGTGCACATAATTTAAGAGAGACTGAACAGCGATCTATTGCCCATGCAGAAATGCTTGTAATTGATGAAGCGTGTAAGGCACTCGGAACATGGCGGCTGGAAGGTGCGACTCTTTATGTGACGCTTGAGCCTTGTCCAATGTGTGCTGGTGCCGTCGTACTTTCTCGAGTGGAAAAAGTGGTTTTTGGCGCATTTGATCCGAAAGGCGGCTGTTCAGGCACGCTAATGAACCTTCTTCAGGAGGAACGCTTTAATCATCAGGCTGAAGTGGTGAGCGGTGTACTTGAGGAAGAATGCGGCGGAATGCTCAGTGCGTTTTTCAGAGAACTAAGAAAAAAGAAGAAAGCCGCCAGGAAAAACTTGTCTGAATAGTACGGTTGCAATTTTTAGGGGAAACAGATATACTTAAGTGTGCATCGTAATAGATGCAACATAAAATTTGATATTTATTTTGCCGTGCTAAGCGGGGAGGTAGCGGTGCCCTGTACCTGCAATCCGCTCTAGCAGGGCCGAATCCCTTCTCGAGGTTCGTTTACTTTAAGGCCTGCCTTAAGTAAGTGGTGTTGACGTTTGGGTCCTGCGCAATGGGAATTCATGAACCATGTCAGGTCCGGAAGGAAGCAGCATTAAGTGAAACCTCTCATGTGCCGCAGGGTTGCCTGGGCCGAGCTAACTGCTTAAGTAACGCTTAGGGTAGCGAATCGACAGAAGGTGCACGGTAAATCAATCATCAAATTTTCAAACTCACCTAACATTAGGTGAGTTTTTTGTTATGTAAAAAGAGCTTTTGGAATCGAAACAAGGTTCATGTATAATGGGAATGATGAATAACGGAGGAGGGCAAACCCGTGAGTTACCAAGCTTTATATCGAGTATTCAGGCCTCAGCGCTTTGAAGATGTGGTCGGACAAGAGCACATTACAAAAACGCTGCAAAATGCCCTTTTGCAAAAAAAGTTTTCTCACGCCTATCTGTTTTCCGGGCCAAGAGGAACCGGAAAAACCAGTGCAGCCAAAATATTTGCTAAGGCTGTCAACTGTGAACATGCTCCTGTTGATGAGCCATGCAACGAATGTGCGGCCTGTAAAGGGATAACAAACGGGTCAATATCCGATGTCATAGAAATTGACGCCGCTTCTAATAACGGTGTTGATGAGATTCGTGACATTCGCGATAAAGTGAAGTTTGCCCCATCGGCCGTCACATATAAGGTATATATCATAGATGAGGTGCATATGCTTTCTATCGGCGCTTTTAATGCATTACTAAAAACATTAGAAGAGCCGCCTGAGCATTGTATCTTCATATTAGCAACAACTGAACCGCACAAAATTCCTTTAACCATTATCTCTAGATGTCAGCGTTTTGACTTTAAACGAATTACCTCCCAAGCGATTGTAGGCCGCATGAATAAAATTGTTGATGCTGAACAGCTGCAAGTGGAGGAAGGATCGCTGGATATCATCGCGAGTGCTGCAGACGGAGGGATGAGGGATGCCCTGAGCCTTCTTGATCAGGCCATATCATTCAGCGGCGATATCCTGAAAGTCGAAGATGCGCTTTTAATTACGGGTGCTGTTTCTCAATTATATATCGGGAAGCTTGCACAATCCCTGCATGATAAAAACGTTTCTGACGCACTGGAAACATTAAATGAATTGCTTCAGCAAGGAAAAGATCCAGCTAAGCTGATAGAAGATATGATTTTCTATTTCAGGGACATGCTGCTGTACAAAACAGCCCCTGGCTTAGAGGGAGTGCTTGAGAAAGTAAAAGTCGATGAAACGTTCCGGGAACTAAGTGAACAAATTCCGGCTCAGGCCCTATATGAAATGATTGATATTCTGAACAAGAGCCATCAGGAAATGAAATGGACAAATCATCCGCGTATCTTTTTCGAAGTGGCCGTTGTGAAGATTTGCCAAACCTCACATCAATCTGCTGCTGATCTCCCGGAAGTGGATATGCTGATGAAAAAAATCCAGCAGCTCGAACAGGAAGTAGAGCGGCTCAAAACAACGGGCATAAAAGCAGCTGCGGAAAGCCCGAAAAAAGAAGCGCCGCGTGTGCCAAAGGGCGGGAAATCCAATTACAAAGCGCCAGTAGGCAGAATTCATGAGATTTTGAAGGAAGCCACAAGACCGGATCTTGATCTGCTCAGAAACAGTTGGGGCAAGCTTCTTGCTCATCTCAAACAGCAAAACAAAGTATCACATGCCGCTTTGCTGAATGACAGTGAACCTGTGGCTGCCGGATCGGCGGCATTTGTTCTGAAATTCAAATATGAAATTCATTGTAAAATGGTCGCTGAGGATAACAACGGAGTCCGGACTAATCTTGAACAGATTTTAGAATCGATGCTCGGAAAAAGAATGGATTTGATTGGCGTTCCAGAAGCACAATGGGGTAAAATAAGAGAAGAATTTTTAGAAGATCATCAGCAGGAAAATGAAGGATCAAATGTACCGGCTGAAGAAGACCCGCTTATTGCCGAAGCGAAAAAGCTTGTTGGAGCGGATTTAATTGAAATAAAAGACTAACAAAATGAAAGAGAGTGAATGCTATGCGTGGCGGAATGGGTAATATGCAAAAAATGATGAAACAAATGCAAAAAATGCAAAAGGACATGGCGAAGGCTCAAGAAGAGCTTGCAGAAAAGGTTGTTGAAGGAACTGCAGGCGGCGGTATGGTAACAGTAAAAGCAAACGGCCAAAAAGAAATCCTGGATGTTATCATCAAAGAAGAAGTCGTTGATCCTGAAGATATTGATATGCTTCAAGATTTAGTGCTTGCTGCAACGAATGAAGCTTTGAAAAAAGTTGACGAAATCACAAATGAAACAATGGGTCAATTTACAAAGGGAATGAACATGCCAGGTTTATTCTAGGGGGATAAAAGAACATGCAATATCCTGAACCAATATCAAAGCTGATTGACAGCTTTATGAAATTGCCAGGGATCGGACCGAAAACAGCGGTTCGTCTGGCTTTTTTTGTTCTAGGTATGAAAGAAGATGTAGTATTAGATTTTGCGAAAGCATTAGTAAATGCGAAACGCAACCTGACATATTGTTCAGTTTGCGGGCATATTACAGATCAGGACCCTTGCTATATATGTGAAGATACGCGCAGGGATAAGTCTGTTATCTGTGTTGTGCAAGACCCTAAAGACGTTATCGCTATGGAGAAAATGAAGGAATACAACGGACAGTATCACGTTCTTCACGGCGCTATTTCTCCAATGGACGGCATCGGACCGGAGGATATTAAAATACCAGAATTGTTAAAACGATTACAGGATGATCAAGTGACAGAAGTGATCCTCGCGACAAACCCTAATATAGAAGGGGAAGCAACAGCGATGTATATATCAAGGCTCCTCAAGCCGTCTGGTATTAAGCTCTCCCGTATTGCCCACGGACTGCCCGTCGGCGGTGATTTGGAATATGCTGATGAGGTCACTCTTTCTAAAGCACTTGAAGGAAGACGTGAATTGTAAGGAGGAAAAAGCGATCCATGGGTTTTCTTCGCAAGAAAACATTAAGAAGAGAGTTTGATGAAAAACTAACCGAGCAGCTTTTTAAGCAAAAGGAAGAGTGGAACAGGCAAAAAAAGCTGGTTGAAAAAAGCTTAGAACCGTCTGCTGAAGTGTTATACGAACTGAAAGTAGCTGAAGCGAAGTATTTTTTTTACTTAAGGGAAGCGAAGCAGCGAAATTTAAAAATCAGCCGGTGGAAGTAAGTGGTCTAAACTCCTGGATCTTCTCATAAGCTTGTACTAGAACAAGCGAAGGAGATGAGAAGATTCATGGAGCCTATTTTTATTATTGGGATTATTTTAGGACTGGTTATTCTTCTTTTTTTATCAGGTTCAGCTGCGAAGCCTTTAAAGTGGATTGGCATCACAGCTGTTAAATTTGTGGCAGGTGCTTTGCTGCTGGTTTGTGTAAATATGTTTGGCGGCAGTCTTGGCATTCATGTGCCGATTAATCTGGTTACAACAGCTATCAGCGGAATTTTAGGAATACCCGGAATAGCTGCGTTAGTCGTCATTAAGCAATTTATCATTTAATTGATATTATGTATTGACTTAGACAACTGAAGGTGTTATTCTAATATACGTCGCTGATGACGAACAGCTTTTTTGAAAAGAAAATGCTAAAAAGTTGTTGACAGTAGCGGCGGTAAATGTTATGATAATAAAGTCGCTTAAACGAGCGGTAAACAAAGTTCTTTGAAAACTAAACAAGACAAAACGTACCTGTTAATTCAGTTTTTAAAAATCGCACAGCGATGTGCGTAGTCAGTCAAACTACTTTATCGGAGAGTTTGATCCTGGCTCAGGACGAACGCTGGCGGCGTGCCTAATACATGCAAGTCGAGCGGACAGATGGGAGCTTGCTCCCTGATGTTAGCGGCGGACGGGTGAGTAACACGTGGGTAACCTGCCTGTAAGACTGGGATAACTCCGGGAAACCGGGGCTAATACCGGATGGTTGTTTGAACCGCATGGTTCAAACATAAAAGGTGGCTTCGGCTACCACTTACAGATGGACCCGCGGCGCATTAGCTAGTTGGTGAGGTAACGGCTCACCAAGGCGACGATGCGTAGCCGACCTGAGAGGGTGATCGGCCACACTGGGACTGAGACACGGCCCAGACTCCTACGGGAGGCAGCAGTAGGGAATCTTCCGCAATGGACGAAAGTCTGACGGAGCAACGCCGCGTGAGTGATGAAGGTTTTCGGATCGTAAAGCTCTGTTGTTAGGGAAGAACAAGTACCGTTCGAATAGGGCGGTACCTTGACGGTACCTAACCAGAAAGCCACGGCTAACTACGTGCCAGCAGCCGCGGTAATACGTAGGTGGCAAGCGTTGTCCGGAATTATTGGGCGTAAAGGGCTCGCAGGCGGTTTCTTAAGTCTGATGTGAAAGCCCCCGGCTCAACCGGGGAGGGTCATTGGAAACTGGGGAACTTGAGTGCAGAAGAGGAGAGTGGAATTCCACGTGTAGCGGTGAAATGCGTAGAGATGTGGAGGAACACCAGTGGCGAAGGCGACTCTCTGGTCTGTAACTGACGCTGAGGAGCGAAAGCGTGGGGAGCGAACAGGATTAGATACCCTGGTAGTCCACGCCGTAAACGATGAGTGCTAAGTGTTAGGGGGTTTCCGCCCCTTAGTGCTGCAGCTAACGCATTAAGCACTCCGCCTGGGGAGTACGGTCGCAAGACTGAAACTCAAAGGAATTGACGGGGGCCCGCACAAGCGGTGGAGCATGTGGTTTAATTCGAAGCAACGCGAAGAACCTTACCAGGTCTTGACATCCTCTGACAATCCTAGAGATAGGACGTCCCCTTCGGGGGCAGAGTGACAGGTGGTGCATGGTTGTCGTCAGCTCGTGTCGTGAGATGTTGGGTTAAGTCCCGCAACGAGCGCAACCCTTGATCTTAGTTGCCAGCATTCAGTTGGGCACTCTAAGGTGACTGCCGGTGACAAACCGGAGGAAGGTGGGGATGACGTCAAATCATCATGCCCCTTATGACCTGGGCTACACACGTGCTACAATGGACAGAACAAAGGGCAGCGAAACCGCGAGGTTAAGCCAATCCCACAAATCTGTTCTCAGTTCGGATCGCAGTCTGCAACTCGACTGCGTGAAGCTGGAATCGCTAGTAATCGCGGATCAGCATGCCGCGGTGAATACGTTCCCGGGCCTTGTACACACCGCCCGTCACACCACGAGAGTTTGTAACACCCGAAGTCGGTGAGGTAACCTTTTAGGAGCCAGCCGCCGAAGGTGGGACAGATGATTGGGGTGAAGTCGTAACAAGGTAGCCGTATCGGAAGGTGCGGCTGGATCACCTCCTTTCTAAGGATATTTTACGGAATATAAGACCTTGGGTCTTATAAACAGAACGTTCCCTGTCTTGTTTAGTTTTGAAGGAACTTTGTTCCTTGAATAAGTTAAGATGGGCCTGTAGCTCAGCTGGTTAGAGCGCACGCCTGATAAGCGTGAGGTCGGTGGTTCGAGTCCACTCAGGCCCACCATCTTATATAACGGGGCCTTAGCTCAGCTGGGAGAGCGCCTGCTTTGCACGCAGGAGGTCAGCGGTTCGATCCCGCTAGGCTCCACCAACGTGTTCTTTGAAAACTAGATAACAGTAGACATCACATTCAATTAGTAATACAAGATATCACATAGTGATTCTTTTTAACGGTTAAGTTAGAAAGGGCGCACGGTGGATGCCTTGGCACTAGGAGCCGATGAAGGACGGGACGAACACCGATATGCTTCGGGGAGCTGTAAGCAAGCTTTGATCCGGAGATTTCCGAATGGGGAAACCCACCACTCGTAATGGAGTGGTATCCATATCTGAATTCATAGGATATGAGAAGGCAGACCCGGGGAACTGAAACATCTAAGTACCCGGAGGAAGAGAAAGCAAATGCGATTCCCTGAGTAGCGGCGAGCGAAACGGGATTAGCCCAAACCAAGAGGCTTGCCTCTTGGGGTTGTAGGACACTCTGTACGGAGTTACAAAGGAACGAGGTAGATGAAGAGGTCTGGAAAGGCCCGCCATAGGAGGTAACAGCCCTGTAGTCAAAACTTCGTTCTCTCCTGAGTGGATCCTGAGTACGGCGGAACACGTGAAATTCCGTCGGAATCCGGGAGGACCATCTCCCAAGGCTAAATACTCCCTAGTGACCGATAGTGAACCAGTACCGTGAGGGAAAGGTGAAAAGCACCCCGGAAGGGGAGTGAAAGAGATCCTGAAACCGTGTGCCTACAAGTAGTCAGAGCCCGTTAACGGGTGATGGCGTGCCTTTTGTAGAATGAACCGGCGAGTTACGATCCCGTGCAAGGTTAAGCAGAAGATGCGGAGCCGCAGCGAAAGCGAGTCTGAATAGGGCGCATGAGTACGTGGTCGTAGACCCGAAACCAGGTGATCTACCCATGTCCAGGGTGAAGTTCAGGTAACACTGAATGGAGGCCCGAACCCACGCACGTTGAAAAGTGCGGGGATGAGGTGTGGGTAGGGGTGAAATGCCAATCGAACCTGGAGATAGCTGGTTCTCTCCGAAATAGCTTTAGGGCTAGCCTCAAGGTAAGAGTCTTGGAGGTAGAGCACTGATTGGACTAGGGGCCCCTACCGGGTTACCGAATTCAGTCAAACTCCGAATGCCAATGACTTATCCTTGGGAGTCAGACTGCGAGTGATAAGATCCGTAGTCGAAAGGGAAACAGCCCAGACCGCCAGCTAAGGTCCCAAAGTATACGTTAAGTGGAAAAGGATGTGGAGTTGCTTAGACAACCAGGATGTTGGCTTAGAAGCAGCCACCATTTAAAGAGTGCGTAATAGCTCACTGGTCGAGTGACTCTGCGCCGAAAATGTACCGGGGCTAAACGTATCACCGAAGCTGCGGACTGTTCTTCGAACAGTGGTAGGAGAGCGTTCTAAGGGCTGTGAAGCCAGACCGGAAGGACTGGTGGAGCGCTTAGAAGTGAGAATGCCGGTATGAGTAGCGAAAGAGGGGTGAGAATCCCCTCCACCGAATGCCTAAGGTTTCCTGAGGAAGGCTCGTCCGCTCAGGGTTAGTCGGGACCTAAGCCGAGGCCGAAAGGCGTAGGCGATGGACAACAGGTTGATATTCCTGTACCACCTCCTCACCATTTGAGCAATGGGGGGACGCAGGAGGATAGGGTAAGCGCGGTATTGGATATCCGCGTCCAAGCAGTTAGGCTGGGAAATAGGCAAATCCGTTTCCCATAAGGCTGAGCTGTGATGGCGAGCGAAATATAGTAGCGAAGTTCCTGATTCCACACTGCCAAGAAAAGCCTCTAGCGAGGTGAGAGGTGCCCGTACCGCAAACCGACACAGGTAGGCGAGGAGAGAATCCTAAGGTGATCGAGAGAACTCTCGTTAAGGAACTCGGCAAAATGACCCCGTAACTTCGGGAGAAGGGGTGCTCTGTTAGGGTGCAAGCCCGAGAGAGCCGCAGTGAATAGGCCCAGGCGACTGTTTAGCAAAAACACAGGTCTCTGCGAAGCCGTAAGGCGAAGTATAGGGGCTGACGCCTGCCCGGTGCTGGAAGGTTAAGAGGAGCGCTTAGCGTAAGCGAAGGTGCGAATTGAAGCCCCAGTAAACGGCGGCCGTAACTATAACGGTCCTAAGGTAGCGAAATTCCTTGTCGGGTAAGTTCCGACCCGCACGAAAGGCGCAACGATCTGGGCACTGTCTCAACGAGAGACTCGGTGAAATTATAGTACCTGTGAAGATGCAGGTTACCCGCGACAGGACGGAAAGACCCCGTGGAGCTTTACTGCAGCCTGATATTGAATGTTGGTACAGCTTGTACAGGATAGGTAGGAGCCTTGGAAACCGGAGCGCCAGCTTCGGTGGAGGCATCGGTGGGATACTACCCTGGCTGTATTGACCTTCTAACCCGCCGCCCTTATCGGGCGGGGAGACAGTGTCAGGTGGGCAGTTTGACTGGGGCGGTCGCCTCCTAAAAGGTAACGGAGGCGCCCAAAGGTTCCCTCAGAATGGTTGGAAATCATTCGCAGAGTGTAAAGGCACAAGGGAGCTTGACTGCGAGACCTACAAGTCGAGCAGGGACGAAAGTCGGGCTTAGTGATCCGGTGGTTCCGCATGGAAGGGCCATCGCTCAACGGATAAAAGCTACCCCGGGGATAACAGGCTTATCTCCCCCAAGAGTCCACATCGACGGGGAGGTTTGGCACCTCGATGTCGGCTCATCGCATCCTGGGGCTGTAGTCGGTCCCAAGGGTTGGGCTGTTCGCCCATTAAAGCGGTACGCGAGCTGGGTTCAGAACGTCGTGAGACAGTTCGGTCCCTATCCGTCGCGGGCGCAGGAAATTTGAGAGGAGCTGTCCTTAGTACGAGAGGACCGGGATGGACGCACCGCTGGTGTACCAGTTGTTCTGCCAAGGGCATCGCTGGGTAGCTATGTGCGGACGGGATAAGTGCTGAAAGCATCTAAGCATGAAGCCCCCCTCAAGATGAGATTTCCCATTCCGCAAGGAAGTAAGATCCCTGAAAGATGATCAGGTTGATAGGTCTGAGGTGGAAGTGTGGCGACACATGGAGCTGACAGATACTAATCGATCGAGGACTTAACCATATTTTGAATGATGTCACACCTGTTATCTAGTTTTGAGAGAACACTCTCAATTTGTTTGGTGGCGATAGCGAAGAGGTCACACCCGTTCCCATACCGAACACGGAAGTTAAGCTCTTCAGCGCCGATGGTAGTCGGGGGTTTCCCCCTGTGAGAGTAGGACGCCGCCAAGCAAGCTTAAACCCAGCTCATTGAGCTGGGTTTTTTGTTTACTCAAGATCGAGAAAATCAAACAAATACAAACACCGAGGGCTTATACAGCCCATATACTGATTTCAAGTTTCGAAAAGATCTAAATAGTGTATACAATATCCGTTTTAAGGGGAGGCTAATTGTACGGAGGTGGAGAAGATGGACGAAACAGTTAAACTTAATCATACATGTGTGATTTGTGATCAAGAGAAGAATAGAGGCATTCATCTTTATACGAAATTCATATGCTTAGATTGTGAGAGAAAAGTAATTTCTACATCAACTTCTGATCCTGACTATGCGTTTTACGTAAAAAAACTAAAGAGCATTCATACACCGCCATTATATTCATAGACCTGAAAAGGTCTTTTTTTATACTCTTAATAATAAAAAGAAGATGAAACTTGTTTAAGGATTGAACGTAGTAGATAATAATATTAAAACTGAGTATAGACACAGGAGTCGATTATCTCATGCAGAGATTTTTTTACTTTTTGATGTGGAGTTTAACTAGCAGTGCGACTTTTGTTTTCATTGGAATATTGAGCTTTTTTGGTTTAAACCAGTCGCTTTTTTTATCTATTGTTTATGGGCTTGCTTCTGGAGCAGCCGTATATATAGCTGGCATCTGGAATGCAAGACGGTTATTTCTTAAAAAGCATGAATTGACAGGAAGAGAGTATGCTTACATTAAGAAAAATTTAGAGGAAGCAAGGCAGAAAATGGTCCGTCTTAGGAAAGCCTTGTTTCAGGCTAAAAGCATTCAAATGTTTAAGCAAAATGCAGAAATGCTAAGGATTGTGAGAAGGATTTATCTCCTCACCAAAAAAGAGCCAAAGCGGTTTTATCAGGCAGAACGATTTTTTTATCAAACTCTCGATTCGGTTGTTGAATTGACAGAGAAGTATGCTTTTCTATCATCTCACCCAAAAAAAAGCAAAGAACTGTCGATGTCGTTAAGTGAGACACGCATCACTCTTACTGAATTGACCAAGCGTTTAGAGGAAGATTTAACTCAAGCAATGGGTGATGAAATTGACGAGTTGCAGTTTGAATTAGACGCAGCAAAACATTCATTAAAGAAATAAGGGAAGAGGGTAAGAGCGATGAACCGAGACCAAAGCGACCTTCATATAGATGAATTATTGGCAGATCCTTTTGGTGGTAACATAGAGATACCAGGTTCGGAGGCTGTAAAAGCAGAGAAAGAGCAAGTACGGCTTGTTGATGTTCTTCCTGAGGAAAACAAGGAAAAAGCAATTCAGCTTGCTGGACAGATTGATCATAAAAATATGCAAAGCATTGTCTTATACGGTTCACAAGCTCAATCTAAACTGCTGAACTTTTCTCATGATATGATTAATCATGTTCAAAAGAAGGATGTCGGGGAGATTGGCGAAATACTTGGAGAGCTGATGAAAAAGCTGGAGCAAGTAAATCCTGATGATCTCCAATCTAAGAAAAAGGGTTTTTTGGCACGCATGTTTGGAAGAGTATCAAGTTCTCTTCAAGAGGTGCTGTCTAAATACCAAAAGACCAGTGTGCAGATAGACAGAATCAGCTTGAAGCTGGAGCACTCTAAAAATGCTTTAATCAGTGACAACAAGCTGTTAGAGCAGTTATATGAAAAAAATAAAGAATATTTTGCCGCGCTGAATGTTTATATTGCTGCAGGAGAACTGAAGCTTGAGGAATTAAAAACGAAAACAATTCCTGAACTGAAGCAACAGGCTGAATCGAGTGATCATAACCAAATGGCCGTTCAAGAGGTGAATGATTTAATTCAATTTGCTGACCGGTTAGATAAAAGAGTTCATGATTTGTTGCTGAGCAGGCAAATTACAATTCAAAGTGCACCGCAAATCAGGCTGATTCAAAATACAAACCAAGCGTTAGCTGAAAAGATTCAGTCATCCATTGTGACAGCGATTCCGTTATGGAAAAATCAAGTTGCCATTGCACTGACGCTTTTAAGGCAGCGCAATGCAGTGGATGCACAACAGAAAGTATCTGATACAACTAATGAGCTTTTGCTGAAAAATGCGGACCTTTTAAAAACCAATACAATTGAAACTGCACGGGCAAATGAAAGAGGCCTTGTTGATATAGATACCTTGAAGAAGGTGCAGGAAAGCTTAATAAGCACGCTTGAAGAAACACTGACTATACAAGAAGAAGGACGAATCAAACGCCGTCAGGCAGAAGAAGAGCTCATGATGATGGAAGGCGACCTGAAGCAAAAGCTGCTTACAATAAGGAAAGATAGTTACCAGTAAGTCTGGCTTTAAGTTCTCTCAGAGGCACGATATAATAAGGTGTAAGAAGACACATTCAAAGGATTGTTTTCATGAACACACCTTTATATAAAGCATTAATTCAACATGCGAGAAGAAATTCTCATTCATTTCATGTTCCGGGACATCACAATGGAGATGTCTTTTTTGATGACGCTAAGTCAATATTCGATCCGCTTCTCACCATTGATGTAACTGAACTGGCAGGACTGGATGATCTCCATCATCCTTCCGGGGTGATTAAGGAAGCTCAGGAGCTTGTCAGTCAATTATATGGATCGGCGGAAAGTTTTTTTCTGGTAAATGGTACGACTGTCGGAAACTTAGCGATGATTTTATCTGTTTGTGAACCTGGTGATACAATTCTGGTTCAAAGAAACTGTCATAAATCTGTATTTCATGCTGTTGATTTGGCCGGTGCTGAGCCGGTTTATCTTGCACCTGACGTTGATTCAGCGATGCATGTGCCTACGCATGTTCCGCTTGGAACAATTAAAGAGGCCCTGGCAGCATATCCAGATGCGAAAGGCTTGGTACTGACCAATCCGACATATTACGGACATAGTGCTGATTTGACTGAGATCATTACTGAAGCCCATCATTACGGGATTCCTGTTTTGGTCGATGAAGCGCATGGCGCACATTTTATTTTAGGTGAGCCTTTTCCGGTCTCAGCTTTAAAAATGGGGGCAGATATTGTTGTTCAGTCGGCCCACAAAACGCTGCCTGCCATGACGATGGGTTCTTATTTGCATCTCAACACCAGCTGCAGGATTAACAGGGATCGGGTGGCAGAGTATTTAAACCGATTACAAAGCAGCAGCCCGTCTTATCCGATTATGGCTTCGTTAGATATTGCCCGCGCTTATGTACAGCATATTATAGAAGAACAAAAGCTTTCTGACATTCTGCAGCGGATACAAACACTTAAACAAACGTTTGATTCACTTACAAATGCAGAAGCTGTTAACCCTGCTAATCCACTGATCATCACGGACCCGCTGAAGCTCACAATTCGTTCAAAACGCGGGCATTCTGGCTATACGCTGCAAAGCATATTAGAGCGTGCCAACATATTCACTGAGCTTGCTGATGAAAATCAAGTACTGCTCGTTCTCCCATTGGGAGGAAAACGGAGAATAAATGCTGAAACCATTAGAAGCATCGATGAAGGAATTGAGAAAACGCCTCCGGATCAGACGTTTGTTTCTGCAGAATGGGGTGTGCAGCCTGTTACTGTCTTGCCTTATCCAAAAAAGGTCTTACATTCGTTTAAGAAAGAATATGTGAGCTTTGAGGAAGCAGCTGGCCGGCTGAATGCAGAAGATATCATCCCTTATCCTCCGGGTATCCCGATGATTATGGCGGGAGAAAGAATAACAAAAGAAAGTGTGCAAAAGCTCAGCCGCTTGATCAGCATGAAAACGCATGTTCAAGGGAATATGAAAATCAAAGAGAAACAACTACTTGTTTATATAGAAGAGGAGAAATCATGAGCTGTTTATTTATTACATTCGAAGGTCCTGAAGGTGCAGGAAAAACGACTGTTCTGCAGGAGATCAAAAACATACTGACAGCAGAAGGCCTTCAGGTTATGGCAACTCGAGAGCCAGGCGGAATAGATATTGCAGAACAAATTCGAGAGGTTATTCTGAATGAGAACAATACATTAATGGACCCAAAAACAGAAGCTCTCTTATATGCGGCTGCAAGACGCCAGCATTTAGTTGAAAAAGTAAAACCTGCTTTAGAACAGGGGTTTATCGTTCTTTGCGACAGATTCATAGACAGTTCTCTTGCGTATCAAGGATATGCAAGAGGACTTGGAATTGATGAGGTTCTGTCCATTAATGAATTTGCCATTGGAGATATGATGCCCCATGTAACGGTTTATTTTTCAATTGATCCGGAAGAAGGACTGAAGCGTATTTACGCAAACGGCTCACGGGAGAAAAACAGGCTCGATTTAGAAAAACTGGACTTTCATACAAAAGTACAAGAAGGTTATCAAGAGCTGATAAAGCGATTTCCGGAAAGATTTCATTCAGTTGATGCCGGGCAATCCAAAGACCTCGTCGTTCAGGATGTTCTAAAGGTGATCGATGAAGCGTTGAAAAAAATTCAATTGTGACCTGTTTCCCAATAGTTGATATAATAATGTAAACGAGATCACGTTGTTTCCAATCTAAAGGAGGCCTTCACAGATGAAATTGATAGTGGCAGTTGTACAAGATCAGGACAGCAACAGACTTTTGAAAACCTTAACGGATCACAACTTCAGAGTCACAAAGCTTGCGACGACAGGAGGATTTCTTAAATCAGGCAATACAACGTTTATGATCGGTGTCGAGGATATACGCGTCAATAAAGCGTTGAGTCTCATTAAAGAAAACGGGCAGAAACGTGATCAGATGATTGCCCCTGTATCTCCAATGGGCGGAAATGCTGATTCCTATGTCCCTTATCCAGTCGAAGTTGAAGTTGGCGGAGCGACAGTATTTGTCCTTCCAGTCGATGAATTTCATCAATTTTAAGGATCTGAAACTGTGAAAATTAATAAAGATATACGTACATTTATAGATAATAAACAGATTCCCTCTGTGAAAACATCTGAGATCACGGCATCGTTTAAAACATCAATGGAAAACCAAAGCAGCAAAATGAAGCTTGATCAGCTTACCAGGCTGTTATCTGATATAGAAGCATTCGGAAAAAGGCTAACGAAATCTCGGAATTTTAAAGACTTAGCGAGATTTAAAGGACTTGTGAAACGTTTTGTCAAAGAAGCTGTGGACAGCGGCCTTTCACATGAAACATCGAAAAGCTTTGACCTTTACGGGAACAGCAGAACGCTGGGACTTGTGAAAGAAATAGATGACAAATTGATACAGCTTACGGAAGAGATGATGGATCAGGAAAAACCGGCAATTGATTTGCTGGAGCGTATTGGCGAAATAAAAGGTTTATTAATTAACCTTTACACATAGAGAGTGATACAATGGCAATATCCTGGAAGGAAATGAACGAGCTTCAGCCCAGAGTGATGAAGCTTTTATATAATAGTATTGAGAAGGACAGACTATCACACGCTTATTTGTTTGAGGGAAAAAAAGGAACAGGCAAGCTTGATGCCGCGCTGCTTCTTGCAAAAAGCTTCTTTTGTCTGGAGGATGGCGCGGAGCCTTGTGAGAGCTGCCGAAACTGTAAACGGATAGAGTCAGGGAACCATCCTGATCTCCATCTTGTTCAGCCTGATGGCTTATCAATCAAAAAGGCGCAAATTCAAGCGCTCCAAGAAGAGTTTTCTAAGACAGGACTTGAATCGCATAAAAAGCTGTATATTATTTCGCACGCAGATCAAATGACAGCAAATGCGGCGAACAGCCTGCTGAAATTTTTAGAAGAACCGAACAAAGATACAATGGCCGTCCTCATCACTGAGCAGCCCCAAAGGTTATTGGATACCATCATTTCAAGATGCCAAACCCTTCCTTTTCAGCCTTTGCAGCCGAAAGCAATTGAAGATAGACTGATCGAACAGGACGTCTCGCCTCATATGGCAAGGCTTCTGGCCAACATGACCAATAATGTAGCAGAAGCAGTCGAATTAAGTCGAAATGATGAGTTTGCAGAGTCTAGAGCGAAAGTGATAAAATTGTATGAAGTCCTACACCAGCGGAAAGGACATGCTTTTTTCTTTATTCAAGATCAATGGATGCCCTTTTTCAAAGAAAAAACCCATCAAGAAATGGGTCTTGATATGCTCTTATTGATATATCGTGATGTGTTGTCCATCCAAATAGGAAATGAAGATAAATTGATTTATCAAGACTTATTCCAATCAATAAAACAGCATGCGCTACAATCAACACAACAAAGCGTTACGAATCAGATACTTGCTGTTTTAGAAGCAAAGAAACGGCTTCATTCCAATGTGAATGTACAAGGATTAATGGAGCACTTGGTGTTAATGTTGCAGGAGGGATAAGCTTGTACAATGTAATTGGTGTCCGCTTTAAGAAAGCGGGTAAAATATATTATTTTGATCCGAATGGATTTCATATAGAACATGACAGCTGCGTAATTGTAGAAACTGTCAGAGGCGTTGAGTACGGCCAGGTCGTAATTGCAAATAAACAGGTGGATGAGCATGATGTGGTGCTTCCCCTTCGAAAAGTGATACGTGTTGCTGACGAACGCGATCTTCTCATTGTAGAAGAAAATAAACAGGAAGCACTATCAGCATTTGATATCTGCCAAAAGAAAGTGATTGAGCATGGCTTGGATATGAAGCTGGTCGATGTTGAATTCACGTTTGATCGCAATAAAGTCATTTTTTACTTCACTGCTGACGGCCGAGTCGACTTTAGAGAGCTTGTAAAGGATTTGGCTTCTATCTTTAAGACAAGAATTGAGCTGCGCCAAATCGGAGTGAGGGATGAGGCAAAAATGCTCGGAGGAATCGGTCCTTGCGGAAGAATGCTTTGCTGTTCAACGTTTCTTGGAGATTTTGAACCCGTTTCCATTAAAATGGCCAAGGATCAGAACTTGTCTTTAAATCCTACGAAGATTTCGGGTCTTTGCGGACGATTGATGTGCTGTCTAAAATATGAGAACGATGAGTATGAGACGGCAAAAGAACAGCTTCCGGATATAGGAGAAATGATAACGACAGCAAACGGTCCCGCGAAGGTCGTCGGACTAAATATTCTGGAACGGGTGCTTCAGGTGGAACTGATAAACCGTGAAAAAGTGATAGAATATACTTGGGAAGAGCTCTTGGAAGAGGGCGTCGTATCCGCACAAACCACAGATTAACGAGGTGTGGAACCTTGGATAAAAAAGAGTTATTTGATACAGTCATTAACTTAGAAGAACAAATTGGTTCACTGTACCGGCAGCTGGGGGATTTGAAGCAGCATATCGGTGAGATGATTGAGGAAAATCATCATTTACAGCTTGAAAACAAGCATTTGCGCAAACGGCTGGACGATACGACGCAGCAGATTGAAAAGTTCAAAGCTGATAAAAAAGAATCAAAAACACAGAAGACAGAGCAAACTGATATAGGGGAAGGATATGATAATCTGGCACGTCTGTATCAAGAAGGATTTCATATCTGCAATGTCCACTATGGAAGTGTTCGAAAAGAGGATTGTCTTTTCTGTCTGTCATTCTTAAATAAAAAATAGGGAAAAGGCTTCCGCATAAGACGGGAGCCTTTTTCAAAGGTACTGAAAGGATAAGAAGATGGTTTCATTACATGATGATGAAAGATTAGACTATTTGCTGGCAGAGGACATGAAAATCATACAAAGCCCAACAGTGTTTGCTTTTTCGTTGGACGCTGTGCTTCTGTCCAAATTTGCGTACGTTCCGATTCAAAAAGGGAAAATCGTTGATTTATGCACCGGCAATGGTATTGTGCCGCTGCTGCTCAGTACAAGATCAAAAGCAGACATTCTGGGAGTCGAAATACAAGAAAGGCTGCATGATATGGCTGTTCGCAGCGTGGAGTATAATAAGCTGCAGGATCAGATTCAGTTCATACATGATGACCTGAAAAACATGCCGGAGAAACTTGGACATAATCGATATGATGTTGTCACCTGCAATCCGCCGTATTTTAAAACACCGAAACAAACTGAACAAAACATGAATGAGCATCTCCGAATTGCAAGACATGAAATCCACTGCACACTGGAGGATGTCATTTCAGTCAGCAGCAAGCTGCTCAAGCAAGGGGGAAAAGCAGCTCTTGTTCACCGGCCGGGAAGGCTTCTAGAGATTTTTGAACTGATGAAGGCTTATCAAATCGAGCCAAAACGTGTACAATTTGTCTATCCGAAGCAAGGGAAAGAAGCCAATACCATTTTGGTTGAAGGTATCAAAGGCGGGCGCCCGGATTTAAAAATTCTTCCTCCTTTATTCGTTTATGATGAACAAAATGAATATACAAAAGAAATCAGGACCATTTTATATGGAGACAAATAACCATTTCTTCTACGTCGTGAAATGTAAGGACAATAGCTGGTATGCCGGGTATACCAACGATCTGCATAAACGAGTGAAAACACACAATGATGGAAAGGGCGCAAAGTACACTAAAGTAAGACGTCCGGTTGAATTAATTTTTGCCGAGAGCTTTTCAACAAAGCGGGAAGCTATGCAGGCGGAATATTATTTCAAAAAACTAACTCGAAAGAAAAAAGAGCTTTATATAGAAGAAAAGCGGAACACCAAGGAGGCTGTATATGTTAAGGCGCCAAATGAGCTTTAATGGAAAGTCGGACATGGGAATTCTTTACTTGGTCCCAACCCCAATCGGAAATCTAGAGGACATGACATTCCGGGCGATCGACACGCTGAAATCAGTGGATGCGATTGCTGCGGAAGATACGAGGCAAACGAAAAAGCTTTGTCATGTATATGAAATTGAAACACCGCTCGTCAGCTATCACGAACACAATAAAGAAAGCAGTGGGCACAAAATTATTGAATGGCTGAAATCGGGAAAAAACATTGCTCTTGTCAGTGATGCCGGTCTGCCGACGATTTCTGATCCCGGAGCGGAAATTGTAAAGGATTTTACGGATATAGGCGGTTATGTTGTTCCGCTGCCGGGAGCAAATGCCGCATTAACAGCTCTTATTGCTTCAGGTATTGTACCGCAGCCTTTTTTCTTTTACGGTTTTCTCAACAGACAGAAAAAAGAAAAGAAGAAGGAGCTTGAAGCCCTTAAAAAACGGCGGGAAACGATCATTTTTTATGAAGCGCCTCACAGATTGAAGGAAACCTTGTCAGCGATGGCAGAGATATTAGGAGATCGGGAAATAGCTGTAACGCGTGAACTCACTAAGAAATATGAAGAGTTTATTCGAGGAACCATATCTGAGGTCATTGGATGGGCAAACGAGGATCAGATACGCGGCGAGTTTTGTCTTGTCGTAGAAGGAAGTAATAATGAAGAGGTAGATGAGGAAGAACAATGGTGGGAAACCCTCACTGCGAAAGAACATGTCGAGCATTACATCTCGAAAGGCGCTACGTCTAAAGAAGCCATTAAAAAAGCAGCAGTCGATCGCAATGTACCAAAGCGTGAAGTGTACGATGCTTACCATATTAAGCAATAAAAAAACGTTCTTGTGTCATAACAAGAACGTTTTTTGTACAAGAAATGATTATTTAAGGTTTTGAAGCTGGTTTTGGATTTCGCTGATGATTTGCTCAGCGCCTTCTTTACTAAGAACCAATTTACCGCCTGCAAGTTTAAGGTTATCATCAGAAACTTCACCAGTTACTTGGCAAGTCATGTTTGGTTTATATTTTTTAAGGATGATTTTTTCATCATCAACATAGATTTCAAGAGCATCTTTTTCTGCGATTCCAAGAGTACGACGCAGTTCGATAGGAATAACTACACGTCCTAATTCATCAACTTTACGTACAATACCAGTAGATTTCATAAACATTCTCCTCCCAAGAGATACTTATTTGTTTAAATTATATTTTTCTTCGTCATTATTCGACAAAATCCTTACCTTCATAGCATAACAAGGTTTCCAATAATCGTCAATCATTTTGTTTACTATTGATTGTAAGAATTAGTTCTTATAGTCAGTAATGTCTTAGAAACTACCGAAATAACAGCATTTTATAAATATTTAATAAAGCTATTATCCTACTAAAAATCCTTTTAAATCAAGACTTTCGAACCAAAGTTTTTTATTTCATTTGATTATATACGACAAAATTCGACACGAACAGACTTTTTTTATTTTCATTAAAGATTTTTAATTTTAATTATTCTTTTTCAGGGCGTATGTATATATTCTTGATCTTAAAGGCTAAGATGGTATCATAGATAAAGGATAAATATAAATAATATTCATATATGATTTGCACTTATCGCCGCTCTCGTCCTTTGGGCGGGAGCTTTTTGACATTCTGATTAGGAGGTTTCAAGATGCCGCAAGAAAACAATACATTTTACATTACAACACCGATTTATTATCCGAGCGGAAAATTACATATCGGCCATGCATATACGACAGTCGCGGGAGATGCAATGGCACGTTACAAAAGATTAAAAGGGTTCGATGTTCGCTATTTAACGGGAACGGACGAGCATGGACAAAAGATCCAGCAAAAAGCTGAACAGGAAAACATTACACCTCAGGAGTATGTGGATCGCGCAGCGGCAGATATTCAAAAACTGTGGAAGCAGCTTGAAATCTCAAACGACGACTTTATCCGCACGACAGAAAAACGGCATAAAGTTGTCATTGAAAAGGTGTTTCAAAAGCTTCTTGATAACGGGGACATCTATCTTGATGAGTATGAAGGCTGGTACAGCATCCCTGATGAAACGTTCTACACGGAAACTCAGCTCGTTGATATTGAGCGGAATGAAAAGGGAGAGGTCATCGGCGGAAAAAGCCCTGACAGCGGTCACCCAGTTGAATTGATCAAAGAGGAATCTTATTTCTTCCGCATGGGGAAATACGCGGATCGTCTTCTGAAATACTATGAAGAAAACCCGACATTCATTCAGCCAGAATCACGCAAAAACGAAATGATTAATAACTTTATCAAACCTGGACTTGAGGATTTGGCAGTATCACGTACCACTTTTGATTGGGGCGTGAAGGTGCCGGAAAATCCAAAGCATGTTGTATATGTTTGGATTGACGCACTATTTAACTATTTAACGGCACTCGGTTATGATACAGAAAATGATGAGCTTTATCAAAAATATTGGCCTGCCGATGTTCATTTAGTCGGTAAGGAGATTGTACGATTCCATACTATTTACTGGCCAATTATGCTGATGGCGCTGGATCTTCCGCTGCCAAAGCAAGTATTCGCGCATGGCTGGCTTTTGATGAAAGACGGAAAAATGTCGAAATCAAAAGGAAACGTTGTAGATCCGGTTACATTAATTGAACGCTATGGTTTAGACGAGCTTCGCTATTACCTGCTTCGCGAAGTGCCGTTCGGATCTGACGGTGTATTCACGCCGGAAGGATTTGTTGAGCGGATTAATTATGATTTAGCGAATGATTTAGGAAATCTATTGAATCGTACTGTTGCGATGATTAACAAGTATTTTGACGGACAAATCGGTTCTTACAAAGGTGCTGTTACGGAATTTGACCAAACGCTCACTTCCGTTGCTGAAGAAACAGTGAAAGCTTATGAGAAAGCAATGGAAAATATGGAGTTCTCGGTAGCACTTTCGACTTTATGGCAGCTCATCAGCCGCACAAACAAATACATTGATGAGACAGCTCCATGGGTGCTTGCGAAAGATCCGGCAAAAGAAGAAGAATTGCGATCAGTTATGTATCACCTCGCTGAATCATTGCGTATTTCAGCGGTACTGCTTCAGCCATTCTTAACAAAAACACCTGAAAAAATGTTCGAGCAGCTGGGCATTACTGATGAATCTTTAAAAGCTTGGGACAGCATTACAGCTTTCGGCCAGCTGAAAGATACAAAAGTACAAAAAGGCGAGCCATTGTTCCCTCGTTTAGAGGCAGAAGAAGAAATTGCTTACATCAAAGGGAAAATGCAAGGTTCGGCACCAGCGAAAGAAGAAACAAAAGAAGAAGAGCCGCAAGAGGTCGATCGTTTACCTGAAATTACGATTGATCAATTTATGGATGTAGAGCTTCGCGTAGCTGAGGTCATTGAGGCAGAACCAGTGAAAAAAGCAGACCGTTTATTGAAGCTGCAGCTTGATCTTGGTTTTGAAAAGCGCCAAGTGGTATCCGGCATTGCGAAGCATTATACGCCTGAAGAGCTTGTTGGAAAAAAACTCGTTTGTGTAACAAATCTAAAACCGGTTAAACTCAGAGGAGAGCTTTCTCAAGGTATGATCCTTGCAGGAGAAGCAGACGGCGTTTTAAAGGTCGTATCTATCGATCAGTCGTTACCAAAAGGCACAAGAATTAAATAATGATAAACAAAAGGTGTTTCACGTGTAACAATTCGTCGAACACCTTTTGTGTTTCGACAAGAAAGGAGTTTTTCACTTATGTTATTTGACACTCACGCGCATTTAAATGCAGAACAATATGATACTGATCTTGAAGAGGTTATTGAACGGGCAAAAGCTGAAAAAGTTGAACGAATTGTCGTAGTTGGTTTTGACCGTCCGACGATTACCCGTGCGATGGAAATGATTGAGGAATATGATTTTATTTATGCAGCCATTGGCTGGCACCCTGTTGACGCTATTGACATGACAGAGGAAGACTTAGCGTGGATTAAAGAGCTTTCTGCTCATGAGAAAGTGGTAGCGATAGGGGAAATGGGACTGGATTATCATTGGGATAAATCACCTAAAGATATTCAAAAAGAGGTGTTTAGAAAACAAATCGCCTTAGCGAAAGAGGTCAATTTGCCTATTATCATTCATAACCGTGATGCAACGGAGGATGTCGTGACCATTTTGAAAGAGGAAGGCGCAGAAGCTGTGGGCGGAATCATGCACTGCTTTACAGGAAGTGCGGAAGTGGCAAGAGAATGCATGAAAATGAATTTTTATTTATCATTTGGGGGACCGGTGACATTTAAAAATGCGAAGAAACCGAAGGAAGTAGTGAAGGAAATTCCCAATGACCGGCTGCTGATTGAAACGGACTGCCCGTTTCTCACACCGCACCCTTTCCGCGGGAAAAGAAATGAGCCAAGCTATGTGAAATATGTGGCAGAACAAATCGCCGAATTAAAAGAAATGACCTTTGAAGAGATTGCGTCAATCACGACTGAAAATGCGAAAAGACTTTTCCGTATAAACTGACAAAAAACGCTAGCGGGTTTTGTAAGAGCTTGTCCCTTACAGCGTTTTTCTATAAAAGTTCTACATGCTTTCTTCTCCTCATAGGATAGGTTTGTCGACAAGTCTTTCTTCCGTTTCTCAGTGTATTTCAGGATAATGAAGAAGACACTGAGCTTTTGGGAGAAAGAGAAGGGAGGGTTGACAGCCTTTTAGATACTCTATATAATCTCTCCGAGGAGAAGGAGGCGTTTTTCATCACACAAAAAATGAAAAAGCTGTTTTCCGTAAAGCTTAGCAAAAGCAAAGTCATTCTGGTTGCTGCTTGTTTGCTTTTGGCAGGAAGCGGGACTGCGTACGCGGCTCATGAGCTGACGAAACAATCAGTCTCAGTTTCTATCAATGGCAAAAAGAAACATATACGCACACATGCAAATACAGTCGGTGATCTTTTGGAGACGCTTGATATAAAGACAAGAGACGAAGACAAGATCACACCTGCTAAACAGACAAAGATAACAGCAGACATGGACGTTGTGTATGAGGCTGCAAAACCTGTGAAGCTTACAATAAACGGGGAAGAAAAGACATTATGGTCAACAGCAAAAACGGTCGGTGCATTACTGGACGAACAAGATGTTGATGTGAAAGAACAAGATCAAATTGATCCCGCAATAGATACAGATATTTCGAAAGACATGAAGATTAACATAGAGCCCGCATTTCAGGTTACTGTGAATGATGCAGGGAAACAAAAGAAGATCTGGACGACTTCGACTACGGTCGCTGACTTTTTAAAACAGCAAAAGATGAACATAAAAGACGAAGATAAAATCAAGCCTGCGTTAGATGCAAAGCTGACGAAAGGAAAGGCTGATATTACAATTACTCGTATCGAAAAGGTCACCGATGTAGTTGAAGAGAAGATTGCGTTCGATGTGAAAAAGCAAGAAGACGCTTCTCTTGAAAAAGGGAAAGAAAAGGTCGTCCAAAAAGGAAAAGAAGGCAAGCTAAAAAAACATTTCGAAGTCGTTAAAGAAAACGGTAAAGAAGTGTCCAGAGAGCTTGTAAAAGAAGAAACAGCTGAACAAAGCAAAGATAAAGTGATTGCTGTCGGCACAAAGCAAAGCAGTCCAAAAGTTGAAACGGTCAGTGCTTCAGGTGATTCAAAAACAGTTGTGTCCCGCAGCAATGAATCAACAGGCAAAGTCATGACTGTATCATCTACGGCTTATACGGCAAGCTGCAGCGGTTGTTCAGGACATACAGCGACAGGCGTCAATTTAAAAAATAATCCGAATGCCAAAGTCATCGCTGTGGATCCAAATGTCATTCCGCTAGGCTCCAAAGTCCACGTGGAAGGCTATGGATATGCTATTGCTGCAGATACCGGTTCAGCGATTAAAGGGAACAAGATAGACGTCTTTTTCCCAGAGAAATCATCGGCGTACCGATGGGGAAATAAAACAGTCAAAATTAAAATCTTAAATTAGTATATACTTATGTATTCAGAGGGTTTTGCGCCCTCTGTTTTTTTCGTTATAATAGACAAAGTGCATTTTCTGCTTATTAGACGCTCGACATAAGAAAAAGTTTCATGAATATACAAAAGTTTTTATTTTGTCTTGGAGGAAATAATGAAAATTAAAGAGATCATTGTGGTCGAGGGGCGTGATGATACGGCCCGCATCAAATTGGCTGTTGATGCAGACACAATTGAAACAAATGGTTCAGCCATCGATGATCATGTGATTGACCAAATCCGTTTGGCCCAGAAGACCAGAGGCGTCATTGTTTTAACGGATCCGGACTTTCCGGGAGAGAAGATTCGCAAAACCATCTCAGAGGCTGTGCCCGGCTGTAAGCATGCATTTTTGCCAAAACATCTTGCCAAACCTAAAAACAAGCGGGGAATTGGTGTGGAGCATGCATCGGTTGAAAGCATTAGGGCATGTTTAGAAAATGTGCATGAGGAGATGGAAGCGCAGCCGAGTGACATTTCAGCTGAGGATTTGATTCATGCCGGACTAATAGGCGGACCTGCGGCCAAACGCCGCCGGGAACGACTGGGTGATCTGTTGAAAATCGGCTATACAAATGGCAAACAGCTTCAAAAACGGCTGCAAATGTTTCAAATTAAAAAAAGTGATTTTATGAGTGCGCTCGATACCGTTATGCGGGAGGAACAGAATGAATAAAGATATTGCGACACCGATTAGAACGAAAGAGATACTGAAGAAATACGGTTTTTCTTTTAAAAAGAGCTTAGGACAGAATTTCTTAATTGATACGAACATTTTAAACAGAATTGTTGATCACGCGGAAGTGACTGAGAAAACAGGTGTCATTGAAATCGGCCCGGGAATCGGGGCTTTAACCGAACAGCTTGCCAAGCGGGCGAAAAAGGTCGTGGCATTTGAGATTGATCAGCGATTATTGCCGATTCTGAAGGATACACTGTCACCTTACGACAATGTCACTGTTATTCATCATGATGTGTTAAAGGCTGATGTCAAATCGGTCATTGAAGAACAATTTCAAGATTGCGATGAGATCATGGTAGTTGCCAACCTTCCTTATTACGTAACAACACCGATTATCATGAAACTGCTTGAAGAACATCTTCCGCTGAAAGGGATTGTGGTTATGCTGCAAAAAGAAGTGGCTGAGCGCATGGCGGCTGATCCTTCATCTAAGGAATACGGCTCGCTTTCAATCGCGGTGCAGTTTTATACAGAAGCCAAAACGGTGATGATCGTTCCGAAAACCGTATTTGTTCCTCAGCCTAATGTCGATTCCGCAGTCATCCGTCTGATTCTCCGAGACGGCCCGGCAGTGGACGTGGAAAACGAATCTTTTTTCTTTCAGCTCATCAAGGCAAGCTTTGCACAGCGCCGTAAAACGCTGCTCAATAACTTAGTTAACAATCTGCCTGAAGGAAAGGCGCAAAAATCAACGATTGAGCAAGTGCTCAAAGAAACAAATATTGACGGTAAGCGCCGAGGTGAATCCCTGTCTATTGAGGAGTTCGCAGCGCTGTCTAACGGATTGTATAAAGCCCTTTTCTAAAAGGGCTTTTTGTTTTGCGCACCACATGGACTGCCGCTACATAGGCTAGAGAAGGACCTTTCATTCAATGATAAGAAAAACTTGGACTCAGCGAAAAAAGGCGCTTTCTCAAGGAGCTTTCTTTCATGATGAGGCTTAGTCTATGTGTGGAGTGAGGAACGTGCAATTTCAAATAGGGGATATGGTAGCCAGAAAATCCTATCAGATGGATGTTTTGTTTCGAATTATAGGAATAGAGCAAACAAGCAAAGGAAATTCAATTGCCATTTTGCATGGAGATGAAGTCAGGCTGATTGCTGATTCGGATTTTTCTGATCTGGTGGCAGTGAAAAAGGATGAGCAGATGATGCGGAAAAAGAAAGATGAGAGCAGAATGAATGAGTCGCTCGAATTACTCCGCCAAGATTATAAGCTGCTCAGAGAAAAGCAGGAGTACTATGCGACAAGCCAATATCAGCATCAGGAGCATTATTTCCATATGCCGGGCAAAGTGCTTCATCTGGATGGTGACGAAGCATATCTGAAAAAATGCCTGAATGTCTATAAAAAAATTGGAGTGCCGGTCTATGGGATCCATTGCCATGAAAAGAAAATGTCTGCTTCTATTGAAGAATTGCTCGACAAATATCGACCTGATATCCTGGTGATCACAGGGCATGATGCGTATTCGAAGCAAAAGGGCGGCATTGATGATTTAAATGCGTACAGACATTCTAAGCACTTTGTTGAAACAGTTCAAACAGCCCGAAAAAAGATCCCTCACTTAGATCAGCTTGTTATTTTTGCGGGGGCCTGCCAATCCCATTTTGAATCACTCATCAGAGCGGGTGCGAATTTTGCGAGTTCACCGTCAAGAGTCAATATTCATGCGCTTGATCCGGTATATATCGTCGCGAAGATCAGCTTTACGCCGTTTATGGAACGGATTAATGTATGGGAAGTGCTCCGTAATACGCTGACAAGAGAGAAAGGGCTTGGAGGTATTGAAACAAGAGGAGTTCTGAGAATTGGTATGCCTTATAAGTCCAATTAACAGTTGAAAACCTGCATAGGAGAGCTATGCGGGTTTTTTATTTTACATAATGATACATAATTTACCGAAACTTGCGGAACATAATTGAGGAATCATAGAATTTTGTCAAAATAATTTTATTGACAACGTCTTATTAACGTTGATATAATTTAAATTTTATTTGACAAAAATGGGCTCGTGTTGTACAATAAATGTAGTGAGGTGGATGCAATGGCGAAGACGTTGTCCGATATTAAAAGATCGCTTGATGGGAATTTAGGTAAAAGGCTGACGTTAAAAGCAAACGGTGGCCGCCGAAAAACGATTGAGCGTTCGGGCATTTTAGCTGAGACGTACCCTTCTGTTTTTGTGATACAACTAGATCAAGACGAGAACTCGTTTGAAAGAGTTTCATACAGTTATGCTGATATTTTGACTGAGACTGTTGAGCTGACATTTAATGATGACGCCGCAAGCTCAGTGGCATTTTAACGGGCAGTGAACCTTTTGTTTACTGCTTTTTGTTTTGCCCTTTTTTGGTTTCCAGTAATTTAAACGAAAGTTCCTTCTGATTTAACAAAAGATAAAACAGTCACATATTATCGTGACGTGCACGAATGGCTATCACTTCTAAAAAAGGGGTTGTTTCGTTTGGGCAGACGTCGTGGAGTTATGTCAGATGAGTTTAAATATGAGCTTGCTAAAGACCTTGGTTTTTATGACACAGTAAAAAATGGCGGCTGGGGCGAAATTCGGGCTCGCGATGCCGGTAACATGGTAAAGCGCGCTATAGAAATCGCCGAACAGCAAATGGCTCAGAATCAGAATAACCGATAAGGATGTGACCCGGGGGACGTGCTGTTCCCTGGTTTTTTTATTTTGGATATAATTACATAATGGGCTGAATATGGATATGTTCATCCTGTACTTCAAATGTGATACAATGTTCATACTTATGTTTAGATGGAGAAGTAGGTGAAAGCTATGCGTATTTTAGAAAAAGCGCCAGCTAAGATCAATCTGTCACTTGACGTCACCCGAAAACGCCCGGATGGCTATCATGAAGTCGAAATGATCATGACGACAATTGATTTAGCTGATCGAATTGAATTGACGGAGCTTGCAGAGGATGAAGTGAGGGTTTCCTCCCACAACCGATTTGTGCCTGATGACCAAAGAAACTTAGCTTATCAGGCTGCCAAGCTGATCAAGGACAGATACAACGTGAAAAAGGGAGTTTCCATCATGATTACGAAGGTAATTCCGGTGGCTGCCGGTCTTGCCGGCGGAAGCAGTGATGCGGCGGCGACACTCAGAGGGCTGAACAGACTTTGGAATTTAAATCTGTCTGCGGAAACGCTTGCTGAGCTTGGAGCAGAAATTGGCTCTGACGTTTCATTTTGTGTCTATGGCGGAACTGCATTAGCAACAGGGCGCGGCGAGAAAATTAAACATATCAGCACGCCTCCGCACTGCTGGGTCATTTTAGCGAAGCCGACAATCGGTGTTTCAACTGCTGAAGTGTACAGAGCGCTGAAACTGGATGGTATAGAGCATCCCGATGTACAAGGCATGATCGAGGCGATAGAAGAAAAGAGTTTTCAGAAGATGTGCAGCCGGTTAGGCAATGTGCTTGAATCTGTTACACTCGATATGCATCCTGAAGTTGCGATGATCAAAAACCAGATGAAACGCTTTGGTGCAGATGCCGTGTTAATGAGCGGGAGCGGCCCGACAGTATTTGGACTGGTTCAGTATGAGTCGAAGGTGCAGAGAATTTATAACGGGTTAAGAGGCTTCTGCGATCAAGTTTATGCGGTGAGAATGATCGGCGAACAGAACGCTCTTGATTAAATCCGTATGTTAAGTTATATTGATCTTAAAATATTCGGATTTTGGGGGTAAGTTCATGAAGTTTCGTCGCAGCGGCAGATTGGTGGACTTAACAAATTATTTGTTAACCCATCCGCACGAGTTAATACCGCTAACCTTTTTCTCTGAGCGGTATGAATCTGCAAAATCATCGATCAGTGAAGATTTAACAATTATTAAACAAACCTTTGAACAGCAGGGGATTGGTACTTTGCTTACTGTTCCCGGAGCTGCCGGAGGCGTTAAATATATTCCGAAAATGAAGCAGGCTGAAGCTGAAGAGTTTGTGCAGACACTTGGACAGTCGCTGGCAAATCCTGAGCGTATCCTTCCGGGCGGTTATGTATATTTAACGGATATCTTAGGAAAGCCATCTGTACTCTCCAAGGTAGGGAAGCTGTTTGCTTCCGTGTTTGCAGAACGCGAAATTGATGTTGTCATGACCGTTGCCACGAAAGGCATCCCTCTTGCGTATGCAGCTGCAAGCTATTTGAATGTGCCTGTTGTGATCGTTCGTAAAGACAATAAGGTAACAGAGGGCTCCACAGTCAGCATTAATTACGTTTCAGGCTCCTCAAACCGCATTCAAACAATGTCACTTGCGAAAAGAAGCATGAAAACGGGTTCAAACGTACTCATTATTGATGACTTTATGAAAGCAGGCGGCACCATTAATGGTATGATTAACCTGTTGGATGAGTTTAACGCAAATGTGGCGGGAATCGGCGTCTTAGTTGAAGCCGAAGGAGTAGATGAACGTCTTGTTGACGAATATATGTCACTTCTTACTCTTTCAACCATCAACATGAAAGAGAAGTCCATTGAAATTCAGAATGGCAATTTTCTGCGTTTTTTTAAAGACAATCTTTTAAAGAATGGAGAGACAGAATCATGACAAAAGCAGTCCACACAAAACATGCCCCAGCGGCAATCGGGCCTTATTCACAAGGGATTATCGTCAACAATATGTTTTACAGCTCAGGTCAAATCCCTTTGACTCCTTCAGGCGAAATGGTGAACGGCGATATTAAGGAGCAGACTCATCAAGTATTCAGCAATTTAAAGGCGGTTCTGGAAGAAGCGGGTGCTTCTTTTGAAACAGTTGTAAAAGCAACTGTATTTATCGCGGATATGGAACAGTTTGCGGAAGTAAACGAAGTGTACGGACAATACTTTGACACTCACAAACCGGCGAGATCTTGTGTTGAAGTCGCGAGACTCCCGAAGGATGCGTTAGTCGAGATTGAAGTTATTGCACTGGTGAAATAATAAGAAAAGTGATTCTGGGAGAGCCCGGGATCACTTTTTTATTTACCTTATGCCCGAAACGAAAGCTTTATGACCTAATTGTGTAACTATATCCTATTTTTTCAAAAAATATTTTAAAAACGAGCAGGATTTCAGAAAAAATCGTGGAATTGATACACTAATGCTTTTATATAGGGAAAAGGTGGTGAACTACTGTGGAAGTTACTGACGTAAGATTACGCCGCGTGAATACCGATGGTCGCATGAGAGCGATTGCATCCATCACGCTGGATCACGAATTTGTTGTACATGATATTCGTGTGATTGATGGAAACAATGGTCTTTTCGTTGCGATGCCGAGTAAACGCACCCCTGATGGAGAGTTCCGCGATATTGCTCATCCTATTAATTCAAGCACGCGAGGAAAGATTCAAGATGCCGTGTTAAATGAGTATCATCGTCTGGGTGACACTGAAGCATTAGAATTCGAAGAAGCTGGAGCTTCTTAAAAAATAACCAAAAAGCAAGGACTGCTGAAAGGGCTGACATAAGCCTTTTGCCGGCGGTCCTTTTTTAATTCTGATTTTTCAAACTTAGTTGCACTCAATAGAAAATTCTTGCACTTCATGAAGTCTCCTTGAAATCAGAAGATATTTAGGATATATTTTTCTATGGATAAAAGGGATATTGGAGGCCAATAAATGGATAAGCGGTTTGCAGTTGTTTTAGCGGCTGGACAAGGAACGAGAATGAAATCGAAGCTTTATAAAGTCCTTCATCCAGTTTGCGGTAAGCCTATGGTAGAGCACGTCGTGGACGAAGCCTTAAAATTATCTTTATCAAAGCTTGTCACGATTGTCGGACATGGTGCGGAAGAAGTGAAAAAGCAGCTTGGTGATAAAAGCGAGTACGCGCTTCAAGCAGAACAGCTTGGCACTGCTCATGCTGTAAAACAGGCACAGCCATTTCTTGCTGACGAAAAAGGCGTCACAATTGTCATTTGCGGAGATACGCCGCTTTTGACAGCAGAGACGATGGAACAGATGCTGAAAGAACATACAAAAAGAGAAGCGAAAGCTACGATTTTAACTGCGGTTGCAGAAGATCCAACCGGATACGGCCGCATTATTCGCAGCGAAAACGGAGCGGTTCAAAAAATCGTTGAGCATAAGGACGCCTCTGAAGAAGAACGTCTTGTAACTGAGATCAACACCGGTACGTATTGTTTTGACAATGAAGCGCTATTTCGGGCTATTGATCAGGTGTCTAATGATAATGCCCAAGGCGAGTATTATTTGCCGGATGTCATAGAGATTCTTAAAAATGAAGGCGAAACTGTTGCCGCTTACCAGACTGGTAATTTCCAAGAAACGCTCGGAGTTAATGATAGAGTTGCTCTTTCTCAGGCAGAACAATTTATGAAAGAGCGCATTAATAAACGGCATATGCAAAATGGCGTGACGTTGATCGACCCGATGAATACGTATATTTCTCCTGACGCTGTTATCGGAAGCGATACTGTGATTTACCCTGGAACTGTGATTAAAGGTGAGGCGCAAATCGGAGAAGATACGATTATTGGCCCTCATACGGAGATTATGAATAGTGCCATTGGCAGCCGTACGGTTATTAAACAATCGGTAGTCAATCACAGTAAAGTGGGGAATGATGTAAACATAGGACCTTTTGCTCACATCAGACCTGATTCTGTCATCGGGAATGAAGTGAAGATCGGGAATTTTGTAGAAATTAAAAAGACTCAATTCGGAGACCGAAGCAAGGCATCTCATCTAAGCTATGTCGGCGATGCTGAGGTAGGCACTGATGTAAACCTGGGCTGCGGTTCAATTACTGTCAATTATGATGGAAAGAATAAGTATTTGACAAAAATTGAAGATGGCGCGTTTATCGGCTGCAATTCCAACTTGGTTGCCCCTGTCACAGTCGGAGAAGGCGCTTATGTGGCGGCAGGTTCAACTGTTACGGAAGATGTACCTGGAAAAGCACTTGCTATTGCCAGAGCGAGACAAGTAAATAAAGACGATTATGTGAAAAATATTCATAAAAAATAATCCTAAATTCGGAGGTTTATCCATGTCTAATCAATACGGAGATAAGAATTTAAAGATTTTTTCTTTGAATTCGAATCCAGAGCTTGCAAAAGAAATCGCAGATATAGTTGGAGTTCAATTAGGGAAATGTTCTGTCACAAGATTTAGTGACGGGGAAGTCCAAATTAATATCGAAGAAAGTATTCGCGGATGTGATTGTTACATCATCCAGTCTACAAGTGACCCCGTTAACGAGCATATTATGGAACTGCTGATTATGGTAGATGCGTTAAAACGCGCTTCTGCAAAAACGATTAACATTGTTATTCCTTATTACGGTTATGCGCGTCAAGACAGAAAAGCAAGATCCCGTGAGCCAATCACAGCTAAACTTTTCGCTAACCTGCTTGAAACAGCCGGTGCGACTCGTGTGATTGCACTTGACCTGCATGCGCCGCAAATTCAAGGATTCTTTGATATACCGATTGACCACTTAATGGGTGTTCCGATTTTAGGAGAATATTTTGAAGGCAAAAATCTTGAAGATATCGTCATTGTTTCACCAGACCATGGCGGTGTGACACGTGCCCGCAAACTGGCTGACCGACTAAAAGCGCCAATTGCGATTATCGATAAACGCCGTCCGCGTCCAAACGTGGCGGAAGTCATGAATATTGTAGGTAACATCGAAGGGAAGACTGCTATCCTCATCGATGACATTATTGATACTGCAGGTACGATTACACTTGCTGCTAATGCGCTCGTTGAAAACGGAGCGAAAGAAGTATATGCATGCTGTACACACCCTGTACTATCAGGCCCTGCGGTAGAACGGATTAATAATTCAACAATTAAAGAGCTTGTTGTGACAAACAGCATTAAGCTTCCTGAAGAAAAGAAAATTGAACGCTTTAAGCAGCTTTCAGTCGGACCGCTTCTGGCCGAAGCGATTATTCGCGTTCATGAGCAGCAATCAGTCAGCTATCTGTTCAGCTAAACCATTTTTCGAGGTTTAAATCCTTATCGTTATGGGTATTGTTTGTAATAGGACAACTAAAACGACAATAGGATGGTGCTGAATATGGCAACTTTAACGGCAAAAGAAAGAACGGACTTTACTCGTTCGTCTCTTCGGAATATCCGTACTTCAGGACATGTTCCAGGTATCATATATGGGAAGGATACGGGTAACAAACCTGTGTCATTAGACAGTGTGGAGCTCATCAAAACGCTGAGGGACGAAGGCAAAAATGCAGTCATTACGCTTGAGGTCAGCGGAGAAAAACACTCAGTCATGGTAACAGACCTGCAGACGGACCCGCTGAAAAATGAAATCACTCATGCTGATTTTCAAGTAGTTAATATGAGTGAGGACATTGAAGTGGAAGTTCCGATTCATCTGACCGGAGAAGCCATTGGAGTGAAAAACGGAGGCGTACTGCAGCAGCCGTTATATGCACTTACTGTAAAGGCCAAGCCAAAAGCCATTCCACAAACGATTGAGGCTGATATTTCAAGCCTCGATGTAAATGAAGTACTGACGATTGCGGATTTGCCTGCTGGCGGTGACTACTCCTTTAATCATGAATCAGATGAGGTTGTGGCTTCAATCCTTCCTCCGCAGCAGCAGGAAGCAGCTGAGGTCGATGAAGAGGAATCTGCCGATGCTCAGCCTGAAGGTGAAAACGAACAATAATAGCTTAAGGCGTAACCCTCCCGCGGTTACGTCTTTTGTGCTAGAATGAGAAGAATTATAGCCCGTTTATGAAGACGGGAGTTATGTGACTAAGGGAGGATTCGCCATGCTTGTGATTGCCGGTCTCGGAAACCCGGGGAAGAACTATGAAAATACACGGCATAATGTCGGATTTATGGTGATAGATCAGCTTGCAAAGGAATGGAATATAGAGCTGAATCAAAATAAATTTAACGGATTATACGGAACCGGATTTGTTTCCGGCAAAAAGGTTCTACTTGTTAAACCGCTTACATATATGAATTTATCAGGAGAATGTTTGCGGCCTTTAATGGACTACTATGATGTCGATAACGAAGATTTGACAGTCATTTACGACGACCTTGACCTTCCGACTGGCAAGATCCGTTTAAGAACGAAAGGAAGCGCCGGAGGGCACAATGGCATCAAATCACTGATCCAGCATCTTGGAACATCCGAGTTTGACCGTATCCGCATCGGAATCGGCCGGCCTGTAAACGGCATGAAGGTCGTTGATTATGTGTTAGGCTCCTTTACCAAGGAGGAGGCACCTGAGATCGAAGAAGCGGTTGATAAATCTGTGAAGGCTTGTGAGGCTTCTTTGAGTAAACCGTTTTTAGAAGTCATGAACGAATTTAACGCAAAGGTATAAAATGTAACAACAAAGTCCATACTACACCAAAATGACTATTTCATCAGGAGGTCCCTTGTATGGCTTTGCATTATTATTGTCGTCATTGCGGAGTGAAAGTAGGCAGTCTCGAATCTTCAATGGTATCGACAGACTCACTTGGATTTCAGCACTTAACAAATGAGGAAAGAAACGATATGATTTCTTATAAAGAAAATGGAGATGTCCATGTTTTGACGATATGTGAAGATTGCCAAGAGGCGCTTGACCGAAATCCGCATTACCACGAATATCACACATTTATTCAATAAAAAGCTTTGGTGTAGACACTAGACCAAAGCGTTTTTCTGTTCTCGCAGGAAACAGAGAGGAGGGGCCATATGGACAACATTCAAACCTTTATAAAAGAAAGCGATGACTTTAAATCCATCATCAACGGTTTACACGAGGGCCTGAAGGAACAGCTGCTCGCGGGTCTGTCGGGTTCCGCGCGTTCTGTTTTTACTTCTGCTCTGGCTAATGAAACGAATAAGCCTATCTTTCTCATCACCCATAACTTATATCAAGCCCAGAAAGTAACAGATGATCTGACTTCACTTCTAGAGGATCGGTCTGTCCTTTTGTACCCCGTCAATGAACTCATTTCATCAGAAATCGCAGTTGCAAGCCCTGAATTGCGGGCGCAGCGATTAGATGTCATTAATAGACTAACGAATGGAGAAGCGCCAATTGTCGTTGCTCCGGTAGCGGCAATCAGAAGAATGCTGCCGCCTGTTGAGGTGTGGAAAAGCAGCCAGATGCTCATTCAAGTAGGCCATGATATTGAACCTGACCAGCTTGCCTCACGGCTGATAGAGGTAGGGTATGAGCGGTCTGATATGGTTTCTGCGCCCGGGGAATTCAGTATCCGCGGGGGAATCATTGACATTTATCCGTTGACTTCAGAGGATCCGGTGAGAATTGAACTTTTTGACACCGAGGTGGATTCAATCCGCAGCTTTAATTCAGATGATCAGCGGTCAATTGAGACCCTTACCTCGATCAATATCGGTCCCGCGAAGGAATTAATTATCAGACCGGAAGAAAAAGCGCGGGCGATGGAGAAAATCGATAGTGGTCTTGCCGCGAGCTTGAAAAAATTAAAGGCTGACAAACAAAAAGAAATACTTCATGCGAATATTTCTCACGATAAAGAACGCTTGTCTGAAGACCAGACAGATCAGGAGCTCGTGAAGTATCTCTCATATTTCTATGAAAAGCCTGCTAGTTTACTAGATTATACACCTGATAATACACTTCTGATTTTGGATGAAGTCAGTCGGATTCATGAGATGGAAGAACAGCTTCAAAAAGAAGAAGCGGAGTTTATCACAAATCTTCTTGAGGAAGGGAAGATTTTGCATGACATTCGTTTGTCATTCAGCTTCCAGAAAATAGTGGCTGAGCAAAAACGACCTCTGCTGTACTACTCTTTATTTTTGCGGCATGTACACCATACGAGCCCGCAAAATATTGTCAATGTGTCAGGCCGACAAATGCAGAGTTTCCATGGCCAAATGAACGTGCTTGCGGGCGAAATGGAGCGTTTTAAAAAATCAAATTTCACTGTTGTGTTCTTAGGAGCAAACAAGGAACGTACACAGAAATTGTCATCTGTTTTGGCTGATTATGATATCGAGGCCGCCGTGACAGACAGCAAAAAAGTGCTTGCTCAGGGACAGGTCTATATCATGGAAGGCGAGCTCCAATCGGGATTTGAGCTGCCGTTAATGAAGCTTGCCGTTATTACGGAAGAAGAACTGTTCAAAAACCGTGTGAAAAAGAAGCCGCGAAAACAGAAGCTTACCAATGCAGAGCGTATTAAGAGCTATTCTGAGCTTCAAATTGGAGATTATGTCGTTCATATTAATCACGGGATCGGAAAATACCTGGGGATTGAAACTCTTGAAATCAACGGCATTCATAAAGACTATTTAAATATACATTATCAGGGCAGTGACAAGCTTTACGTTCCTGTAGAACAAATTGATCAGGTCCAAAAATATGTCGGCTCCGAAGGAAAAGAGCCAAAGCTGTATAAATTAGGCGGAAGTGAATGGAAGCGGGTCAAGAAAAAAGTAGAGACATCCGTTCAAGATATTGCTGACGACTTAATTAAGCTGTATGCCGAAAGAGAAGCGAGCAAGGGCTATGCGTTTTCTCCTGACCATGAGATGCAGCGTGAATTCGAATCGGCTTTCCCTTATCAAGAGACTGATGATCAGCTCCGTTCGATTCACGAAATCAAAAAAGACATGGAAAGAGAACGTCCGATGGACCGCTTGCTATGCGGAGATGTTGGCTACGGTAAAACAGAGGTTGCCATACGTGCAGCGTTTAAGGCGATCGGTGACGGAAAGCAGGTAGCTCTGCTCGTTCCGACAACAATTTTGGCGCAGCAGCACTATGAAACCATAAAAGAGCGCTTCCAGGACTATCCGATTAATATCGGACTTCTCAGCAGGTTCAGAACGAGAAAAGAAGCAAACGAAACAATTAAAGGGCTGAAAAACGGAACAGTTGATATCGTCATCGGGACGCATCGGCTGCTATCAAAGGATGTCGTGTATAAAGATTTAGGGCTCCTCATCATTGATGAAGAGCAGCGTTTCGGTGTAACCCATAAAGAAAAGATCAAGCAAATAAAAGCCAATGTTGATGTATTAACGTTAACAGCAACGCCGATTCCGCGTACGCTGCATATGTCTATGCTTGGCGTAAGGGACCTTTCAGTCATCGAGACTCCGCCGGAAAATCGCTTCCCTGTACAGACGTATGTTGTGGAATATAACGGCGCTCTTGTCAGAGAGGCGATTGAACGAGAGCTTGCACGCGGAGGCCAGGTCTATTTCTTGTACAACCGGGTAGAGGACATTGAGCGGAAAGCGGATGAAATTTCAATGCTAGTCCCTGACGCGAAGGTAGCATATGCGCATGGGAAAATGACAGAAAATGAATTAGAAACCGTTATGCTAAGTTTCCTTGAAGGAGAATCAGACGTTCTGGTCAGCACAACCATTATCGAAACTGGCGTGGACATCCCGAACGTCAATACGCTGATCGTATTTGACGCTGACAAGATGGGGCTTTCTCAGCTTTACCAGCTGCGGGGGCGTGTCGGCCGGTCTAACCGTGTGGCGTATGCGTACTTCACATATCGCCGGGATAAAGTGCTGACAGAAGTGGCTGAAAAAAGGCTGCAGGCTATTAAAGAATTCACAGAGCTAGGTTCCGGTTTTAAAATCGCAATGCGTGACTTAACGATTCGCGGAGCCGGGAATCTTCTTGGTGCCCAGCAGCATGGCTTCATCGATTCGGTCGGATTTGACCTCTATTCACAAATGCTGAAGGAGGCCATTGAGGAGCGTAAAGGAGACACAGCGAAGACAGAGCAGTTTGAAACAGAAATTGATGTCGAGCTTGATGCGTATATTCCGGAAACTTATATTCAAGACGGCAAACAGAAAATTGATATGTATAAACGCTTCAGGTCTGTGGCGACAATCGAAGAGAAGAATGAGCTTCAAGATGAAATGATCGACCGCTTTGGAAACTATCCAAAAGAAGTCGAATACTTGTTTACTGTTGCAGAAATGAAAGTCTATGCGAGACAGGAACGTGTCGAGCTGATTAAGCAGGATAAAGATGCTGTCAGATTGACGATTTCTGAAGAAGCAAGTGCTGAAATTGACGGGCAGAAGCTGTTTGAGCTTGGCAATCAATATGGCAGACAAATCGGACTGGGAATGGAAGGGAAAAAACTCAAAATCTCCATACAGACGAAAGGCCGTAGTGCTGATGAATGGCTCGACACCGTGCTGGGCATGCTGAAGGGCTTAAAAGATGTGAAAAAGCAAACCATTTCATCAACGTAAATTTTGTTACTCTCTGGTGTATATTACATTTGATGTGACGGATACTAATTTCAAGCGAGGCGGAAGGTACATAAAGTAACTGCTTTAGGTCTTTCCCACATGTATATACCATCAAATGAAAGAGAGGCACCAGAGATGAAAGCAACCGGTATCGTACGTCGTATTGATGACTTAGGTCGGGTCGTGATTCCTAAAGAAATTCGAAGAACTCTGAGAATCAGGGAAGGCGATCCGCTTGAGATTTTTGTAGATCGTGACGGAGAAGTGATTTTGAAAAAGTATTCTCCGATCAGTGAGCTTGGAGACTTTGCAAAGGAGTATGCAGACGCGCTTTACGACAGCCTCGGCCATTCAGTGCTGATTTGTGATCGTGATGTATATATTGCCGTGTCCGGCAGCTCCAAAAAAGATTACTTAAACAAGTCAATCAGCGAAATGCTGGAAAGAACAATGGATCAGCGCAGCTCCGTGCTTGAGAGTGATGCGAAATCAGTACAGCTTGTGAATGGAATTGATGAGGACATGAATTCTTATACTGTCGGCCCAATTGTGGCGAACGGTGATCCGATAGGTGCTGTGGTAATCTTTTCAAAAGATCAGACAATGGGCGAAGTAGAGCATAAAGCCGTTGAAACAGCAGCTGGATTTTTGGCTCGTCAAATGGAACAGTAGGTCTTATTCCTTTCTTCGAAAATAGGTATGTAAAGAACAGCTCTCCTTGGGACGCTGTTCTTTTTCATGCGTGCCGAAAAAGGAATCCAAGGGTTGGGATGTGGTATAATAACCTCGTTTTTATTTGTGCCGCGGTAATACGTGAACCGTATTGCCCCTGACGTTGGGAAGGAGCTTTTGGATGGACGATTCAATAGGCGTTAAACGGCATTGGATTTGGCAGGGGGCTTTTGTTTTAATTCTGGCAGGCGTCATCACAAAAATTTTAAGCGCTGTTTACAGAGTCCCGTTTCAAAACATTGTCGGCGATGTTGGATTTTATATATATCAGCAGGTATACCCCTTTCTTGGTATTGCGGTCATGCTGTCCACATCAGGATTTCCAGTCATTATTTCAAAGCTGATGAATGATTATAGTGAAAAAAATCATCACACCATATTAAAAATATCAGCGTTATTTTTGTCTTTAATCGGTATTTTATTATTTCTTTGTTTATATCTGGGTGCTGTTCCTATTGCACTCTTTATGGGGGATTCGCATCTAGCCGTGTTAATTCAAGTGGCCGCGTACGCGTTTCTGCTGTTCCCATTTGTCGCATTGCTTAGAGGCGGTTTTCAGGGGCGGCACGAAATGCTCCCTTCAGCCTTATCACAGATGACAGAGCAGTTTCTGCGTGTTGCGGTGCTCTTGGGTTTATCATTTTGGCTCGTGAAAAAGGGAGCCTCGCTTTATACTGCGGGAGCGGCAGCCGCTTCAGGCTCTCTTGCCGGAAGTTTGGTTGCATTGATGATACTGGGGTTTTTTTGGTTTAAAACGAATAGAGACAACCAAACGGATAGGCAAAACGAAAATGTCATCACAACAAAAGAATTGACGAAAAAACTGCTTTTATATTCGGTTACAATTTGTGTAAGCAGTTTGCTGCTTTTGTTTATCCAGCTTGTTGATGCTTTGAATTTATATGCATTGCTTTCGGGTGGTGAGGCAAGCGAAGAAGCAAAACGCCTAAAGGGGATCTATGATCGGGGGCAACCCTTGCTGCAGCTCGGCTCAGTTTTTGCTGTAAGCATTGCGACGTCACTCGTTCCGTATATTTCTATGGCTGTAAAAAACAAAGAGCTGAAGATCATGAAAGAAAAAATCACGTCATCTTTGAAACTATGCCTTGTGCTCGGTACAGGCGCATCGGCTGGGTTGATTTGCATTCTAAAGCCGGTAAATATCATGCTGTTTCAAAATGGAGAAGGGACAGGTGCGTTACAAGTATTTAGCTGCTCCATTTTATTTGCATCCTTGGCGGTAACGGCAGCGGCAGTCTTACAGGGAGCGGGATACACAGTTTTTCCTGCGATAGCGGTGGGCGCGGGTGTTGCAGTGAAATGGGTGTTAAACACACTTTTGGTTCCGCGCTATGGGATTGAAGGCGCATCGCTTGCGACAGCGGCTTCCTTTGCGGCTGTCGCCGGCCTTAACTTGTATCAGCTTCGGCAAAAGGAATGGCTCGATAAGCTTAGCGGCGTTTTGCTTCCGATTATTGGATCTGCTCTTTTGATGTCAGCTGTTTTGCTTGCGTATACGCGTCTATGGACTTTCTTGTTTCCTGCAACAGGAAGAGGAGTTGCTGTGATTGAGAGTCTTTCTGCTGTTGCAATTGGTGGCGCGGTGTTTATTTATTGTATGATGAGATTGGGAATATTTACAGATGAAGAGCTGAACAGTGTGCCATTCGGCAGCAAGTTAAGCAAATTCATGAGAAGGAGAGAACAAAATGGCGGGTAAAATTACAGTCGTGGGACTTGGTGCCGGAGACATGGACCAGTTGACAATTGGTATACACAAGCTGCTGACGAAGGCAGATACGCTGTATGTCAGAACCAAGGATCATCCTTTAATTGAGGAGCTTGAAAAAGAAACGAAGAACATCCGTTTCTTTGATGATATATATGAGAAACATGATCAGTTCGAGGCGGTATATGAAGAAATTGCTGATATCCTCTTTGAGGCGGCGCGGCGTGAGGACGTGGTTTATGCTGTGCCGGGGCACCCTTTTGTCGCAGAAAAAACAGTTCAGCTGCTGACGGAGCGGCAGGAAAAGGAAAACGTTCAAGTGAAAGCCGCGGGTGGACAAAGTTTCCTTGATGCCACATTCAATGCCTTGCAAATTGACCCGATTGAAGGTTTTCAATTTGTGGATGCCGGCACATTGTCTGCGGATGAGCTTGAGCTCAGACATCATCTGATCATATGTCAGGTTTACGACCAAATGACGGCTTCTGAAGTCAAGCTGACATTGATGGAGAAGCTGCCTGATGATTATGAGGTCGTCATTGTGACTGCAGCAGGCAGCCGTGGCGAGGAGATCAAGACAGTGCCATTATTTGAGCTGGACCGCAATGTCGCCTTGAACAACTTAACAAGTGTGTATATTCCGCCGATTAAAGAAGAGAAGCTGCTTTATCACGAATTCTCCACGTTCCGAAGCATCATCAGAGAGCTTCGCGGACCTAATGGATGTCCGTGGGATAAAAAGCAGACGCATCAGTCATTAAAACAGTACATGATTGAAGAATGTTATGAGCTTCTCGAAGCTATTGACGAAGAAGACACAGACCATATGATCGAAGAGCTTGGCGACGTTTTGCTTCAGGTCTTGCTTCACGCGCAAATTGGTGAAGATGAAGGTTATTTCACAATTGATGATGTCATAAAAGGAATCAGTGAAAAAATGGTCCGAAGACATCCCCATGTGTTTAAAGATGTTAAGGTTCAGGATGAAAACGATGTTTTGGCCAATTGGGAAGATATAAAAAAGGCCGAAAAAAATACATCTGAATCATCGTTACTAGACAGCGTACCGAAAACCCTTCCAGCTCTTTCGAAAGCTGCTAAATTGCAGAAAAAAGCAGCGAAGGTCGGTTTTGACTGGGAAGACGTCAGCGATATTTGGGAAAAGGTAAGTGAGGAAATGAAGGAATTTTCTTCTGAGGTTTCTGAAGCTCCTCACGACCACAATCTTAAAGCTGAGTTTGGCGACATTTTGTTCGCGCTGGTGAATGTAGCCCGCTTCTACAAAATAGAGCCAGAGGAAGCGCTGACCATGACTAATGACAAATTCCGGAGACGCTTCTCGTACATTGAGGAAACAGCGAAGGAAAAGGGAGTCGAGTTGGCTGATATGTCCCTTGAGGACATGGACAAACTGTGGAATGAAGCAAAAGAAACTGAGAGGAGATCATAGATATGAGATTAGATAAATTTTTGAAAGTATCACGGCTGATCAAACGGCGTACACTAGCGAAGGAAGTAGCTGACCAAGGACGAATCTCTATTAACGGAAACCAAGCTAAAGCAAGCTCTGACGTAAAACCGGGAGATGAACTAACGGTCCGCTTCGGCCAAAAGCTTGTAACGGTTCAAGTTAATGAATTGAAAGACACGACGAAAAAAGAAGAAGCTGCAAACATGTACACGATTCTAAAAGAAGAAAAACTCGGCGAATAGGCTTGTTCTAAAAAAATCCCCTACCTCATACAATGCAGTAATAATGCTAAAAGTATCGAGGATATGGGGGCTGAATAGATGAATTCATATTATGATCAAAAAGGTTCTTCGTCTGTTCCGGAACAACATGATGTGACAATGAAAGGCCGGAAGCATTTAGATATTTCTGGGGTTAAGCATGTGGAGAGTTTTGATAACGAAGAATTCCTGCTGGAAACGGTAATGGGAATGCTCTCCGTCAGAGGCCAAAACCTGCAGATGAAAAATCTTGATGTGGAAAAAGGGATTGTTTCGATTAAAGGCAGGGTATTTGATTTAGTGTACTTAGACGAACAACAAGGGGATAAAGCTAAAGGGTTTTTTAGCAAGTTGTTTAAATGACGCTGACGACACAATTCTATACAATGCTGGCGATGTCCGGTATGGGTCTCTGGCTTGGTGCTTCGCTTGATACATACCGGCTCTTTGTCATTCGTGCCAAAACAGCCAGATGGCTATTATTTATTCATGATATTCTTTTCTGGATTGTGCAAGGGCTGCTTTTCTTTTATGTCTTGCTTCATGTAAATGAGGGAGAATTCAGGATTTACATCTTTTTAGCGGTTCTGCTGGGCGTTGCGACGTATCAGAGCCTTTGCAAACGAATCTATATAAAAATACTGAAATTCTTCATTTACCTTGTTGTTTCTGTTTATCAATTCTTCAAAAAACTCATTCAGCACGTGTTATTTCGTCCTATTGTGTGGACATGCGGAGCGATCATCTGGCTGGCGGCATTTTTATTCAAGAAAACATACAGCCTGATAGGTTTTCTCCTGCTGTGTCTATATAAAATAGTCATGGTTCTGTGTTTTCCGATCCGTTTTATCGCGAAACAATGTTTGAAACTTCTTCCTGTGAAAATGCGTCTAACTTTTAGACGTTATTTTGAAAAAGGTGCAGGATTTCTCAAAAAGAAGAAGAAACTATTGATAACCATAAGAACGACCATTACACGGTTTTTGAAGAAATGAAAGGAGGACCGTCTGGTTTGAATTTTTCCAGGGAACGAACGATAACTGAAATACAAAACGACTATAAAGAACAAGTAGAACGGCAAAATCAGCTGAAGAAACGAAGACGCAAAGGGCTGTACAGACGGTTAACTGTATTCGGCGCCCTAGTATTCCTGACGGCAATTGTGCTGGCAAGCTCTGTCTGGTCTCAAACATCTTCCCTTAGTGCAAAAGAAGAAAAGAAAGAACAGCTTGAAAAAGAACTGAAAAGTTTAAAGACAAAACAAACGGATTTAAAAGAAGAAATATCCAAATTGAAGGATGAGGATTACGTCACAGAGCTTGCCAGAAGGGACTTATTCATGTCTGGAGACGGAGAAATTATCTTCAATGTGGAGAAGAAGAGCAAGTAGCCTTGTTGACACTTAAATTTTTATTTAGGTATAATTAAGCAAACGATCTTTTTATAAGCCTAAGGAGGAGCACTTTTTTTATGTCGATTGAAGTTGGCAGCAAGTTGCAAGGGAAAATTACAGGTATTACAAATTTTGGAGCATTTGTTGAATTGCCTGGAGGCTCAACCGGTCTCGTTCACATTAGTGAGGTAGCTGATAATTATGTCAAAGACATTAACGACCACTTAAAAGTCGGCGACCAAGTTGAAGTGAAAGTCATCAACGTTGAAAAAGACGGGAAAATTGGTTTATCTATTAAAAAAGCTAAAGACCGTCCGCAAGCCAGACCTAGAAATGATTTCCGTCCGAAAGAATCTTTTGAACAGAAAATGAATAAGTTTTTAAAAGACAGCGAAGATCGCTTGTCATCTTTAAAACGCAATACGGAATCAAAACGTGGAGGGCGCGGAGCAAGAAGAGGATAACTTGCTGCTTTCTATAAAATAAATGAAGCATCCGTTCATCCCGACGGATGCTTTTTTATTATCCTCATCCTCTTTAAGAGTCAGAAAATTACAACATTAAAGTTTCTGTTGACGAAAGAGACAAACCTTTGTATTATATAACTTGTGCTTAGAAGCACAAAACAATATGGCGGTGTAGCTCAGCTGGCTAGAGCGTACGGTTCATACCCGTGAGGTCGGGGGTTCGATCCCCTCCGCCGCTACCATATTTGTTTGGCCCGTTGGTCAAGCGGTTAAGACACCGCCCTTTCACGGCGGTAACACGGGTTCGAATCCCGTACGGGTCATCCTAAAAAATCGGTTTCTCTTGCAGAAGCCGATTTTTTTCATTTTTAGACAACATTCCGGAAATTCTTTTCATAAACGAATATCAAGGCAGAAACCGTCGAAGATTTCTTTGGTATTGTTACCTTCTTTTGACAAAATCCTATCTGTGCTTTCGCTATAATGACAGGCAACGAATATAACAGGTGGGAGATGAGAGGAATGGAAAAAGCAGAAAGAAGAGTGAACGGGCCAATGGCGGGACAAGCTTTGGAAAAACTCCAATCGTTTTTTAACAGGGGCACGAAGCTGGTGACTCATCATTTGCATTCACTGTTTTTCTATAAAGGATTCATTTATGTTGTCATCGGATTTTTGCTTGGACGGGCTTTCATATTATCCGAGGTGCTTCCTTTCGCACTTCCTTTCTTTGGAGCGATGCTTCTTATCAGAAGAGACAAAGCGTTTTATGCGGTTTTGGCTGTGCTTGCAGGTGCGCTGACCATATCTCCAAAGCACTCATTGCTCATACTGGCGGCATTGCTGGCATTCTTCGTATTTTCTAAAGTGGCTGCCTTCATTACCGACGATCGTGTTAAAGCGCTCCCGATTGTCGTGTTCTTCTCGATGGCTGCAGCAAGAGCCGGGTTTGTTTATGCCCAAAATGGCGTATTTACAACCTATGATTATGTAATGGCTATCGTTGAGGCTGGACTATCGTTTATCTTAACACTGATTTTCCTTCAGAGCCTTCCGATTTTTACTGTGAAAAAAGTGAAACAATCATTAAAAATAGAGGAAATCATTTGCTTTATGATTCTTATTGCCTCTGTTTTAACGGGGCTGGCCGGCTTGTCCTACCAAGGGATGCAGGCAGAACATATATTGGCTCGTTATGTTGTATTGAGTTTTTCCTTTATTGGCGGAGCAAGCATCGGCTGTACGGTTGGTGTTGTGACCGGCCTGATTCTTGGCTTGGCGAATATCGGAAACCTATATCAAATGAGTCTGCTTGCTTTTTCCGGTTTATTGGGCGGTTTGCTGAAGGAAGGGAAAAAAGCGGGTGCAGCAATTGGTTTGATCGTTGGATCACTTCTTATATCTTTATATGGTGAAGGCTCTGCCGGTCTGATGACAACGCTCTATGAGTCATTAATCGCAGTCGGCCTGTTTTTGCTCACACCTCAATCTATTACAAGGAAAGTGGCGAGATATATTCCGGGAACTGTCGAGCATCTTCAAGAGCAACAGCAATACGCTAGAAAAATCCGTGATGTCACTGCTCAGAAGGTAGACCAGTTCTCCAATGTATTTCACGCGCTGTCTGAAAGCTTTGCAACCTTTTACCAAGCGTCAGACGAACAGACAGATGACAGCGAAGTTGATCTGTTCTTAAGCAAAATCACGGAGCATTCCTGTCAGACGTGCTACAAGAAAAACAGGTGCTGGGTACAGAACTTTGATAAAACATATGACTTAATGAAACAAGTTATGCTTGAAACAGAGGAAAAAGAATATGCATCAAACCGAAGGCTGAAAAAAGAGTTTCAACAGCATTGTTCTAAATCAAAGCAGGTTGAAGAGCTGATTGAGGATGAGCTCGCACATCATCATGCCCATTTGACACTCAAGAAAAAAGTCCAAGACAGCAGGCGCCTTGTTGCTGAACAGCTTTTAGGCGTTTCTGAAGTCATGGCCGACTTTTCTCGGGAAATAAAAAGAGAGCGAGAACAGCACTTTCTGCAGGAAGAGCAAATCATAGAGGCGCTTCAGCATTTCGGAATTGAGATTCAGCATGTCGAGATCTATAGCCTTGAACAAGGAAATATCGATATTGAAATGACCATTCCGTTCAGCGGACATGGAGAAAGTGAAAAAATCATTGCCCCTATGCTTTCTGACATTCTGGAAGAACAAATTCTTGTGAAAGCCGAACAGCACTCTCCGCATCCGAATGGATACAGCCATGTCGCCTTTGGATCAACAAAATCATACAGGGTGTCCACGGGAGCTGCTCACGCTGCGAAGGGAGGCGGCCTTGTCTCCGGTGACAGCTACAGCATGATGGAGCTTGGAGCCAGAAAATATGCTGCAGCAATCAGTGACGGAATGGGCAATGGCGCAAGAGCGCACTTTGAAAGCAATGAAACGATCAAGCTTCTTGAAAAAATCCTTGAATCGGGCATTGATGAAAAAATAGCAATTAAAACGATCAACAGCATACTGTCTCTAAGGACAACTGACGAAATATATTCCACGCTTGACCTATCTATTATCGATCTTCAAGATGCCAGTTGTAAATTTTTGAAGGTTGGATCGACGCCTAGCTTTATCAAACGGGGTGACCAGGTCATGAAAGTTCAAGCGAGCAATCTGCCAATCGGTATTATTAATGAATTTGATGTGGAGGTTGTGAGTGAACAGCTGAAAGCGGGTGACCTCTTAATTATGATGAGTGATGGCATTTTTGAGGGGCCTAAGCATGTGGAAAATCACGACTTATGGATGAAACGTAAAATGAAAGGGTTGAAAACAAATGACCCGCAGGAGATTGCCGATTTGCTTATGGAAGAAGTCATCCGCACAAGATCCGGCCAAATTGAGGACGATATGACTGTTGTTGTTGTCCGGATTGTTCACAATACACCGAAGTGGGCATCCATTCCTGTTCCGGCAATCTTTCAAAACAAACAAGAAATTTCATAACGCTTCCGTATAAATCAAATTTCTTCTGGCGAAGATGGGAATATATGAATCTGAGAATCCTCGTATTCTCCAGGAGGAATGAATGTGAACAACGGACATTTAAATCAAATTTTGCTGATAACGGATGGCTGCTCAAACCATGGGGAAGACCCGCTTGCAATGGCTGCTTTTGCTAAAGAGCAGGGGATTACGGTAAATGTCATTGGTATAATGGAAGAAAATCAAATTGACCCTGAGGCAATGAAGGAAGTCGAAGGGATTGCACTTGCCGGAGGAGGCGTGCACCAAGTCGTTTATGCATCTCAGCTTTCACAAACTGTTCAAATGGTAACAAAAAAAGCGATGACGCAAACCTTACAAGGTGTAGTCAATCAAGAACTGAAACAGATTCTCGGAAAGAATGTGGAAATGGAAGAGCTTTCTCCGGAAAAACGCGGCGAAGTCATGGAAGTGGTAGACGAGCTTGGAGAAACGGTGCATCTTCAGGTTTTGGTTCTTGTTGATACAAGTGCAAGTATGGCGCCAAAGCTTCCAACAGTAAAAGAGGCGCTGATTGATTTGTCTGTAAGCCTCAATTCCCGAATCGGGAATAACGAATTTGCGATGTGTATATTTCCCGGGAAAAAACAAGAGGTCGAGCTTGTGCTGAACTGGACACCGAAGCTGCAATCTCTTTCCACACTCTTTGCAAAGCTTTCGACAGGCGGCATCACGCCGACAGGTCCGGCGATTCGTGAAGCGACACTGCAGTTTGAAAAAATACGCTCAAGAAGGGGCATGCTGGCAGATGATGAACGACGCTTTGACGAGTTTGGCATGTAGCCTCAAGCCGGGTACGACAATCAAAGGCAAGTGGAATGGAAACACTTATACATTGCGTAAACAGCTTGGTAAAGGGGCCAATGGAATTGTGTATTTGGCAGAAACATCAGATGGACATGTTGCCTTAAAGGTGAGTGATGACAGCCTGTCTATTACTTCTGAAGTGAATGTCTTGAAATCTTTCTCAAAGGCCCAGTCCGTTACGATGGGGCCTTCTTTTTTTGATACGGATGATGCCTATATTCCCAGTGCCAATACGAAAGTTTCATTTTATGCAATGGAATACATAAAAGGGCCGCTGCTTTTGAAGTATGTCAGTGATAAAGGAGCAGAGTGGATACCTGTATTAATGATTCAGCTGTTATCCAGCTTATCGGTGCTTCACCAGCAAGGATGGATATTCGGCGATCTTAAACCTGATAATCTGATCGTAACTGGTCCGCCCGCAAGGATCCGCTGCATTGATGTGGGCGGCACGACAAAGGAAGGCCGGGCGATAAAAGAGTATACGGAGTTTTATGACAGAGGCTATTGGGGGTATGGAACAAGAAAGGCAGAGCCATCCTATGATCTGTTCGCAGTTGCCATGATTATGATCAACAGTGTGCATAAAAAAGAATTTAAGAAAACGAACCAGCCCAAAGAACAGCTTAGGTCTCTCATCGAAGGAAACCCGCTGCTTCAAAAGTATAAAAAAGCACTTTTTTCAGCCTTGAACGGAGATTATCAATCCGCAGATGAAATGAAAAAGGATATGCTAGACGCGGGGCAAAAAGCATCACAAAGAAAACAGCCTATAAAAGCATCACCGCAGCCTGCCACACGACAAAGACAGCAAATACCGCGCCAAGGAAAAATAACGAAGACGCGATATACCCCAAAACAGAAACCGGCTAAGTCGGGGGGGTTATTTGAAACAACGCTTATCGTGATCAGTGTTTTAGCGCTTTATTTCGCCTATATTATCTTTTTCTTAATCTGAATGGCGCAAACTGCAGAGCCTATGCTTCTTCTTTGCTTGGAGGGGTTGAAAGTGTTAGGATATGAATATCTTTAAAATACCTGCTCATTGTGAGGAGGACATTGTGAAAAGTGTCAAAGATTTTTTAAACAAACACAATCTTACGTTAAAAGGGGCGACAATCATTGTAGGCGTTTCCGGCGGTCCGGACTCAATGGCTCTTCTTCACGCGTTGCATACGTTATGCGGCCGTTCAGCGAATGTTATTGCAGCTCACGTTGACCATCGGTTCAGAGGTGCGGAATCCGAGGAGGACATGCGTTTTGTCCAAGCTTATTGTAAAGCTGAACAGCTCGTGTGCGAAACGGCTCAAATCAATGTAACCGCATATGCACAGGAAAAAGGACTCAATAAGCAGGCTGCAGCACGCGATTGCCGCTACCAGTTTTTTGAGGAAATCATGTCGAAGCACCAAGCGGACTATCTGGCTCTTGCGCATCATGGTGATGACCAGGTTGAAACAATGCTTATGAAACTGGCTAAGGGTACGCTTGGAACGGGACTTGCGGGAATGCAGCCGATTAGACGTTTTGGGACGGGGCGGATCATCAGGCCGTTCTTACCCATTACAAAGGAAGAGATCCTTCACTATTGCCGTGAAAACGGCTTGAGCTACCGGACGGATGAAAGCAACGCCAAAGATGACTACACAAGAAACAGATTCAGAAAAACAGTGCTCCCGTTTTTGAAGCAGGAATCTCCGGATGTGCATAAAAGGTTTCAGAAAGTGAGTGAAGCACTGACGGAAGATGAGCAATTCTTACAGTCATTAACGAAAGATGAAATGAATAAAGTAATCACAAGCCAGTCTAATACATCAGTTGAAATCAATTCCTCTCAATTGCTTGCCCTCCCGATGCCTTTACAAAGAAGAGGAGTTCAACTAATATTAAACTATCTTTATGAAAACGTTCCATCATCCTTTTCAGCCCATCACATTCAGCAGTTTCTCGATTGGGCGGAAAATGGCAGTCCTTCAGGAGTACTGGACTTTCCGAAAGGACTGAAGGTGGTCAAATCATATCAGACATGTTTGTTTACATTTGAACAATGGCAGTGCAAAAATGTTCCCTTTGAATACCAAATTAGCGGAGCTGCTGATGAAACGGCAGTACTCCCTAATGGATATCTGATAGAGGCAAAGTATTATGCGGACTCGCCTGAAGAACATGGGAATGCTGTTTTTATCACAAGTGAAAAAAAGGTGCGGTTTCCCTTAACAATCCGGACGAGAAAAGCTGGAGACCGGATCAAACTAAAAGGGATGAACGGCTCAAAAAAGGTAAAGGATATATTTATTGATAAGAAACTGCCTCTCCAAGAAAGAGACAACTGGCCGATTGTGACGGACGCAAGCGGTGAAATTATCTGGATACCTGGCTTGAAAAAATCAATTTTTGAAGATCTTGTGATTCCAAACAGCGACCGCATTGTATTACAATATAGACAGCATGAAAAGTGTAGGGGGCAAGCAAAATCATGATGAAACATGATATCGAGAAAGTACTGATCTCAGAGGAAGAGATACAAAAGAAAGTAAAAGAGTTAGGTGCAGAATTAACGAGCGAGTATCAAGATACATTTCCGTTGGCAATCGGTGTGTTAAAAGGAGCACTTCCTTTTATGGCGGATCTTATCAAGCATATTGATACATATTTGGAAATGGATTTCATGGATGTATCAAGCTACGGAAATTCTACGGTTTCTTCTGGAGAAGTAAAAATCATTAAAGATTTGGATACATCTGTAGAGGGCCGGGACATCTTAATTATTGAAGATATCATCGACAGTGGGTTAACCTTAAGTTATCTCGTAGAGCTCTTCCGATACCGTAAAGCAAAATCAATTAAGATTGTTACCCTTTTGGATAAACCGAGCGGAAGAAAAGCGGACATCAAAGCAGACTTTGTCGGTTTTGAAGTTCCTGACGCGTTTGTAGTGGGTTACGGACTTGATTATGCTGAGCGCTATCGCAATCTGCCTTATATCGGAGTGTTAAAACCGGCAGTTTATGAAAGCTGATCGGCAGCCTGCTTCCGAGATGGTTATTGTTTGTATTGGAATGATTTTCTATGGTACTATTGAACATAGTTGTGCTTACTGTGGGAGGAGGTAAGGAATGAATCGGGTCTTCCGTAATACCATTTTTTATTTACTTATTTTATTAGTAGTAATCGGGGTTGTGAGCTACTTCCAGACCTCAAATCCGAAAACAGAAAATATGTCGTACAGTACGTTCATCAAAAACCTGGATGACGGGAAAGTTGATAGCGTATCGGTTCAGCCTGTCAGAGGTGTTTATGAGGTAAAAGGGCAGCTGAAAAACTACGACAAAGATCAATACTTTTTGACTCATGTTCCTGAAGGAAAGGGAGCAGACCAGATATTTAACGCTTTGAAAAAGACAGACGTAAAGGTTGAGCCCGCGCAAGAAACAAGCGGATGGGTGACGTTCCTGACGACCATCATCCCATTTGTCATTATCTTTATTCTGTTTTTCTTCCTGCTCAATCAGGCTCAAGGCGGCGGCAGCCGTGTCATGAACTTTGGCAAGAGTAAAGCGAAGCTGTATACAGAGGAAAAGAAACGCGTCAAATTTAAAGACGTTGCAGGGGCTGACGAAGAAAAGCAAGAACTTGTTGAAGTTGTTGAGTTTCTGAAAGATCCCCGCAAGTTTGCCGAGCTCGGCGCCAGAATACCGAAAGGCGTGCTTTTAGTCGGACCTCCGGGTACCGGTAAAACATTGCTTGCCAAGGCTTGTGCAGGAGAAGCCGGCGTACCTTTCTTCAGCATCAGCGGATCTGATTTCGTTGAAATGTTTGTAGGGGTCGGTGCTTCCCGTGTGCGTGACTTGTTTGAAAATGCGAAAAAGAATGCGCCTTGTTTGATCTTCATTGATGAAATTGACGCAGTCGGACGCCAGCGTGGCGCTGGTCTCGGCGGTGGACACGATGAACGTGAACAGACGCTAAACCAATTGCTTGTTGAAATGGACGGATTCAGCGCTAATGAAGGAATTATCATCATTGCTGCGACGAACCGTGCGGACATCTTGGACCCAGCCTTACTTCGTCCGGGACGTTTTGACCGTCAAATTACAGTGGACCGTCCAGATGTCATTGGCCGTGAAGCTGTATTGAAAGTCCATGCGAGAAACAAACCGCTGGATGAAACGGTTAACCTAAAATCAATTGCCATGAGAACACCAGGCTTCTCGGGCGCTGACTTAGAAAACCTCTTGAATGAAGCTGCGCTTGTAGCGGCTCGTCAAAACAAGAAAAAAATCGATGCGCGTGATATTGACGAAGCGACGGACCGTGTAATTGCCGGACCCGCTAAGAAGAGCCGCGTTATCTCCAAGAAAGAACGCAATATCGTGGCTTATCACGAAGGCGGACACACCGTTATCGGTCTCGTTTTAGATGAGGCAGATATGGTTCATAAAGTAACGATTGTTCCTCGGGGCCAGGCTGGCGGTTATGCTGTTATGCTGCCAAGAGAAGACCGTTATTTCCAAACAAAGCCGGAGCTGCTTGATAAAATTGTCGGCCTCTTGGGCGGACGTGTTGCTGAAGAGATTATCTTCGGTGAAGTCAGCACAGGGGCGCACAATGACTTCCAGCGTGCGACGAATATTGCAAGACGAATGGTTACGGAATTCGGTATGTCAGAAAAACTGGGACCGTTGCAATTTGGACAGTCTCAGGGCGGTCAGGTATTCTTAGGCCGTGATTTCAACAATGAACAGAACTACAGTGATCAAATCGCTTATGAAATTGATCAGGAAATTCAGCGCATCATCAAAGAATGTTATGAGCGTGCGAAACAAATCCTGACTGAAAATCGTGACAAGCTTGAATTGATTGCCCAAACGCTTCTGAAAGTTGAAACGCTTGACGCTGAACAAATCAAACACCTTATCGATCATGGAACATTACCTGAGCGTAATTTCTCAGATGATGAAAAGAACGATGATGTGAAAGTAAACATTCTGACAAAAACAGAAGAAAAGAAAGACGATACGAAAGAGTAATTCGCTTTCTTTCTAAAAAAACTGCCGGCTGACGCTGGCAGTTTTTTTATGTAAATGATGTGCTCAGGTGCGGCTTTTACAATCATCCAATTCTGGTATCGATTTGTTTACAAATGAGCCGCTGATCGTGTATGGTATTGTAGAATGTTTGTAAAAAGTAAAGTAGAGAAACTATTCAAAAGTGGTGATAGAGGTTGTTACTGGTTATCGATGTGGGGAACACCAATACTGTACTTGGTGTATATCATGATGGAAAATTAGAATATCACTGGCGTATAGAAACAAGCAGGCATAAAACAGAAGATGAGTTTGGGATGATTTTGCGCTCCTTATTTGATCACTCAGGGCTTATGTTTGAACAGATAGATGGCATTATTATTTCGTCAGTAGTGCCGCCAATCATGTTTGCGTTAGAAAGAATGTGCACAAAATACTTTCATATCGAGCCGCAAATTGTTGGTCCAGGTATGAAAACCGGTTTAAATATAAAATATGACAATCCGAAAGAAGTGGGGGCAGACAGAATCGTAAATGCTGTCGCTGCGATACACTTATACGGCAATCCATTAATTGTTGTCGATTTCGGAACCGCCACAACGTACTGCTATATTGATGAAAACAAACAATACATGGGCGGGGCGATTGCCCCTGGGATTACAATTTCGACAGAGGCGCTTTACTCGCGTGCAGCAAAGCTTCCGCGTATCGAAATCACCCGGCCCGACAATATTATCGGAAAAAACACTGTTAGCGCGATGCAATCTGGGATTTTATTTGGCTATGTCGGCCAAGTGGAAGGAATCGTTAAGCGAATGAAATGGCAGGCAAAACAGGAACCAAAGGTCATTGCGACAGGAGGCCTGGCGCCGCTTATTGCGAACGAATCAGATTGTATAGACATCGTTGATCCATTCTTAACCCTAAAAGGGCTGGAATTGATTTATGAAAGAAACCGCGTAGGAAGTGTATAGGAGGTTTAGTAATGGATTATTTAGTAAAAGCACTTGCGTATGACGGAAAAGTTCGGGCTTATGCAGCGAGAACGACTGATATGGTAAATGAGGGGCAGAGACGCCATGGTACGTGGCCGACAGCATCCGCTGCATTGGGCCGCACAATGACAGCTTCACTTATGCTCGGCGCTATGCTGAAGGGCGATGATAAGCTGACTGTGAAAATCGAGGGCGGAGGTCCGATCGGAGCTATTGTAGCTGATGCCAATGCCAAAGGAGAAGTCAGAGCCTATGTCTCTAACCCGCAAGTTCATTTTGATTTAAATGAACAAGGCAAGCTTGATGTCAGACGTGCGGTTGGAACAAACGGAACGTTAAGTGTCGTAAAAGATTTAGGTTTGCGCGAGTTCTTCACAGGACAAGTAGAAATCGTTTCAGGAGAATTAGGCGATGATTTCACTTACTATCTTGTATCATCTGAGCAGGTTCCTTCATCAGTGGGCGTAGGTGTGCTCGTGAATCCTGACAATACCATTCTTGCGGCAGGGGGCTTTATTATTCAGCTGATGCCGGGAACAGATGATGAAACAATCACAAAAATTGAACAGCGTCTATCTCAAGTAGAGCCGATTTCTAAGCTCATCCAAAAAGGGCTGACACCAGAAGAAATTTTAGAAGAAGTCCTAGGCGAGAAACCTGAGATTTTGGAAACGATGCCTGTCAGATTCCATTGCGCTTGTTCAAAAGAACGGTTCGAAACAGCCATTTTAGGACTAGGCAAAAAAGAAATTCAAGATATGATAGAAGAAGATGGACAAGCCGAAGCAGTATGCCATTTTTGTAATGAAAAGTACTTATTTACAAAAGAAGAGCTGGAAGGGCTTCGTGACCAAACTACCCGCTAAGCTCTTTAGCGGGTTTTTAATTTGAGAAAAGGGGCTGAAAGCAGGTTTGAAATCAAGAACAATCTGGACCATTATTTTAGGGGCGCTGTTGGTTTGCTGTATTGCTGTTGCATATACGCTGACGAAATCCCAAGCCGGCGCATCGTCATCCGGTGAGTCTATTGCGACTATCGGGGGCAAGAGTGTGACAAGAGAAGAATGGCTGAAAGAAATGGAAGATCAGTATGGTAAGTCAACGCTTGAAGATATGATCAATGTCCGAGTTGTTGAGCAGCTGGCTAAAAAAAACAACCTTAAAATATCCAAAAGCGAAGTTGATCGTGAGTTTTTGCTGATTAAAGCGGTCAATAATTCCTTTTACGAAGATGAACATACGACGGAGAAAGAGTGGAAAGACCAAATTCGTTATAATATCCTCCTTGAGGAATTGTTAACAAGGGATATCGATATCTCAAACAAAGAATTGGAATCATTCTATCATAAAAATAAGGAACTATATCAGTTTGATGATTCGTATCGAATTCGGCATATTGTTGTAAAAGATGAAGAAGAAGCGAGAGAAGTCCTGAAAGAACTGAAGGGCGGATCAAGCTTTGAAGCTGTCGCTGCCGAAAGATCCACTGACAGATATACATCACCATACGGCGGAGATTTAGGTTTTGTCACAGAGGCATCAGACAACATTCCATCAGCATACATTGAAGAGGCGAAAACACTCAAAGAGGATGAATGGTCTCAGGAACCAATAAAGATCAGCAACGGATATGCCATTATCCAGCTGAAAGAAAAACTAAAGGCAAGAACGTTCTCATTTGATGAAGTAAAGGGCCAGATCAGACGGCAAATCGCAATGGATCAGCTAGGTGATAAAGCGACAGTTAAGACACTTTGGAAAGAAGCCGATGTATCTTGGTTTTATGGGGAAAAAAGTACTAAGTGATTGACAAAAAATTTTGAAATTGATAGATTATATACATAATACCAATACAAATAGTCGGAAATTGAGGTGTCGAGAATGGTACGTGTAGCAAACTCCATTACTGAATTAATTGGGAATACGCCAATCGTTAAATTAAATCGCCTTGCAGATGAAAACAGTGCGGATGTATATCTAAAACTTGAATACATGAACCCTGGAAGCAGTGTAAAAGATCGTATCGGTTTGGCCATGATTGAAGCTGCTGAAAAAGAAGGAAAATTAAAAGCCGGTGATACAATCATTGAACCGACAAGCGGAAATACTGGAATCGGGCTTGCAATGGTTGCTGCTGCTAAAGGATTAAAAGCCATTTTGGTTATGCCTGATACAATGAGCATGGAGCGCCGCAACCTTCTTCGCGCATACGGTGCTGAACTTGTGCTGACTCCTGGTGCGGAAGGCATGAAAGGTGCCATTAAGAAAGCTGAAGAGCTTGCTGAAAAGCACGGATACTTTGTGCCGCAGCAGTTTAACAACCCTTCTAACCCAGAAATTCACCGCCAAACAACTGGTAAAGAAATCGTTGAGCAATTCGGTGATGACCAGCTTGATGCATTTGTAGCCGGAATCGGAACGGGCGGAACGATTACGGGAGCGGGTGAAGTGCTGAAGGAAGCATACCCTTCCATCAAGATTTACGCTGTTGAACCGTCAGATTCCCCAGTGCTTTCAGGAGGAAAACCAGGCCCCCACAAAATTCAGGGAATCGGAGCTGGATTCGTGCCGGACATCTTAAACACTGAAGTATATGATGAAATCTTCCCTGTGAAGAATGAAGAAGCATTCGAATATGCCCGCAGAGCTGCACGTGAAGAAGGAATTCTCGGAGGCATATCATCAGGTGCGGCAATTTATGCTGCTCTTCAAGTAGCAAAAAAACTCGGAAAAGGCAAAAAAGTATTGGCCATCATTCCAAGTAATGGCGAACGTTATCTAAGCACGCCGCTGTATCAATTCGATTAAAAAAAGCCAAAACTCCCGGTCCGCCGGGAGTTTTTTTATATTTCGTGCATCAAATATGCCATGTCTGCGACGAATGTTATTCTTGGAAGAGAAATTCACTTTTTTCACTAACAACATTGCTTTACAATTAAAAACAAGTAAAAAAGAAAATAGAGGAATGATACAAATGGCACAACGCAGACCGGCAGGCAAAAAAGTACCTTTTCAAAAAGACTCATTCTTACAACAATTTGAGAAACTTGCGCAATCCCGGAAACATCATGTACTTCTTGAAAGTGCAAGAGGCGGCAGATATAGTATAGCCGGTCTTGATCCAATTGCGACTGTGAAAGGAAAAGACGGAATAACTACAATTAAGCATGGTGATGAGATGCTGTTTAAAGAAGGTGATCCATTACGGGCCTTCCACAGCTGGTTTAAAACGCTGGAAACAGAAACGAATCATGAGTTCCCTGACTTTCAAGGCGGGGCAATCGGGTTTCTCAGCTATGATTACGCACGGTACATTGAAAATTTTAAAATGCTCTCATTAGATGATCTAGAAACACCAGATATTTATTTTCTTGTTTTTGATGATATAGCAGTTTATGACCATCAAGAAGAGTCTCTATGGCTGATTACTCATGTTAATGGTTCTGATCAGGAAACAGCGGATGTGAAGCTATCTGAGTTAGAGCAGATGTGGCTGACTGAGCTTCCCGCTGTCTCTTCGCGAGAGATGAAGCCTGAAACAGATGGTTCCTTCGCGGCGCCATTTACCGAGGATGGGTTCTCACAAGCTGTAGAGAAAATTAAACAATACATTGCAAGCGGAGATGTGTTTCAAGTCAATCTATCAATAAGGCAGTCACAGTCACTGTCTGCCCACCCATATCAAATTTACAAAACCTTGAGAGAAGTAAATCCTTCTCCTTATATGGCGTATTTAGAAACACCTGATTTCCAAATCATTTGCGGATCGCCTGAACTGCTTGTCAGCAAAAAGGGCAAGCTATTAGAGACGAGACCGATTGCGGGCACCCGTTCCAGGGGGAAAACAAATGAAGAAGACGAGGCGCTTGCAAACGAATTGATACACAATGAAAAAGAACGCGCGGAACATGTCATGCTGGTTGATCTTGAGCGAAATGATCTGGGAAGAGTATCACGTTACGGGTCTGTGCGCGTAAATGAATTCATGGCAATTGAAAAATACTCGCATGTGATGCACATTGTGTCTAATGTCCAAGGTGAACTGCAGGATGGGTATGACGCTGTAGATATTATTCATGCTGTGTTTCCCGGAGGAACCATTACTGGTGCACCGAAAGTAAGAACGATGGAAATTATAGAAGAACTTGAGCCGACACGCCGAGGGCTTTATACTGGATCTATAGGATGGTTTGGATATAATCACGATCTGCAGTTTAATATCGTTATTCGAACCATTTATGCAACCGGAGGGCAGGCATTTATGCAGTCCGGCGCAGGAGTTGTGATTGATTCTGTTCCGAAGCACGAATACAAGGAATCATTCAAAAAAGCTTTTGCGATGCAAAGAGCATTAGAGCTGAGCAAAGAAGAGACAAAAATTAGATGAGGTGAGCGGAGAAATGATTTTAATGATTGATAACTACGATTCATTCACGTACAACTTGGTACAGTATTTGGGCGAGCTTGGGGAAGAGCTGGTTGTGAGACGCAATGACAGCATCACAATCGAAGAAATTGAAGAACTGTCTCCGGACTTTCTGATGATATCTCCCGGACCTTGCAGCCCTGATGAGGCGGGAATCAGCCTCGAAGCAATTAAACATTTCGCAGGGAAAATTCCTATTTTCGGTGTATGTCTCGGACATCAGTCCATCGCACAAGTGTTCGGTGGCGACGTTGTTAGGGCAGAACGGCTTATGCACGGGAAAACCTCGGATATCGAGCATGACGGCAAGACCATTTTTGAAGGGTTGAAAAACCCCCTTGTTGCGACGCGATACCACTCGCTGATCGTAAAACCTGAGACGCTGCCAAGCTGTTTTACAGTAACAGCACAAACGAAAGAAGGAGAAATCATGGCTATTCGCCACAATGACCTCCCGATAGAGGGCGTGCAATTTCACCCAGAGTCTATAATGACCTCCTTTGGGAAAGAAATGCTCAGAAATTTTATTGAGACATATCGCAAGGAAGTTATTGCGTGATGATATATGTGAACGGCCGGTATATGGAGGAGAAAGATGCAGTTCTTTCTCCTTTTGACCATGGTTTTTTATATGGGATCGGTGTTTTCGAAACCTTCAGGCTCTACGAAGGCTGCCCGTTTTTGCTTGATTGGCATATAGAAAGGCTTGAACGCGCACTTAAGGATTTGCAAATCGAATATACTGTTTCAAAGCATGAGATCCTTGAGATGCTGGACAAGCTGCTTATGCTAAATGATATCAAGGATGGCAATGCCCGCGTCAGACTGAACATATCAGCGGGGATCAGCGATAAAGGCTTTCTCGCCCAGACGTACGATAAGCCGACCGTTTTATGCTTTGTGAATCAGCTGAAACCAGAAAGCCTTCCTTTGCAAAAAGAAGGGAAGGTTTTATCGATACGGAGAAACACTCCTGAGGGATCGTTCCGGTTAAAATCTCATCATTATCTAAATAATATGTATGCGAAACGGGAAATTGGAAATGATCCGCGTGTCGAGGGAATTTTCTTAACGGAGGATGGAGCTGTTGCAGAGGGTATCATATCTAATGTCTTTTGGAGAAAAGGTCGTTGTATCTATACGCCATCGCTTGATACCGGTATTCTGGACGGCGTCACGAGACGTTTTATCATAGAAAATGCAAAGAATATCGGCCTGGAGCTCAAAACGGGCCGATATGAGTTAGAAGCTCTCTTGACAGCTGACGAAGCGTGGATGACGAACTCGGTTCTTGAAATCATCCCGTTTACTAAAATAGAAGAAGTAAACTATGGAAGCCAAAGCGGAGAAGCAACCTCCGCTCTTCAATTGTTGTACAAAAAAGAAATAAAGAACATGATTCATGAAAAGGGAGGAAGAGCATGGCGCAGCACACAATAGATCAAACACAAGTAATCCACACCAAGCCCAGCGCTTTATCATATAAAGAGAAGACGCTGGTGATGGGAATTTTAAACGTAACGCCAGACTCTTTCTCGGACGGCGGAAAATATGACAGCTTGGACAAGGCGCTGCTCCACGCGGAAGAGATGATCAATGATGGTGCCCATATCATTGATATCGGAGGGGAATCGACAAGGCCTGGTGCTGAGTGCGTATCTGAGGATGAGGAGATGTCCAGAGTCATTCCGGTGATTGAGCGGATTACGAAAGAGCTTGGTGTTCCTATTTCTGTAGACACGTACAAGGCTTCTGTCGCAGATGAAGCAGTGAAAGCCGGTGCATCCATTATCAATGATATTTGGGGAGCCAAACATGATCCGAAGATGGCTTCCGTTGCAGCTGATCATAATGTTCCAATTGTTCTCATGCATAACCGCCCTGAAAGAAACTACAATGACTTATTGCCGGATATGCTGTCGGACTTAATGGAGAGTGTAAAAATTGCTGTTGAGGCCGGAGTAGACGAGAAGAACATTATTCTTGATCCCGGTATCGGTTTCGCGAAAACCTATCACGATAACTTGGCAGTGATGAACAAACTAGAGATTTTCAGCGGATTGGGATATCCGGTTCTTCTGGCAACCTCCCGAAAAAGATTCATCGGACGTGTTCTGGATCTTCCGCCTGAGGAGCGGGCTGAGGGCACAGGCGCGACTGTGTGTCTCGGCATTCAAAAAGGCTGTGACATTGTCAGGGTCCATGATGTAAAGCAAATTGCCAGAATGGCGAAAATGATGGACGCGATGCTGAATAAGGGAGGGGTGCACCATGGATAAAGTTTATGTAGAAGGTATGGAGTTTTACGGATATCACGGTGTGTTCAAAGAAGAAAACAAACTTGGCCAGCGGTTTAAAGTCGATTTAACCGCTGAGCTGGATTTAAGCAAAGCCGGACAAACAGACGACCTTGAGCAAACGATCAACTATGCTGAGCTCTATCACGTATGTAAAGATATCGTGGAAGGGGAGCCTGTAAAATTGGTAGAAACGCTGGCGGAACGTATTGCTGGCACTGTTCTCGAAAAATTTCAGCCTGTTCAGCAATGTACGGTGAAAGTGATTAAGCCAGACCCGCCAATTCCCGGACACTATAAATCAGTAGCAATTGAAATTACGAGAAAAAAGTCATGAACAACATAGCTTATATTGCACTTGGATCTAATATTGGAGATAGAGAAACGTATTTAAGGCAAGCAGTGGCTTTACTGCATCAGCATGCTGCGGTGACAGTCACTAAAGTGTCGTCTATTTACGAAACTGACCCGGTCGGATACGAAGATCAAGCTCAATTTTTGAATATGGCTGTTGAAATCAAGACATCACTGAACCCTTTTGAACTACTTGAACTGACGCAGCAGATAGAAAATGAATTAGGCAGAACAAGGGAAGTAAGATGGGGGCCGCGGACGGCAGACCTTGACATTTTGTTATTTAATCGTGAAAATATTGAAACAGAGCAACTAATTGTTCCGCATCCGAGAATGTATGAGCGTTTGTTTGTCCTTGCGCCGCTTGCGGAAATTTGCCAGCAGGTTGAAAAAGAGGCTACAAGCGCCGAAACAGACCAAGAAGGTGTAAGAGTATGGAAGCAGAAATCTGGGGTAGACGAATTCGTGCATTCAGAAAGCTGAAAGGTTATACTCAAGAAGGTTTTGCAAAAGCATTAGGTATATCAGTTTCTATTCTCGGCGAAATTGAACGCGGAAACCGATTGCCGTCAGCTGCCATCATTCAAGATGCAGCTGATGTTTTAAATATAAGTGCGGACGAATTGGCGCCGCCAGAAAAATAGAACAAATGAAAGGAGGAGAAAAATTGTTCAAAATCGGAGATATTCAATTGAAAAACCGGGTTGTGCTCGCACCTATGGCTGGTGTCTGCAACTCTGCGTTCAGATTGACTGTAAAGGAATTCGGAGCCGGATTGGTATGCGCTGAAATGGTCAGTGACAAAGCGATCCTTTACAACAATGCAAGAACAATGGGTATGCTTTATATTGATGAACGCGAGAAACCACTGAGCCTTCAAATTTTCGGAGGAAAAAAGGAAACCCTTGTGGAAGCGGCGAAGTTTGTAGACCAAAACACAACTGCTGATATCATTGATATTAACATGGGATGTCCCGTGCCGAAGATTACAAAATGCGATGCGGGAGCCAAATGGCTTCTCGACCCTGATAAGATTTACGAAATGGTTTCTGCAGTAGTGGATGCTGTTAATAAACCAGTTACAGTGAAAATGAGAATGGGCTGGGATGAAGACCACATTTTCGCAGTGAAAAATGCACAGGCTGTAGAACGTGCGGGCGGTAAAGCAGTGGCGCTTCACGGCCGTACGAGAGTGCAGATGTACGAAGGAACGGCAAACTGGGATATCATCAAAGAAGTTAAACAATCAGTATCGATTCCGGTTATCGGAAACGGCGATGTTAAGACACCGCAGGATGCTAAGCGTATGCTCGATGAGACAGGAGTAGACGGGGTCATGATCGGACGCGCTGCATTGGGCAACCCGTGGATGATTTACCGTACGGTTCAGTATCTTGAAACAGGTGAATTAAAAGAAGAGCCGCAAGTACGCGAAAAAATGGCCGTATGCAAACTGCATCTTGACCGCCTGATTGACTTAAAAGGTGAAAACGTAGCGGTAAGAGAAATGAGAAAGCACGCTGCATGGTATCTGAAAGGCGTGAAAGGCAATGCGAACGTTCGTAATGAAATCAATCATTGCGAGACGAGAGAAGAGTTTGTACAGCTTTTAGATGCATTTACGGTTGAAGTTGAGGCAAAAGAGCTTCAAAATGCAAAAGTAGGATAATACTCACCTCTATTTGCTGCTCACTGCTAGTTTTACGCTGGCAGTTTTTCTGCTTTTTTCATGAAACAATATCTGTAATGGAGTGATAACAATGAGTCAAGAAGAGCATAACCATGAAGAATTGAATGATCAGCTGCAAGTCAGACGCGATAAAATGAATCAGCTGAGAGATAACGGCATCGATCCATTCGGCGCACGTTTTGAAAGAACTCATCAGTCTCAAGAAGTTATTTCGGCATATCAAGATCTAACCAAAGAAGAGTTAGAAGAAAAAGCGATTGAAGTTACAATCGCAGGCCGCATGATGACAAAACGCGGCAAAGGAAAAGCTGGCTTTGCCCATCTTCAGGATTTAGAAGGTCAAATCCAAATTTACGTAAGAAAAGACAGTGTCGGTGACGACCAATATGAAATCTTCAAGTCTTCTGACCTTGGTGATCTTATCGGTGTAACCGGAAAAGTCTTCAAAACAAATGTAGGCGAATTGTCTGTTAAAGCAACTTCCTTTGAATTGCTGACAAAAGCGCTTCGCCCGCTTCCTGACAAATACCATGGTTTAAAAGACGTTGAGCAGCGCTACCGTCAGCGCTACCTGGATCTTATCGTAAACCCAGACAGCAAACATACGTTCATTACACGAAGCAAGATCATTCAAGCTATGAGAAGATACCTTGATGATCATGGATACTTAGAAGTAGAAACACCTACAATGCACAGCATTCCTGGGGGAGCTTCTGCGCGTCCGTTTATCACTCACCACAACGCGTTAGACATTCCACTCTATATGCGTATTGCTATCGAACTGCACCTAAAACGTCTAATTGTCGGCGGTTTAGAAAAAGTATATGAAATCGGCCGTGTTTTCCGTAACGAAGGTGTCTCTACACGCCATAACCCTGAATTTACAATGATTGAGTTATATGAAGCATATGCGGACTATAAAGATATCATGAGCTTAACTGAAAACCTTGTCGCTCATATCGCCCAAGAAGTGCTTGGCACAACTACGATTCAATACGGGGAAGAGCAAATCGACCTTAAACCGGAGTGGAAAAGAATCCATATGGTTGACGCAGTCAAAGAAGCGACCGGCGTTGATTTCTGGGAAGAGGTTACTGTTGAACAGGCGCGTGAATATGCAAAAGAACATGGTGTAGAAATTAAAGATTCTATGACAGTAGGCCATATCATCAACGAATTCTTCGAGCAAAAAATTGAAGAAACGCTTATTCAGCCAACGTTTATTTACGGGCATCCTGTAGAAATTTCTCCTCTTGCTAAGAAAAACCCTGAGGACCCGCGTTTTACAGACCGTTTTGAGCTGTTTATCGTTGGCCGTGAACATGCCAACGCGTTTACAGAGCTGAATGATCCTATTGATCAAAGAGAACGCTTTGAAGCGCAATTAAAAGAGCGTGAAGCCGGTAATGATGAAGCTCATTTAATGGATGAAGACTTTGTTGAAGCTCTGGAATACGGTATGCCGCCAACAGGAGGTTTAGGCATCGGTATCGACCGTCTGGTTATGTTGCTGACGAATGCCCCTTCTATTCGCGATGTGCTGTTATTCCCGCAAATGAGACAACGCTAATAAAGAAGAGCGGTATCCTCCATAGGGAAAGGATGCCGCTCTTTTTAAATTCCTTAGTATTTCTTCAAAAAAACTATTGCACTATTATTTACTAGGTGGTATATTATTATTCGTTGCCGCTAAACAAGGCGATAACGAAAAAAAGAAATTCAAAAAAAGTTATTGACTTCACTGAGTCAACGAGTTATAATAATAAAGTCGCTTGAACGAAGTGAACAAAATGATCTTTGAAAACTAAACAAGACAAAACGTACCTGTTAATTCAGTTTTTAAAAATCGCACAGCGATGTGCGTAGTCAGTCAAACTACTTTATCGGAGAGTTTGATCCTGGCTCAGGACGAACGCTGGCGGCGTGCCTAATACATGCAAGTCGAGCGGACAGATGGGAGCTTGCTCCCTGATGTTAGCGGCGGACGGGTGAGTAACACGTGGGTAACCTGCCTGTAAGACTGGGATAACTCCGGGAAACCGGGGCTAATACCGGATGGTTGTTTGAACCGCATGGTTCAAACATAAAAGGTGGCTTCGGCTACCACTTACAGATGGACCCGCGGCGCATTAGCTAGTTGGTGAGGTAATGGCTCACCAAGGCAACGATGCGTAGCCGACCTGAGAGGGTGATCGGCCACACTGGGACTGAGACACGGCCCAGACTCCTACGGGAGGCAGCAGTAGGGAATCTTCCGCAATGGACGAAAGTCTGACGGAGCAACGCCGCGTGAGTGATGAAGGTTTTCGGATCGTAAAGCTCTGTTGTTAGGGAAGAACAAGTACCGTTCGAATAGGGCGGTACCTTGACGGTACCTAACCAGAAAGCCACGGCTAACTACGTGCCAGCAGCCGCGGTAATACGTAGGTGGCAAGCGTTGTCCGGAATTATTGGGCGTAAAGGGCTCGCAGGCGGTTTCTTAAGTCTGATGTGAAAGCCCCCGGCTCAACCGGGGAGGGTCATTGGAAACTGGGGAACTTGAGTGCAGAAGAGGAGAGTGGAATTCCACGTGTAGCGGTGAAATGCGTAGAGATGTGGAGGAACACCAGTGGCGAAGGCGACTCTCTGGTCTGTAACTGACGCTGAGGAGCGAAAGCGTGGGGAGCGAACAGGATTAGATACCCTGGTAGTCCACGCCGTAAACGATGAGTGCTAAGTGTTAGGGGGTTTCCGCCCCTTAGTGCTGCAGCTAACGCATTAAGCACTCCGCCTGGGGAGTACGGTCGCAAGACTGAAACTCAAAGGAATTGACGGGGGCCCGCACAAGCGGTGGAGCATGTGGTTTAATTCGAAGCAACGCGAAGAACCTTACCAGGTCTTGACATCCTCTGACAATCCTAGAGATAGGACGTCCCCTTCGGGGGCAGAGTGACAGGTGGTGCATGGTTGTCGTCAGCTCGTGTCGTGAGATGTTGGGTTAAGTCCCGCAACGAGCGCAACCCTTGATCTTAGTTGCCAGCATTCAGTTGGGCACTCTAAGGTGACTGCCGGTGACAAACCGGAGGAAGGTGGGGATGACGTCAAATCATCATGCCCCTTATGACCTGGGCTACACACGTGCTACAATGGACAGAACAAAGGGCAGCGAAACCGCGAGGTTAAGCCAATCCCACAAATCTGTTCTCAGTTCGGATCGCAGTCTGCAACTCGACTGCGTGAAGCTGGAATCGCTAGTAATCGCGGATCAGCATGCCGCGGTGAATACGTTCCCGGGCCTTGTACACACCGCCCGTCACACCACGAGAGTTTGTAACACCCGAAGTCGGTGAGGTAACCTTTTAGGAGCCAGCCGCCGAAGGTGGGACAGATGATTGGGGTGAAGTCGTAACAAGGTAGCCGTATCGGAAGGTGCGGCTGGATCACCTCCTTTCTAAGGATATTATACGGAATATAAGACCTTGGGTCTTATAAACAGAACGTTCCCTGTCTTGTTTAGTTTTGAAGGATCATTCCTTCGAAACGTGTTCTTTGAAAACTAGATAACAGTAGACATCACATTCAATTAGTAATACAAGATATCACATAGTGATTCTTTTTAACGGTTAAGTTAGAAAGGGCGCACGGTGGATGCCTTGGCACTAGGAGCCGATGAAGGACGGGACGAACACCGATATGCTTCGGGGAGCTGTAAGCAAGCTTTGATCCGGAGATTTCCGAATGGGGAAACCCACCACTCGTAATGGAGTGGTATCCATATCTGAATTCATAGGATATGAGAAGGCAGACCCGGGGAACTGAAACATCTAAGTACCCGGAGGAAGAGAAAGCAAATGCGATTCCCTGAGTAGCGGCGAGCGAAACGGGATCAGCCCAAACCAAGAGGCTTGCCTCTTGGGGTTGTAGGACACTCTATACGGAGTTACAAAAGAACGAGGTAGATGAAGAGGTCTGGAAAGGCCCGCCATAGGAGGTAACAGCCCTGTAGTCAAAACTTCGTTCTCTCCTGAGTGGATCCTGAGTACGGCGGAACACGTGAAATTCCGTCGGAATCCGGGAGGACCATCTCCCAAGGCTAAATACTCCCTAGTGACCGATAGTGAACCAGTACCGTGAGGGAAAGGTGAAAAGCACCCCGGAAGGGGAGTGAAAGAGATCCTGAAACCGTGTGCCTACAAGTAGTCAGAGCCCGTTAACGGGTGATGGCGTGCCTTTTGTAGAATGAACCGGCGAGTTACGATCCCGTGCAAGGTTAAGCAGAAGATGCGGAGCCGCAGCGAAAGCGAGTCTGAATAGGGCGCATGAGTACGTGGTCGTAGACCCGAAACCAGGTGATCTACCCATGTCCAGGGTGAAGTTCAGGTAACACTGAATGGAGGCCCGAACCCACGCACGTTGAAAAGTGCGGGGATGAGGTGTGGGTAGGGGTGAAATGCCAATCGAACCTGGAGATAGCTGGTTCTCTCCGAAATAGCTTTAGGGCTAGCCTCAAGGTAAGAGTCTTGGAGGTAGAGCACTGATTGGACTAGGGGCCCCTACCGGGTTACCGAATTCAGTCAAACTCCGAATGCCAATGACTTATCCTTGGGAGTCAGACTGCGAGTGATAAGATCCGTAGTCGAAAGGGAAACAGCCCAGACCGCCAGCTAAGGTCCCAAAGTATACGTTAAGTGGAAAAGGATGTGGAGTTGCTTAGACAACCAGGATGTTGGCTTAGAAGCAGCCACCATTTAAAGAGTGCGTAATAGCTCACTGGTCGAGTGACTCTGCGCCGAAAATGTACCGGGGCTAAACGTATCACCGAAGCTGCGGACTGTTCTTCGAACAGTGGTAGGAGAGCGTTCTAAGGGCTGTGAAGCCAGACCGGAAGGACTGGTGGAGCGCTTAGAAGTGAGAATGCCGGTATGAGTAGCGAAAGAGGGGTGAGAATCCCCTCCACCGAATGCCTAAGGTTTCCTGAGGAAGGCTCGTCCGCTCAGGGTTAGTCGGGACCTAAGCCGAGGCCGAAAGGCGTAGGCGATGGACAACAGGTTGATATTCCTGTACCACCTCCTCACCATTTGAGCAATGGGGGGACGCAGGAGGATAGGGTAAGCGCGGTATTGGATATCCGCGTCCAAGCAGTTAGGCTGGGAAATAGGCAAATCCGTTTCCCATAAGGCTGAGCTGTGATGGCGAGCGAAATATAGTAGCGAAGTTCCTGATTCCACACTGCCAAGAAAAGCCTCTAGCGAGGTGAGAGGTGCCCGTACCGCAAACCGACACAGGTAGGCGAGGAGAGAATCCTAAGGTGATCGAGAGAACTCTCGTTAAGGAACTCGGCAAAATGACCCCGTAACTTCGGGAGAAGGGGTGCTCTGTTAGGGTGCAAGCCCGAGAGAGCCGCAGTGAATAGGCCCAGGCGACTGTTTAGCAAAAACACAGGTCTCTGCGAAGCCGTAAGGCGAAGTATAGGGGCTGACGCCTGCCCGGTGCTGGAAGGTTAAGAGGAGCGCTTAGCGTAAGCGAAGGTGCGAATTGAAGCCCCAGTAAACGGCGGCCGTAACTATAACGGTCCTAAGGTAGCGAAATTCCTTGTCGGGTAAGTTCCGACCCGCACGAAAGGCGCAACGATCTGGGCACTGTCTCAACGAGAGACTCGGTGAAATTATAGTACCTGTGAAGATGCAGGTTACCCGCGACAGGACGGAAAGACCCCGTGGAGCTTTACTGCAGCCTGATATTGAATGTTGGTACAGCTTGTACAGGATAGGTAGGAGCCTTGGAAACCGGAGCGCCAGCTTCGGTGGAGGCATCGGTGGGATACTACCCTGGCTGTATTGACCTTCTAACCCGCCGCCCTTATCGGGCGGGGAGACAGTGTCAGGTGGGCAGTTTGACTGGGGCGGTCGCCTCCTAAAAGGTAACGGAGGCGCCCAAAGGTTCCCTCAGAATGGTTGGAAATCATTCGCAGAGTGTAAAGGCACAAGGGAGCTTGACTGCGAGACCTACAAGTCGAGCAGGGACGAAAGTCGGGCTTAGTGATCCGGTGGTTCCGCATGGAAGGGCCATCGCTCAACGGATAAAAGCTACCCCGGGGATAACAGGCTTATCTCCCCCAAGAGTCCACATCGACGGGGAGGTTTGGCACCTCGATGTCGGCTCATCGCATCCTGGGGCTGTAGTCGGTCCCAAGGGTTGGGCTGTTCGCCCATTAAAGCGGTACGCGAGCTGGGTTCAGAACGTCGTGAGACAGTTCGGTCCCTATCCGTCGCGGGCGCAGGAAATTTGAGAGGAGCTGTCCTTAGTACGAGAGGACCGGGATGGACGCACCGCTGGTGTACCAGTTGTTCTGCCAAGGGCATCGCTGGGTAGCTATGTGCGGACGGGATAAGTGCTGAAAGCATCTAAGCATGAAGCCCCCCTCAAGATGAGATTTCCCATTCCGCAAGGAAGTAAGATCCCTGAAAGATGATCAGGTTGATAGGTCTGAGGTGGAAGTGTGGCGACACATGGAGCTGACAGATACTAATCGATCGAGGACTTAACCATATTTTTGAATGATGTCACACCTGTTATCTAGTTTTGAGAGAACACTCTCAATTTGTTTGGTGGCGATAGCGAAGAGGTCACACCCGTTCCCATACCGAACACGGAAGTTAAGCTCTTCAGCGCCGATGGTAGTCGGGGGTTTCCCCCTGTGAGAGTAGGACGCCGCCAAGCAATTGCACGTTAGTGCAATTATGGAGGATTAGCTCAGCTGGGAGAGCATCTGCCTTACAAGCAGAGGGTCGGCGGTTCGAGCCCGTCATCCTCCACCATTATGCCGGTGTAGCTCAATTGGTAGAGCAACTGACTTGTAATCAGTAGGTTGGGGGTTCAAGTCCTCTTGCCGGCACCACTTTTATATGATATAATACTCAAGTCTCTTGTAGAAGAGCCATTAGCTCAGTTGGTAGAGCATCTGACTTTTAATCAGAGGGTCGAAGGTTCGAGTCCTTCATGGCTCACCATTTTGCGCGGGTGTGGCGGAATTGGCAGACGCGCTAGACTTAGGATCTAGTGTCTTTATGACGTGGGGGTTCAAGTCCCTTCACCCGCATTATATAGGATAACAGTTAGAAAAACTGGACATCCTGTCTGCGGAAGTAGTTCAGTGGTAGAACACCACCTTGCCAAGGTGGGGGTCGCGGGTTCGAATCCCGTCTTCCGCTCCAACTATACCATCCACGCCGGGGTGGTGGAATTGGCAGACACACAGGACTTAAAATCCTGCGGTAGGTGACTACCGTGCCGGTTCAAGTCCGGCCCTCGGCATTATGTTTTGCGCCCGTAGCTCAATTGGATAGAGCGTTTGACTACGGATCAAAAGGTTAGGGGTTCGACTCCTCTCGGGCGCGCCATATCTTTTAATAGAATAGATGGGAAATCGGGAAGTAGCTCAGCTTGGTAGAGCACATGGTTTGGGACCATGGGGTCGCAGGTTCGAATCCTGTCTTCCCGACCATTTTTTATGGGGCCTTAGCTCAGCTGGGAGAGCGCCTGCTTTGCACGCAGGAGGTCAGCGGTTCGATCCCGCTAGGCTCCACCAAAAGTTTTTAAAAAAAGTTGTTGACTTTGAAGAAGTGACATTGTATACTAATAAAGTTGCTTTAACAAAGCGGACAAACAAAATGATCTTTGAAAACTAAACAAGACAAAACGTACCTGTTAATTCAGTTTTTAAAAATCGCACAGCGATGTGCGTAGTCAGTCAAACTACTTTATCGGAGAGTTTGATCCTGGCTCAGGACGAACGCTGGCGGCGTGCCTAATACATGCAAGTCGAGCGGACAGATGGGAGCTTGCTCCCTGATGTTAGCGGCGGACGGGTGAGTAACACGTGGGTAACCTGCCTGTAAGACTGGGATAACTCCGGGAAACCGGGGCTAATACCGGATGGTTGTTTGAACCGCATGGTTCAAACATAAAAGGTGGCTTCGGCTACCACTTACAGATGGACCCGCGGCGCATTAGCTAGTTGGTGAGGTAATGGCTCACCAAGGCAACGATGCGTAGCCGACCTGAGAGGGTGATCGGCCACACTGGGACTGAGACACGGCCCAGACTCCTACGGGAGGCAGCAGTAGGGAATCTTCCGCAATGGACGAAAGTCTGACGGAGCAACGCCGCGTGAGTGATGAAGGTTTTCGGATCGTAAAGCTCTGTTGTTAGGGAAGAACAAGTACCGTTCGAATAGGGCGGTACCTTGACGGTACCTAACCAGAAAGCCACGGCTAACTACGTGCCAGCAGCCGCGGTAATACGTAGGTGGCAAGCGTTGTCCGGAATTATTGGGCGTAAAGGGCTCGCAGGCGGTTTCTTAAGTCTGATGTGAAAGCCCCCGGCTCAACCGGGGAGGGTCATTGGAAACTGGGGAACTTGAGTGCAGAAGAGGAGAGTGGAATTCCACGTGTAGCGGTGAAATGCGTAGAGATGTGGAGGAACACCAGTGGCGAAGGCGACTCTCTGGTCTGTAACTGACGCTGAGGAGCGAAAGCGTGGGGAGCGAACAGGATTAGATACCCTGGTAGTCCACGCCGTAAACGATGAGTGCTAAGTGTTAGGGGGTTTCCGCCCCTTAGTGCTGCAGCTAACGCATTAAGCACTCCGCCTGGGGAGTACGGTCGCAAGACTGAAACTCAAAGGAATTGACGGGGGCCCGCACAAGCGGTGGAGCATGTGGTTTAATTCGAAGCAACGCGAAGAACCTTACCAGGTCTTGACATCCTCTGACAATCCTAGAGATAGGACGTCCCCTTCGGGGGCAGAGTGACAGGTGGTGCATGGTTGTCGTCAGCTCGTGTCGTGAGATGTTGGGTTAAGTCCCGCAACGAGCGCAACCCTTGATCTTAGTTGCCAGCATTCAGTTGGGCACTCTAAGGTGACTGCCGGTGACAAACCGGAGGAAGGTGGGGATGACGTCAAATCATCATGCCCCTTATGACCTGGGCTACACACGTGCTACAATGGACAGAACAAAGGGCAGCGAAACCGCGAGGTTAAGCCAATCCCACAAATCTGTTCTCAGTTCGGATCGCAGTCTGCAACTCGACTGCGTGAAGCTGGAATCGCTAGTAATCGCGGATCAGCATGCCGCGGTGAATACGTTCCCGGGCCTTGTACACACCGCCCGTCACACCACGAGAGTTTGTAACACCCGAAGTCGGTGAGGTAACCTTTTAGG
>NZ_CP096388.1:3882500-4002500 GCF_053903135.1 Bacillus sp. JZ109 | reverse complement strand
TTAGAATTCAGTGTCTTTTCCCTGGATTTCAGCTTTTAGAAGCAATGAAAGCCGCAAACCAGGTCGACGACTGGATCGAAGAAAAAGTTGATTATGCATTCAATGAGCAAAGAGGATACTTAACCAGCTGTCCTACAAACGTAGGTACAGGTTTAAGGGCTTCGGTCATGATGCATCTGCCGGCACTAGTTTTAACTAGGCAAATAAATCGAATTATACCGGCAATTAATCAATTAGGCTTAGTTGTTAGAGGAATTTATGGGGAAGGCAGCGAAGCAGTAGGGAATATCTTTCAAATTTCAAATCAGATCACGCTTGGTAAGTCAGAGCAGGATATTGTAGAGGATCTTAACAGTGTTGCTGCTCAGTTGATTGAACAAGAACGATCTGCCCGAGAAGCGATTTATCAAACTTCTAAAATCGAACTTGAGGATCGGGTATATCGGTCTTATGGGGTCTTGTCTAATTGCCGGATGATAGAATCGAAAGAAACTGCAAAGTGCCTTTCAGATGTTCGGTTAGGCATAGACCTAGGCATTATAAAAGGACTTTCAAGCAACATACTTAACGAACTTATGATTTTGACGCAGCCAGGATTTTTACAGCAATACTCGGGAGGCGCTTTGCGTCCGAACGAAAGGGACATTCGAAGAGCGGCTCTCATCAGAGAACGGCTTCACTTAGAAATGAATGGGAAAAGACAGGAGGATGAATCGATATGATGTTTGGAAGATTTACAGAACGAGCTCAAAAAGTACTGGCGCTAGCACAGGAAGAAGCACTTCGGTTAGGTCATAATAACATTGGCACTGAGCATATTTTATTAGGACTGGTAAGAGAAGGAGAGGGCATTGCTGCTAAAGCTCTTCAAGCGCTTGGACTCGGTTCAGATAAAATTCAGAAAGAAGTAGAAAGTTTGATCGGGCGCGGGCAGGAAATGTCTCAAACGATTCATTATACTCCTAGAGCTAAAAAAGTCATTGAGCTTTCAATGGATGAGGCAAGAAAACTCGGTCATTCTTATGTTGGAACAGAACATATTCTTCTTGGTCTGATTCGTGAAGGAGAAGGTGTTGCTGCGAGAGTTCTGAATAATCTCGGTGTCAGCTTAAATAAAGCAAGACAGCAGGTGCTCCAGCTTCTAGGAAGTAATGAAACAGGATCATCAGCGGCAGGAACAAACAGCAATGCGAATACGCCTACGCTTGACAGCTTGGCAAGAGACTTAACTGCTATTGCGAAGGAAGACAGCCTTGACCCTGTAATCGGCAGAAGCAAGGAGATCCAGCGTGTCATTGAAGTGTTAAGCCGCAGAACGAAAAACAACCCTGTTCTCATTGGGGAACCAGGTGTAGGTAAAACGGCTATCGCAGAAGGTTTGGCACAGCAAATTATCAATAATGAAGTACCCGAAATTTTGCGTGATAAACGTGTGATGACATTAGACATGGGAACAGTTGTTGCCGGCACAAAATACCGCGGAGAATTTGAGGATCGCCTGAAGAAGGTCATGGATGAAATTCGCCAGGCAGGAAATATCATTCTATTCATCGATGAGCTCCATACATTAATCGGGGCAGGCGGAGCAGAAGGTGCTATTGATGCATCTAATATTTTAAAACCTTCACTTGCTCGCGGCGAACTCCAATGTATTGGTGCAACGACTCTTGATGAGTACCGTAAATATATTGAAAAAGATGCAGCACTGGAACGCCGTTTTCAGCCGATTCAGGTTGATCAGCCATCTGTAGATGAAAGTATTCAAATTTTACAAGGTCTGCGTGACAGATACGAAGCCCACCACCGCGTTTCTATCACTGATGATGCCATTGAAGCTGCGGTTAAGCTTTCTGACAGATATATTTCTGACCGCTTCCTTCCGGATAAAGCAATTGACTTGATCGATGAAGCAGGTTCAAAGGTGAGACTGCGCTCATTTACAACGCCTCCTAACTTAAAAGAGCTTGAGCAGAAGCTTGATGAGGTTCGTAAAGAGAAGGACGCGGCAGTGCAAAGCCAAGAGTTTGAAAAAGCTGCTTCCTTGCGTGATACTGAACAACGCCTGCGCGAGCAAGTAGAGGATACGAAGAAATCATGGAAAGAGAAGCAAGGGCAGGAAAACTCAGAGGTTACTGTGGATGATATTGCGATGGTTGTATCCAGCTGGACCGGTGTGCCTGTATCTAAAATCGCCCAAACTGAAACTGATAAGCTTCTCAATATGGAAAACATTCTTCATTCCCGCGTCATCGGCCAGGATGAAGCGGTTGTAGCTGTTGCAAAAGCCGTCAGACGTGCGAGAGCAGGATTGAAAGATCCTAAACGCCCAATCGGCTCATTCATTTTCTTAGGCCCTACAGGTGTAGGTAAAACAGAGCTTGCACGAGCACTTGCTGAATCCATTTTTGGTGATGAAGAATCCATGATCAGAATTGATATGTCTGAATACATGGAAAAACACTCAACTTCAAGACTTGTTGGTTCACCTCCGGGATATGTGGGATATGATGAAGGCGGTCAATTGACAGAGAAAGTCAGAAGAAAACCTTACTCTGTCGTGCTTCTTGATGAGATCGAGAAAGCGCACCCTGATGTCTTCAATATCCTTCTGCAAGTTCTTGAAGACGGGCGATTGACTGATTCTAAAGGACGCACAGTCGATTTCCGCAATACCATTCTGATCATGACATCAAACGTCGGAGCAAGTGAGCTGAAACGCAATAAATATGTCGGCTTTAACGTTCAGGATGAAACTCAAAATCATAAAGACATGAAAGATAAAGTGATGGGTGAATTGAAACGAGCGTTCAGACCTGAGTTCATCAACCGTATTGATGAAATCATTGTCTTCCATTCACTTGAGAAAAAACATCTTACTGAAATTGTGTCATTAATGTCTGATCAATTAACGAAACGCCTGAAAGAACAAGATCTTTCTATCGAATTGACAGATGCTGCAAAAGCGAAAGTCGCGGAAGAGGGCGTTGACCTGGAATACGGTGCCCGTCCGTTAAGAAGAGCGATCCAAAAACATGTCGAGGATCGTTTATCTGAAGAACTCCTCAGAGGAAATATTCATAAAGGACAGCATATTGTTCTTGATGTAGAAGATGGCGAATTTGTCGTAAAAACGACTGCTAAAACGAATTAATATAGAAGACGGGAATGAGGCATACAGCATGTAAGTGTATGCCTCACTTTCATATCAAGAAATAGAACAAGGGAGAGGTCTTACACTATATATGGCTAAAACAAAATCGAAATTCATCTGCCAATCCTGCGGCTACGAGTCTCCAAAATGGATGGGGAAATGTCCGGGCTGCGGTGCTTGGAATACAATGGTGGAAGAAATGATTAAAAAAGCACCGGCCAATCGGAGAGCGGCTTTTTCTCATTCTGTTCAAACTGTACAGAAACCTTCACCTATTACATCAATCGAAACATCAGAAGAACCCCGCGTCAAAACCCAGCTTGGCGAGTTTAACAGAGTACTCGGCGGAGGTGTCGTTAAAGGCTCCCTCGTTTTAATTGGCGGTGATCCTGGTATCGGAAAGTCAACGCTATTACTGCAGGTTTCCGCTCAATTATCAGGCTCATCAAACAGTGTCCTGTATATTTCGGGAGAAGAATCTGTAAAGCAAACGAAGCTGCGAGCAGACCGTCTTGGCATTAATAATCCGTCACTGCATGTTTTATCTGAAACCGATATGGAGTATATTTCGTCTGCTATACAAGAGATGAATCCAGCGTTTGTCGTTGTTGACTCTATTCAAACGGTTTACCAAAGCGATATTACATCGGCTCCAGGCAGTGTGTCACAGGTCAGAGAATGTACCGCTGAGCTGATGAAAATTGCAAAAACAAAAGGTATTCCGATTTTTATCGTAGGGCACGTGACGAAAGAGGGGTCTATTGCAGGTCCGAGACTGTTGGAGCATATGGTTGACACTGTTTTATATTTTGAAGGAGAACGTCACCATACTTTCCGTATTTTGCGGGCTGTAAAAAACCGTTTCGGATCTACAAACGAAATGGGCATTTTCGAAATGCGGGAAGAGGGGCTCACTGAGGTTTTGAATCCTTCGGAAATTTTCTTAGAAGAACGCTCTGCTGGTTCCGCAGGCTCGAGTATCACTGCCTCTATGGAGGGCACTAGACCGATTCTTGTTGAAATTCAGGCGCTCATCTCGCCAACAAGCTTTGGCAACCCAAGGCGTATGGCAACGGGAATAGACCATAACAGGGTTTCTCTGTTAATGGCTGTGTTAGAAAAAAGAGTAGGGCTGCTGCTGCAAAATCAAGATGCTTATTTGAAAGTGGCAGGCGGCGTTAAGCTTGATGAACCGGCAATTGATCTTGCGATTGTGATTAGTATCGCATCAAGCTTTAGAGACACACCTCCAAATCCTGCAGATTGTTTTATTGGAGAAGTGGGATTAACCGGAGAAGTCCGGCGGGTTTCAAGAATTGAACAGCGTGTGAAAGAAGCGGCAAAGCTTGGTTTTAAACGCATGATCATACCCGCGGCAAATCTGGATGGATGGACAAAACCAAAAGGGATTGAGGTTATCGGAGTAGCAAATGTTGCAGAAGCGCTTCGTACTTCATTAGGAGGATAATAGATGGAAAAAGAGAAAAAAGGGGCGAAACACGAGTTAGACCTGTCATCTATATTGCAGTTTGTTGCTCCGGGTACACCGCTCAGAGCGGGGATGGAAAACGTCTTGAGAGCAAATACAGGCGGTCTGATTGTTGTTGGATATAATGATAAAGTAAAAGAAGTGGTGGACGGGGGCTTTCACATAAACACGGCTTTTTCTCCGGCGCATTTATATGAGCTGGCTAAAATGGATGGAGCGATCATTTTAAGTGATTCGGGTCAAAAGATCCTCTACGCGAATACTCAGCTGATGCCGGATGCCACAATTTCTTCATCAGAAACAGGAATGCGGCACAGAACTGCCGAAAGAGTAGCTAAGCAAACTGGCTGTCTTGTGATCGCAATTTCTGAAAGAAGAAATGTCATAACGTTATATCAGGAAAACATGAAGTATACACTAAAAGACATAGGATTTATTTTAACCAAGGCGAACCAAGCCATTCAAACACTTGAAAAGTATAAGACAATCCTCGATAAAACGATTAATGCACTGAACGCGTTAGAGTTTGAGGAACTTGTTACCTTTAGTGATGTCTTGTCTGTCATGCATCGTTATGAAATGGTACTGAGAATCAAAAACGAAATTAATATGTATATCAAAGAGCTGGGGACAGAAGGGCATCTGATCAAACTGCAAGTCATTGAATTGATTACGGATATGGAAGAAGAGGCCGCTTTATTTATTAAGGACTATGTAAAAGAAAAGATTAAAGATCCGTTTGTTCTCTTGAAGGAGCTGCAGGATATGTCCAGTTATGATCTGCTGGATGATTCCATTGTGTATAAGCTTCTCGGTTACCCTGCTTCTACTAATCTTGATGATTATGTATTGCCGAGAGGATACAGGCTGTTAAATAAGATACCGCGTCTTCCGATGCCGATTGTTGAAAATGTTGTAGAAGCATTTGGAGTCCTGCCAAGGATTATTGAGGCGAGTGCAGAAGAATTAGATGAAGTAGAGGGAATCGGTGAAGTACGAGCCCAAAAAATCAAAAAAGGATTAAAACGCCTGCAAGAGAAGCATTATTTAGACAGACAACTGTGATTTCGGTTAAAACCTTATGAATACGGGTATATTAATGTTGGTTTTTGTTTATTCTGATATTCGTAGGATGCATAAGACTTTGTGAAATTAAAATGTTAAAAAAGGAGGTGGGGGTATGTTAAAACGAATAGTTCAGGCGTTCTTCATTATTTTTGGCGGCGTTGTTGGTATATTTTTGATACCTGAATTGTTTGTACTGTTAAATATACAGGACATACCTTTAATAACAAACGCATATACGTCTGCGGCAATAGGAGCAATTATCTTTTTTCTCATCAGTATATGGGGTACAGAATACGTTGTGAACTGGGTGAAGTGGATAGAGGATTCATTGTTAAAAGCGCCGGTTCCAGATTTGTTATTTGGAAGTCTTGGCTTAGTTTTTGGACTTATAATTGCTTATCTTATCGTAAATGTTATTCCTTTAGACAATATACCTTACCGCATATTCAGCACAATAATTCCTGTATTTTTGGCTTTCTTCCTCGGTTATCTCGGCTTCCAGGTGGGCTTTAAGAAAAAGGATGAATTGATCAGCCTGTTTTCCATTTCCGCCAGAATGCAAAAGAAAAAAGGAACAGCTGATGAAGAACATGAGGTTCAAGACAAGAAGCTGAAAATTTTGGACACTAGTGTTATTATTGATGGGAGAATAGCAGATATTTGTCAGACTGGTTTTTTAGAGGGAGTTATCGTGATTCCGCAGTTTGTCCTTGAGGAATTGCAGCATATTGCAGACTCTTCAGATGTTTTAAAACGAAACAGAGGACGCCGCGGTCTTGATATCCTGAACCGCATTCAGAAAGAATTAGACATTGAAGTTGAAATTTACGAAGGCGACTTTGAAGATATTCAGGAGGTTGACAGCAAGCTCGTCAAACTTGCTAAGCTGACATCCGGGGTCGTTGTGACGAATGATTTTAATTTAAATAAAGTGTGCGAGCTTCAGAAGGTAGCAGTATTAAACATTAATGACCTTGCCAATGCGGTCAAGCCTGTTGTGCTTCCTGGCGAGGAAATGAATGTTCAGGTCATTAAGGACGGGAAAGAGCATAATCAGGGAGTTGCCTACTTGGATGACGGTACGATGATTGTCGTTGAAGAAGGACGCAATTATATCGGCAAGCATATTGATGTACTCGTCACAAGTGTGCTGCAGACAGCAGCGGGACGAATGATTTTTGCGAAGCCTAAGCTGTTGGAGAAGGCGCTGTAAAGGGAGAAAAAACAATGAGTTATGATGTGGTGATTCCTGCAGCCGGTCAGGGAAAGCGGATGAAGGCAGGGAGAAATAAACTGTTCATTGAGCTGAAAGGAGACCCGGTGATCATACACACGTTAAGAGTGTTTGACAGCCACCGGCAGTGCGAAAAAATCATCTTGGTGATTAACGAGCAGGAGCGGGAGCACTTTCAGCAATTGCTGTCCGATTACCCGTTTCAAACTTCAATTGAGCTTGTTGCAGGCGGAGAAGAGCGTCAGCACAGTGTGTATAAGGGGCTGAAAGCCGTAAAGCAGGAAAAGATTGTCCTTGTACATGACGGTGCCCGCCCATTTATAAAACATGAACAAATTGACGAACTGATCGCAGAGGCGGAACAGACAGGAGCGGCCATCCTTGCTGTTCCGGTAAAAGATACGATTAAACACGTTCAAGATTTACAAGTCAGTGAGACGATTGAACGTTCAAGCTTGTGGGCTGTCCAAACGCCACAAGCTTTTCGTCTTTCTTTATTGATGAAGGCTCACGCTGAGGCCGAGCGTAAGGGATTTTTAGGGACAGATGACGCCAGCCTCGTTGAACAGATGGAGGGCGGTTCGGTCCGTGTTGTAGAAGGCAGCTATACAAATATTAAGCTGACGACGCCAGACGATTTGACGTCAGCTGAAGCTATCATGGAATCAGAAAGTGGGAATAAACATGTTTAGAATTGGACAAGGATTTGATGTGCATCAATTAGTGGAGGGCCGTCCTCTCATTATTGGCGGAATTGAAATCCCGTACGAAAAAGGGCTGCTTGGCCATTCTGATGCAGACGTATTGCTGCATACTGTCGCTGACGCCTGCCTGGGAGCTGTGGGTGAAGGAGACATCGGCAAGCATTTTCCTGACACAGATCCCGAGTTCAAGGACGCAGATTCTTTCAAATTACTTCAGCATGTCTGGGGAATCGTGAAACAGAAGGGGTATGTCCTTGGGAACATTGATTGCACCATCATAGCGCAAAAGCCGAAGATGCTGCCGTACATAGAAGATATGAGAAAAAGAATTGCTGAAGGCCTTGAGGCAGAAGTTTCTCAAGTAAATGTAAAAGCAACAACGACAGAAAAGCTTGGATTTACAGGCCGGGCGGAAGGAATAGCGGCTCAGGCGACAGTACTGATACGAAAAGGCTAACTTGTTTTGATGCCGGGTCTATTTGGTGGTAGAATAGATTCATACATTTTTGCCTGAGGCCATACATGACATGAAAGGAAGTATTTGAAAATGGGAAACGAAGTACGCGTCCGTTATGCACCGAGTCCAACCGGACATTTGCATATTGGAAATGCCAGAACGGCGCTTTTTAATTATTTATTTGCCCGCAATCAAGGCGGTAAGTTTATCATTCGAGTTGAGGATACTGATAAAAAGCGCAATATTGAGGGCGGAGAACAAAGCCAGCTGAATTATCTGAAGTGGCTAGGTATTGACTGGGATGAGAGTGTGGATGTCGGAGGAGAGTACGGCCCATACCGTCAGTCCGAGCGTAACGATATCTATAAAGTGTACTATGAAGAGCTTCTTGAAAAAGGGCTTGCTTATAAATGTTACTGTACGGAAGAAGAGCTTGAAAAAGAGCGTGAAGAACAGATTGCCCGCGGAGAAATGCCTCGTTATTCCGGAAAACACAGAGACCTGACTCAGGAAGAACAGGAGAAATTTATCGCTGAAGGCAGAAAACCAAGTATTCGTTTCCGCGTGCCGGAAGGAAAAATCATCGCCTTCAATGATATCGTAAAAGGCGAAATTTCTTTTGAATCAGATGGCATCGGCGACTTTGTTATTGTGAAAAAGGACGGAACGCCGACTTACAACTTCGCGGTAGCGATTGATGACTACTTAATGAAAATGACACACGTGCTGCGCGGTGAGGATCATATTTCTAACACACCGAAACAGATTATGATTTATCAAGCATTCGGATGGGATATTCCTCAGTTCGGACACATGACGCTGATCGTAAACGAAAGCCGTAAAAAGCTCAGTAAACGTGATGAATCCATTATTCAATTCATCGAGCAGTACAAAGAGCTTGGCTACCTGCCAGAAGCGCTGTTCAACTTTATCGGACTGCTAGGCTGGTCACCGGTTGGAGAAGAAGAGCTTTTCACAAAAGAGCAGTTTATTGAAATTTTTGATGTAAATCGTTTATCTAAATCACCAGCTTTGTTTGATATGCATAAGCTAAAATGGGTTAACAACCAATATGTGAAGAAGCTGGATCTTGATCAGGTTGTTGAACTGACGCTTCCGCATTTGCAAAAAGCGGGCAAAGTTGGCACTGAGCTTTCTGCTGAAGAACAAGAGTGGGTTCGTAAACTGATTTCCCTGTATCATGAGCAATTAAGCTACGGTGCGGAAATTGTTGAGCTGACTGATTTGTTCTTTACGGATGAGATCGAGTATAATCAAGAAGCGAAAGCTGTTCTGGAAGAAGAACAGGTTCCTGAAGTGCTCAGCACATTCGCAGCGAAGCTTGAAGAGCTTGAGGAGTTCACTCCGGATAATATCAAAGCATCAATCAAAGCAGTGCAGAAAGAAACTGGCCATAAAGGGAAAAAACTGTTTATGCCGATTCGTGTTGCTGTAACAGGGCAAACTCACGGTCCGGAACTGCCGCAATCAATTGAATTGATCGGTAAAGAGACTGCAATTCAGCGTTTAAAGAATATCTAAATAAATGATTGTTGACAGGGAAGAGTATAAAGCTTTAGGCCATTACAGAAAGGATCTCCATTGGCTGAGAGAGATCCATGAGCCGGGTTTTAGAAGTGCGCCCTTAAGACCTTTGAAGAACGTTTTTTGAAATCAGTATTCAAAGGCGGCCGCCGCCGTTACAGGCTGAAGTTGGGAGAGCAGAAGTCTGCTTTTCAAACAGAGTGGAACCGCGCGGTTAAAGCGTCTCTGTCATGTTTACATGCAGAGACGCTTTTTTTATTGGGTAGAGGAAATCAGATAGAGAAACGGGGGGAAGCATGTGTTTTTTAGAATGCTCAAAGAAGACATTGATACTGTGTTCGATCAAGATCCCGCAGCAAGAAGCTATTTTGAAGTGATTTTAACTTATTCCGGTTTACATGCTATATGGGCGCATCGGATTGCACATGCTTTATATAAACGAAAATTTTATTTCCTTGCACGCCTTATATCTCAAGTAAGCCGATTTTTTACCGGGATAGAAATCCACCCCGGCGCTACAATCGGGAGAAGATTTTTCATAGACCACGGCATGGGGGTTGTCATTGGGGAGACATGTGAAATCGGCAATAACGTAACCGTTTTTCAGGGGGTTACCCTCGGGGGAACGGGGAAAGAAAAGGGAAAAAGGCACCCAACGATTAAAGATGACGCATTGATAGCCACAGGTGCTAAAGTGCTCGGTTCTATTACGGTCGGTGAAGGCTCAAAGATTGGGGCTGGTTCAGTAGTGCTGCATGATGTTCCTGATTTTTCAACAGTTGTCGGTATCCCTGGACGGGTCGTTGTACAAAATGGCAAGAAAGTAAGACGCGATTTAAACCATCAGGATTTGCCCGATCCAGTTGCTGACCGCTTTAAGTCTTTGGAACAGCAGATTTTAGAGCTGAAGGCAGAACTTGAAGACAGAAAAGAAAGGATCAATCAAAAATGACAATCACACTTTATAATACATTGACTAGACAGAAGGAAACATTTGTTCCTCTTGAAGAGGGAAAAGTGAAAATGTATGTATGCGGACCCACGGTTTACAATTACATTCATATCGGGAACGCGCGTCCGGCAATCGTTTACGATACGGTTCGAAACTATTTAGAGTATAAAGGCTATGATGTGCAGTATGTCTCTAACTTCACAGACGTAGACGATAAATTAATTAAAGCGGCAAATGAACTCGGTGAGGATGTACCCACCATTTCAGAGCGTTTTATTAAAGCATACTTTGAAGACGTAGGTGCGCTCGGCTGCCGAAAAGCCGACCTTCATCCGCGAGTAATGGAGAACATGGATGCCATTATCGAATTCGTAGATCAGCTCGTGAAAAAGGGCTACGCATATGAATCAGAAGGTGACGTATATTTCAAAACCAGAGCATTTGAAGGGTACGGAAAGCTTTCTCAGCAATCAATCGATGAACTTAGATCAGGTGCACGCATCCGAGTCGGCGAGAAAAAAGAAGATGCTCTTGATTTCGCACTGTGGAAAGCGGCAAAAGAAGGAGAAATCTCTTGGGATAGCCCTTGGGGAAAAGGACGTCCGGGCTGGCACATTGAATGCTCAGCAATGGTGAAAAAGTATCTGGGTGACCAGATTGATATCCATGCGGGCGGACAGGATTTAACATTCCCTCACCACGAAAACGAAATTGCGCAATCTGAGGCGCTAACAGGCAAAACGTTTGCGAAGTACTGGCTTCATAATGGTTATATCAATATTGATAATGAAAAAATGTCAAAATCACTAGGCAACTTTGTGCTTGTCCATGACATCATTAAACAGCATGATCCGCAGCTTTTGAGATTCTTTATGCTATCTGTTCATTATCGCCACCCGATTAACTATTCAGAAGAGCTTCTGGAGAATACGAAAAGCGCGTTCAACCGTTTAAAAACAGCGTACAGCAATCTTCAGCACCGTCTGAACAGCAGTACGAATTTAACGGAAGATGACGATCAATGGCTTGAAAAAGTTGAAGAACACCGCAAAGCATTCGAAGAAGCGATGGACGATGATTTTAATACGGCGAATGCCATTTCAGTCTTGTTTGACTTAGCGAAACACGCCAATTATTATCTTCAGAAAGACCATACAGCTGATCATGTAATTACGGCGTTTATCGAGATGTTTGACCGTATTGTTTCTGTCCTCGGTTTTTCGTTGGGTGAGCAGGAACTTCTCGATCAAGAGATTGAAGACTTAATCGAAAAGCGAAATGAAGCGCGCCGGAATCGCGATTTTGCATTGTCAGACCAGATCCGCGACCAGCTGAAAAGCATGAATATCATTCTTGAAGATACGGCTCAAGGCACTCGCTGGAAACGGGGACAATAACAGATGCTTGAATTTGATACGATAAAAGATTCTAAGCAGCTTAACGGTCTTGCGCTTGCTTATATAGGTGATGCCATTTTTGAAGTGTATGTCAGGCATCACCTGCTTAAGCAGGGCTTTACCAAACCAAATGATCTTCATAAGAAATCAAGCCGGATTGTTTCAGCAAAGTCACAGGCTGAGATCCTATTTTTTCTGCAGAATCAATCATTTTTTACGGAAGAAGAGGAAGCGGTGCTGAAAAGAGGCAGAAATGCCAAGTCAGGGACAATACCTAAAAATACAGATGTTCAGACGTACCGCTACAGTACAGCATTTGAAGCGCTTCTGGGCTACCTTTTTCTAGAGAAAAAAGAGGAACGACTTAGTCAGCTCGTAGCCGAAGCTATACAATTCGGGACGTCAGGGAGGAAAACAAATGAGTCAGCAACATGATTACGTCATAGGGAAAAATGCAGTGATCGAGACGTTAAAATCTGATCGGAAGCTGTATAAGCTGTGGATGGCGGAAAACACCGTAAAGGGACAAGCACAGCAAGTGATTGAGCTTGCCAAAAAGCAGGGAATCACGATTCAATACGTCCCGAGAAAAAAACTCGATCAAATGGTGACAGGACAGCATCAGGGCGTAGTGGCACAGGTTGCAGCGTATGAATATGCAGAACTGGACGATTTATATAAAGCAGCCGAAGAAAAAAATGAACAGCCTTTCTTCCTCATTCTGGACGAGCTTGAAGACCCTCATAATCTTGGTTCCATTATGAGGACAGCAGATGCGGTCGGCGCTCATGGCATCGTCATTCCAAAACGGAGAGCTGTCGGGCTGACAACAACAGTGGCAAAAGCTTCAACAGGAGCAATTGAGCACATTCCTGTAGCAAGAGTCACCAATTTGGCACGGACGTTAGAAGAGATGAAAGAGCGGGGAATCTGGGTTGTCGGAACGGATGCGTCCGCGCGTGAGGATTACCGTAATATGGACGGCAATATGCCTTTGGCTCTAGTCATCGGAAGTGAAGGAAAAGGGATGGGCCGCCTTGTGAAGGAAAAGTGCGATTTTCTCATTAAACTCCCGATGGCCGGAAAGGTAACTTCACTAAATGCATCTGTCGCGGCTGGTCTTTTGATGTATGAAGTCTACCGGAAACGAAACCCTCTGGGAGAATAAAGACCCATGGATATCCTGTTAGTAGACGGGTACAACATGATTGGAGCCTGGCCGCAGCTGAAGGATTTAAAAGCGAACAGTTTTGAAGAGGCGAGAGACGTACTGATTCAGAAAATGGCGGAATATCAATCGTATACAGGAAACAGGGTTATTGTTGTTTTTGACGCGCATCTCGTAAAAGGGCTTGAGAAAAAACAGACCAACCATAGAGTTGAAGTGATTTTTACAAAAGAAAATGAGACGGCTGATGAGCGGATAGAAAAGCTCGCTCAGGCTTTGAATAATATTGCGACTCAAATTCACGTTGCGACCTCTGACTATACTGAGCAGTGGGCGATTTTCGGACAGGGGGCATTGCGGAAATCGGCCCGGGAGCTTTTGAGAGAGGTAGAAACGATTGAAAGGCGAATAGAGAGACGGGTAAGAAAAATCACTTCCGAAAAGCCGGCGGGTAAAATTGCTTTATCGGAAGAGGTTTTGAAAACGTTTGAAAAGTGGAGGCGGGGAGACTTAGATTAAGTTGACGCTTTTTTGCCCAATACTGTATAATATTTCTATCTACGTGCGCCGGGGGGATCGGAGTGAATCTACAGAACAACAAGGGAAAATTCAACAAAGAGCAGTTTTGCCAGTTGGAGGACGAGCAGGTCATTGAAAAGGTTCATGTTGGGGACAGTGATGCGTTAGATTACTTGATTACGAAGTACCGAAACTTTGTTCGGGCAAAAGCAAGATCCTATTTCTTAATAGGGGCGGACAGAGAGGATATTGTTCAGGAAGGCATGATAGGCCTCTATAAGTCTATTCGTGACTTCAAAGAGGACAAGCTTACCTCATTCAAAGCTTTCGCAGAATTATGTATTACCCGCCAAATTATTACCGCAATAAAGACAGCTACTCGCCAGAAACACATTCCTTTGAATTCCTACGTCTCATTAGATAAACCGATTTTTGATGAAGAATCAGACCGAACGCTGCTGGATGTCATTTCAGGAGCGAAAACCTTAAATCCTGAGGAAATGATCATTAATCAGGAAGAATTTGATGATATTGAAATGAAAATGGGAGAACTATTAAGTGATTTAGAGAGAAAAGTACTCGTCTTATATCTCGACGGGAGAAGTTACCAAGAGATTTCTGATGAACTGAACCGACATGTGAAATCGATCGACAATGCCCTTCAGCGTGTGAAACGCAAGCTGGAGAAGTACTTGGAAATTCGCGAAATCAGTTTGTAATAGGAATTTATGCTATATTGACAGTATTTTTCTGACTATGATATGTTACTAAAGATAAGAACTAATGTCTATTTAGAAAAAGGTGTAATGACATGAGAAAAAAGATTACGTTAGCATGCAAGACATGCGGAAACCGTAATTATACGACAATGAAGAGCTCTGCATCAGCGGCTGAGCGATTAGAAGTAAAGAAATACTGCAGTACTTGCAATTCACATACAGCTCATCTTGAAACAAAATAGTTTTTGCGCTTTTAAATTGTGGAGGTCTTTTACATGCGTATTATGAAATTCTTTAAAGATGTTGGGAAAGAAATGAAAAAGGTAAGCTGGCCTAAAGGAAAAGAGTTAACGCGTTATACCATTACGGTAATTTCAACAGTTATCTTTTTTGTTATCTTTTTTGCCCTCCTTGACACAGGAATTTCTCAATTAATTCGTTTAATAGTTGAATAATGATCAGCAATACGTGCTATAATAGATCATAATATTACTTGCCAAAACCCGTTCAGCGGGTTTTTTATTGTGGCTTAAAATGAAAGTTATCATAGGCTTGCCGCCTATTTTTTGAAGCGTTATGGTAATTCACTAAAACCAAATGCGGGGAGGGAAGGACTGGACAGTCCTGAATAGAATGGAAAAGAATTGGTATGTTGTTCACACGTACTCTGGTTATGAGAATAAAGTAAAAGCCAACTTGGAAAAACGTGTTGAATCAATGGGGATGCAGGATAAAATTTTCCGTGTAGTCGTACCCGAAGAAGAAGAAACAGATATCAAAAACGGCAAGAAAAAAGTCGTGAAAAAGAAAGTATTCCCTGGTTATGTGCTTGTTGAAATTGTAATGACAGACGACTCTTGGTATGTTGTCCGCAACACGCCGGGCGTTACTGGATTCGTAGGATCTGCCGGGTCAGGTTCAAAACCGACGCCGCTTCTTCCGGGCGAAGCAGAAACCATTCTGAAGAGAATGGGCATGGATGAACGAAAAACTGATATTGACTTTGAACTGAAAGAGACAGTGAAAGTAATAGACGGACCTTTTGCTAACTTTACAGGATCAATTGAAGAGATTGATTATGATAAAAGCAAGGTCAAAGTTTTCGTTAATATGTTTGGCCGTGAAACGCCGGTTGAGCTGGAATTTACCCAAATCGACAAATTGTAATGTGAAAAAACTTGAAATTGCTATATATAAATGATAATATAGCAAAGGTACGTCTTGGACTTATCCAAGGCAACTAGCATGATATTTCGTCATTCATATAAAGAATGAAACCTTGAGTGGGAGGGTTTACCCTATTACCACATCACGGACTTAAGGAGGTGTGTCTCGTGGCTAAAAAAGTAGTTAAAGTTGTAAAATTGCAAATTCCTGCTGGAAAAGCTAACCCAGCACCACCAGTTGGACCTGCACTTGGTCAAGCCGGTGTTAACATCATGGGATTCTGTAAGGAGTTTAACGCTCGTACAGCTGACCAAGCTGGTTTAATCATTCCTGTTGAAATTTCGGTTTACGAAGACCGTTCATTTACATTTATTACAAAAACTCCACCTGCTGCAGTATTGCTTAAAAAAGCAGCTGGAATTGAGTCTGGTTCTGGTGAACCAAACCGTAATAAAGTGGCAACCGTTAAGCGCGATAAAGTACGCGAAATCGCTGAAACGAAAATGCCTGACTTAAACGCAGCAGACGTTGAAGCGGCAATGCGCATGGTTGAAGGTACTGCCCGCAGTATGGGTATTGTAATCGAGGATTAATTTGTTTCTTGTCGGGTTGCGAGTTTTAACAAGTTCGCAACCCTTATTCGTGGGAGGTTATTCCGCTATAACCACATAAGGAGGAAATTTTAAAATGGCTAAAAAAGGTAAAAAGTACGTTGAAGCTGCTAAGCTTGTAGACCGTTCTAAAGCTTACGACGTCTCTGAAGCAGTAGCTCTCGTTAAAAAAACAAACACAGCTAAATTCGACGCTACAGTTGAAGTGGCTTTCCGTTTAGGGGTTGACCCTCGTAAAAACGACCAGCAAATCCGTGGAGCAGTTGTTCTTCCAAACGGAACTGGTAAAACTCAGCGCGTTCTCGTTTTCGCAAAAGGCGAAAAAGCGAAAGAAGCTGAAGCTGCTGGTGCAGATTTCGTAGGCGATACTGACTACATCAACAAAATTCAACAAGGCTGGTTCGATTTCGATGTTATCGTAGCTACACCTGACATGATGGGTGAAGTTGGTAAAATCGGTCGTGTACTTGGACCAAAAGGTTTAATGCCAAACCCTAAAACTGGTACAGTTACTTTCGAAGTTGAGAAAGCGATCGGCGAAATCAAAGCTGGTAAAGTTGAATACCGCGTTGATAAAGCTGGAAACATTCATGTTCCTATCGGTAAAGTTTCTTTCGAGGATGAAAAACTTGTTGAGAACTTCACAACAATGTACGATACAATCCTTAAAGCTAAACCTGCTGCAGCTAAAGGCGTTTACGTGAAAAACGTTGCTGTAACTTCTACTATGGGACCTGGTGTCAAAGTAGACTCTTCAACTTTTAACGTAAAATAATATTGACATGACATCAACATTCTGATATTATTCAAAATGTTGTAAAATAGAATATCATTTATACCGTAGACAGTAGGGGCCTAACCGCTTAATTATCCTACCGAGGTGTATATTATCACAGCTATTACGTTACGTATGCTTGTATATACAGCCTCCATGTCTCATGGAGGCTTTTTATATGGAATCCGTCGTCTCAGTCGTGATCACCTAACGGTATAAGTGTTACACAAGAATCTACAGGAGGTGTAACCATGAGCAGCGCAATTGAAACAAAAAAAGTTGTTGTTGAAGAAATTGCTTCTAAACTGAAAGAAAGTAAATCAACGATCATCGTTGACTATCGCGGACTTAACGTTTCTGAAGTAACTGAACTTCGTAAACAGCTTCGCGAAGCTAACGTTGAGTTCAAAGTTTACAAAAATACGATGACTCGCCGTGCGGTTGAACAAGCTGAGCTTAATGGTTTGAATGATTTCTTAACTGGACCGAACGCGATCGCATTCAGCACTGAAGATGTTGTCGCTCCGGCTAAAGTTCTTAATGACTTCGCTAAAAATCACGAAGCTCTTGAAATCAAAGCTGGCGTTATCGAAGGTAAAGTTTCTACTGTTGAAGAAGTGAAAGCTCTTGCTGAACTTCCATCACGCGAAGGCTTGCTTTCTATGTTGCTTAGCGTACTTCAAGCTCCAGTTCGCAACCTTGCTCTTGCTGCAAAAGCTGTGGCAGAACAAAAGGAAGAACAAGGCGCTTAATCTAATCAGTTTTTCATAAATTAAAACAAAATGGAGGAATTACAAATGGCTTTAAATATCGAAGAAATCATTGCTTCCGTTAAAGAAGCAACTGTACTTGAATTGAACGACCTAGTAAAAGCAATCGAAGAAGAATTTGGCGTAACTGCTGCTGCTCCTGTAGCTGTAGCTGGCGGAGCTGCTGCTGGCGGAGCTGCTGAAGAGCAAAGCGAATTCGATCTTATCCTTGCTGGTGCAGGATCTCAAAAAATCAAAGTTATCAAAGTTGTACGTGAAATCACTGGTCTTGGCTTGAAAGAAGCTAAAGAACTTGTTGACAACACTCCAAAACCACTTAAAGAAGGTATTGCTAAAGAAGAAGCTGAAGAGCTTAAAGCTAAACTTGAAGAAGTTGGCGCTTCTGTAGAAGTTAAGTAATCTTCACTTACCTGTAGGGGAAGCTCGCTTTTATGAGGCGAGCTTTTTCTTTGCCATTCTTTAAGCCATGAAAAAAGGAGGTTCTAATAATGAGTGAGCACTATTATTCAGAAAAACCTTCAGTAAAAAGCAACAAGCAAACCTGGTCTTTTAGGCTTCGGAATAAAGATTTCACGTTTACCAGCGACAGCGGGGTTTTTTCTAAAAAAGAAGTTGATTTCGGCTCCCGCCTGCTGATTGATTCTTTTGAAGAGCCTGAGGTTGAGGGCGGCATTTTGGATGTAGGCTGCGGGTACGGCCCGATTGGTTTATCGCTCGCCAGCGACTTTAAAGACCGGACTATCCACATGATTGACGTTAATGAGAGAGCCGTAGAACTATCAAATGAAAATGCGGAACAGAACGGAATAACAAACGTTAAGATTTATCAAAGCGATTTGTTTTCAAACGTTGATTCTGCTCAAACATTTGCTTCTATTCTTACAAATCCCCCAATCCGAGCCGGAAAAAAAGTTGTCCATGCTATCTTTGAGAAAAGCGCTGAACACTTAAAAGCTTCAGGTGAATTGTGGATCGTCATACAGAAAAAGCAAGGCGCGCCTTCTGCCATTGAAAAGCTCGAGGAACTGTTCGATGAAGTTTCCGTCGTTCAAAAAAAGAAAGGCTATTATATCATAAAAGCAAAAAAAGTTTGACTCGGTATTTTAACTATGTTAATATTGTAAAATGCCAATGTATATATTTTGCTTGATATGATGAATTGTCAATATCTATGTATAAATTATACAAGTATGGAAATGCTAATAAAATCGGTATTTGTTTTTGGATGTGGTTTTCTTAATTAGAAACCCTTTTTTCTTTTGTCTTGTAAAAGTATTTTCTTTCTTTGGAAGAAATGCTTATTACACATATAATACGCATGATTTGAGGGGTGAATCAGTTGACAGGTCAACTAGTTCAGTATGGACGACACCGCCAGCGCAGAAGCTATGCTCGCATTAGCGAAGTGTTAGAATTACCAAATCTCATTGAAATTCAAACCTCTTCTTATCAGTGGTTTCTTGATGAGGGTCTTAGAGAGATGTTTCAAGACATATCACCAATTGAGGATTTCACTGGTAACCTCTCTCTTGAGTTCATTGATTATAGTTTAGGTGAGCCTAAATATCCTGTAGAGGAATCAAAAGAACGTGATGTGACTTACTCAGCTCCGCTAAGAGTGAAGGTTCGTTTAATTAACAAAGAAACTGGAGAGGTAAAAGACCAAGATGTCTTCATGGGTGATTTCCCTATTATGACAGATACAGGTACTTTTATCATTAACGGTGCGGAACGTGTTATCGTTTCCCAGCTTGTTCGGTCTCCAAGTGTATATTTCAGTGGTAAAGTAGACAAAAACGGTAAAAAAGGTTTTACCGCAACTGTCATTCCAAACCGTGGCGCATGGTTAGAATACGAAACTGATGCGAAAGATGTTGTTTATGTCCGCATTGATCGCACACGTAAGTTGCCGGTTACGGTTCTTTTGCGTGCTCTCGGCTTCGGCTCCGATCAAGAGATTCTTGATCTCATAGGAGAAAACGAATACCTGCGAAATACGCTTGATAAAGATAACACAGAAAACAGTGACAAAGCGTTGCTGGAAATTTACGAGCGTCTCCGTCCTGGAGAGCCGCCTACAGTAGAAAATGCGAAAAGCTTGCTTGATTCTCGTTTCTTTGATCCGAAACGATACGATCTTGCCAATGTAGGACGCTATAAAATTAATAAAAAACTTCATATTAAGAATCGCCTCTTCAATCAGAGACTTGCTGAAACGCTTGTTGATCCTGAAACAGGAGAAATCCTTGCTGAAAAAGGCCAGATTCTTGATAGAAGAACACTTGATAAAGTACTGCCATACTTAGAAAACGGAATCGGTTTTAGAAAGCTGTATCCGAATGGCGGCGTTGTTGAAGATGAAGTGACTCTTCAATCAATTAAAATCTTTGCTCCGACTGATCAAGAAGGAGAACAGGTTATTAATGTAATCGGCAATGCTTACATCGAAGAAGAGATTAAAAACATCACGCCTGCTGATATTATTTCTTCAATCAGCTACTTCTTCAACTTGCTGCACGGAGTAGGCGATACAGATGATATCGATCATCTTGGAAACCGCCGTTTACGCTCTGTAGGCGAGCTTCTCCAGAACCAATTCCGAATCGGTTTAAGCCGTATGGAGCGTGTGGTTCGTGAGAGAATGTCAATTCAAGATACGAATACAATTACGCCTCAGCAGCTGATCAATATTCGTCCTGTTATTGCGTCCATTAAAGAGTTCTTTGGAAGCTCACAGCTTTCTCAATTCATGGATCAGACGAACCCGCTTGCTGAATTAACGCACAAGCGTCGTCTGTCAGCATTAGGACCGGGCGGATTGACACGTGAGCGTGCCGGAATGGAAGTGCGTGACGTTCACTACTCCCACTATGGCCGTATGTGTCCGATTGAAACGCCTGAGGGCCCGAACATCGGTTTGATCAACTCACTATCATCTTATGCAAAAGTAAACCGTTTTGGCTTTATTGAAACGCCATATCGCCGCGTTGACCCTGAAACAGGGAAGGTAACGGGCAGAATCGATTACTTAACTGCTGATGAAGAGGATAACTATGTTGTCGCTCAAGCGAATGCTCGTCTTGATGACGAAGGCGCCTTTATTGATGACAGCATCGTAGCTCGTTTCCGCGGGGAGAACACTGTTGTTTCCAGAAACCGTGTAGACTACATGGATGTATCGCCTAAGCAGGTTGTATCTGCTGCGACAGCATGTATCCCGTTCTTAGAAAACGATGACTCCAACCGTGCCCTCATGGGAGCGAACATGCAGCGTCAGGCTGTGCCTTTGATGCAGCCGGAAGCGCCATTTGTTGGAACTGGTATGGAATACGTATCAGGAAAAGACTCTGGTGCCGCTGTTATTTGTAAACACCCTGGTATCGTTGAACGCGTAGAAGCGAAAAACGTTTGGGTTCGCCGTTATGAAGAAGTAGACGGTCAAAAAGTAAAAGGAAACCTGGATAAATACAGCCTGCTGAAATTTGTCCGCTCTAACCAAGGTACGTGCTACAACCAGCGTCCGATCGTAAGTGTCGGCGATGAAGTGGTAAAAGGAGAAATCCTTGCTGACGGTCCTTCTATGGAGCTTGGTGAACTTGCACTTGGCCGTAACGTAATGGTCGGCTTCATGACATGGGATGGCTACAACTATGAGGATGCCATCATCATGAGTGAACGCCTAGTGAAGGATGATGTTTATACATCTATCCACATTGAAGAATACGAATCAGAAGCACGTGATACGAAACTTGGACCTGAAGAAATCACTCGCGATATTCCAAACGTCGGTGAAGATGCGCTTCGCAATCTTGATGACCGCGGAATCATCCGTATTGGGGCAGAAGTAAAAGACGGAGATCTTCTTGTTGGTAAAGTAACGCCTAAAGGCGTAACTGAACTGACTGCAGAAGAACGCCTTCTTCACGCCATTTTTGGCGAGAAAGCCCGCGAGGTTCGTGATACTTCTCTTCGTGTGCCTCACGGCGGCGGCGGAATTATCCATGACGTTAAAGTCTTCAACCGTGAAGACGGAGACGAACTTCCTCCAGGTGTTAACCAGTTAGTACGCGTATATATCGTTCAGAAACGTAAGATTTCTGAAGGGGATAAAATGGCCGGTCGTCACGGTAACAAAGGTGTTATCTCTAAGATTCTTCCTGAAGAGGATATGCCTTACCTTCCTGACGGCACACCAATTGATATCATGCTTAACCCGCTGGGCGTACCATCACGTATGAACATCGGGCAGGTATTGGAACTTCACATGGGTATGGCCGCTCGTTACCTTGGCATTCACATTGCATCTCCTGTATTTGACGGAGCGCGAGAAGAGGATGTCTGGGAAACACTTGAAGAAGCCGGCATGTCTCGTGACGCCAAAACAGTGCTTTACGACGGACGTACTGGAGAGCCGTTTGATAACCGTGTATCTGTCGGTATCATGTACATGATCAAACTAGCTCACATGGTTGACGATAAACTTCATGCACGCTCTACAGGTCCTTACTCACTTGTTACGCAGCAGCCTCTTGGCGGTAAAGCGCAATTTGGCGGACAGCGTTTTGGTGAGATGGAGGTTTGGGCACTTGAAGCTTACGGTGCGGCTTATACTCTTCAAGAAATTCTGACTGTTAAGTCTGATGACGTGGTTGGACGTGTGAAAACATACGAAGCCATCGTTAAAGGCGACAATGTTCCTGAACCAGGTGTTCCGGAATCATTCAAAGTATTAATCAAAGAACTTCAAAGCTTAGGTATGGATGTCAAAATCCTTTCTGGTGATGAAGAAGAAATAGAAATGAGAGATTTAGAAGACGAAGAAGATGTGAAACAAGCTGACGGCCTGGCATTATCAGGTGATGAAGAGCCGGAAGAAACAGCATCTGCAGACGTTGAACGCGATGTAGTAACAAAAGAATAATCTCTAGTTATAAAGGCAAGTGACATCGGTTAATCCGAAGATAAAAAGGGAGGTAGGCCCCTTGCTAGATGTGAACAATTTTGAGTATATGAACATCGGTCTTGCTTCACCAGATAAAATCCGTTCATGGTCTTTTGGTGAAGTGAAAAAGCCTGAAACGATAAACTATCGTACGTTAAAACCTGAAAAGGACGGTCTATTCTGCGAACGCATTTTCGGACCTACTAAGGACTGGGAATGTCATTGCGGGAAGTACAAGCGAGTTCGTTATAAAGGCGTAGTTTGTGACCGCTGCGGAGTCGAAGTAACACGGGCTAAAGTCCGTCGTGAGAGAATGGGGCACATTGAACTGGCTGCCCCAGTTTCCCACATTTGGTATTTCAAAGGTATTCCAAGCCGTATGGGTCTTGTGCTGGATATGTCACCTCGTGCTTTAGAAGAAGTCATTTACTTTGCTTCTTACGTTGTAACTGATCCGGCGAATACACCGCTTGAAAAGAAACAGCTTCTGTCTGAGAAAGAATACCGTGCTTATCTTGATAAATACGGTAATAAATTCCAAGCATCTATGGGTGCTGAAGCAATTCATAAACTTCTTCAAGATATCGATCTTGTCAAAGAAGTTGATATGTTAAAAGAAGAGCTGAAAACTTCACAAGGACAACGACGTACTCGTGCGATCAAACGTCTTGAAGTTTTAGAAGCCTTTCGTAACTCAGGAAACAAGCCTTCTTGGATGATCCTTGATGTGCTTCCTGTTATTCCTCCGGAGCTTAGACCGATGGTTCAGCTAGATGGCGGACGTTTTGCGACTTCTGATTTGAATGACCTTTATCGTCGTGTCATCAACCGTAACAATCGTTTGAAACGCCTTTTGGACCTTGGTGCGCCTAGCATCATCGTTCAAAACGAAAAGCGTATGCTTCAAGAGGCTGTCGATGCCTTAATTGACAACGGCCGCCGCGGACGCCCTGTAACAGGCCCTGGTAACAGACCGTTAAAATCTCTTTCTCACATGCTGAAAGGGAAGCAAGGCCGTTTCCGTCAAAACCTTCTTGGTAAACGTGTCGATTACTCCGGACGTTCTGTAATCGTTGTTGGTCCTCATTTGAAAATGTACCAATGCGGATTACCGAAGGAAATGGCGCTTGAACTTTTCAAACCTTTCGTTATGAAAGAACTTGTTGAAAAAGGTCTTGCTCACAACATTAAGAGTGCGAAACGCAAAATTGAGCGCGTACAGCCTGAAGTTTGGGATGTACTAGAATCAGTTATTAAGGAGCATCCGGTACTGCTGAACCGTGCCCCTACACTTCACAGATTAGGTATCCAGGCGTTTGAACCAACGCTTGTTGAAGGACGCGCAATCCGTCTTCACCCGCTCGTATGTACAGCTTACAACGCTGACTTTGACGGTGACCAAATGGCGGTTCACGTACCATTATCTGCTGAAGCACAAGCTGAAGCACGCATCCTGATGCTTGCTGCTCAAAACATCTTGAACCCTAAAGATGGTAAACCGGTTGTAACACCGTCTCAGGATATGGTACTAGGTAACTATTACCTGACACTTGAGCGTGCCGGTGCTGTCGGTGAAGGTATGGTCTTCAAGAATACAGACGAAGCGCTTCTTGCTTATCAAAACGGGTATGTTCACCTTCATACGAGAGTAGCTGTTGCAGCTAACTCACTTAAGAATGTGACATTTACCGAAGAACAGCGCTCAAAATTGTTAATTACAACTGTCGGTAAGCTTGTCTTCAATGAAATTCTTCCGGAATCATTCCCTTACATGAATGAACCAACGAAGAGCAACATTGAAGAGAAAACACCTGACCGTTTCTTCTTAGAAAAAGGTGCTGACGTTAAAGCTGTTATCGCACAGCAGCCAATCAATGCGCCGTTTAAAAAAGGCATTCTGGGTAAAATCATCGCGGAAATCTTTAAACGATTCCATATTACGGAAACGTCTAAAATGCTTGACCGCATGAAAAACCTAGGTTTCAAATATTCAACTAAAGCTGGTATTACAGTTGGGGTTTCTGACATCGTCGTACTCGATGATAAACAAGAAATTCTTGAGGAAGCGCAAAGCAAAGTTGACAACGTTATGAAGCAGTTCCGCCGCGGTCTTATCACTGAAGAAGAACGCTATGAGAGAGTCATCTCTATCTGGAGTGCTGCAAAAGACGTTATCCAAGGCAAACTGATGAAATCACTTGATGAACTCAACCCGATCTACATGATGAGTGACTCTGGTGCCCGTGGTAACGCATCTAACTTTACGCAGCTTGCCGGAATGCGCGGCCTGATGGCCAACCCGGCTGGACGTATCATTGAGTTGCCGATCAAATCAAGTTTCCGTGAAGGTCTGACAGTATTGGAGTACTTTATCTCCACACACGGTGCGCGTAAAGGTCTTGCCGATACCGCTCTTAAAACTGCTGACTCAGGTTACCTTACACGCCGTCTCGTTGACGTTGCGCAGGATGTTATCATTCGTGAAACTGATTGCGGAACTGACCGAGGCATTCTTGCTAAGCCTCTTAAAGAAGGAACTGAAACAATTGAGCGCTTAGAAGAACGCTTAATCGGACGTTTTGCAAGAAAACAAGTGAAGCACCCTGAAACAGGTGAAGTGCTTGTGAATGAAAACGAACTGATTGATGAAGATAAAGCACTGGAGATTGTCGAAGCCGGCATTGAAGAAGTGTGGATCCGTTCTGCCTTCACATGTAATACGCCTCATGGTGTATGTAAACGATGCTATGGCCGAAATCTTGCAACTGGCTCCGATGTTGAAGTCGGTGAAGCTGTCGGAATCATTGCTGCCCAATCAATCGGTGAGCCTGGTACACAGTTAACAATGCGTACATTCCATACAGGCGGGGTTGCCGGAGACGATATCACACAGGGTCTTCCGCGTATCCAAGAGCTTTTCGAAGCGCGTAATCCGAAAGGTCAGGCAACAATTACAGAAATCGACGGTACAGTCGTTGAGATCAATGAAGTTCGTGATAAGCAACAGGAAATTGTGGTTCAAGGCGCAGTGGAAACACGTTCTTATACGGCACCTTACAACTCCCGCCTGAAAGTAGCGGAAGGAGATAAAATTACTCGAGGCCAAGTACTGACAGAAGGTTCAATCGATCCGAAAGAACTTCTTAAAGTGACTGACCTGACGACTGTTCAAGAGTATCTTCTCCATGAGGTTCAAAAGGTTTACCGTATGCAGGGTGTTGAAATCGGTGATAAACACGTAGAAGTAATGGTTCGCCAGATGCTTCGCAAAGTACGCGTAATTGATGCCGGTGACACTGATGTGCTTCCAGGTACATTGCTTGATATTCACCAATTTACTGAAGCAAACAAAAAGGTATTACTTGAAGGCAATCGACCTGCTACAGGCCGTCCTGTCTTACTCGGTATTACAAAAGCATCTCTTGAAACTGATTCATTCTTATCTGCTGCTTCCTTCCAGGAAACAACACGTGTCCTTACAGATGCAGCGATCAAAGGTAAGCGTGACGAGCTTCTCGGCTTGAAAGAGAATGTTATCATCGGTAAGCTTGTTCCAGCTGGTACAGGAATGATGAAATACCGTAAAGTAAAACCAGTATCAAATGTTCAGCCGACTGACGATATGGTCCCGGTTGAATAACTGATTTAATGCTGCTGAAAGACTGCAAAAACAGTCTTTCAGCAGATATATTTATGAAAAAGTCACTCTATGAGAAGAACGAAACTAAAAAATGTCATACCTTGTTGACATTCGTCTCCTAGAATGATAATATAACCAAGGTGCTCGAAATAAACCTGTTACTTTGGAGGATATGTTTATGTCTTATGATAAAGTATCACAGGCCAAATCAATTATTATTGGTACGAAGCAAACAGTGAAAGCTCTAAAGCGAGGTTCAGTAAAGGAAGTAGTCGTTGCAAAAGACGCAGATCCGATACTCACGTCAAGTGTTGTTTCACTTGCTGAAGATCAAGGTATCTCTGTCTCAATGGTTGAATCCATGAAAAAGCTCGGCAAAGCCTGCGGAATTGAGGTAGGAGCAGCCGCTGTTGCCATTATTTTATAACGTACTTTTGTTTTTGCGTAAGATTCCATCTTGTGTAAAGACATTGTTTTTTGCCTTTTGATGAACCACCTGGGTATGTGGGTTATAAAACGTAATGAAGGGAGGAAAAATTCATGCCTACAATTAATCAGCTAATTCGCAAAGGACGCGTGAGTAAAGTAGAAAACTCAAAGTCTCCTGCACTTAACAAAGGATACAACAGCTTTAAAAAAGAGCACACTAACGTATCTTCTCCACAAAAACGCGGGGTATGTACTCGTGTTGGTACAATGACACCGAAAAAACCGAACTCAGCACTTCGTAAATATGCTCGTGTTCGTTTGACTAACGGAATCGAGGTTACTGCTTACATTCCTGGTATCGGTCACAACCTACAAGAGCACAGTGTTGTACTTATCCGCGGCGGACGTGTAAAAGACTTACCAGGGGTACGTTACCACATCGTTCGTGGTGCGCTTGATACTGCTGGAGTTGAAAACCGTGCACAAGGCCGTTCTAAATACGGTACGAAAAAACCTAAAGCAAAATAATATACGAAAATACGCATAATTGATGAAGGGAGGATATTCAGATGCCACGTAAAGGTCCTGTAGCAAAAAGAGATGTTTTACCTGATCCGATTTACAACTCTAAGCTTGTATCTCGTCTAATCAACAAAATGATGATCGATGGTAAAAAAGGTAAGTCTCAAACAATCCTATACAAGTCATTCGATATCATTAAAGAACGTACTGGCAATGATGCAATGGAGGTTTTCGAACAAGCATTGAAAAACATCATGCCTGTACTTGAAGTAAAAGCACGCCGTGTAGGTGGTGCGAACTACCAAGTTCCTGTAGAAGTTCGTCCTGAACGTCGTACGACTCTTGGACTTCGCTGGTTAGTTAACTACGCTCGTCTTCGCGGAGAAAAAACGATGGAAGAGCGTTTAGCTAACGAAATCCTTGACGCAGCTAACAACACTGGTGCTGCTGTTAAGAAACGTGAAGACACTCATAAGATGGCTGAAGCAAACAAAGCATTTGCTCACTATCGCTGGTAGGATTTATAGATTAACAAAACACAATTTCCTAATAAGGAAGGAGAAATTACCCAATGGCAAGAGAGTTCTCCTTAGAAAAAACTCGTAATATCGGTATCATGGCTCACATCGATGCCGGTAAAACGACAACTACAGAACGTATCTTGTTCTATACTGGTCGTATCCACAAAATTGGTGAAACTCATGAAGGAGCTTCACAAATGGACTGGATGGAGCAGGAACAAGAACGTGGTATCACAATCACTTCCGCTGCGACAACTGCACAGTGGAAAGGATACCGCGTAAACATCATCGATACTCCAGGACACGTAGACTTCACAGTTGAAGTTGAACGTTCTCTTCGTGTACTTGATGGTGCTGTTGCTGTACTTGACGCGCAATCAGGCGTTGAGCCTCAAACAGAAACTGTTTGGCGTCAGGCAACAACTTATGGAGTACCGCGTATCGTTTTTGTTAACAAAATGGACAAAATCGGTGCAGACTTCCTTTACTCTGTAGGAACTTTAAGAGACCGTCTTCAAGCAAACGCTCATGCAATTCAATTGCCGATCGGTGCTGAAGATAACTTCGAAGGTATCATTGACCTTGTAGAAAACGTTGCGTATTTCTACGAAGATGACCTCGGAACTCGTTCTGATGCAAAAGAAATCCCTGAAGAGTACAAAGAGCAAGCTGAAGAGCTTCGCAACAGCCTTATTGAAGCTGTATGTGAGCTTGATGAAGAGCTTATGGATAAGTACCTTGAGGGTGAAGAAATCACAATTGACGAGTTAAAAGCAGGAATTCGTAAAGGTACATTAAATGTTGAATTCTACCCTGTTCTTGTTGGTTCTGCTTTCAAAAACAAAGGTGTTCAACTAGTACTTGATGCTGTTCTTGACTACCTTCCTGCACCAACTGACGTTGCTGCAATCAAAGGTACACGTCCTGATACAAATGAAGAGATTGAGCGTCATTCTTCTGACGAAGAGCCATTCTCTGCATTAGCATTTAAAGTTATGACTGACCCTTACGTTGGTAAGTTGACGTTCTTCCGTGTGTACTCTGGAACACTTGATTCTGGTTCATACGTGAAAAACTCTACTAAAGGCAAACGTGAGCGTGTTGGACGTATTCTTCAAATGCACGCTAACAGCCGTGAAGAAATCTCTACTGTATACGCAGGGGATATCGCAGCTGCTGTAGGTCTAAAAGATACAACTACTGGAGATACTCTATGTGATGAGAAGGATCTTGTTATCCTTGAGTCAATGGAATTCCCAGAACCAGTTATCGACGTTGCTATTGAGCCTAAATCAAAAGCTGACCAAGATAAAATGGGTATCGCTTTAGCGAAACTTGCTGAAGAAGATCCTACATTCCGTACTCAAACAAACCCAGAAACTGGCCAAACGATCATCTCTGGTATGGGTGAACTTCACCTTGATATCATTGTTGACCGTATGAAACGCGAATTTAAAGTAGAAGCCAACGTTGGTGCTCCTCAAGTTGCGTACCGTGAAACATTCCGTACCGGTGCAAAAGTTGAAGGTAAATTCGTACGTCAGTCTGGTGGACGCGGTCAGTTCGGACACGTTTGGATCGAATTCGAACCAAACGAAGAAGGCGCTGGCTTTGAATTTGAAAATGCGATTGTCGGTGGGGTTGTTCCTCGTGAATACATCCCAGCTGTTCAAGCAGGTCTGGAAGATGCACTTGAAAATGGTGTACTAGCAGGCTTCCCGCTTATCGACATTAAAGCTAAACTTTTCGACGGTTCTTACCATGATGTTGACTCAAACGAAATGGCATTTAAAGTTGCTGCTTCTATGGCATTGAAAAATGCAGTCAGCAAATGTAACCCAGTTCTTCTTGAACCAATCATGAAAGTAGAAGTGGTTATTCCAGAAGAATACATGGGAGATATCATGGGTGATATCACTTCACGTCGCGGACGCGTAGAAGGTATGGAAGCACGCGGTAACGCTCAAGTTGTTCGCGCTATGGTTCCTCTTGCTGAAATGTTCGGTTACGCTACTGCACTTCGTTCTAATACGCAAGGTCGCGGTACGTTCACTATGCACATGGATCACTACGAAGAAGTGCCGAAGAGCGTCGCAGAAGAAATTATCAAAAAAAATAAAGGCGAATAATTGATTTTGCCGCTTAACTCAAGTATAACTACTATTGTAAGATGAGGAAGTGAAAGCTTTCTTTCACTTCCTATCACTCTATACATTACTAATTAAAAGCTCTTAAGGAGGATTTTAGAATGGCTAAAGAAAAATTCGACCGTTCCAAATCACATGCCAATATTGGTACAATTGGACACGTTGACCATGGTAAAACAACTTTAACTGCTGCTATCACAACAGTACTTCATAAGAAATCTGGTAAAGGTACAGCTATGGCGTACGATCAAATTGATGGTGCTCCAGAAGAACGTGAGCGCGGTATCACAATCTCTACTGCACACGTTGAGTACGAAACTGAAACTCGTCACTATGCACACGTTGACTGCCCAGGACACGCTGACTATGTTAAAAACATGATCACTGGTGCTGCTCAAATGGACGGAGCTATCCTTGTAGTATCTGCTGCTGATGGCCCAATGCCACAAACTCGTGAGCACATCCTTCTTTCTAAAAACGTTGGTGTACCATACATCGTTGTATTCTTAAACAAATGCGACATGGTAGACGACGAAGAGCTTCTTGAACTAGTTGAAATGGAAGTTCGCGATCTTCTTAGCGAATACGACTTCCCTGGTGATGATGTACCAGTTGTTAAAGGTTCTGCTCTTAAAGCTCTTGAAGGAGACGCTGAGTGGGAAGCTAAAATCTTCGAACTTATGGATGCGGTTGATGAGTACATCCCAACTCCAGAACGCGACACTGAAAAACCATTCATGATGCCAGTTGAGGACGTATTCTCAATCACTGGTCGTGGTACAGTTGCTACTGGCCGTGTAGAACGCGGACAAGTTAAAGTCGGTGACGAAGTTGAAATCATCGGTCTTCAAGAAGAGAACAAGAAAACAACTGTTACAGGTGTTGAAATGTTCCGTAAGCTTCTTGATTATGCTGAAGCTGGTGACAACATTGGTGCCCTTCTTCGCGGTGTATCTCGTGAAGAAATCCAACGTGGTCAAGTACTTGCTAAACCAGGTACAATCACTCCACACAGCAAATTCAAAGCTGAAGTTTACGTTCTTTCTAAAGAAGAGGGTGGACGTCATACTCCATTCTTCTCTAACTACCGTCCTCAGTTCTACTTCCGTACAACTGACGTAACTGGTATCATCCATCTCCCAGAAGGCGTAGAAATGGTTATGCCTGGAGATAACACTGAAATGAACGTTGAACTTATTTCTACAATCGCTATCGAAGAAGGAACTCGTTTCTCTATTCGTGAAGGCGGACGTACTGTTGGTTCAGGCGTTGTTTCTACAATCACTGAGTAATAGTATGATTTTAAACGAGACCCCTGCGGGTCTCGTTTTTTGTTTGCTTATCTTTTTCTTGTATAATAGGATCTATCATATTCGAGGGGTTAATATTTATGATTCCTGAAAAGAAATCAATCGCAATCATGAAAGAAATAAGCATTGGAAATACAAAGCAAATGCTGATGATTAATGGAGATGACGTGAAAAATCCATTGCTGCTTTTTTTACATGGCGGGCCGGGAACGCCGCAAATCGGATATGTTAGACATTATCAAAAAGAGCTGGAACAGTATTTTACAGTAGTTCATTGGGATCAGAGAGGATCGGGGCTTTCTTATTCTAAGCGAATTTCGCATCACTCTATGACAATAAATCACTTCATTAAAGATACAATCCAAGTCACTCAATGGCTTTTAGCTCATTTTTCAAAATCAAAACTTTACCTAGCCGGTCATTCGTGGGGGTCAATACTGGCGCTTCATGTGCTGCAGCAGTGTCCTGATTTATTTTACGCGTATTATGGAATCAGCCAGGTTGTTAACCCCCACGATGAAGAATCAACTGCTTATCAACATATTCGTGAAATTTCTGAATCAAAAAAAGCCAGCTTATTATCTTTCCTCACACGTTTCATTGGTGCTCCGCCTTGGAAGCAGGATATCCAGCACCTTATCTATCGGTTTTGTGTCGAGCTAAGCAGGGGAGGCTTCACTCGCCGTCATCGTCAATCTCTAGCTGTATTATTTCAAATGCTTACTGGCAATGAGTATGGAGTGCGGAACATGCACAGCTTCCTTAATGGATTGCGCTTCAGTAAAAAACATTTAACTGATGAGTTGTACCAGTTTAATGCTTTTACATCAGTTCCTTCTATTAAAGTACCGTGTGTTTTCATTTCAGGGAAACATGACTTAATTGTTCCTGCTGAAATATCGAAACAGTATTATCATAAACTTGAGGCACCCGAAAAGCGCTGGTTTCAATTTGAGAAATCAGCTCACACCCCGCATATTGAGGAACCGTCATTATTCGCGAACACATTAAGTCGACATGCACGACACCATTTATGATAGATCCTTGATAAATAAGAAAAACCCCTGTATAATAAAAAAAGTGTGCAAACCATGCATATTTTAAATAAGTCTTGCAACATGCGCCTATTTTCTGTATAATGGTGTATGTTGGTCTTTGACTGCGATGAAGTGAGAGGTTGCTGACACACCCGGCCGCTTTGCCATGGCAAGGTGTTCAGGTTTTTCTCACGGAGAACTGTCTAACGTGATGTAGGCGAAAAGGAGGGAAAATAATGGCAAAACAAAAAATTCGTATTCGTTTGAAAGCATATGATCATAGAATCCTTGATCAATCTGCAGAGAAGATTGTTGAAACGGCAAAACGTTCTGGTGCCAGCGTATCTGGTCCGATTCCGTTGCCAACTGAAAAATCAGTTTACACAATCCTTCGTGCGGTGCACAAATACAAAGATTCTCGTGAGCAATTTGAAATGCGTACACATAAACGTTTAATCGACATTGTGAACCCAACACCACAAACTGTTGATGCTCTTATGCGATTAGACTTACCATCTGGTGTCGATATCGAAATTAAACTTTAATTCTAAAATATAGAATGATCTTAATAGGAGGTGTGACGAATGACCAAAGGAATCTTAGGAAGAAAAATTGGTATGACGCAAGTATTCGCTGAGAATGGTGATCTTATTCCGGTAACTGTTATCGAGGCTGCTCCAAACGTTGTTCTTCAAAAGAAAACAGCTGAAAACGACGGTTATGAAGCAATCCAGCTTGGTTTTGACGACAAGCGTGAAAAGCTTTCTAACAAACCTGAAAAAGGGCACGTTGCAAAAGCGGAAACTGCTCCTAAGCGCTTCGTTAAAGAATTACGCGGAGTGGAAATGGATGCGTATGAAGTTGGTCAGGAAGTCAAGGTTGAAATTTTCTCTGCTGGAGAAATCGTAGATGTAACAGGAGTATCTAAAGGTAAAGGTTTCCAAGGTGCGATCAAGCGCCACGGACAATCTCGCGGACCTATGTCTCACGGTTCACGCTACCACCGTCGTCCTGGTTCAATGGGACCTGTAGATCCTAACCGTGTATTCAAAGGTAAATTATTACCTGGACGTATGGGCGGAGAGCAAATCACTGTTCAAAACCTTGAAATCGTAAAAGTTGATGCAGAACGCAATCTTCTTTTGATCAAAGGTAACGTACCTGGTGCGAAGAAATCTTTAATCACTGTTAAAAGTGCTGTTAAATCTAAATAATTCTCTTAGGAAAGGAGGAAATTGATTATGCCAAAAGTAGCATTATACAACCAAAACGGTTCTACTGCTGGTGACATCGAATTAAACGCTTCTGTATTTGGTATCGAACCAAATGAGAGTGTTGTATTCGACGCTATTCTTATGCAAAGAGCTTCCTTACGTCAAGGAACTCACAAAGTAAAAAATCGTTCTGAAGTACGCGGCGGAGGTCGTAAACCATGGCGTCAAAAAGGTACTGGACGTGCCCGTCAAGGTTCAATCCGTTCACCGCAATGGCGCGGAGGTGGTGTCGTATTCGGCCCAACACCACGCAGCTATTCTTATAAATTACCTAAAAAAGTTCGCCGCTTGGCAATCAAATCAGTATTATCTTCTAAAGTGAACGACAACAACATCATCGTTCTTGAAGATCTTACTCTTGATACGGCTAAAACAAAAGAAATGGCAGCTATCCTTAAAGGATTATCTGTTGAGAAAAAAGCTTTAATCGTAACTGCGGATGCAAACGAAGCAGTAGCTTTATCTGCTCGTAACATTCCTGGAGTTACTGTTGTTGAAGCTAACGGAATCAACGTTTTAGACGTTGTCAACCACGAGAAGCTTCTGATTACAAAAGCAGCGGTTGAAAAAGTAGAGGAGGTGCTTGCATAATGAAAGATCCTCGTGATGTTCTAAAGCGCCCCGTCATTACTGAACGTTCTGCTGATTTAATGACTGAAAAGAAATATACTTTTGAAGTTGATGTAAGAGCTAACAAAACAGAAGTGAAAGACGCGGTTGAAAGCATCTTTGGAGTGAAAGTTGACAAAGTCAACATCATGAACTACAAAGGCAAATCAAAACGTGTTGGACGCTACACTGGTATGACTAGCCGTCGCAGAAAAGCGATCGTAAAACTTACTGCAGACAGCAAAGAAATCGAAATTTTTGAAGCTTAATTATCTGTAAAAAGAAGGAGGGAAATTCAAAATGGCGATTAAAAAGTATAAACCGACCTCTAATGGACGTCGTGGCATGACAACTTCAGATTTTGCTGAAATCACGACTGACAAGCCGGAAAAATCCTTGCTTGCTCCCCTTCACAAAAAAGGCGGACGTAACAACCAAGGTAAATTGACTGTACGTCACCAAGGTGGCGGACATAAACGCCAATACCGTGTTATCGACTTCAAACGCGATAAAGATGGTATACCTGGACGCGTTGCTACAGTTGAATACGATCCAAACCGTTCAGCTAACATCGCTCTAATCAACTATGCAGACGGAGAAAAACGTTACATTCTTGCTCCTAAAGGAATTCAAGTAGGTACTGAAATTATGTCAGGTCCTGAAGCTGACATTAAAGTAGGTAATGCACTTCCACTTATCAACATCCCTGTTGGTACAGTTGTGCATAACATTGAATTAAAACCTGGTAAAGGCGGACAGCTTGTACGTTCAGCTGGTACATCTGCTCAGGTTCTTGGTAAAGAAGGTAAATACGTTCTTGTGCGTCTTAACTCTGGTGAAGTTCGCATGATCCTTTCTGCTTGCCGTGCTTCTATCGGTCAAGTAGGTAACGAACAGCATGAACTTATCAACATTGGTAAAGCTGGACGTTCTCGCTGGAAAGGCATCCGTCCTACAGTTCGTGGTTCTGTAATGAACCCTAACGATCACCCACACGGTGGTGGTGAAGGACGTGCGCCAATCGGACGTAAATCACCAATGTCTCCATGGGGCAAACCAACTCTTGGATTCAAGACTCGTAAGAAAAAGAACAAATCCGATAAATTTATCGTACGTCGTCGTAAAAATAAATAACGGGGTTGTCTACGGTTCTTTTCGGACCGTAGTGCAATCACGAAGGGAGGTTCCAAAATGGCTCGCAGCTTAAAAAAAGGACCATTTGTCGATGGACACTTGATGACTAAAATCGAGAAATTAAATGAAACAGACAAGAAACAAGTCGTAAAAACTTGGTCTCGTCGTTCTACTATTTTCCCACAGTTTATTGGTCACACAATCGCAGTCTATGACGGACGTAAACACGTGCCTGTATTCATCTCTGAAGATATGGTAGGGCACAAGTTGGGTGAATTCGCTCCAACTCGTACGTACAAAGGTCATGCTAGTGATGACAAAAAAACAAGACGCTAAGAGAGGAGGCTTTTAAATGCAAGCTAAAGCTGTTGCAAGAACAGTCCGTATTGCTCCTCGTAAAGCACGTCTAGTAATGGACCTGATTCGAGGCAAGCAAGTAGGTGAGGCAGTATCAATCTTGAACCTTACACCAAGAGCTGCTTCTCCAATTATCGAGAAAGTATTAAAATCCGCTATTGCAAATGCTGAGCATAACTATGAAATGGACGCTAACAACCTGGTTATTTCTCAAGCATTCGTTGACGAAGGCCCTACGTTAAAAAGATTCCGCCCACGTGCTATGGGACGTGCGAGCCAAATCAACAAACGTACGAGCCACATTACAATCGTTGTATCAGAAAAGAAGGAGGGATAAGTAGTGGGTCAAAAGGTAAATCCAGTCGGTCTTCGTATCGGAGTCATTCGTGATTGGGAATCTAAGTGGTACGCTGGTAAAGATTACGCTGACTTCCTGCACGAAGATTTAAAAATTCGTGAATACATTAGCAAACGCCTTTCTGACGCTTCTGTTTCTAAAGTAGAAATCGAGCGTGCAGCAAACCGCGTTAACATTACGATCCACACAGCTAAGCCTGGTATGGTTATCGGTAAAGGCGGTTCTGAAGTCGAAGCACTTCGCAAAGCCCTTAACAGCCTTACTGGCAAGCGTGTACACATTAACATTCTTGAAATCAAAAGAGCAGATCTTGATGCACAGCTAGTTGCTGACAACATCGCTCGTCAATTAGAAAACCGTGTTTCTTTCCGCCGTGCGCAGAAACAACAAATCCAACGTACTATGCGTGCTGGAGCACAAGGTGTGAAAACAATGGTTTCTGGTCGTCTTGGCGGTGCAGATATCGCTCGTTCTGAATACTACAGTGAAGGAACTGTTCCATTGCACACATTACGTGCGGACATTGACTATGCAACATCTGAAGCTGATACTACTTACGGTAAGCTTGGTGTAAAAGTCTGGATCTATCGTGGAGAGGTTCTTCCTACTAAGAAGAAAAATGAGGAAGGAGGAAAATAATATGTTATTACCAAAACGCGTTAAATATCGCAGAGAGCATCGCGGAAAAATGCGTGGCCGTGCGAAAGGCGGTACTGAAGTACATTTCGGAGAATTCGGTATCCAAGCTCTTGAAGCTTCTTGGATTACTAACCGTCAAATCGAAGCTGCACGTATTGCGATGACTCGTTACATGAAACGTGGCGGTAAAGTTTGGATCAAAATTTTCCCTTCTAAACCTTACACTGCTAAACCACTTGAGGTACGTATGGGATCCGGTAAAGGGGCTCCAGAAGGTTGGGTAGCTGTTGTAAAACCGGGCAAAGTTTTATTTGAAATTTCTGGTGTGTCTGAAGAGGTTGCTCGTGAAGCGCTTCGTCTTGCATCTCACAAATTGCCAATTAAAACGAAGTTCGTAAAACGTGAAGAAATTGGTGGTGAATCAAATGAAAGCTAATGAAATTCGTGACCTTACCACTGCTGAAATTGAACAAAAAGTAAAGTCTCTTAAAGAAGAACTTTTCAATCTTCGCTTTCAATTAGCGACAGGACAACTTGAAAATACTGCTCGCATTCGTGAAGTGCGCAAAGCTATCGCGCGCATGAAAACTGTGATTCGTGAAAGAGAAATTGCTGCTAATAAATAATCACTGAGGGGAGGTCGTGAGCATGAGCGAACGTAACCAACGCAAAGTTTACCAAGGCCGTGTTGTTTCTGACAAAATGGATAAAACCATTACTGTTGTTGTTGAGACATACAAAAAACATACACTTTACGGTAAACGCGTAAAATACTCAAAAAAATTCAAAGCACATGATGAAAATAATCAAGCTAAAATCGGTGACATCGTTAAGATCATGGAAACTCGTCCATTGTCTGCAACTAAGCGTTTCCGTCTAGTTGAAGTTGTCGAAGAAGCTGTTATTATCTAATAAAGTTCGGAATTCTTTTTCCGAAGGGAGGTAACAAATAATGATTCAACAAGAGACTCGTTTAAAAGTAGCTGACAACTCTGGCGCACGTGAAGTACTTACTATTAAAGTTCTTGGTGGTTCTGGACGTAAAACAGCTAACATTGGTGATGTAATTGTTTGCACGGTTAAACAAGCAACACCAGGAGGCGTTGTCAAAAAAGGTGAAGTCGTAAAAGCTGTTATCGTTCGCACTAAAAGCGGAGCGCGCAGAAGTGACGGTTCATACATCAGCTTCGATGAGAATGCATGTGTTATCATCCGTGACGACAAGAGCCCACGCGGAACTCGTATCTTCGGACCAGTTGCTCGTGAATTGCGTGAAAACAACTTTATGAAAATTGTTTCTCTAGCTCCAGAAGTTATCTAATGAAATAAATGCCTTACTCAAGGAGGTGCGATCAGGATGCATGTAAAAAAAGGCGATAAAGTTATGGTTATCTCTGGTAAAGATAAAGGCAAACAAGGAACAATCCTTGCTGCTTTCCCTAAAAAGGACCGCGTTTTAGTTGAAGGTGTTAACATGGTAAAGAAACACTCTAAACCAACTCAAGCTAACCCTCAAGGCGGTATTTCTAATCAAGAGGCGCCAATTCATGTATCAAACGTTATGCCGCTCGATCCTAAAACAGGTGAAGTGACTCGCGTAGGATACAAAGTGGAAGATGGCAAAAAAGTTCGTGTAGCAAAAAAATCTGGGCAAGTTCTAGATAAATAGTATTAAAAGGAAGGGAGGTCTATCTCATGAACCGCCTTAAAGAAAAGTACAATAAAGAAATTGCACCTGCTTTAATGACTAAGTTCAACTATGATTCAGTCATGCAAGTGCCTAAAATCGAAAAAATCGTAATCAACATGGGTGTTGGTGACGCTGTTCAAAACGCCAAAGCAATCGACAGTGCTGTTGAAGAATTAACGTTTATCGCAGGTCAAAAACCTGTCGTTACTCGTGCGAAGAAATCAATTGCTGGATTCCGTCTTCGTGAGGGAATGCCTATCGGTGCGAAAGTAACTCTTCGCGGAGAGCGCATGTATGATTTCCTTGATAAACTTATTTCTGTATCTTTACCACGTGTACGTGACTTCCGCGGGGTTTCTAAAAAATCTTTCGACGGTCGCGGTAACTACACACTTGGTATCAAAGAACAGTTAATCTTCCCTGAAATTGACTACGATAAAGTAACAAAGGTTCGCGGAATGGACATCGTTATCGTAACAACTGCTAATACTGACGAAGAAGCTCGTGAGCTATTAACTCAAGTAGGTATGCCGTTCCAGAAATAATCAATGAAAGGGAGGCGAAATCGTGGCTAAAAAGTCTATGATTGCGAAACAACAACGTACACCAAAGTTTAAAGTACAAGAGTACACACGCTGTGAACGCTGCGGACGTCCGCATTCAGTCATTCGTAAATTTAAACTTTGCCGTATTTGTTTCCGTGAGCTTGCATATAAAGGACAAATTCCTGGCGTGAAAAAAGCCAGCTGGTAATCCCCAAGAAAGGGAAGGAGGTAATTATATAATGGTTATGACAGATCCAATTGCAGATATGCTAACTCGTATTCGCAATGCAAACATGGTACGTCATGAGAAGCTTGAAATTCCTGCTTCTAAATTGAAAAGAGAAATTGCTGAAATTTTAAAGCGTGAAGGTTTCATTCGTGACGTTGAGTTCGTAGAAGACAGCAAACAAGGTATCATCCGCGTTTTCTTGAAATACGGACAAAACAACGAGCGCGTTATCACTGGTCTTAAAAGAATCAGCAAGCCTGGTTTGCGTGTTTATGCTAAATCTAATGAAGTACCTCGCGTACTTAACGGTCTTGGAATCGCGATTATTTCTACATCACAAGGTGTTTTAACGGACAAAGAAGCCCGTGCAAAACAAGCTGGTGGAGAAGTTCTAGCATACGTTTGGTAAGAAGTTTAACATGAATGGAGGTGTTTGGTATGTCTCGTGTAGGTAAGAAGCTACTTGAGATTCCTTCTGATGTTACAGTAACGTTAAATGATAACAACACTGTAGCTGTGAAAGGACCAAAAGGAGAATTAACTCGTACGTTTCACCCTGATATGGAGATTAAAGTAGAGGACAATGTGCTTACAGTCGCTCGTCCTTCTGATCAAAAAGAGCACCGTGCCCTGCATGGTACGACTCGCAGTCTGCTTGGCAACATGGTTGAAGGTGTATCTAAAGGATTTGAAAGAGGTTTGGAATTAGTCGGTGTCGGTTACCGTGCTTCTAAATCCGGAAATAAACTTGTTTTAAACGTTGGATACTCTCATCCTGTTGAGATCGTTCCTGAAGAAGGCATCGAAATCGAAGTTCCTTCTCAAACAAAAGTAGTTGTAAAAGGTACAGACAAAGAACGCGTAGGAGCTATTGCTGCTAACATCCGCGCTGTACGTTCTCCAGAGCCTTACAAAGGTAAAGGAATCCGCTACGAAGGTGAAGTTGTTCGCCGTAAAGAAGGTAAATCTGCTAAGTAAGATCGCTTAAAGTGAAGAAAGGAGTGACCTAGATGATTACGAAAACTAGCAAAAATGCTGCTCGTCTTAAAAGACACGCTCGTGTTCGCGCTAAACTTTCCGGTACTGCTGAAAGACCGCGCCTGAACGTTTTCCGTTCTAACAAGCACATTTACGCTCAAATCATCGATGATGTAAATGGTGTAACACTTGCTAGTGCATCTACTCTCGATAAAGACTTGAACGTTGAAAGCACTGGAGATACTTCTGCTGCTACTAAAGTTGGAGAATTAGTTGCAAAACGCGCTGCTGAAAAAGGCATTTCTGACGTAGTATTTGACCGTGGCGGATACTTATACCATGGACGTGTAAAAGCTTTGGCTGATGCCGCTCGTGAAGCTGGACTTAAATTTTAATAAAAGAAGGAGGGACACATGATTATGCGTCGTATTGACCCAAGCAAATTAGAGTTAGAAGAACGCTTAGTTACGGTTAACCGCGTAGCGAAAGTTGTTAAAGGTGGTCGTCGTTTCCGCTTCGCAGCTCTAGTCGTTGTCGGTGACAAAAACGGACACGTAGGATTCGGTACTGGTAAAGCACAAGAAGTACCAGAAGCGATCCGCAAAGCTGTTGAAGATGCGAAAAAGAATTTGATTGAAGTACCAATGGTTGGAACTACAATTCCACACGAAATCATCGGACGTTTCGGTGCAGGTAACATCTTGTTAAAACCTGCTTCTGAAGGTACTGGAGTTATCGCTGGAGGCCCTGTACGTGCGGTACTTGAGCTAGCTGGTGTAGCTGATATCCTTTCTAAGTCTTTAGGTTCTAACACACCGATCAACATGATTCGTGCAACACTTCAAGGTTTAAGTGAACTTAAACGTGCTGAAGACGTTGCGAAGCTTCGTGGAAAATCTGTAGAAGAACTGTTAGGATAAGGAGGGAACATTAATGGCTAAATTAGAAATTACCCTCAAACGAAGTGTAATCGGTCGCCCGGAAGACCAACGCGTTACTGTAAGAACACTTGGTTTAAAGAAAACAAACCAAACTGTTGTTCATGAAGACAACGCTGCGATCCGTGGTATGATTAATAAAGTATCTCATTTAGTTTCTGTTAAAGAACAATAAAAATATTTGATCGGATAAGGAGGTGTCCTAATGAAACTTCATGAATTAAAACCTTCAGAAGGTTCACGCAAAACGCGTAATCGCGTAGGTCGTGGTATTGGTTCTGGCAACGGTAAAACAGCTGGTAAAGGTCACAAAGGTCAAAACGCTCGTTCTGGCGGCGGTGTACGCCCTGGATTCGAGGGGGGACAAATGCCTTTATTCCAACGTCTTCCTAAACGCGGTTTCACTAACATCAACCGCAAGGAATACGCTGTAGTCAACCTAGACAAATTGAACGGTTTTGCAGAAGGAACGGAAGTCACTCCTGAACTTCTTCTAGAGACTGGTGTTATTAGCAAACTTAATGCAGGAGTAAAGATTCTTGGCAACGGTAAATTAGAGAAAAAATTAACTGTAAAAGCCAATAAATTCTCTGCTTCTGCGAAAGAAGCTGTTGAAGCTGCTGGCGGTACAGCTGAGGTGATCTAACTTGTTTAAAACAATCTCCAACTTTATGCGTGTGAGTGATATCAGGAATAAAATCATATTCACTTTACTCATGCTTATCGTCTTTCGCATAGGTGCGTTTATTCCTGTGCCTTACGTTAACGCTGAAGCGTTACAGGCGCAGTCTCAAATGGGTGTTTTTGATCTCCTTAATACATTTGGCGGCGGTGCGCTTTACCAATTTTCCATTTTCGCAATGGGGATTACTCCTTATATCACGGCTTCGATCATCATTCAGCTGCTTCAGATGGATGTTGTACCGAAGTTTACCGAGTGGTCTAAGCAAGGTGAAGTTGGCCGCCGTAAATTAGCTCAGTTCACAAGGTACTTTACGATTGTGCTTGGTTTCATCCAAGCATTAGGTATGTCATATGGGTTTAACAATCTGGCAAACGGTATGCTGATCGAAAAATCCGGTGTATCGACATATCTTATCATTGCTTTAGTGCTCACTGGCGGAACTGCCTTTTTAATGTGGCTTGGGGAACAAATTACTTCTCATGGAGTAGGCAACGGAATATCGATCATTATCTTCGCGGGGATTGTGTCTAGTATTCCAAAAACAATTGGGCAAATATATGAGACTCAATTTGTCGGCAGCAACGATCAGTTGTTTATTCATATTGTGAAAGTCGCACTTCTTGTGATTGCGATTTTAGCAGTTATTGTTGGAGTTATTTTCATTCAGCAAGCCGTACGGAAAATTGCGATTCAATATGCTAAAGGCACAGGTCGTTCACCTGCTGGCGGAGGTCAGTCTACACACCTTCCATTGAAAGTGAATCCTGCAGGGGTTATTCCGGTAATCTTTGCGGTTGCGTTTTTGATAACGCCGCGGACGATCGCGTCATTCTTTGGAACAAACGATGTGACAAAGTGGATTCAAAACAACTTTGATAATACGCATCCGGTGGGTATGGCGATATATGTTGCGTTGATTATTGCCTTTACGTACTTTTATGCTTTTGTACAGGTAAACCCTGAACAAATGGCTGATAACCTTAAAAAACAGGGTGGCTATATCCCGGGGGTTCGTCCAGGGAAAATGACTCAAGATAGAATTACGAGCATTTTGTATCGACTTACGTTTGTGGGTTCTATATTCTTAGCCGTGATTTCCATTCTTCCTATCTTTTTCATTCAATTCGCTGGATTGCCTCAAAGTGCACAAATTGGCGGAACTTCTTTGTTAATTGTTGTCGGGGTAGCCTTGGAGACAATGAAACAACTAGAAAGCCAGTTGGTGAAACGAAACTACCGTGGATTTATGAAAAACTAGAGGAAATGGATTTATCCATTCCCTCTTAATAAAGAGAGGACGGGGGAAATCCGAATGAACTTAGTCTTAATGGGGCTTCCTGGTGCCGGTAAAGGCACACAGGGCGAACGAATTGTTGAGGATTATGGGATTCCTCATATCTCAACAGGAGATATGTTCCGTGCTGCTATGAAAGAAGAAACACCACTCGGACTCGAAGCAAAATCTTATATTGATAAGGGAGAGCTCGTACCTGACGAAGTCACAATCGGAATTGTAAAAGAGAGACTTGGCAAAGATGATTGTGAAAGAGGTTTTCTTCTGGACGGATTTCCGCGAACAGTCGCTCAAGCCGAAGCTCTTGAAGAAATTCTTGAGGAATACGGCAAGCCGATTGATTATGTCATTAACATTGAAGTCGACAAAGACGCTCTTATGGAACGTCTGACTGGACGCAGAATTTGCAGTGTTTGCGGCACAACCTATCATTTAGTCTTTAATCCGCCGAAAACGCCGGGTATTTGTGATAAAGACGGAGGCGAACTCTATCAACGGGCAGATGATAATGAGGAAACAGTCTCTAAACGGCTTGAGGTAAACATGAAGCAAACTCAGCCTTTACTCGATTTCTATTCAGAGAAAGGTTATCTTGCAAACGTGAATGGCCAGCAGGACATTCAAGACGTTTATGCAGATGTGAAGGATCTTCTTGGAGGATTAAAAAAATGATTATCTGTAAAACCCCACGTGAACTTGGTATCATGCGGGAAGCAGGGCGAATCGTGGCTTTAACTCATGAAGAGTTAAAAAAGCATATTAAACCAGGAATCTCGACAAAAGAATTGGATCAAATTGCCGAACGTTTTATTAAGAAGCAGGGTGCAATCCCATCTTTTAAGGGGTATAATGGGTTTCGCGGGAGCATTTGCGTATCAGTTAATGAAGAACTCGTTCACGGCATACCTGGCAGCAGGGTGCTGAAGGACGGTGACATCATCAGTATTGATATCGGTGCTAAATTAAATGGTTATCATGGTGACTCTGCATGGACATATCCGGTAGGAAACATCAGCGATGATGACAAAAAACTTCTGGAAGTGACAGAGGAGTCTTTATATAAAGGCTTGCAGGAAGCAAAACCAGGTGAACGTTTGTCGAATATTTCCCACGCAATACAAACGTATGTCGAAAATGAGCAGTTTTCAGTTGTTAGGGAGTATGTCGGACATGGTGTTGGTCAAGACTTGCATGAGGACCCGCAAATTCCTCATTACGGTCCGCCCAACAAAGGACCACGGCTTAAACCTGGCATGGTTCTCGCTATTGAACCTATGGTGAACGCTGGCAGCCGCTACGTGAAAACATTGGCTGATAACTGGACGGTTGTAACGGTAGATGGGAAAAAGTGTGCTCATTTTGAACATACGATTGCGATTACGGAAACGGGTTTTGATATACTGACGAGAGTCTAGATGATGAAAATAATTCCGAAGACAGATGTTTTTCAAGCTTGATAGGGCAGAAAGCTTGGGTGAACATTGGCAAGACCGAATTCATCTTGCTGCTTGTCGTTGGAATTTTAACCATCATCAATGTACTAACAGCAGACGGAGAAAAGCGTACATTTCATTCTCCTAAGAAAAAGAATATCAATCATTTAACCCTTTATGATTGCGTATCTCCGGAAGTTCAGAACAGTATAAACGAAACAGGGCGTGTGACAAACTTCTTTTGAAATTTGTCAGAAAGCAAGTTACTGATTTGAAGAAGGGAGAACACTTGAATGGCGAAAGACGATGTAATTGAAGTGGAAGGTACTATAGTCGAAACACTGCCAAACGCGATGTTCAAAGTTGAACTTGAAAATGGCCACACTGTTTTGGCTCATGTATCTGGTAAAATCCGCATGCACTTCATTCGCATTTTACCTGGAGACAAAGTTACGGTAGAATTATCTCCATATGACTTAACTCGTGGCAGGATTACGTACCGTTACAAATAAAGCACTCCGGAAACTGAAGGAGGTTGGAAACACATGAAAGTGAGACCATCAGTTAAACCAATCTGCGAAAAATGTAAAGTTATTCGCAGAAAAGGAAAAGTAATGGTGATCTGTGAAAATCCAAAGCATAAACAAAAACAAGGATAATTTATAAGGAGGTGCCCAGAGAATGGCTCGTATTGCTGGTGTAGATATCCCACGTGACAAACGTGTTGTTATTTCTTTAACATACATCTTCGGAATTGGCCGCACAACGGCTCAGCAAGTTTTAAAAGAAGCTGGAGTTTCAGAAGATACTCGTGTGCGCGATCTTACTGAAGAAGAACTTGGTAAAATCCGTGATATTATTGACAAACTGAAAGTAGAAGGTGACCTTCGCCGTGAAGTTTCTCTTAATATCAAACGTCTGATCGAAATCGGAAGCTACCGCGGAATCCGTCATCGCAGAGGATTACCTGTTCGCGGACAAAACTCTAAAAACAATGCGCGTACTCGTAAAGGTCCGCGTCGTACTGTAGCTAACAAGAAAAAATAAGTAAGGGAGGTTCTTAAACAATGGCTGCTGCTCGTAAATCTAACACGCGTAAACGTCGCGTGAAAAAGAATATTGAGTCTGGAATTGCTCATATTCGTTCAACTTTCAATAACACGATCGTTACGATCACTGACACTCATGGTAATGCTATTTCTTGGTCTAGTGCCGGAGCTTTAGGATTCAGAGGTTCTCGTAAATCTACTCCTTTTGCTGCGCAAATGGCTGCAGAAACAGCTGCTAAAGGTTCAATCGAACATGGTCTTAAAACTCTAGAGGTTACTGTTAAAGGACCTGGTTCAGGCCGTGAAGCTGCAATCCGTGCACTTCAAGCTGCTGGACTAGAAGTCACTGCTATCAGAGACGTAACTCCTGTTCCTCATAACGGATGCCGTCCACCAAAACGTCGCCGCGTGTAATTTGTTTGTATAGATTTTGTGTCCCTGTCAATAATGGGTTATGATACAGTTATTTATGAAACGAATGCACCGACTCGTTGCCTGAGCACATACGGGACTAAACAATGGGGAATTTCGGATGGAATCTCATATGATTCTATTCGAGGTTTCGACGTTTTGAAGGAGGGTTTTAAGTAATGATCGAGATTGAAAAACCAAAAATCGAAACGGTTGAAATCAGCGACGATGCCAAATTTGGTAAGTTTGTCGTAGAGCCACTTGAGCGTGGATATGGTACAACTCTGGGTAACTCCTTACGTCGTATCCTCTTATCCTCACTCCCTGGTGCCGCTGTAACATCAATCCAGATAGATGGTGTACTGCACGAATTCTCGACAATTGAAGGCGTTGTGGAAGATGTTACAACGATTATCTTACACATTAAAAAGCTTGCATTGAAAATCTACTCTGATGAAGAGAAGACGCTAGAAATTGATGTACAGGGTGAAGGAACTGTAACGGCAGCTGATATTACACACGATAGTGATGTAGAGATCTTAAATCCTGATCTTCATATCGCGACTCTTGGTGAGAATGCGAGTTTCCGAGTTCGCCTTACTGCTCAAAGAGGACGTGGGTATACGCCTGCTGACGCAAACAAGAGAGACGATCAGCCAATCGGCGTGATTCCGATCGATTCTATCTATACGCCAGTTTCTCGTGTATCTTATCAGGTAGAGAACACTCGTGTAGGCCAAGTTGCAAACTATGATAAACTTACACTTGATGTTTGGACTGATGGAAGCACTGGACCGAAAGAAGCAATTGCGCTTGGTTCAAAGATTTTAACTGAACACCTTAATATATTCGTTGGTTTAACTGACGAAGCTCAACATGCTGAAATCATGGTTGAAAAAGAAGAAGATCAAAAAGAGAAAGTTCTTGAAATGACAATTGAAGAATTGGATCTTTCTGTTCGTTCTTACAACTGCTTAAAGCGTGCGGGTATTAACACGGTTCAAGAGCTTGCGAACAAGACGGAAGAAGATATGATGAAAGTTCGAAATCTAGGACGCAAATCACTTGAAGAAGTGAAAGCGAAACTAGAAGAACTTGGACTCGGACTTCGCAAAGACGATTGACTAGTTTCCCTTGTGAACTAGGATTTTCGTGTGTTTATTATTCAGAAACAGCATTCCAATAAAGGAGGGGACATCACATGTCATACAGAAAACTAGGACGTACGAGTGCACAGCGTAAAGCTATGCTTCGTGATCTTACAACTGATTTGATCATCAACGAAAGAATCGAAACAACTGAAACACGTGCGAAAGAACTTCGCTCTGTAGTTGAAAAAATGATCACGCTTGGCAAACGCGGTGATCTTCACGCTCGCCGTCAAGCTGCTGCATACATCCGCAACGAGGTTGCAAACGAAGAAAATAACCAAGATGCACTTCAAAAATTATTCTCTGACATTGCAACTCGTTACGAGGAGCGCCAAGGCGGATACACACGTATTATGAAGCTTGGTCCTCGCCGTGGTGACGGAGCACCAATGGCAATTATCGAATTGGTTTAATCACATATTTTTGTGTATCTAAAGAAGGGCGGGACAGTTTCTAACTGGATCTATGCCCTTTTTTTAGATACTGCAACTTTTAATAGAGAGAAAAGCAGAGCATTAGCTGAGAGGAGGCCGGTTTTCCATGAATCAAAATCAGTTGATATCGGTAGAGGATATCGTATTTCGATATCGGAAGGACGCAGAAAGACGAGCACTAGACGGCGTCTCCCTGCAGGTGTATGAGGGTGAATGGCTTGCAATCGTAGGTCATAACGGTTCAGGGAAATCAACACTGGCCCGGGCATTGAATGGTTTAATTCTTCCTGAATCAGGCGACATTGAGGTTGCCGGGATTCAATTGACAGAGGAATCTGTTTGGGAAGTGCGTAAGAAGATAGGTATGGTCTTTCAAAATCCGGATAACCAATTTGTCGGAACGACTGTTCGCGATGATGTGGCTTTTGGTTTAGAAAACAATGGTGTACCGCGGGAAGAAATGATTGAGAGAGTAGACTGGGCAGTAAAACAGGTGAATATGCAAGATTTTCTCGATCAAGAGCCGCACCATCTCTCCGGAGGCCAAAAGCAGAGAGTTGCGATTGCGGGGGTTATTGCCGCACGTCCTGATATTATTATCTTAGATGAAGCAACATCCATGCTTGATCCGATCGGGCGAGAAGAAGTGCTTGAAACGGTAAGACATTTAAAAGAGCAGGGCATGGCGACTGTTATATCCATTACACATGATCTGAATGAGGCAGCAAAAGCAGACAGGATCATTGTCATGAATGGCGGTAAAAAATATGCTGAAGGGCCGCCTGAAGAGATTTTTAAATTGAATAAAGAACTTGTTCGAATTGGGCTTGATTTACCCTTCTCATTTCAGCTTAGCCAGCTTTTAAGAGAAAATGGACTGGCTTTGGAAGAAAACCATTTGACTCAGGAAGGGCTGGTGAAAGAGCTGTGGACATTACAATCAAAGATGTAGAGCATCGTTATCAGATGAAGACGCCGTTTGAGCGCCTAGCACTGTATGATATCAATGCATCGATTAAAGAAGGAAGCTACGTAGCCGTTATCGGGCATACAGGCTCTGGTAAGTCCACTCTTCTTCAGCACCTAAATGGTCTCCTGAAGCCGACGAAGGGACAGATATCACTAGGCAGCACTGTCATTCAGGCAGGGAAAAAGAATAAAGAACTGAAAAAACTTCGTAAAAAAGTCGGAATCGTTTTCCAATTTCCGGAGCATCAATTATTCGAAGAAACAGTTCTTAAAGATATTTCATTCGGACCGATGAACTTTGGTGTTAAAAAAGAAGATGCTGAACAAAAAGCGAGAGAGATGCTGCAGCTTGTAGGTTTATCAGAAGAGCTTTTGGACAGGTCCCCCTTTGAATTAAGCGGGGGACAAATGCGCAGAGTTGCAATTGCCGGCGTACTTGCAATGGATCCTGAAGTGCTTGTTCTGGATGAACCGACTGCAGGTTTGGACCCAAGAGGGCGAAAAGAGATTATGGATATGTTTTATGAGCTTCATCAGCGTGGGAACCTGACGACGATCCTTGTGACACACAGCATGGAGGATGCAGCTGCATACGCTGATGAAATGATTGTTATGCATAAAGGAACGATACAAGCATCAGGCAGTCCGCGTGATCTGTTTTTAAAGGGTGAAGAGATGGCCGGCTGGGGGCTGGATCTTCCTGAAACAATAAAATTCCAAAGACACCTTGAAGCTGTACTGGGTGTGAGATTTAATGAGCCTATGCTCACAATGGAAGATGCCGCTGCTGAAATCCGTGCTCTTTTTCAGGGGGAGAAGACTTTATGATGGACAGCATGATTATCGGCAAGTATGTACCGGGGACTTCACTTGTGCACCGGCTTGACCCCAGAACAAAACTGATCACGATCTTTTTATTTGTCTGCATTGTATTCTTAGCCAATAATGTTCAGACATATGCGTTGCTTGGTTTATTTACAATTGGCGTCGTTTCTTTAACAAGAGTTCCTTTCTCTTTTTTAATGAAAGGGCTGAAGCCAATCATCTGGATTGTCCTTTTTACGTTCCTTCTTCACATCCTTATGACACATGAAGGACCGATTATCTTTCAAATAGGTTTTTTCAAAGTCTATGAGGGCGGTCTGGTTCAGGGGATATTCATTTCTCTTAGATTCGTCTATTTGATTTTAATCACAACTTTATTAACGCTTACGACTACACCGATTGAGATTACCGATGGAATGGAGCAGCTGCTGAACCCATTGAAAAAATTAAAGCTTCCTGTTCATGAGCTGGCTCTTATGATGTCAATTTCTTTACGGTTTATTCCGACACTGATGGAGGAGACAGATAAGATCATGAAGGCTCAGATGGCGCGAGGCGTTGATTTTACAAGCGGGCCTGTCAAAGAAAGAGTGAAGGCTATTGTCCCGCTTCTTGTCCCGCTCTTCGTCAGCGCATTTAAACGCGCCGAAGAGCTTGCGGTGGCAATGGAAGCAAGAGGCTATCAAGGCGGAGAAGGACGTACGAAATATAGAAAGCTTGTATGGACAGGAAAAGACACTTCTGTCATTGTCAGCTTAATTGTATTAGCTGCTTTGTTATTTTTCTTAAGGGCTTAGAGGTGCTGTATGAGACTGAAATGCACGATTTCTTATGACGGACATTTGTTTAACGGTTATCAGGTTCAGCCGGGCAAAAGAACGGTTCAGGATGAACTGGAGAAGGCTTTGGCTGTCCTGCATAAGTCAAAAGACAGAATTCCGGTCGTTTCGTCTGGAAGAACAGACAGCGGGGTTCACGCAGCCGGACAGGTGATTCATTTTGACACTCCACTGTCTATCCCGGCTGAGAGATGGCCATATGCCTTAAATGCACTGCTTCCGGACGATATCGCAGTCAAACAGGCAGAAATTGCGGATGATGGGTTCCATGCACGATTTAGCGCAGTCAAAAAAGAATATCGCTACTTTGTATACACGGAGAAACACCCGGACGTATTTAAACGGCATTACGCTTACCATTTTTCATATCGCCTTAATGTGCAGGACATGAGAGAAGCGGCAAAGCATCTTATAGGGACACATGATTTTACGAGCTTTTGCGCGGCTAAAACAGAAGTGCAGGACAAGATAAGAACGATTTACGAACTTGATTGGACTGAGACGGCTGACGGCCTGCAAATGCGGATCACAGGCAGCGGTTTCTTATATAATATGGTCAGAATTATTGCGGGTACTTTGCTTGATGCAGGTATTGGAAAAATTTCTCCCGATGATGTGAAATCCATGCTGGAAGCGAAGGATCGCGAAGCGGCAGGGCGCACAGCGCCGGGGCACGGGCTATATTTGTGGAACGTTTACTATGACAACTAAACCAGGTGTATAATATTTTCTTGACAGAGTCTGCATAAAGTTATAAGATATCATATGGTATGTATTTCAACCCCACGATAAGCCCCGGAACTTATTGTGTTTTGAAATAGAACGTAATCGAAGTTTATTGAAAATGACAGATCATTTAGGAGGGAAATTCAATGCGTACAACACCTATGGCTAACGCAAGTACTATTGAACGCAAGTGGTTAGTTGTTGATGCTGCTGGCAAGACTTTAGGTCGTCTTTCTTCAGAAGTTGCAGCTATCCTTCGCGGAAAACACAAACCAACTTACACACCACACGTTGATACTGGAGATCATGTGATCATCATCAACGCTGAAAAAATCGAGTTAACTGGTAAAAAGTTAACTGACAAAATCTACTACCGTCACACTCAACATCCAGGCGGATTAAAATCAAGAACTGCTCTTGAAATGCGTACAAACTACCCTGAGAAAATGCTTGAGCTTGCTATCAAAGGCATGCTTCCAAAAGGTTCTCTAGGTCGTCAAATGTTCAAAAAATTGAACGTATACCGTGGTTCTGAGCATCCACACGAAGCACAAAAACCTGAAGTTTACGAACTTCGCGGTTAATTAAAAAGGAGGTTACCAATTTGGCACAGGTTCAATATTACGGTACTGGCCGTCGTAAAAGCTCTGTAGCGCGTGTGCGTTTAGTTCCAGGAGAAGGCCGTATCGTCGTTAATAATCGTGAAATCAGCGAACATATCCCATCTGCAGCTTTAATCGAAGATATCAAACAACCATTAACTTTGACTGAAACAGCTGGCACTTATGATGTTTTAGTAAACGTACATGGAGGCGGCTTATCTGGTCAAGCTGGAGCAATCCGTCACGGTATCGCTCGTGCTTTGCTTGAAGCAGATCCAGAATACCGTACAACTCTTAAACGTGCAGGTCTTCTGACTCGTGACGCTCGTATGAAAGAACGTAAAAAATACGGTCTTAAAGGCGCTCGTCGTGCACCTCAGTTCTCAAAACGTTAATTTTACGTTTTCAAAAAGCTCTCGACCTTGGGTTGGGAGCTTTTTTCTTTTAATATAACGTGGCCAGCTCCGCATAAAAATAACACTGAATGGACGCTTGACGGGGTTAAACAATTTGTTTGTTTATAAACGGTCTCACTGTAAAAATCATGATAGCTTTCATTTTTATTCAATTGGAAGTTCGGTCAATGTTTATTATCGTTATGTCGACAGCCCAGCTCCATTTAACCACTGTATCTCATCCGTTAAAGTTCACTGCTGATTAACCCGGAGAAACAATAGCTCTCATTGCTAATGGCTTTATGTAACGAAGTAAAAGTAAATCTGATGATATAAATCACATATCTCCTTTGTGATTTTTTTGCGTTTTTATGAACTTTTTTCTAAATATGCAAAGGGAAAGCGATATCAATCTAGAAATATTTGTTATACTCTATACATTAAAGTAAGGAGAAGATTCATGAATGCGTTAGTAGCTCATAATAGCAAAGCCTGGGATAAAAAAGTAGAAACAGGCAATGAATGGACTGTTGCTGCTGAGCAGCAGGTTATCGAACAAGCAAAAAAAGGTAATTGGGATATAAGGGTAACGCCAATGAAAGATGTACCGAAGAATTGGTTTCCGCCTATCAAAGGTCTGAAAGTACTCTGTTTAGCCTCAGGCGGTGGCCAGCAGGGTCCAGTTTTGGCAGCCGCAGGTGCGGATGTCACCGTATTAGATAACTCAGAAAAACAGCTGAATCAGGATAGAATGGTTGCTGAGCGAGATGGTCTCACGATACACACTGTCAAAGGAAGCATGGACGATTTAAGTGTATTTAATGATGAATCATTTGATGTCATTGTACATCCTGTTGCCAATGTTTTTGTTGAGAATGTCCTCCCGGTATGGAAGGAAGCGCACCGTGTGTTGAAAAGGAACGGTGTTCTAATCTCGGGTTTTGTCAATCCTGTTGTATTTCTGTTTGATACAGAATTAGAACAGCAAGGTGTTTTAAAAGTAAAACACTCCATTCCATATGCTGACCCAGAAGATCTTCCGAAACATAGAGTGAAAAAACTGATCGAAAATAATGAGGCTCTGGAATTCGGCCATTCCTTAGAAGACCAAATCAAAGGCCAAATTGATGCTGGTTTTATCGTTACTGGTTTTTATGAAGATAAAGGCGGGTTTGTATTAGACCAATATATCCATACATATTCTGCAACAAGAAGCGTGAAAGTATGAAAAGCAGCGACCTGTTAGAGGGGCTGCTTTTTTTATAACTAATTACAGAACGTTTGTTCCTGACCCTGCAGAAAGTTGATTTTTTATCGATTTTACACCTTCATTTGGGCGAATTTCCAACCGAATTCGGGCATTGTTTCATTATCCAAACCTCAAAATAATCGATAAAAGGAGAGTGAATTTATATGGGAGAAGTACTGTCTTTTATGGATGTGAAACGCCAAAAGGATTTTGAATTAGAAAAGAACTTGCTCAAAGAACTCTCTCTGAGACAAATTATCCAGTCTGTTAAGGATTGTTTGGAACCATTATTTCCATTTTTACATGATGAACGAGATATTATTACTGAAGGCTGTATTGATTTTGCGATTGAAGCTTATTTGTTAGGCGGGCGTTTTGGGATATTCGGCTATTACGGAGAATCCATGCAAAGTATCAGTGCCCGCTCTGCAAGAGAAGAAGAAGAGCTACGTATGGAGTTTTTTGATTATCTCTATAATTGGATACACGAGCAATACGCAACATTTGATAAAAACACGGTTTATGAAGCGGCACGCAAGTTCATTAAAGATTGGTGGACAGCGGGGTTTGTTCAAAGAGAAAAACAGTGTAAGCTTCGCATGCGATAATCATATTTCCCGGCCCTGTCCCATAGTTATGTAATAACGGACAAGCGGGAGGGGAAGGGATGAGGAAAAAGCTTAAATGGCTCAGTTTTTTGCTAGGCTTCATCGTATTACTATTTCTGTTCAAATATCAGTTCAGCAATAACGACTCTTGGAAGCCGTGGAGCCTGCCCTTGAGCGGTAAAATCATTTATCTAGATCCAGGTCATGGCGGGCCTGACGGCGGAGCAGTCGGCGGAAAGCTGTTAGAGAAGGATGTTACCCTGGAAGTGGCCTTTAGAGTCAGGGATTATCTTCAAGAACAAGGAGCGCTTGTTATCATGACCAGAGAAAGTGATACTGATCTCGCTCCAGAAGGAACAAAAGGCTATAGTCGACGAAAAGCTGAGGATCTAAGACAACGAGTCAAATTAATAAACCATTCAGAGGCGGAGCTCTATATCAGCATTCATCTTAATGCGATTCCGTCACAAAAATGGAGCGGAGCCCAAAGCTTTTATTACGGGAAATATGCGGAAAATGAGAAAGTCGCAAAATACATCCAAGATGAGCTGAGAAGAAATCTGGAAAACACAACCCGGAAAGCAAAGCGGATTCATGGTATCTACTTAATGCAAAACGTCACCAAACCGGGGGCGCTTATAGAAGTCGGATTTTTATCCAATCCAAACGAAGCAACGCTGCTCGGTAAACCGAAATATCAAGACAAGGTGGCATCTTCCATATATAAAGGCATTTTGCGATATTTCACAGAAAAAGGAGACCCTCCGGAGTAATGGAGGGTTTTCTTGTGGTTCTAAGCATAAGACACCCGCCATTTATGTATGATATAATAATAATTGTAAACGAATACACAAAAGGGTGAGGTTCGATGATAAGAGAAGATGAAGTAAGAAAACTAGTCGGAGAAATGCGCGAACCTTTTCTTCAAAGACCTCTGGGAGAATTGGATGCCGTTAAGGAAATTAAAATAAAGCCTGAAAAACGGCATATCAGTGTAAAAGTCGCTCTTGCAAAAACAGGAACTGCAGAACAAATGCAGATTCAGCAAGAGATCGTAAACGTATTAAAAGGGGCAGGAGCTGAGACAGTCGGCCTTCGATTTGAAGAGCTGCCTGAAGAAACGGTTGCTAAATTCCGGGCGCCGTCAGCTGAGAAAAAAACATTATTAAATATGGATAACCCGCCAGTCTTTCTTGCTGTAGCAAGTGGAAAAGGCGGCGTAGGCAAGTCAACTGTGTCAGTAAACCTAGCTATTTCTCTGGCTCGTCTAGGGAAAAAGGTTGGTTTAATTGATGCGGATATTTATGGGTTCAGTGTGCCGGACATGATGGGTATCACTGTGCGTCCAACAATTGAAGGAGAGAAACTTCTTCCTGTTGAACGCTTTGGAGTAAAGGTCATGTCAATGGGCTTTTTCGTAGAAGAAAATGCTCCGGTCGTATGGAGAGGGCCGATGCTCGGCAAAATGCTGAATAACTTTTTCCATGAAGTAGAGTGGGGAGAAGTAGACTATATTGTTCTTGATCTTCCGCCTGGTACAGGGGACGTTGCTCTCGATGTACATACAATGCTTCCGAGCTGCAAAGAAATTATCGTATCTACGCCACATCCGACAGCTGCTTTTGTCGCGGCCAGAGCGGGCTCTATGGCGATTAAAACCGATCATGAGGTCGTGGGTGTCATAGAGAACATGGCTTATTATGAAAGTGCAAAGACAGGGGAAAGAGAATATGTGTTTGGAAAAGGCGGAGGAGATAAACTGGCTGAGGAACTAAACGTGCCTTTACTCGGCAGAATCCCATTGAAACAGCCCGATTGGGATAAGGACCAATTTGCTCCGTCTGTTTATGACGAAAATCATCCAATCGGAGAAATATATCAGGACATCGCAAAAAAAATAGATGCAAAAATGTCAGTGCAGGTATAAAAGGTGAACCGGGATTCCAGATCCCGGCTTTCCCTTTATTCACTTTCTTTGGCCGTGTCTTTTGCTGCTTTTTTCAGTTCATCTTCGAACTGTTTTTTGTAAAGCGGACTAGAAAGTGTTTCGTTAATAACCTCTTCTAAATAACTGCGGAATTCTTGGCTTTTTGCCAGCTGGCTGTACTTTTTATCCATGCCGGGATCCTGCATAACGCTCATCAGCATCTTCTGGTAATCTGGATCCTTCATCAGCTTTTTAATCACTTTTTCATGCTCTGTTTGAAGAGTTTTGGCAAAGCCCTCAGCAAAATCAGTGTCTTCAAAGATGTTTTTCCAAAATTCTTCACCTTTTTTAGATGTGAGTGTTTTTTCTATTGTTCCTTTAATTGCATCTTGGTCAATCACCAGCGCTTCATTCATGGCATCATCATTTAATAATTCCTTAATAGCTTTCTTTCCATCATCAGTTTTTAATATATCAACAACCATTTTTTTGGTCTGATCATAGTCCATATCCGCTGCTTGGTCTTTTGGAGCGCAAGCTGTTACAGATAATAATAAAAAACAGCTCATCAATAGCGTTTTGGCTTTTGACATGCTTAAGCTCCTTTCACATACTTGTCTTACCTTTAATATGATTCATCTGTTTGGAATTATACATAACAAAATATCGCTGTTCGCGATTTTTGAGGGGATGAATAAAGAAATGAAAAGCCGTGGTTTAGTTCGTTTTTTCTTTTCTATTTTAGCTGTCGGGGCGCTTATCACGAGTATTGTGGGTTTTGCTTTAAAATGGGGAGAATATAGAGGGCTGTTTCTGACATTTGAAGCGGGACAGATTTTCTCTGTTTTATTTTGGTTTATCGGTGTAGGCATGATTTTCAGTGTGATCAGCCAAATGGGTTTTTTCGTGTTTTTAACAGTCCATCGGTTTGCGCTTGAGATATTAAGGTCCTCCTCTTTGTGGAATTTGCTGCAGTTGTTTTTCATCCTGTTTGTTGCTTTTGATTTAATGTACGTGCGTTTTTTATTTTTTGGAGAGAGCGGAGAATCGCTGGCTGGGTATGCGTGGTTACCGGCGTTTTTATTGATCTTTGGAGTGATTACAGCTTATATAAAGCAAAAGCAGTCCTCTAAGAAAACATTTGTGTCATCGTTGTTTTTGATGGTTGTGATTACCGCATTAGAATGGTTCCCTGCATTAAGAGTAAATGATGAGGACTGGCTTTATTTAATGCTTTTTCCGTTAATGGCATGTAATGCCTTCCAATTGCTTATGCTGCCGAAGTTTGCAGCAAAGTAATTACTTTACCTCTGCGGATCTGGCATCAGAATTTGCGATGAGATCACCCACGGTTACATTTTTTAATCCTTTTTCTTTCAGCTGATGGATGATATCAGGCAATGCTTCTTCTGTTTGTTTTGCCGAATCGGAGGCATGTAAAAGAATAATGTCTCCACCGGAAACTTGCTTGGTCACATTGTCGATGATTTTTTCAACTCCGGGATTTGTCCAGTCTTGAGAGTTCACACTGTAATGAACGACTGTATAATTGTATTGCTTTGCGACCTTTAGAACATTCTTATTGAATTGGCCGGTAGGGGGTCTTAATAGCTGTATGTCTTTGACCCCTAACTTTTCAAAGGCTGTTTGCGCACGGTTCATGTCCTTTTTTATTTCGCTGCTCTCTAAATTGGCATAGTTTTTATAAGCGTAGCCCATGCTCCCGATTTGATGTCCGTCCTTTACGATACGGGCCACTGTGTCGGGATGGCGTTCTGCCCAAGAAGCGGAAAGAAAAAACGTTGCATTTTTAATCCCGTTTGCTTTCAGAGTATTAAGTATCGGTTCTGCTCTCTCATCACCCCAGCTGATATCGAAAGTAAGTGAAATATCTTTAGAGTCTGTTTCTCCTTTATAAATGGCTTTAGGTCCGGTGTCAGTTGAAAACACGGGAAGCGGAACAGCTCTTTGGATATAAAAAAAGCTGGCAGCTGCAAATGCGGCGATAAGTATAATAATTAATTGTTTCACCCGTTTAATGTGCCACACATAGAAGTGATTCACTGATGATGCCTCCTTATCTTGTCCATCATTCTTGTTTTACATCTTATGAGCATGGACAATTGAATATAACCGATAAAATGTCTCTTCACATACAGCCAAAATTGGGTGTTGACCTTTTGATAATATCCGTGATATATTATTATTCGTCGCTGATAAACAGCTGACATCAACTAAAAGCTTCATTAAGTACTTTGAAAAAAGTTGTTGACTTAAAAGAAGCTAAATGTTATAGTAATAAAGCTGCTTCGTTAAGCGGCGGTGATGATCTTTGAAAACTAAACAAGACAAAACGTACCTGTTAATTCAGTTTTTAAAAATCGCACAGCGATGTGCGTAGTCAGTCAAACTACTTTATCGGAGAGTTTGATCCTGGCTCAGGACGAACGCTGGCGGCGTGCCTAATACATGCAAGTCGAGCGGACAGATGGGAGCTTGCTCCCTGATGTTAGCGGCGGACGGGTGAGTAACACGTGGGTAACCTGCCTGTAAGACTGGGATAACTCCGGGAAACCGGGGCTAATACCGGATGGTTGTTTGAACCGCATGGTTCAAACATAAAAGGTGGCTTCGGCTACCACTTACAGATGGACCCGCGGCGCATTAGCTAGTTGGTGAGGTAACGGCTCACCAAGGCAACGATGCGTAGCCGACCTGAGAGGGTGATCGGCCACACTGGGACTGAGACACGGCCCAGACTCCTACGGGAGGCAGCAGTAGGGAATCTTCCGCAATGGACGAAAGTCTGACGGAGCAACGCCGCGTGAGTGATGAAGGTTTTCGGATCGTAAAGCTCTGTTGTTAGGGAAGAACAAGTACCGTTCGAATAGGGCGGTACCTTGACGGTACCTAACCAGAAAGCCACGGCTAACTACGTGCCAGCAGCCGCGGTAATACGTAGGTGGCAAGCGTTGTCCGGAATTATTGGGCGTAAAGGGCTCGCAGGCGGTTTCTTAAGTCTGATGTGAAAGCCCCCGGCTCAACCGGGGAGGGTCATTGGAAACTGGGGAACTTGAGTGCAGAAGAGGAGAGTGGAATTCCACGTGTAGCGGTGAAATGCGTAGAGATGTGGAGGAACACCAGTGGCGAAGGCGACTCTCTGGTCTGTAACTGACGCTGAGGAGCGAAAGCGTGGGGAGCGAACAGGATTAGATACCCTGGTAGTCCACGCCGTAAACGATGAGTGCTAAGTGTTAGGGGGTTTCCGCCCCTTAGTGCTGCAGCTAACGCATTAAGCACTCCGCCTGGGGAGTACGGTCGCAAGACTGAAACTCAAAGGAATTGACGGGGGCCCGCACAAGCGGTGGAGCATGTGGTTTAATTCGAAGCAACGCGAAGAACCTTACCAGGTCTTGACATCCTCTGACAATCCTAGAGATAGGACGTCCCCTTCGGGGGCAGAGTGACAGGTGGTGCATGGTTGTCGTCAGCTCGTGTCGTGAGATGTTGGGTTAAGTCCCGCAACGAGCGCAACCCTTGATCTTAGTTGCCAGCATTTAGTTGGGCACTCTAAGGTGACTGCCGGTGACAAACCGGAGGAAGGTGGGGATGACGTCAAATCATCATGCCCCTTATGACCTGGGCTACACACGTGCTACAATGGACAGAACAAAGGGCAGCGAAACCGCGAGGTTAAGCCAATCCCACAAATCTGTTCTCAGTTCGGATCGCAGTCTGCAACTCGACTGCGTGAAGCTGGAATCGCTAGTAATCGCGGATCAGCATGCCGCGGTGAATACGTTCCCGGGCCTTGTACACACCGCCCGTCACACCACGAGAGTTTGTAACACCCGAAGTCGGTGAGGTAACCTTTTAGGAGCCAGCCGCCGAAGGTGGGACAGATGATTGGGGTGAAGTCGTAACAAGGTAGCCGTATCGGAAGGTGCGGCTGGATCACCTCCTTTCTAAGGATATTATACGGAATATAAGACCTTGGGTCTTATAAACAGAACGTTCCCTGTCTTGTTTAGTTTTGAAGGATCATTCCTTCGAAACGTGTTCTTTGAAAACTAGATAACAGTAGACATCACATTCAATTAGTAATACAAGATATCACATAGTGATTCTTTTTAACGGTTAAGTTAGAAAGGGCGCACGGTGGATGCCTTGGCACTAGGAGCCGATGAAGGACGGGACGAACACCGATATGCTTCGGGGAGCTGTAAGCAAGCTTTGATCCGGAGATTTCCGAATGGGGAAACCCACCACTCGTAATGGAGTGGTATCCATATCTGAATTCATAGGATATGAGAAGGCAGACCCGGGGAACTGAAACATCTAAGTACCCGGAGGAAGAGAAAGCAAATGCGATTCCCTGAGTAGCGGCGAGCGAAACGGGATTAGCCCAAACCAAGAGGCTTGCCTCTTGGGGTTGTAGGACACTCTGTACGGAGTTACAAAAGAACGAGGTAGATGAAGAGGTCTGGAAAGGCCCGCCATAGGAGGTAACAGCCCTGTAGTCAAAACTTCGTTCTCTCCTGAGTGGATCCTGAGTACGGCGGAACACGTGAAATTCCGTCGGAATCCGGGAGGACCATCTCCCAAGGCTAAATACTCCCTAGTGACCGATAGTGAACCAGTACCGTGAGGGAAAGGTGAAAAGCACCCCGGAAGGGGAGTGAAAGAGATCCTGAAACCGTGTGCCTACAAGTAGTCAGAGCCCGTTAACGGGTGATGGCGTGCCTTTTGTAGAATGAACCGGCGAGTTACGATCTCGTGCAAGGTTAAGCAGAAGATGCGGAGCCGCAGCGAAAGCGAGTCTGAATAGGGCGCATGAGTACGTGGTCGTAGACCCGAAACCAGGTGATCTACCCATGTCCAGGGTGAAGTTCAGGTAACACTGAATGGAGGCCCGAACCCACGCACGTTGAAAAGTGCGGGGATGAGGTGTGGGTAGGGGTGAAATGCCAATCGAACCTGGAGATAGCTGGTTCTCTCCGAAATAGCTTTAGGGCTAGCCTCAAGGTAAGAGTCTTGGAGGTAGAGCACTGATTGGACTAGGGGCCCCTACCGGGTTACCGAATTCAGTCAAACTCCGAATGCCAATGACTTATCCTTGGGAGTCAGACTGCGAGTGATAAGATCCGTAGTCGAAAGGGAAACAGCCCAGACCGCCAGCTAAGGTCCCAAAGTATACGTTAAGTGGAAAAGGATGTGGAGTTGCTTAGACAACCAGGATGTTGGCTTAGAAGCAGCCACCATTTAAAGAGTGCGTAATAGCTCACTGGTCGAGTGACTCTGCGCCGAAAATGTACCGGGGCTAAACGTATCACCGAAGCTGCGGACTGTTCTTCGAACAGTGGTAGGAGAGCGTTCTAAGGGCTGTGAAGCCAGACCGGAAGGACTGGTGGAGCGCTTAGAAGTGAGAATGCCGGTATGAGTAGCGAAAGAGGGGTGAGAATCCCCTCCACCGAATGCCTAAGGTTTCCTGAGGAAGGCTCGTCCGCTCAGGGTTAGTCGGGACCTAAGCCGAGGCCGAAAGGCGTAGGCGATGGACAACAGGTTGATATTCCTGTACCACCTCCTCACCATTTGAGCAATGGGGGGACGCAGGAGGATAGGGTAAGCGCGGTATTGGATATCCGCGTCCAAGCAGTTAGGCTGGGAAATAGGCAAATCCGTTTCCCATAAGGCTGAGCTGTGATGGCGAGCGAAATATAGTAGCGAAGTTCCTGATTCCACACTGCCAAGAAAAGCCTCTAGCGAGGTGAGAGGTGCCCGTACCGCAAACCGACACAGGTAGGCGAGGAGAGAATCCTAAGGTGATCGAGAGAACTCTCGTTAAGGAACTCGGCAAAATGACCCCGTAACTTCGGGAGAAGGGGTGCTCTGTTAGGGTGCAAGCCCGAGAGAGCCGCAGTGAATAGGCCCAGGCGACTGTTTAGCAAAAACACAGGTCTCTGCGAAGCCGTAAGGCGAAGTATAGGGGCTGACGCCTGCCCGGTGCTGGAAGGTTAAGAGGAGCGCTTAGCGTAAGCGAAGGTGCGAATTGAAGCCCCAGTAAACGGCGGCCGTAACTATAACGGTCCTAAGGTAGCGAAATTCCTTGTCGGGTAAGTTCCGACCCGCACGAAAGGCGCAACGATCTGGGCACTGTCTCAACGAGAGACTCGGTGAAATTATAGTACCTGTGAAGATGCAGGTTACCCGCGACAGGACGGAAAGACCCCGTGGAGCTTTACTGCAGCCTGATATTGAATGTTGGTACAGCTTGTACAGGATAGGTAGGAGCCTTGGAAACCGGAGCGCCAGCTTCGGTGGAGGCATCGGTGGGATACTACCCTGGCTGTATTGACCTTCTAACCCGCCGCCCTTATCGGGCGGGGAGACAGTGTCAGGTGGGCAGTTTGACTGGGGCGGTCGCCTCCTAAAAGGTAACGGAGGCGCCCAAAGGTTCCCTCAGAATGGTTGGAAATCATTCGCAGAGTGTAAAGGCACAAGGGAGCTTGACTGCGAGACCTACAAGTCGAGCAGGGACGAAAGTCGGGCTTAGTGATCCGGTGGTTCCGCATGGAAGGGCCATCGCTCAACGGATAAAAGCTACCCCGGGGATAACAGGCTTATCTCCCCCAAGAGTCCACATCGACGGGGAGGTTTGGCACCTCGATGTCGGCTCATCGCATCCTGGGGCTGTAGTCGGTCCCAAGGGTTGGGCTGTTCGCCCATTAAAGCGGTACGCGAGCTGGGTTCAGAACGTCGTGAGACAGTTCGGTCCCTATCCGTCGCGGGCGCAGGAAATTTGAGAGGAGCTGTCCTTAGTACGAGAGGACCGGGATGGACGCACCGCTGGTGTACCAGTTGTTCTGCCAAGGGCATCGCTGGGTAGCTATGTGCGGACGGGATAAGTGCTGAAAGCATCTAAGCATGAAGCCCCCCTCAAGATGAGATTTCCCATTCCGCAAGGAAGTAAGATCCCTGAAAGATGATCAGGTTGATAGGTCTGAGGTGGAAGTGTGGCGACACATGGAGCTGACAGATACTAATCGATCGAGGACTTAACCATATTTTTGAATGATGTCACACCTGTTATCTAGTTTTGAGAGAACACTCTCAATTTGTTTGGTGGCGATAGCGAAGAGGTCACACCCGTTCCCATACCGAACACGGAAGTTAAGCTCTTCAGCGCCGATGGTAGTCGGGGGTTTCCCCCTGTGAGAGTAGGACGCCGCCAAGCAGATTTATTAATTCTACCATGTTTGTTTATGAAGCTTTATATTATTCCGCAGTAGCTCAGTGGTAGAGCTATCGGCTGTTAACCGATCGGTCGTAGGTTCGAATCCTACCTGCGGAGCCATTGCTTCCATAGCTCAGCAGGTAGAGCACTTCCATGGTAAGGAAGAGGTCAGCGGTTCGAGCCCGCTTGGAAGCTTATTTAAAATACGTTGATCTTATGCAGTTTCCGCGAAATATGGAACTGTTATTTTTTTTGTCTAAAATAGTTGGGTGTCATACGGGTGGCAAATTAGAGAATTTCTCTAAAATGTCCCCGTTTTTAATATATTATTGATTGCATCAGCAACTAAAATATCTGATTCACGGTTAGCGTGAGTGTAAATATTCAAAGTGGTTTGGACGTTAGCATGGCCAAGCCTCTGAGAAATAGCTTTAATGTTTAATCCAGGTACTTTCCCAATTTGATTTATTAACATCGTTGCGTGTGAGTGTCTCATATCATGAAGACGTCCTGGCTTGATATTGTGTCTCTTAGTGAATCTCTGCCACCAAGTATTAGGTGAGGTTGGATACTGGGGTTGCCCCATATCCCCACCAAATAACAAAAGCTTATCTGTTCCTCTCCACAGTTCACCCAACAGTAATTTATTCTTCTTGATCTCTCGTAGCAAAATAGCTGCTTCTTGCATAATATCAGGCGGCATCGTAACTTTACGGAAAGAGTTACTTTTAGGATCTTTAAACCGATAACCTTTCTTCTTTGTATATTGTAAAGACTCATCAATTCTGACTTCATTAGTATCAAAAAATAAATCTGTTTCATCGATTGCTAATAGTTCACCTCTACGAAATCCACCAGTAAAAGCAAATTTAATCATAACTCTGTTCCTCAATGGAGCGTGTGCATCTAATAGCATAAAAATTTCCTTTATTTCTTCTTCAGTATAAATTTCATATTCATTGTATTTTTGTTTTGGCCGCTTTACGTTTTCTGCAGGGTTTTCTTTTATAATTTTCCACTCAGCTGCTCTTCCTAAGATATCTCTAATGATTCGATATCTTGCATGAATGCTTGACGTTGAGACATCATTTTCCCTTTGGTATTCTTCTAGGAAATTTAATATGTGAATAGGCTGAATCTCGTCTAAGTACATGTCTCCAAAATAGGGCTGTATTTCTTTCCCCATAATATATTCATAAGTTTCACGAGTTTTATCATCGAGATGATCTAGGGCATATTTTTTCTCCCAGTCCTCTATGAACATATTGAATGTTCGTTTGTGTGGTGTGATATAAGCGCCGGCTTCAACTTCTGTTTTGAATTTATACCATTCACTCTCCAGGTAATTGCGCAGCTTTTTAGTGGTTTTTAATAAAGCTGGATCCTCTATTCTAATTGTTTTGACCTTTCTTTTTCGCTTGCTCTTTGTACCGATATTAACAACTAATCGAAATGACTTTTCGCCTCTTTTTTCAATTGTTGGCATATAAAATTTTCTCCCTTTCTTTATTCTTTTGAATCATAAATGATTGGTACTTAAAGCTGAATAACTTACGGAAGTACATATCCAATCTTTTTTCTGCAAAAGGATGTGTAACCTGAAAAAGATCAGATATGAGACTTATAGATTCCCGCTTAGTTGCCGGTAATTTGATGTTTTTCAGCATAAAGCTAGGTACGGCAAAGTGATACATAAACGCATTTGCTTGATTCTCCTGTAATTCTCTAAAAAGTGGGGGTAATTTGTATTGAACACCTACATGATTTATGTGATGGCACAGTTCATGGGAAAAGTCTTCCCACTGCTTTTTTTTAGATAATCGCGAATCAAGAATAATGCAAGCCATTCCCAGCAGTTTTACTGCTACAGATGAACGGTTTTTGTAATGGACTATTATTTTTAATCTATCTGCAATTAGTTCCAAGTCCCATATACCCGGATCAACGATTCCAATACCTGTATATATTGTCTTGATTCGATCTTCAAGAAGTGATAATTGATACAAGATAAAGCCTCCTACTAACGTACGCAAACCTATGTTCGGTTTTATGTTGAAAAGAAAAGCTCCCTAAAGAGCTTAAATACTATATTTAGTTTATATCTAATTTAATACTCTTTTCGTTTGTTATAGTTTTATATGATTCGCTATCATAAGTGTCTCCCAGAACAAGAGTCAAAGAATTTATCTCTTCTGGATCTCCGTCATATATAACTCCTATTGTGTACTCATCTTTAGCGTTCCCGTAGATATCATGTGGTCCATTCTCCATAAGGTTATTTTTATCTACTTCTATTTGTTCCTTTGTGTTTGGGATGACCATAGAAATCCCTTTCCATTTTATAAGTGCATCTCCTGTATTTTCAGCTGTAACAGTTATTTGAATGTAACTTAAAGGTTCATCAAGCTGTTTGGCGACTTTCAGTTCATACATCTGCAGAGTGTCGCTAGGAATATTTGTGCGAGTTAACACTTTTATATTGTCTATTGTCACTTTAAGAGGTGAAATATCGATATGTTTATCTGGATTCTTTATTTTATTTAATTCAACAATCTCCCCGGTATCTTCTTTGTACTTTTGACCGGGTTCAGTTAAAGAACGGTTGTTTCCTGTTTGATATGTATCTTCCTGATTTTCGTCTGCTGTGTCCTCTTTATTGTTTGCCTCGTTTGACGAATCAGAAGAGCTGCAAGCAGTTAAGTATAAACTCATCATAAACAATAATAGTAATAAGATTTTTTTTTTGGAAAACTGCAAGTAATTGTCCCCCTCAATATGAATACACTCTTTGATGATTTAACTTTTCTTTATTTTTTATTTAACTCAATGAATGTTAAACAGTTTGTTTTACAGCACGCATCCATGAAAAACCCTTGATATATCTATGTTTTCAGGGAGTGCAAAAAGTTTTATTTAACACTTAGGTTTCTTTTTGTTAAACAAATGTTTAACAAATGTTTTACCAGAAGAAGAATTAAAGAATTAAGAATTAAGAATAAAGAATAGCTGCTACTGTTCATCGAACCCTTTTTTCAAAAGATAATCCAAAAGTTCTTTTGCTTGTTCTTTAGTGATTTTTCCATCACGACCAGCAATTAGGGTTTCAGGATCATTTAAAAGCTCATCTATTTGAGAGTCGTTTGAATTTCCTTTTAACAGATAGTCTGTTGTGACATCCAAGACCTCAGCTAACTTGATTATTTCTGAATCAGTAATAGGTCGAGTGCCTTTTTCTATACGGTTCATAACAGCATAATTTAGGTCTACACGGCGGGCTAGTTCCCTTTGGGACCAACCTTTTCTTTCTCTTAATAAAACTATCCGATCACCTATATTCATTGTTTTCACCACTTTCTAAGTAAGACAAATGATAACATGTTTCCATTATGGAAATAAAAAAAGTTTCTAAATTGTAAACAAAACTTATTGACATTTCTGTTTTAGAACTGTATTATGTGGTTACAAAGTTTCTGAAACAGAAACGAAAGGAGTGAAAGATATGCAGAAACTCGATTTGGTTTTTATCAAGAAAAGACGAATCGAATTAAAAATTTCTCAGCGAGATCTAGCAATAAAGCTAGGATTAAAAACTGGTTCAAGTTATTTAAAGTATGAGCAGGGTGTTTATGCATTTAAAGCAGATCAATTGCCAACCTTAGCGCAACATTTAAAATGCAAAATCACAGATTTTTTTGCTGAAAACGTTTCTGATTTAGAAACGAACAGTGCTTAGGAGGATTTCATTATGAGCAACAAACCATTAAGCCCTCAGGAAGCTGCTAGTTTACTGAGGGTTCATAAAGAAACCATTTATTCCTTGGTTAGAAATAAGGAAATTCCGCATTTCAGAATTGGAAAGAAAATATTTTTCCGACCTGAAACCCTAAATGCTTGGATAAGCCAATTAGAACAGAACAGTGTTGATGATTCTGCTTAATATCTTTTAACTAAAGTTTACCAATATACGGTTAAAAATTTGGTAGAAAAAGGAGAGGTTCAAAGTGAAATTTGGTAGAGCACCGAAAGCATTAAAAAGCGCTCGTAAAGAGGCGGAACTTACACAACAGCAGTTATCTATGGACGATGAATTATTTCTTTCACGTGAATCTGTATCTCATCAGGAATGCGGCCGCCACAAAGTTCAGCCGGAGGTGGCCCAATATTTTGCTGAGAAACATAATGATCCACGGGCTGCCCTTGAAGCTGCTTCTGATTATACAGGCTGGGGACCCTTAATCTTGGATGGGGAAACAGCTGATTTGCACAGGGTGAACCTTCTTGTTCAATCCAAGATACAAATGACAGAAGCCCTAGATGCCCTACAAAATTCAGTTGAACATATTTCAGTTAATCCCAAAACATTGTCAGATACAAAAATGATTGAAAAATCGATTCAGGAATGTTTAGACGTCATAACAGCTTTAACTCAACTAATCGTTGTTCTCTGTAAGGAATATTCAATTTCATGGGTGAAGATGTGGGGCAAGCATAAAATGAAGCTTTTAACGAGGGGGTTAATCAAAGGTGCTTCTTGAGGACATGGTTTTAAAAATACACTCTGATTCAGCAAGGCGGGAACAAATTTTTATTGAGGAATACTCAAAGAGTTTAATCAAAGCTGTTGCCAACGGAGATATGAAAAAGGCAAATGAAACGGTTAATGAACTTCGCAAATCTGTAAAACAACTAGATCACTACATAAAATCCAAGCAAGACTTCGATCGCATTGTTGAAGTGATTCCGTCAAAAGATTTTTTTGAAAAAAAGTTAGAGGGGATGATTTGAATGAAATTTGTATTATCTGCAAGCCGTTTAATGAAAGCTTCTGAGGTTGTAAATCATTGTCGGGAAGTAAAAAGGAATCCAGCACAGATTCTTCTGGTGAATGCCGAGGCGAAGAAGGCTATTGAAAATATAAAAAAGCAGCAAGCTCCTACACTCACTGCTTAAGGAAAATATAAAACGTTATGAAAGTATTATATCGCTCTTTATTGAGCACGGCAAGCTTGTTCTTGTCGTCAGGCCAGGGGGAGATCCTTTTTATCCATCCTAACCCCCCTTTATTTTACCACCATCCTCTCTCTGGTCTGACGATGCGCACAAGCATCAGAAAGGAGGATTTTCGGTGTTTCACCTGGTTATTCCGCCAAGGAAGTGCCCTAATTGCGGAAAGGTCGAAGAACGATCTTACAAAATTTATTGCAGCAAATGTGAACACAAAATTCCTGATAGTGTTCAGGAACTACTTCAAAAAGCGAAATAAAAAAAGCTCGCTTTGCAGAGCGAGCTGTAGAAGGTGTTACAAACTTTGGTATTGATAGTGTACTGTATCACCTTCCAAAAATCAAATCTTTGGAGGTCTTTGACAAATGAATGAAGTTTTTTACACTGAGCCGTTTAGTGATCATCGTCGCGATCAAATTAATCTTACCACTGTAGGTGGATCAATTTCCTATGATCTTAAGGGGAATCCATGTTTTCACTTTCCGACAGCTGAGGCGCGAAATGAGTATCTTTCTCGCAAGTTTAAAGAGAAAGGACGTGAAGCCAAATGAAAAAGGAAATTAAACTGCTCAAATTAGAACTGCGTAATTTTAAGGGGATTAAACATTTTACTCTCGATACTCAAGGTGAGAACGTCAAGGTCTTCGGTGATAATGCAACAGGAAAAACAACATTATTTGATGCTTTTATTTGGCTCTTATTCGATAAGGACAGCCAAAATAAAAAAGATTTTCAGATTAAAACTCTAACAAAAGAAAACAAGCCTATTAGCGGATTGAATCATGAAGTCAGTGGGTTGTTTTTGATCGATGGAGCTGAATTGTCTCTGAAAAAGGTGTACTCCGAGAAGTGGACAAGAAAGCGGAGTAGTGCTGAAGCCGTATTCTCTGGGCATACCACTGACTATTTTATTAACGAAGTGCCATCAAAGAAAAAAGAGTTTAATGATCGAGTCAGCTCAATTATTGAAGAAGATAAATTTAAACTCATTACTTCTCCATCATTCTTCAATGAGCAATTGAAATGGCAAGACAGACGGAAGATTCTACTTGAGATTAGCGGCGATGTAACAGCCGAGGAAGTATTCAGTAAAAACCCTTCTGTGGCTGCCTTGGAAAGTGTCTTAAATAAACGTTCGCTTGAAGAGCATAGAAAGGTGATCGCGGGAAAACAGCGCGAGATAAACAAACAGCTCGATGCAATACCGGTAAGAATCGATGAAGTCCAGCGCACAGTCGAAGATACATCTGGGCTAGATGAACAAGAATTACATGACGAGATAAATTTTCTTCAAAAAGAAGTTGAGTCATTGGAGGAGAAACTTCGTTCAGCTCGTAATGGTGAAGCTATTTCTGAGAAGAGGAAAGTAATTCTCCAGCTGCAGAATGATCTTCAGGAAATCAAAAATGGTCATCAGGAAAAAGAATACAAAAAGATCAATGAGATTAAAGAGCAGCTATATCCTGTGAAAAGCAAGATTGATGAAATTTCAATGGAGATTAAATCGAATCAGCGGCAGTTATCACTTGAAAAAGACAATTTGGATCGATTAAATACGGAAATCGAGTCGCTGCGCCAGAGTTGGTGCGACAAGAATGAGGAGACGTTTGATCAACATCAAACTGAATGCCCTACATGCGGCCAAGAATTACCGAAAGAAAAAATTGATCAAGCCATTGAAAACTTCAATTTTCATAAAAGCCTAGCTTTAGCTGAAATCAATGAAAAAGGCAAGTCGGTTAAGAGTCAAAAAGAAAAGTCTGAGGATGCTATTCAGGAATTAGAAGCTGCAATATCTAATTTACAAGATGCCTATAAGAGTGAAGAAGAGACTTTATTATCACTTGAAAAAGAATTAGAGGGCGCGCAAAGCAATAGATCAGATATTTCAGCGGATCCAATTTATCAAAATAAACAAGCTGAAATTGAGGCCGTCCGGAATGAAATTCAACATTTAGAATCTTCCACAGATCAAGCCGTTCAATTGATTAAGGATGATATCAATAGTAAAAAACAAGAGATTCTGCTGCTTCAAAAAGATCAAGCGAAAATTGATCACGCAAGGCATGTTAATGACCGAGTAAAACAGCTTGAGCAAGAACAAAAAGAGTTAGCAGAACAATATGAACAGCTGCAACACCAACTCTTTTTGACTGAGGAATTTGTTCGCACTAAAGTGAATCTCCTCGAAGAGAAGATAAACAGCAAGTTTAAATATGCTCGCTTCAAGCTCTTCAAAGACCAGATCAACGGAGGACTTGAAGAGACGTGCGAAACCCTTTATGAAGGTGTGCCATATTCGTCCGGCTTAAACAATGCTGCACGTATTAACGTTGGGTTAGACATCATTAATACCCTTAATGATTACTACGGAATCACTGCTCCTATTTTCGTTGATAACTCTGAAGCGGTGACAAAATTGATCAACACAAATTCACAGATCCTCAGTCTGATTGTTTCCGAGAAAGATAAACAGCTTCGTGTTGAGTTTCAAGGCGAACTCGTTCAGGAGGCAATCTAATGGGAGCCTACTACATTATCGAACATGTTGAGACCAAAACTACTAAATCGTTAATTGTTGCTGACAGCGCACAGGATGCTTACAGCTGTCTTGAACGTGGCTATTATGACGAGTTTGACAGTGAAATCAAAGTTGAAACTCATGTAAGTGTCAAAGAAGCATGTACTCCAAGGGAGAAGCAACTATTATTGACTGCGCCACAAGAGGGGGATTCAAATGAATAGCCAGAATCAATTGGCAATTATTCAAAAAGATATAACTGATGATGTGAACAAAAGTTTAACCAGATTGCAGGACGATGGTTTAGTCCTGCCTTCTAACTACAACGCAAGTAATGCTTTAAAAAGTGCTTTTTTTAAACTGCAAGAAGTAAGAGATAAAAACGGAAAGCCAGCATTGGAAGTGTGTTCTAGGGAATCAATAGCTAACTCTTTGTTAGATATGGTTGTTCAAGGTTTAAGTCCAGCAAAGACACAGTGCTACTTCATAGTTTATGGAAATCAACTACAACTTAACCGTTCTTATTTTGGAACACAAGCTGTGCTTAAACGGCTGACCAATGTCAAGGATATTTGGTCAAACGTAATTTTTGATGGTGATGTATTCGATTACGAGATTGTGGGCGGGCGCGAAAAGCTACTTAAGCATGAAACCAAATTCCAGAACAGAGACAACGAAATTTTAGGGGCTTATGCAGTTATAAAAACAATAGAAGATGAAGAAATATTAACTGTTATGACGCGTAAAGAAATTGAAACTTCATGGACTCAAGCGAAAACAAAGAGCGTTCAAAACAAGTTTCCTCAGGAAATGGCCAAAAGAACTGTTATCAATCGTGCCGCAAAATCTTTTATAAACACAAGTGATGACAGCGATTTACTTGTACAGGCGATTAATAATTCAACAGAAAATGAATATGACAACGAACGTGTAGATGTAACTCCAGCCGAAGTACAGAAGCAAATTGAGGAAAACGCAAATACAGAGGTTATCGATATCGAGCCTATTCCGGATCCACAAACAGAACAGCCAGAGTCCCAACCAACAAAAAAAGATGAGAAGCCCTCAGTCTTTGAATCGGACGGACCAGATTTTTGATTGAAATTACAGCCCTGTCATCGAGTAGTAAGGGGAATTGCTATTGGGTCACCGATGGTAAGACCCCACTTCTTTTGGAATGCGGCATCAACTTTAAACAAATGCAGAAGGGGTTTCAGTATAAAATGTCTCAATTCGCTGGCTGCCTTGTTTCTCATGAGCATGGGGATCACTGCAAAGCAATTAAGGATGTTCTGAAAGCCGGCATTGATTGTTACATGTCTCCTGGGACGGCCGGAGCAATTGGCATTTCTCATCACAGAATAAAGCCTGTGCACGCTAAACAGCCGTTTAAAGTTGGTTCTTGGTCTATTATGCCCTTTGACGTGCAGCACGATGTGGCGGAGCCGTATGGCTTTCTGTTGGCTAATGAGGATGGTGACAAGCTTCTGTTTGCCACTGATACCTATTACATCAAATATAAGTTTCCAGGACTCACTCACATTATGGTGGAATGCAATTACTCGAATGAAATACTGAACGAAAACATCGAAAGCGGCCGTACACCGCCATTTATGAAAAGACGACTCTTACAGTCGCACTTCAGTTTAGAAAACGTAAAAGAGTTTTTGAAGGCAAATGACTTGAGCAGGGTTCAGGAAATTTGGCTGCTGCATCTTTCTGAATCAAACAGCGACGAGGAGCTTTTTAAAGAAGACATCATGAAATTGACTGGAAAGGTTGTTTATATACCATGACTGACAATGACTTAATTGCGGTTCCATACCCTTATTGTTATGTGTCATTGGCCAAGACAGTGGCCCCAGATATGCGTAAGGACACTCTATTAATGTACGTTTCAACCTATTTTCGAAAATATGAACCCGATCTTACTCTTGTGACAATCAAAGGGTTAAAAGCTATCTGCAGAAAGAAATAGCGATGGAAAGGAGGCGAAGCCCTTGGCTGGATGGGTGAGACTATATAAGTCAATGGTCGATCATGAGATTTTTACAGATAATGTCGGCTTTAGGTTGTTCACTTTTTTAATTACCAAAGCTGCGTTTCAGGACGGTATGAAGATTAATGATTATGAGTTGAAAAAAGGTCAGTATATCCGCTCATATTCAAAACTATGTGATGACTTAGCGATTAAAAAGGGCAGAGGTTTAACAAAATTCACAAGAGCCGCAGTAAAGGCTGCAGCTGAAAGGCTTCAGGCAAAAGGAATGATTACTGCAGAGGAAACTGAATACGGAATGCTTTGGACCGTATTAAATTATTCGAAATTCCAAGGTGCTGCTGAAGAACCTGCATATGAAAGTAAGGCTAAAGACAAGCCAAGAGCATCTCAGCTGAAGGACGAGGGCTCGACTTCTTTCCAAAAAATCGAAGATAAATTCACTTCGAGAAAAGGCTCTATATTTTTATCTGCTATAGATACAGCGGCAATTAAAAGGGTCATAGAGGCAGAGATACCTATCGATGATGTTTTGACTTGGATAGATGAAATTTTTGATCAATATAAACCTAAACATCCAGGAGACAAGATAAATTCTTTTTCTTATTGTGAACCAATTATTCGTAATAGATGGGCTGCTAAACAAAGCGAAAAACAGCCTTCTAATGTCTCAGAATTTAGGCCGCGCGGATCGATACAAGAAAAAAGCTTTGCTGCTCTTGAGGATTATGCTAGAGAGAACGGCATTAAGGTGAATTAGGAAGGTGATTACTTTGGAAAAAGCAGAAGCAATGAAATTATTGTTGCGGCTTTCCGCAGCATATCCGCGTTTTGATTTAAGCGGCGAAGTTGGGAAAGAGCGAATTGAGTTGTGGATGGACCATCTTCAAAAAATGCCGTTCGAAGCCGCAAAAACAAAGATAAATGAGCATATTGCAAATAAACCATTCCCTCCAACAATCGCGGAGATTAGCGTCAAACAACCAGAGAAAAATGAATTTTTAGAGCAACAGAAAGAGTGGGAACGAAATGCAAAACATGCTAAAAAACCTTGAAGCAGAAGAGAGCCTGTTGGGCTGTATCCTTGTTGAAGGCGAGCTGATTAAGGAAACCACTTTGGAGCCAAAGCATTTTGCAGATGAGCGACATAAACGGATTTTTAAGGCTATGCGTGATGTTGATTCCTCCGGACAGCCTGTTGAAATGGTGACAGTAGTTACAGAGTTAGGGGATACAGTCGAAGCGATCGGCGGCACCTCTTATCTTGTAGATCTAGCAAGTGCGGTTCCTTCCGTTATTAATTTTGAAACTTATCAAACATTAATCTATGAAGCTTTTAAACTTCGAGATATGCAAAAGACCGCGCTTGATTTTGCGAACAATCCAAGCGATGAGGGTATTTTGCAAGTCTATCAGAAGACCGTGGAGCTGCAGGAGATTGGAATTAAAAATAATCGTACCAAGATGGATGTTTTAACTGAAATATACAACGACATGTATCAAGAGAAAGGCGAAATAACAGGAGTGGAAACTGGGCTAGCTGATCTAGACGCTATGACCGGAGGCTGGCAGGATAGCGACTTAATTATCGTAGCTGCCCGGCCCTCCATGGGAAAAACAGCTTTCGCCTTAAATTTGGCCCAGAATGCGGCGTTAAAAGGTGGGGTTGTGGATGTTTTTTCTTTGGAGATGTCCGACCGTCAACTTGTTAACCGGATGCTCAGCAATTTAGGTTCAATCGAAGGTACAAAATGGAGAAACCCGCACAAGTATTTCAGTGAAAAAGACTATGAAAACGCGAATCGGGCCATCGGTGAATATGAAAAGTTAGACATCTATATTCACGACAAACCGTCACAGTCAGTGGCTGATATTCGTTCTGCCATTCGAAAGACCACAAAGGAACACCCGGATCAAAAGCATTTGGTTGTGATTGATTATCTTCAATTAATCCGACCTATTGGAAAATTTGAAACGAAAAACTTAGAGGTCGCAAGCATAACAGGCGAATTGAAGAACATAGCCCGGACCTTCAATGTTCCAATCATTCTGCTTTCTCAACTTTCGCGCGGTGTTGAGCAGCGGCAAGATAAGCGGCCGATGATGTCTGATCTTCGAGATTCAGGCAGCATTGAACAAGATGCCGATATCGTTAGTTTTCTCTATAGGGATGACTATTACGATAAGCAAAGCGACCTAAAAAACATAGTGGAGATCATTTTTGCAAAACAAAGAAACGGCTCGGTTGGCACTGTCATGGCTGCCTTTATTAAAGAGTACGGCCGATTCTTAAACCTTGATAGACAAATGGAAGCGAAGCTCGCTTAAAAGAAAGGAGCACATATTATGCCTTCAGAAATAACACAGACTGCCACAGACGAGCGGCGGGAATTTTTAACGAATGAGCTTATCAAGTATGGCCAGTATGAATCGGAGGACGGGCAACAGCTGTATGAACTGTCTTTGCCTGAACTGGAGCGGCTACATATTAACGTTAAATGTAAGTTTGGCCGTGAAATGTCCTTCGAGGAGGGAGATTGATGCTCGGCACGCTACGCTCCTTAACATTCATAATCATGAACGCGGATTTAATAATGACTGAAATAGAACAACTGGAAGCAGCTGACGGGAGGTAGAAAATTGAGATTCGTTGGCATTGATCCTTCAACTAAGACTGGGCTGCTTATCCAGGATTCATCCGGAAAAGTAATCGTAGAAGAAGAGATTAAAACAAAGGTGAAAGGTGATCCACAGAGATTTATGGACATTGCCGCTCAGGTCGTTAAATTTATTCGGCCAGGCGATAAGGTTTGCATAGAAGATTTCTCATACGGTTCTACGGGGCGGGCCGTAAGTATCCAATATGGCATTGGCTGGTTAATCAGGGCCAGACTCATTAATAAACAAATAGATTACATTGAAGTGCCCCCTACTGTTGTAAAAAAGTTTGCAACTGGAAAAGGTACAGCGAAAAAAGAACACATGATCATGCCTATTTTTAAGCATTGGGGCTATGAACACAAAAGCGATAACGTGCTTGATGCATATGTATTATGCCAGATTTCACGCGCTTTACACACCAAAGTAAATCTGACTAAGTATCAGCAGGAATCTTTACAAAAAATATCTTAAACGGGGGAAAGCAAAATGGCATATATCGAATTCAAAGGACTTGTAAAAAAGGTAAATCTCAAACCCAAAGGTGTTACCGAGATTGTGTTGGAACTTCCTACCCGAGACCTTGGCCAGAACGTACAAGATCTGTCAGAAATGATAGACAAGGAAGTCGAAACGCAACTTGAGAGTGAAGTGATTCAGTTTAATGTTCAATTCAATGCGAGTACAAACCGACCATTGAAAAATTATACCGTTGATCAAACCGGGATTGTAAACGTAACGGATCCGGAACCCGAACAACTCGAGGCGGATCTCGGGCTTCCTGAAGAAAAGCCGAAAATCGAAGAAAAGCCAATGGAAATTAAGAGAGAAGTCGTTGATTCTTTCATCACTGAAGGCATGGCTCCAGCTATTGAGGGATTCCCTGAAACCATTGCAGAAATCGCGAAACGCCGGATTGAAGGAGAAGCATACAGAAAGCTTGCTAATGAGCTAAATATGTCATGGGGAGCCATTGTAGACCTCATTAATGACTACAGAAAAGAAGTTGCTCCACTCGCTGAAGCTTGGTGGGATTGGAAACAGGATCAAGCTGCAGAAGCGGAGCCTATGGAAGAAGAAAAGCCGTCTGTACCTCTGGATGAAAGCAGTGAATACGATTTGCCTTCAAACGATGAAAAAGAAGAAGACAACCAGGATGAGGGCGAACACGGAGCGGCTTAATGGTTAAAAGGCAGCGGCGTTGGTATTTGCTGTTTCGCATGGAGGATGGACGAGCCGTCCACCTCTATGAGCCTTTGAGAAAATACGAGCTGCTTCAGCGGCTTAAAAATGGATGGAGGGTTATTGGTGGTCTCAAGGAGAGAGTATCTTATAAAACGTCTTACGGAAGATTTCAGGATGGTTCCAGGACACGGACCGGATCTTTCTAAGATGACAGACGAAGAACTTGAAAAGCGATTGAGATTTATAGAATCGGCGTTCAAGATGGCTTGGGAAGAAGAGGACGAGGAAGAGGATATATAAAAAACCGCAGCACAAAGCCCCGGTTTAGTTAATCTCGACAATTAATTATAACACGGGGAGTGCTGAAAAATGAACCGACCTATTGAACTTGAAAACTTACACCAACTTTCCGTTGGAGACTTGATTGAACGAAACAAAATAAAGCTAGTTATTCTTGACGGTAAGGATGGCTGCGCATATTTAGCAGATACACCTGAGTACGGCATTACAAACGTGCATACCAGAGACAATGAATATACAAGAATCCATTTTGACTATGGATTTAAGAAGTAAGCGGAGGGGGTGCCCTCTGCTGTTATTGGGAGGAGCCAATATGAGAGATAAGATTCAGAAAATCGAAAATGAATGCAGTCAGCATATGGGGCTATCTCTGGCCTCAACGGAGTGGCTGATTGATACGGTTAAGCATCAGTTGGTCGTCATCGAGGAAAACAAACGGCAGGAAGAAATAGCAGTCAATCAGTTCAAGCAGGCCCAGCAAGATATCCGACGCTTGAGCGGGGAAAGTAGTAGATATAAAAAGGCTTTACAGCAAGTTATCAAGAATCTGCAGTTCGTAATAACAGCTGCTAAAAATGAATTAGAGAGGTGAGAATAGTTGATACGAATTTATGAAAAAAATGATTCTCAGTTTAATAACCTGGCTGCTGCCTGGTCTAAAATGACTCACCTTGATAAAAACTTGTTTGAAGTGAACGCCATCATTCTGGCATCGGATCATCAAGAGAAAGAGGCGGAAAAATTAGCTGCGGCCTTGAAAGGGTCAACAGTATCGAGAACGGAAAAATTCACTTCTGTTATGCCTTGTATCATGGTTTGTTTGTTATCTGAGGTGAAAAAGGAATAATCTTATTATTTTTATAACAATCCCCTTAAAAAGGATATAATCGAAATACAAAGAGAAAAAGTGGGGGATCTCAATTGAGTGAGAATAATAAAAATGACAAATGGTATGATAACGAAAATACTTTTATGTATGCAGGATTAACAGCATGCGTGGTAGCCGTTATAACACCCTTTTTAATTTTGCTTTTTGTTTGTCTTTCGGGAAAAACAATAGACTTTGATCATTTAGGACCCGTTGGTGATTTTTTTGGAGGCATTACAGTTGGATTGTTTAATTTAGCCAGTATCCTTTTAGTTTTAGCTACAGTTAGAATTCAGGGTAAAGAATTAAGAGAGACGCGCACAGAGTTTGAAACAACAAATGAAACTCTAATAAAGCAACAATTTGATAATACATTCTTTAATATGATAAACCTTCATAATGAAATAGTAAGAACATTAGAATATAAAGATCTATCTGGAAGAGCTGTTCTAATAGATTTTCAATTTAATGTTAAATCAAGGGCTGTTGGATTGTTAAATTTAGATGATGAAATAAATCATTTTTTAAAAGTTTATGAGGATAGTTATAAATCGAGAGCTTTTGTTATAGGTCACTATCTGCGAAATATATATAGAATTGTTAAATTTATTGACCAGTCTGAGTTATCTAATGATGAAAAAAAGAATTACATTGGTATATTAAGAGCTCAACTTTCAACAGACGAGCTAATGATTCTTTTTTTTAATTCTTTAACTGATAGAGGGGAAAAATTCAAAGATCTAATAGTTAAATTTAATTTTTTTGATGATCTTTTAGATGATAATCCTGTATATAAAAGATATAAATCATTTTTAAAATAAATACACATTGCGGACACTAATCTTAGCGATAGCTATAAATTCGGTGTCCGTTTCTATTTCAAAAAGGAGGTACTATATGACTGCAGCAGAGCAATTGTCATTTTTGCCTGAAGTTAATGAAAAAGAAGTTCGGAATATTGTCATTAAAGAACTGAAAACGTATAGATCACTAAAAATTCAAGCAGAGAATAGGAAAGAGCAAAAGGAAAAGGGAGTCATCGGGTTATTCCCTCAGCTGCGGAAAAGCACCGAATATAATGAGCTGAAAGTTAAGCAAATTGATAGAGCTTTAGAGAATTGCCTAGATGAACTTCAATTACAGATCGTGAAGATGAAATACCTCTCACCCAAGCAAAGAACGGATACAGATATTTATATGGAGCTTGGCATAAAATCGGATAAGTTTTATATGTTAAAGAAGCATGCTATCAATGCTATTGCAACAGCTCTTGGAATAATCTAAGGGCTGTTTTTTTGTGCCCTTATACGTCAACTCTGTATTAAGATCTACAATTGCGAGTAATCGTTAGTAGGATAATAGCCAAGGCTTTTTACACTGGTGTACTTAATTGTTGCACGTTAAAATTGCAATAAATTGAAAGGGGGGATGGAATAATGAATCTAAATCAAATTGGATTCAAAGGGGTTTAATCATGAAAACGAATGATAAGAAGAAAGAAGTTCAACAAAAGTATAGAGAAGAAATTAAAAAGAAGAAACAAGAGCAAGAAGATGACAAAAATTATTCTAAAGAAGCAATTATTGTTGTAACCATAATTGTGGTGTTTATCTTTTTGATCTACACGCTTCAAGGATTTTAACAAAATGTTCCCTTTTTCCCCCTGTACTTTTTACCTAAATGTGTTTAATATTGGAAATAGGTAATATTACCAATAAGAAAAGAGGGAGAGATGATGAATAACTTAAATTGGTGGAAAATACTTTTACTAACCTTTCTTTGTTCCTTGATTTTTTCTGTCGTCTTTGTCACTGTTCAACGGATTGATTTAATTCTCAATCCACCGGAAGTACCTGTTAAATCGATTGAAAAAATAAAATGATTCATTTGGGGGAAAAGGGAATGAAAAAAATATTCTTTGTTGGTGCGATTGTTGCAGGGTTCTTTGTGTCTAGTGTTGGTATTAATTCTGTAAGTGCTGAAGAAATCGACCCGATAGGTGATAAAATTGGTTCAGAAGATGGACGAGCTGATGTATTAGATCCTGTCGTTGCAAAAGATGGCCCGGAAGATGGTATTAACGATCAATCTACAGTACAACCGAAGATTAAAAAGATTTCTGATGATGTAAGCCTATTCTCTGTTTTAGGAGCAGGAGAGTGGGATTACTTAGGATCTTCTACGTTTAAAACGCGTTCAAAAACATTTTATTCTGGTGGAGGAGATCTTGGGATTCAAATTTCTCAACCATACATTGGCCCTGGAATCTCATGGCAGTATAAACTTGTAGAAGAAGATCCTGTTCCTTTTGATGATACGGTTTCACGTTTTAGTTTATCTAACCAAAAAGGAACATATGAAGTTGTGTTTGATGTTCGTAGTTTTGTAGATGGGGATAATAAGAAAGCAGAATTACACCTTGAGAAATTAACAAATCCATTAACAAGTGTCTCTACTAAATGGTGGGATTAATGAAAAAGAGCAGGCCAAAGAGTCTGCTCTTTTTATCGTTATTGAATTTTAACTCATATGATACTGAAAAGGAGTGGATTCAATGGGGGGCTTTTATTTCTTTGGTAGCTTGATTTTGGTGTTTTTACTAGGTCTCAGTTTATTGTCTTTCGGGGTTTATAAACTTTGGGAACTTTTTGTTAAAACTAAAAAGTAAGGAGCTTCTTTGGAACCCGTTTTTGATTATTGTAGCCATTTAGGTTACAAGAAAAAATCAATAAAAAGCCGAGAAAATTGGGGGTAAAATTGGGGGTTTTTCAATGCTCAATTTGTCATACGATAGAAACAAGAAAACGAACGTGAATAACAGTCCAAAAAGGAGATACCTACGGACGCTGGTCTTTTGTACATGGGAATTTGTACAGCTGATTAGTGGCCGTTTTTTTATGGCCAAATCAGGAGACGCACCTTTCCTTTATCAAGTGTGCACTCGGATGTATCGAATGACTATGAAGGTCGTTAGCTTCACAGGAGGAGCGGCTGGAGTCTATGCAGTATTGCGCGCGATAGTCACGGGGAACGCAAGCGGTGAGATCCCGCTTGCAAGGAAAGTCTAACGCGGCTCTCCATTTTCTTTGCTTACCTCCTGGAGAAAATCGGCGGGCCACAAATAAATAAAAGCGAATAGCGTAAGGCGGTGTTACTTTTAAGAAAACTTTTAATATGCAAAAATGAGTAGCAAGTATATACCTCGTTTTTTGTATCTTTATGTAAAAAAACCAAATTTTATGTATATAAAACTCGCTTTAAGGATATAATATTTCTTATAACAATATTGAGAGGAGTTTTATTATGAGTATGTTTACAGAAAAAGAGGTAAAGAGAGCTGTCAGGGACTTTAAGTCTGCAGTTGAGGATATTCTGAATGCAAGATATGAAACTTGTGAGATTAGAATAAATACTCTTGTCCACCTAAGCAAAAGTAATCCAGTAATTCAATCTATCCTAGATCCTTTTTATTCAATGACACTTAATTTAGATAATATTCATAGAAATAGTTTAGACTATGGGAAGTTAAATTTACCAGCGGATATAGATATGCAAATTGCTTATCTTTTGAAGATATTTGAATTAGTTTCTAAAAAGGAAATAAACCTTGTAGAATGGGCTTTTGAAATTTACCAAGCTAGACAGTTTGACACAAATATACAACGGTTTATAACTGAAGTGGGCTATCCGTGCTTAAGGGAACTTACTTATAGGATTGAGGATTTGATTGAAGATGAAGTAGAAGGGAAAGGAGAAGTTTCCACGGCATCACTTCAAATTATTAATTATGGGAATTTATCAGCTCAGAATGGAGGTACTATTGCTGTAGGTAAAGATATTCAACAAAACATAAATTATAAAAATTTAAAAGAAGAAATCTTACAGAAGGTGAAGGAGTCTCAAGTGGTACCTTTAGATTCTCTTGTAGAGGTAGAAAGATTATCAGATGAGTTGGAAGAGGAGTTAAATCAACCTGAACCTTCTGAATCTAGATTGAAAAGTTTAGCAAAAAAAGCATATGAAATTGGAGAAAACGGCCTACTTAAAGTGCTAACAACTGTTGTTACAGATCCGCGTTGGGGCCAAGCTGCTGCACATGCCTTATTAAATATTTAAATATTAAAAAGCATTCTTTTTAGGATGCTTTTTTTATTGGAGGTAAAACATGATAATAAAATCCATTCCGGTTAAAAAAATAAACCCCGCTCCCTACAATCCCCGGATTGATCTCCAGCCAGGCGATCCCGATTATGAAAGAATAAAAGCATCTATTGAACGGTTCGGTAATGTCGAGCCGCTTGTTTGGAACGAAAGAACAGGAAACCTTGTAGGTGGCCATCAGCGGTTTAAAATACATATGGAGAATAACCCTTCAGAGCTTACTGTTTCGGTGGTAGATCTCGATGATAACGAGGAAAGAGCCTTAAATATTGCACTTAACAAAACAGGCGGCGATTGGGATGAATACAAGCTCGAACAAGTTTTAAGAGAGCTTGAAGAAAATAATTTTGATCTGTCTTTCACCGGCTTTTCAGAAGGCGAGCTTGAAAGTATTTTAGAAGATCTAACAGAGCATGCGGGGAACGGCGGGAAGGTTACCGATAATCATGAAATTGATCTTGATGATTACGAGGAGAACCAATTTGAACATACCTGTCCTAAATGCGGATTCTCTTTTAATGAGTAGGTGAGCAATAATGAACAGTTATAGATGGTATCTGTCTGATCTGAAAAATGTTGAGCAGAACGGATTGAAGGTTTTTAGTGCGTTTTCATGTGGTGGCGGTTCCTCCATGGGTTACAAGCTTGCTGGATATAACCTTCTCGGAAACTGTGAAATTGATCCGCAAATGATGAAAATCTATAGAAAGAATCACAATCCTAAATACTCGTTTTTAATGGATATCAGGAAATTCAACAAATTGGACGATCTGCCGGAGGAATTATTCGATTTGGATATTTTCGATGGTTCCCCTCCATGCAGCGTTTTTTCAATGGCCGGTGATCGTGAGGATGCTTGGGGAAAGGAAAAAGCTTTCAGAGAGGGACAGGCTAAGCAGTCGCTTGATGATTTATTTTTTGATTACCTGGATGCAGTTGAAAGACTGAAACCAAAAACTTTTGTAGCCGAGAATGTGAAAGGCATGATCATTGGCAAAGCGAAAGGATATGTGAAGCTTGTTATAGAAAGATCGAAAGAAATCGGATATGACGTTCAGGTGTTTTTGTTGAATGCTGCCACAATGGGAGTCCCGCAAAGAAGAGAGCGGGTCTTTTTTATTGGTCGGAGAAAAGATCTGAACCTGCCTCAGTTAAAGCTCTCATTTAAAGAGCGGCCTATCCCTTATAAAGAGTTTAGGAGCGGGCGTGGATCCAGATTGAAAGAGGCATCAAAATTGTATAGGAGATGGGTGAAGAGAAGGCCGTCAGATAGCAACATAGGTGACATAACGAAAAGGACAGAAGGGAAGGAATCTAATTTCAATACGATTTTAGTGAAAAACAGTCTTGTGCCGCCTACTCTTGCAAGCGGTTCTGTCTTTGTACGATATGACGAGCCTTATTACATCTCTGAACGAGACATTATTTTGATGCAATCATTTCCTCTCGATTATGATTTTATGGACGCTTCAGTGCAGTATGTTTGTGGTATGAGTGTGCCGCCTTTAATGATGAAGGGGATAGCGGAGCAGATTCACAAACAATGGTTTTCATAGTATCCAATCTTTAGTGGAAATTTGTCAATTAAAGTATTACAGTGAAATTAAACAAATTATATTAAGGGAGTAAATATCATGGAAACTGAAAAAAATAGTACAAAAAATGTTGTGAAATTTGCAACAGCTGCTATGGCTAGCGTCATGTTCCCGGTGGGACCTACGCTTGAAATAATTAAGTATTTTGATGAGCGGGCAGAGAAGATAAGCGATAAATCAAAAAATTTAAATGAACTAGAAGAACAAGTATTGCGGAAGGAGCTTGCTAATAGAATATCAGAGGCAGAGGCTAAAGCCTTTCAAGAACTCGCTATAGCCAATAGGATTGCACAAGCTCATGAAGTAGAAATTGAGGAGTATTATGATACGCAAGGTGATGGGGCTGCAGGAGTTCAATATAAGGAATCAAATCTGAACATAGGGGCCTCTGGTTCTGGTCGTAAAATTAGCAAACGAGTGTATCGATTTAAAGGTTTCCAAGAGTCTGAACTACAATCAGATGAATTGCAATCAGAAGAGAAGCAACAAACAGAGGAATAGTTAGAACAAACCGTCTTTATCAATAAGGCGGTTTTTTAATGAAAAAAGAGGGTGCTGCTAACACCCTCCCTTTCTAAACAGAGAGAAACTCCCTGTCAAAGAGCGTGATCAAGACGCGGCCGCGTTGTGGGAAACATCACGCTCTCATCTCATATTGTAATGGAGGACTAGGGAGGATGGCAATAGAAAATAGAAACGTATGTTCCCTTTCTGGTGAAGAAAAAGAAAATCTCCTTCTCCTGCATAGTGCCGAGTTGTTAGAGAACATCAGTCAATCTAAAGAGAAATACCGAAAAATTATTCAAGCGGGTATCGCCCAGTGGGTCAAAGACTTCCAAAGTGGCCATATCAAAGTGAATACTGTGGACGATTTAAAAAAGCTCATAGAGCTTGATATAGAGCTTCAGAAAGATGAAGAAATTTAGGTCAAATATTCCCTATGTAAGTTAATTAGTGCATAATAAAGAATGTTAGGAGTTTTTTGGAAAAATCATCGTGATTATTCATACCTAACTAATTATTTATTATTGCTTAAAAGGGGGAGAAATAATGAATCAGTTAATGAATAAAGAAAGATTTTTTGAAAAATATAGAATTAAAGAAGAAGAATTCGAAGGTACTGATTTAAAATGGGACGAATTAAATTCAATTTATAATGACTATATATCTTATAGGCCATTGCTTGAAAGTACGGGAAAAACTATTGCTGATATATTGCGAACGCATAGTTATGCCCATACTGTAAGAATGAGAATAAAAGAGCCAGAACATCTTATAGAGAAATTAATCAGAAAAAAAATTAGAGATAATGGATTTTCATTTGATCTGCAGGATTATAAGTCAAAAATAACAGATTTAATTGGTCTTAGGGTTCTTCATTTATATAAAGATCAGGCTATGTATATTGATGAGATGATAAGAAATAATTGGGATTTAGCAGAGCGAGTTACTATCTATTTTAGAGATGGTGACCTGGATGATACTGCGAAAGCTAAATTAGAAGCAGAAGGGAAGTTCAATGCAAAGAAACATCCTGCTGGTTATCGTTCTTGGCACTATTTAATAAAAAGCCAAATAACTAAAGAAATGACATTAGCAGAGATACAGGTTCGTACAATTTTTGAAGAGGGCTGGAGTGAGATTGACCATCAACTTCGTTATCCTTATTATACTGGCGATCAAATTTTAACAAATCAATTATTAGTGTTGAATAGATTGGCAGGTAGTGCAGATGAAATGGTAGATTCAATAAAAGAAACTTTAGAGCGGTTTCAAAAATTGAATAAAGAGAAACAAGATGAGATTGAAGAATTAAGAAATGAAATAAGACAATTGAATATAGAGAAACAACAATCAGAGTCGCTTTTAGAAAAAGTGACTAAACTAGAAAAAAACCAAAGTTATTTCACTATTCCTGATTATTCTATGAACGCCGCAAAAATTGGAAATAGTGCAACATGGGATCATTCGTTGGTGGGCTTTAATAACTCACTAAGAATATCTGATGATGGACCATTCAGTTTCAGTTTAGAAAAAGAAAAAAAATAAAACAAACTCAAACTCAATTCAGGTTGCGGAGGTGGGTGAAATGTAATGGCGAGACCGCGTGATCCAAGACGTGACGAAGCGTTCCGTTTATGGAAAGAAAGCAGGGGAACCAAGAAATTAAAAGACATCGCGGATGAATTGGGCGTCTCAAGTAGCACCGTCCGCAAGTGGAAAGCAACAGATAAATGGGAAGATGAATTCAAAAGGAGCGCTCCTAAATCGAAAAGGAGCGCTCCTTTCCGTCCTGGTGCTCCAAAAGGGAATAAAAACGCCAAAGGAAATAAGGGAGGAAAAGCACCGCCTGGCAATCAAAACGCCAAAGGGAATAGAGGCGGCGCAGCTCCTAAAGGAAATAAAAACTCTGTGCGTACTGGTGAGTATGAATCAATATTATTTGATTTCATGGATGATACAGAAAAAGAACTGTTTGGCCAGATAGAAACAGACCCGCTCTATCAAATTGATCTAACAATAAGAGAGCTGAGTCTTCGAGAGCGGCGGATGATGCAGAGAATAAGCCGCATAGAGAATGGCTTGAATGAAACGCAACGCCGCGTCCTTCAGCAATTGCGGAAGGTAAAAGACATCGTGCCGACCAAGGACCAGAAAACAGGTTTAGTAAAGCACCAGGCACTTATGAATGAGCGCCTTGTCGTTACCGAAATTGAAGAGGTATCTGAGCCGAGTGTAGATAAGATTCTTCGTTTGGAAGAAGCGATGACCCGCGTTACTGATAAGCGGTTAAAAGCCATCCGTCAGAAATACGAAATGATTCGATCCATGGATGAACAAGAATTGAAGCTACGTGGTATTTATCTTACAAATGAGACCAAGCAGGCAGAACTTGAAAGGCTCACAGCCCGTCCGGTCGATAATTCTGTTCACATTACTATTGAGCGTAAGCATAAGGATGAGGGCAAATGATTAACAAGGAAGTAAATCCACACTTTGAAGATTTTCTTTTTGACTGGAATCAAAAGTTTCAGTTTCTAGTCGGCGGTTATGGATCCTCGAAGAGTTATCATGTGGCGCTCAAGATTGTTCTTAAATTACTGGAAGAGAAGCGGACCGTTCTTGTCGTAAGGGAAGTATACGACACGCATAGGGACTCAACCTTTTCCCTCTTTGATGAAATTATCAATGACCTTGAGATAGATCATATTGTTAGGTGCGTTTCTTCGCCAATGCAGATCCGCTTTCCAAACGGTGGCCGGATCATATTTAAAGGGCTGGATAAGCCGGCCAAACTGAAATCAATCAATAACGTTTCTCTCATATGGATTGAGGAATGTTCTGAGGTGAAGTATGAGGGGTTCAAGGAGCTGCTTGGACGTCTGCGTCACCCGACATTGCCGCTTCATATGATACTTTCAACAAACCCGGTCGGAGAAGATAACTGGACATATAAGCATTTCTTCAAAGATGACCGCCAAAAACGGTTTGTGCTCGATGATAAAGAGCTATACGAAAAGCGGACTGTCGTAATTAATGACACCTATTATCACCACTCAACAGCGGACGATAATTTATTTCTTCCAGGAAGCTACGTGAAGCAACTTGATGAAATGAAAGAATACGATCCAGACCTTTACCGAATTGCTCGGAAAGGTCATTTTGGCGTGAATGGGGTTCGTGTGCTGCCGCAGTTTGAAGAGAGGCCACATGAAGAGGTTATGACAGCAATCGCTAATATTAACCGTCCGCTTAAGCGGGTAGGCATGGACTTTGGTTTTGAGGAGTCATACAACGCCGTTGTCCGGCTCGCTGTGGACCAAGAAAAGAAATACCTCTATATCTATTGGGAGTATTACAAAAATGGAATGACGGACGACCAGACGGCTGAAGAACTAAGTGAATTTGCTGAGACCAAGGAGTTAATTAAGGCTGACTCAGCGGAGCCCAAAACAATCCGATATTTTCAGCAGCAAGGATTCAACATGGTGGGCGCCCACAAATATAAAGGATCCCGCCTTCAATATACAAAGAAGATCAAGCGGTTCAAGAAAATCATATGTTCTGCTCGATGTGAGAATACGATTTATGAGCTGAAGCCGCTCACCTACGCTAAAGATAAGCTGGGCCATATCATAGAAGATGAGTTCACCATAGACCCGCATACACTTTCAGCGATATGGTACGCGCTTGATGATTACGAGGTAACCGATCTGAAAGAAGAATCAAAAGGAAGACCTAAACGGTCAAGACCACGAAGCAGAGAAAGGGGGTAAGTGAATGAGTAAATCTACAGTTAAAGCGCGAGTATTTAAAGCTGCTCCGCCTACTGAAACAACAAAACAGATTTATAAAGATGAATTTGAAGATATGTACGGAGAGAATATCATACCGCCGCCGTATAACCTTAAAGAGCTTAAACACATCGCAGAGTATTCGACGATCTTACAGCAGTGTGTCGATGCGTACAAGACCAATATAGTGGGCTTCGGCTTCGAGATGAAATACTCAAAGGATATCAATTCTGATGAAGTGGATTCTGCAGAAAAAACGGCAGCGGATAAAGAGTGGCAGCAACTTGAAGAATTCATTAAGTATATTCATTTTGATGAATCAGCTGAAACATTATTGGGTTTTAGCATAGAAGACCGGGAAAAGACCGGTAATGGATATATCGAAGTAATTCGAAATGGGAGCGGGAAACCGGCTGGCATTGAACATATGGCATCTGAATATGTCCGAGTTTGCTCATTATCAGAACCTATTGAGGTTCCATACAATTATTTTGAGTCAGGTGCGTTAAAGAAGATCCAGCGTCAAAAACGCTTCCGGAAATATGTGCAGATCGTCAATGGCAAAAGGGTATTTTTCAAAGAATACGGAGATCCTCGAATCTTGAATTCCGAAACAGGAGAATATGATGAAAAAACTCCTTTTGAAAAGCAGGCCAATGAAGTTGTGCATTTCAAAATAGGGAGCGGAGCATACGGGAAGCCTCGGTGGATTGGCCACATCGTCAATTTATACGGCGCTCGTAAGGCGGAAGAGTTAAATTTCATGTACTTCAAACAGGGCCGACACGTTCCCGCTGCTATAACTATTGAAAATGGAATGCTCTCTGAAGACTCATATAAGCAGCTGCAGGACTATATGAACGGTCTTGAGGGTGTGGAAAACGCTCATAAGTTTCTTTTGCTCGAAGCGGAAGGGATAGCCAAGGGGAAAAACATTCAAGGCGATGAAGAAATCACACCAGTTAAAGTGGAAATTAAGTCATTGGCTGAAATCCTTCAGCAAGATGCGTTATTCCTGGAATATGACCAAAAAAGTAGGGACAAGCTCCGCTCTGCCTTCCGTCTGCCGCCGCTCTATACCGGGGAAGCTCAGGACTATAACAAGGCGACAGCTGACACGGCCAGAAAGATTACTGAGGAACAGGTATTTCAGCCGGAAAGAAAATTGATCACAGGTAAGCTGAATGCTTTATTCTTAAATGATCTTGAAATTCATAAGGTTGAGCTGCAGTTGAAAGGACCAGATTTCCGGGACCCTATTGAGATTGCAAAGGTTCTGACTCCTTTTATTAATGCTGGCGCAGTATCGCCAAATGATCTGCGTGATCTTGCTGGACGTATTCTTGGTAAGACACTTGAAGAATGGCCAGAGGAAGAGTACAGCAGACCGATAGGTAAAAATACCGCGGCGTCTGCTTCTGATCCGTTGGCTGCGCTCTTTAAGTCTAAAAGGGGCACTCCTAATGTCATCGGCATACTAAAAGACATGCGGGATGTTCTGGAGGATCTAAAGCGATGAACAAAACGGATAAGCTGCTGGAAAGTTTAAATCTCTTTATTCAAAAAGCCGAGGAAGATGAGAAGAAAGATCTTATGGAGGATATACCTGACTTCCCCGGTCTTTCTAAGATACCCAACTTTGTAGAAGAATATGAAAAAGGCATTGCCAGATTGCTCAGACGCCAGCGTAAGAGGTTTTTAGATGGCATGAATGGTTTTATAGGTAAAGAATCAAAAGAGACACTGGAAGCCATTCTGGTGTTTTTTACGCAGAATCTTTTTGCTGAGGACGACTTCGAGGAAGAATTTCAGAAGCTTACCGAGGGATTTCTGCAGCAGACCGTCGAGGAGTTGGCCGAAGTGATCATGGATTCATTGGATCCCGATGTCCCATTTGAAGCTTTATCTACCAGGGCAGCGGATTGGATCAAAGGCTGGTCGGAAAAGCTGGCCAAGATCATGAAGCTGAATACTCATGAGGCAGTGGAAAACGTCCTTGCAGACGCAATAGAAAACGGCTCTTCCATCCAGGAGATTGAGCTGACGCTCAAAGACATGTCGCAGTTTGATAGGGAGCGGGCCCGGACCACAGCCATTACTGAAGTGCTTGCCGCTTCCTCTGCCGCTCAGCATGAATCATACGCACAATCGCCGGCAGTAAAGAAAAAGAAGTGGCGGCACAGCGGAGGGAAGAAGAACAACCCGCGTGAAAATCACATCGATCTTGATGGCACGGTCATTGGAGTGGATGAAGAATTTCAGATACCAGGTAGCAGCGAGGCTTGCATGTTTCCAAGGGATCCTAAACTGTCAGCAGGAGAGCGGGTTCACTGCCATTGCGTTCTGTCTCCTGTGGTTGATAAAGAGATTTTAGGGCTGTCAGCAGAGGAAAAAGAAGAGATTAGAAGAGAAGCCTTAGCAAACATGGAATAAAACTGTATAATAACCTCATTATTGTAATGGGGGTACTTTATGCTTATAGCAAATATTAATTGGCAAGAAATATCACAATTTATATCTTCTTTATTAAATTCAAAATTTATAATTACCTTACTTACCTCTTGGCCTATAGCAGTTGTCATCATTGTTCTGCTTCTTCGTAGGGGTATATTGGACAAGCTCGGTCAGTTGCATAGTTTTAACTATAAGGACGGGACAGCAAAATTTATAAAAGAAGAGATAAATAAAGCAAAAGCCTTAAACCCAAAGATTGAGCTTAGTGAAAAATCAAATGATATAGGAAAACTCGCATCGGAGGTAGCAATTTCATCTGAAAATGATGTGGATGAGGTAACCTCTGATCTGAATCATGTTGCTGAGTATTTTCCATCGGCTTTAATTAATACGTCATGGGCAATGGTAGAGAAAAGAATTGTAGAAATTTGTGAAAAATACAATATTAAATCAAAGGACCTTTATTTACGAGTAAAAGAGTTGAATAGGAGTGGATATCTTAGTAAAAATACACTAAGAACAATCATGCACTTGAACAATATTAGAAACCTAATAGTTCATGCAGCAAATTCTATAAGAAAAGAAGATACCATTGATTTTAATAAGCTATGTCGTAAAGTGCTCAGGGATCTAGAAGATATTTAAACCTCAAATCAGTTGAGGTTTTTTATTTTGAAAGGAGGTGAACAACATGCCAAGAGAATTGGTAAACGCAAAAATCACGCATGTTTCTTACGTAGACAAGGCTGCTAATCAAAAGCAGTTCTTTTTTATGAAGTCAGAAAAACAGCCTGACTTTCAAAAGGAAGTCAAGGTGATTGCAAAAGAAGCAGACGAGCAAAAACTTGTGTACGGTATCGTATATGAGCCTGATACAGTGGACGCTCACGGGGATTTCATGACAGCTGCAGAAATCGAAAAGGCCGCTCATGGCTTCCTGAAAGATGCCCGTGAAATTGATAAGCAGCATGACTTTCAGGGCGGTGTTGGGGCGGTGGTTGAATCCTACGTCGCACCTGCAGACTTTGAAATGAATGGGGAAACCATCAAAAAAGGATCGTGGGTCCTTGTGACAAAAGCCTCCGAGGAAATATGGGAGGAAATCAAGAAAGGCGAGATCACCGGTTATTCAATGGCCGGCATCGCAGATATTGCAAAACAAGAAGAAAAGCCTGTTTCTCCAGAGGACAACAACGAGAAAGGGCTTTTTAATTTGGTCAAAAACTTTTTTAATGCCAATGTGGCCAAGGGCGCGGTTCGGGATAAATATGACGAGGGGCGCCAACGCCGTGAGTTTTGGGCCGCGCAAGATGCGTTAAACTCAGCATTATTCAAATGGGACTATCCAGGAGAGATGGAAAATGATCCTGCAAAAATCAAAGAAGCCCTGCAAGACTTCGTGGATATCGCCCAGGATGTATTGATTTCAGATGACATTTTGAAAGCGATTGGACCAAAGCCTGAAGAGCTGCAAAAGGCCGGCCGAAAGTTCTCGGCTTCAAACTTACAAGAAATTAAAAGCGCTCATACCGCTCTCGGCAATTTGCTGAGTCAGGTGGAGACGGAAGGAGAAGAAGAAATGAACGCAGATGATGTAGCAAAATCCATCGAAGAAGCATTAGAGCCAATTCAGAAGCGGCTCACCGAATTAGAAAAAGATGAGGATCCTAAAAAGAAGAAAGAGGAAGAAAAAACGGCTGAGGAAGAAGAAGCTGAGAAGAAGTTGAAAAAAGCTATTACTGATGCTGTTCAACCGCTCGCTGATCGTATTGAAGCAATTGAAAAAAGCCGCGGAATTTCTAAGCAAGATGAAACAAATTCCGAAACAGAAACACAAGTTAATAAATCAATCTGGTCAGGGCTTCTTTAAACCCTGACTCTTTTCATAAGGAGGAAATGAAGTGACAAACCAAGAGGCAATTAGAAAAGCAGAAATGACGCTGTCTAGCTTAAAAAGCGGCGGTTTAATGAATCCTACACAGGCACGTGCATTTATTCGAATGGTTCAAGATACACCAACTATCCTGAAGGATTCTCGTGTTATTCAAATGGATCACGACACTCAGAAAATCGAAAAAATCGGGTTTGGCCAACGTATTTTAAGAGCAGCCCAAGAAGGAAAGGCTCTGGCTGATGATCAAAAGGCAGTACCGACAACAAGTACCGTCGACCTCAGCACAAAAGAAGTAATTGCAGAGATTGATATCACTTATGACACTCTCGAAAATAACATTGAAGGAGAAGGTCTCCAGGATACAATCATGCAAATTCTAGCGGAGCGGGCCGCCGTTGATATTGAAGAGTTGATTGTTAATGGAGATACATCTTCATCAGATCCGTTTCTGGCTCAGATAAACGGTATCCGTAAACAAGCCGCTTCCCATATTGTTGACGCGGTGGGCGAAGAACTGTCACGTCAGATATTTAAACGTGGATACAAAGCTGTTCCGCCTAAATATTTGCGTATTCCGCAGGAGTTCCGCTTCTATACTTCTCCTGGTATTGAAGTTGAGTGGAAAGATCGTGTTGCTGATCGACAAACGAGCTTAGGGGATGCAGCTGTTCAAGGTGGTCTTTCTTCAGCTTTTGGTGTTCCGGTCAAGGGAATTGCGAACATGCAGCCTTATACGATTGGTGAAGCGGATGCGACAACTGACGTTTCTGACATTATCCTAACCCATCCGAAGAATATCATTCTCGGCTTCTCTCGTAATATCAGAATTGAAGTAGACAAAGATATTAGAGCACGTAAATTTATCATTGTCCTGACAGCTAAGCTGGACAGCAAATTCGAAGAGGAAGATGCTGTGGCTAAAATCGTGAAAGTGAAAGAGTAGGTGAGAAGCTATGTATAAAGCTAAACTCATTAAAGGCAAGAACTATCACGTGATGGACAAAGTTTTTAAAATCGGAGAAGAACAGCCGGTTTCAAGAAAATTGTATCTTTACTTGAAGCAAAACGAAGTCTTCGAAGTAAATGAGGTGCAAGACAAGAAAAATGGCGGAGAAGAGCCGATACATTACACAGAAGATCAATTGAAAGGTATGCACAAACCGGATCATGAAACCATTATTTCTAATCTTGGTGGCAATCCGTCTCACTTCAAAAACGCAGACGAAAGAATTGCCTTCATCCTTAATCAGCAAGAAAACAGTGGGGAGTGAGCGGCGTGTTAATCACTCCTGCTGACCTAAAGGATTACACTGTTTTTGATTCTGTAAGGGATCGGCCTGATCCCCTTCTTACTCAGGACATCATAGAAGCTATAGCTGAAATAACCTATCAAGTTGGCCATGATTTTTCTGGCCCAGAATATGATCCGCTCCCTGAAACGGTTCGGCTGGCTTTATTAAAAATGGCGCAGTATTTCGCGTTAATTAATTCTGATGAGTCAATCACCAAAGGATATACAACCGAGAAGATCGGTGACTATTCATATTCTCTTGGAAACGGCAGCTCTATTCAAAAACCAGACGTCTACACACTAATTAAAGATTATGTTGTACCATCTGAGCCAAGTTTGGAAGGTACAAAAGTAAAAATGCGAATGAGGTCCATATGAGCTATCGATCTTTATTAACTCATCGATGCGATGTTTATCACCTGCAGGAGAAAGCGGAAAATAAAAAACAATCCTTTGGGGTGCCGGTTGAAGATGTTCAGCCGGCTTTTTCATATCCTGAAGTTCCAGATATAGCTGGCCAGCCGTGTTACTTCACAGAAAAGAACCAATCCATTGTTCAGCAGGAACCGAACACGGCCATATATCAATCATTTCTGGTCCATTTCCCAGCCTCTGCAGATATTCGATTGAACGACAGGGTGGTGTGGGAAGGCACAGCTTATAAACTACAGAAGCCGCGCAAGATCAGGAATCATCATTGGGAAGTAACAGCAGTCCGGGAGGTGGAATACTTGTGAAAATAAAGGGACTTGATCAGTTCATACAGTCATTAAACCGAGCTTCTCGAGGCGGGCTACAAAGGAAATATGAGCAGTGGCTTGAAGCTATGGGTTATGAATTTATTGATATCGTACAAGAAGAAATCATCAGGACAAAAACAGTAAATACTCGCCGCTTGCTAAATTCCTTTCAACGCGGTGACCAGGACAATATTTTTTCAATGACATCAGGCAGCTTAAAACTGGATGTCGGAACAAATCTGGAATACGCCTCCTATGTGAATGACGGGCACTTTACAATTGATCCGTCTAAAAATCAGGACCGTCGGTGGATCCCCGGCCGCTGGAAGGGTGATCGGTTCGAGTATGATCCCGCCGAAAGAAGTTCCGGAATGCTGCTTAAATTCCAATGGGTGGACGGGTCCGGCTTTTGGGATAATGCTATGGCCATCTTTGAACTAATGTTTGAGAGAAGTCTTGAGCGGAAGCTGCAGCATTGGATCGATGAAGAATTTTAAGGCGGTGCTGCCATGAATCAAGAAGTGGGCTCAATTATGGGCTACCTATACAAACTGTATCCTGTGCAAGTGTATGAAAAAGAAATACCGCAGGACTTTATTGTCCCATCTCTTTACATTCCGCCGGCTTCCACAGTCGATGGGGTGGACACAGTATCTACGTTTCAAAAATCCTATGTTTTAAACGTGAAACTCTTTCACAAAAACGCGCAGGAGGCTCATAACGAAGCGGAAAGGATTGCGGATACACTTAGAAGTAAGAGGGGATTAATTCCGCTCATACAGGAGTCTGGTGAAGATGCGGGGGATTTTATTCGCTTATCACGTATAGAAACCCGGATCTCAGATGATTATGCGAGCATTGTCCTAAATTGGACGAGTCGCTATTGGTATGAACGAGAACAGCATCCTTCTCTTGAAAACTTTGAATTTACAAGCGGGGTGAAATGATGGCCACGAAAAAGGAAAGAACAGAAAATGCTTTTTATATTAAAGATTTGCGAGAGCACAGTCGAGAGCTCTTTGGGGTAAGGCCCGAGGTGTTTGACGGTGCTCTTTTTCATTCAGAAAAAAACAGAATCACTAAATCAGAAGCGAAGAAGCTGATTGATCAGTTTCTTCAGAAGGAGGTCAAATAAATGAACGGCGGAACATTTACAGTCGGCAAGGAAAAAGAGCGTGCTGGTATTTATTTTAACTTTAAAACGACCGCAGAGGATCGGGTATCAGTAGGCGAACGCGGAACAGTTGCACTGCCGATAGCATCCAGCTGGGGAGAGGTTAAGAAATTTATTTCTATCTCTTCAATCGAGGACTTGAATAAAAAAGTGGGATTGAACACTGATGATCCTTCGTTGTTGCTTCTTCGTGAGGCAATGAAGAAGGCAAGTACAGTCTTGCTTTACCGTTTGACGGAGGGGCTGCGTGCTCAAGCAGACATTAGTGAAGGAGTAAAGGCAACCGCTCTTTATGGCGGGACTAAAGGAAATGACATCATTATCAGAATTACAGAAAACGTTATTGATTCTTCAAAAGTAGATGTCACAACCTATCTTGATCAGTCAGAAGTCGATAAGCAAACGGTATCTAAAGCTGAGGAACTGAAAGCAAATAAACTTGTCGAATTTACAGGCAAAGGGGATCTAACAGTTTCAATTCCACTAACAGGTACAGCTCCGGAAGACGTCAGTGGGGATCTTCCGGCATCTTCCGGAGTCCGCTTGTCAGGTGGAACAGACAAAACACCGACCAATGCTGATTATACAGCTTTCTTGGAAGCGGCTGAAACGGAATACTTTGACACAATCGCACTGCCTGTTGAGGATAACGAGCAATTGAAAGCGACGTTTGTCGCCTTCATCAAACGGCTGAGAGACAATCAAGGATTAAAGGTTCAAGGCGTACTCTCTAATTACAAAGGCGATCACGAAGGTATTATTAATGTCACAGGCGGGGTTCTGCTTGAAGATGGAACGGAGATCACTCCGGAAATAGCCACTGCTTGGGTCGCCGGCGCCAGCGCGGGAGCGACGTTCAATCAGTCGCTTACGTTCGTAGAATATGCGGGAGCGGTAGACGTCCTTACTCGACTGGATAACGACCAGGTAATTCAGCGGCTGGCGAACGGGGAATTCCTGTTTACTTATGATTCTCGAGACAAATCTGTTTCAGTTGAAAAGGATATTAACTCACTCACAAGCCTAACAGCAGAGAAAAATAAGATGTTCCAAAAGAACAAAATTGTCCGTGTGCTGGATGCAATCAATAATGATCTGACATCTCAATTGAAAGCACTGATTAAGTCACGTAAAGCGAGCGGCAGCGATGTTCCTGCTACAAATGACGGCCTTCAATTCGTGAAAACATTGATTACTCAATACTTGAGTGTTCTTCAAGATAAAGGGGGCATCACCAATTTTGATTCAGAGAATGACATCACAATTGCTCTCAATAGTGATCGTGACGGTTTCCTGATTGATCTTGCTGTGCAGCCAGTTGATGCAGCTGAGAAATTCTACTTTAACGTGGAGGTGAAGTAAGGTGGCTTTTAAAGCGCAGAATACGATATCTGGTAAAGAGGGACGCCTTTTCTTGGACGGTGAGGAACTGGCGTTTATTAAAACATTTGAAGCGAATGTGGAGAAAAATAAATCGGAAGTCAACGTTATGGGCCGCCGCATGACCGGTCATAAAACGACAGGAGCAAACGGAACGGGCACAGCGACATTTTATAAAGTCACATCCCGCTTTGTGCAGCTGATGCTTAATTATGTGAAAAAAGGCGAAGATCCGTATTTCACTCTGCAAGCGGTGCTGGATGATGCGTCTTCCGGTCGCGGAACTGAGCGTGTCACACTGTATGATGTGAATTTTGACTCTGCGAAAATTGCAGGGCTTGACGTTGATTCTGAGGCATTAGAGGAAGAGGTACCGTTTACCTTTGAGGACTTTGATCTTCCTGAAAAGCTAAAGGATACGTTTTAATAAACTGAATTCGTTTTGACGTGTTTAAGAATTTTGTTACTTTTTTTATCAATTTTACGTTTGATAACTGTAAAATGGAGATAAAATAATGTATACTGAATATACATTGACCAACTGTATAATACAGTTGATCAGTAAAACAGATTAAAAACTAAGATTTTTGCATAAAATAAAAAAGACCCGGCTGCCACCGGGTCGGTACAAATGAATGAGGCCCTTTCAAAATGGGTAGCTCATTAGAGGATTTACGAATAGACCAATCCCTTAGAACTTTGTCTGGCTCTCAAGGGTGGGTCTATTTTTTCTTTAGTAGAGACAACAAGGCAACGATCAACGATAGAAGGCTCACGGTGAACATACCGAAAGCAATCATTAAGTAAATCGCTTGATAAGTTGTCATGGCAGCACCCCCTTTCTAAAGGGTGTAGCCGCCCACCTTGAAAGCCGAATCATTTGCACTTAAACCATATTGTACCATAACACTCTCAAAAGCTGAGAGTGTTTTTTATTGCCTAAAGACAACCAAATTAAAAGGAGCGAATTAACATGAGCGAAAAACAAAACGAAAAAGTATATGATCTTTCATTCTTTATGCCAGGACAAACAATTGAAGCGGAAGAAGTAGAAGTGCCTATCTCAAAGCGGTTTGTTGACAAGCAAGGAAAGGTGATTCCGTTTGTATTCAAAGCTATTACCACAGAACGCATTGACGAGCTGGAGAAAGAAAACACAACTTACAAAAATGTAAAAGGCCGCGGCCGTGTGAAAGATTTGGACAGCCAACGCTTCTATGCTCGTATTGCTGTTGAAACGACTGTTTACCCGGATTTTAAATCTAAAGAGCTTCGCGAAGCTTACAAAACAGAGGATCCAGTTGAAGTTGCAAAACGCATTCTTTCTGTCGGCGGTGAATATGCAAACTGGCTGAACAAAGCCATTGAGATCAATGGCTTTGAGGATGATCCCGAAGACCTTGAAGAAGCAGCAAAAAACTAATAAAGGACGGGGATAAAGAGACCGTGTATCTTTATTACGCTATGCATGAGCTCAAATATTCCCCGTCAGAATTACAAGAACTATATGAGGCGACGAGAGAGTTCAAGGCGCTTTTATATGGTTTGATCAGTTACAAGCTTGAGCTGTTAGAAAAGGAAGCGAAGAAGGGAGGTAATTAACTATGGCTAAACTAACAGCTACGTTTGATTTACAAGATAAGATCACCCGAAAGCTACGAAAGATACAAGGGAATGCAGAGAGACTTCAGAGGGCCGCTAATGGCCCTCTTATTTTTGATGCTGAAGATCGAACAGAGCGGGTTATGAGACGAATTGACCGATCAGCAAGCCGCTTGACTGGGCGGGCTCGATCAATTGAAGTCGGTTTAGATGATAGGGTTTCAAATGGTTTGCGTTCTATACGTCAGCAAACAGAGGATCTTACTGAGGGTAGCCATGAGGTGACGGTTTCCGTTAATGATCAAGCTACACCACGGTTTCGCTTAATTCGTGGAGGTCTCTCTGATTTGAATCGCTCGCACGCTGAACCTACTGTTTCAGTTCGTGATCATGCGTCAAACCAATTAGATGAGATCCGGCGCCATGTGTCCGATGTAGACAGCGAACATGCTGAGCCTACTGTTTCTATTAAGGACAAGGCTTCAGCGGTTCTGGATGCAATTGAGGCAAAATTAGACGGCCTGAAAAACGCTACTGTCACCCTGGCAGTTGGCGGCGGACTGTCGGCTGGTGCAATTATGGGTAGCGGGAAAAGCGCTATGTCCCAAGACGCTTATGTTTCAGCGACTTCGAAAGTCAGCAAAAAAGACGCTGCTAGAATGACAGACCAGATCTATTATGACAACAAAGCGGGAGGATCCCGGGAAGAAGTCAGCTTATCTCTGAGAACCTTGTCTCAACAGACAGGAGCATCTAAAAAAGCCCTGGCTGAATTGACAGAGTCATCTAGCAAAATCGCACAGCTCATGAATGCTGATCAGGCGGAAGTGGACCGGGCCTTCAGCTCAATGTATAACAACTTGAAAATGTCCGGGAAAGACAGCGGGGATTTAATCGCTTATGTGTACCGGAACGCTGGTGACCAGGCTGACGATTTGCTGGACACGATGAATGAATACAGTTCCACTTTTAAAGACATGAAGCTCACAGGCGGTCAGATCGCTAATGCCATGATTAAAGGGACAAAGGGCGGGGCGAGAAACTTCGACAACCTCGCTGACAGTATGCGTGAATTTAACATTCGCCGTACTGAAATGTCTGATAGTCAAGTGGACGCGTTCAAATCGCTATTCGGAGCCAAAGAAACAGAGAAGATGTTCAAAGGGTTTAAAGATGGTTCAATCAGTGGCCAAGAAAGCTTATTTAAGGTTGCTGATGCCTTATCAAAAGTCAAAGACAAGACTAAGCGGGCATCTATCGCCACGGAGCTAATAGGAACGCAATATGAGGACCTGAAGCAGCCAATTTTAGATATGGCTGAAGGCATTGGCACAAGTGCAAAAACAACAGGCGAACTGGAACGCAGCTTTTCTCAGCTTAGGGATAATAACCCGATGACACCGATTAATGACGCCATGCGGGATTTTGAAAGCATATCTAAGGATATGGGAACCTCGCTGCTTACCGGTTTAGGCCCAGCCTTTGACAAGATCGACTCGTTCCTAAACAGCAAGGAAGGTCAAGAAAAACTCAAAGAGATCAAAAAGGATATTACTGATCTTGGCGAGGCCATAGGTGACAAGCTGAATGTGGCCATTGAGTGGACGGTTAATCATTGGGACGATTTAAAAACAGCCTTTAAAGTGGTGATTCCTTCTTTAATTGGATTGATTGCATATTTGAAAATCCTACGGCCGCTCTTAAAAGGCATAGGCACTGTCGGAAGTGACGCAGCGGGAGTAATTCGGAAGTTGATTCCCAACCGTACTCCCGGCGGTGACCCTAATACACGTAGCGGCAGGCGTAATGGAAAGGCTGCTCGTGGTTCAGGGAGAAGGGGCGGAAGTTCCGGATCTGCGTCGAGTCCAACAAGTCTACCACGGAGCGGTAGCTTAACATGTTGTTGCTGTAGCGGTATCGGAGGAAGTGACCGCAGCCGTAAAGGAAGAGGGAGAAATGCTTCTGGCCGACGTGGTAATCCAACCAGTGTGAACCCTTCTAATAGATCTATCACTGTGTCATCTGAAAAGCTGGAAAGACGTCGTTCAGGAAGAACGGCAGCAAACGCAGAGGGCGGTTCGAGAGCTTCAGTTAACACAACCAGATCAGAACTTCGTGCAGCAGGCCGAGCGACGGGCGGTGCCTCGAAGTTCGGGAAAGTTTTAAGTCCGCTGAAAAGTGTCGGTAAATTTGCGAAAGGTATCCCTCTTTTGGGAACTGCATTATCTGCAACCGACTTACTCGGGATGAACAAAGAAAATGCAGGTGAGAAAGTTGGTTCTTTTGCTGGGAATCTTGGCGGAGCTGCTGCAGGTGGAGTCGCGGGAGCTGCCATTGGTTCTGTTGTCCCTGTTGTCGGTACTGCGGTTGGCGGAGTTGTCGGTAGTATTGCAGGCGGCATCGGGGGTTCAGATTTAGGATCATCCATTGGCAAATGGTTTGATGATGGCGGCGCTTCTAAAGCATGGGATGGAATTCAGGACGGTGCAGGAAACGCCGTTGATTGGATCAAGGATACTTGGTCTGATTTCTCAGATTGGTTTATGGATAACGTCTGGACCCCTGTTAGTGATTGGGCCGGAGATAAGATTGATAAGATCACCGATAAATTTGAGGATGCTAAGAAATGGCTGACTGATACTTGGAATGACGTGTCATCCTGGTTTGTGGATAACGTGTGGACACCTATTTATAACACGGCAGTTCCGATTATAAATTTAGTAGTAGGTGCCTTTCTATTTGCTTGGGATGGTATCCAATCACTCTGGAAGATTGTCTCGACTTGGTTCATGGATAATGTCTGGAATCCATTAGTTGACGGTGTCACTGATGCTGCTGATTGGATTTGGACAAAAATAAATGACGCTTGGACTTGGATCTCAGACACATGGTCCACTGTCTCCACTTGGTTCATGGATAATGTGTGGACGCCGGTAAGTGATGCGGTAACTACAGCGGCATTATGGATATGGACGAAAATTAATGAAGCGTGGACATTTATTTCTGAATTATGGTCCACTGTCTCCACATGGTTCATGGATAATGTGTGGACGCCGCTAAGTAATGCGGTGACGACTGCCGCCACGTGGGTATGGACAAAGCTTAATGAAGCATGGACATTTATTTCCGAATTGTGGTCCACTGTTTCCACATGGTTCATGGATAATGTGTGGACGCCAATAAGTAGCGCGGTGACAACGGCAGCAACGTGGATTTGGACCAAACTAAACGAAGCATGGACGTGGATATCTGACAAGTGGAGTGCAGTTTCGGCTTGGTTCAGTGAAAATGTTTGGAATCCAATTGTCTCAAAAGTGGAAGATGCCAAAAAATCCATTTCGGAAAAATTTGAGTCAGCGAAAAAAGCTGTTAAAGATGCCTGGAATGGTATTTCTGAATGGTTTAGTGAGAATGTAGGAGATCCCCTTGGAAAGATAGCCGACGGAATTAAGAAGAAATTTGAAGATACCTTCTGGTGGGTCATTAAGCTAAAAGGGTTAGCTGACGCTGGAGGGGAGATCATAGGCAATATTATAGGGAGAGGAGAGGAAGCTACCGGATTAACAACAAAGAAATCTGGTAAGTCTTCATCTGGTAAAAATACTAGCGGTAGTGTAGGAATTGCCGGTCTTGTTCAGTCACAGTCATCAGGACCAACGAGTGTTTTTCCTAAACAAAAAAGCGTTCTCGAAAAGAATGCGACGGGTGGCTATATTACGAAACCAACCATTTCATGGATTGGTGAAGCGGGGAAAGAGTTTGTGATCCCTGTTGATAACAACAAGGGACGCGGTAAAATGCTTCTTTCTCAAGCCGCTTCTAAATTAGGAATGAGCGTTGTTGATGATATGGCTTCTGCTTCATCAGTAGGTGGTGAAACTGCTGTTTCTCCATTAGCTGGCGGATCAACAGTTTCCGCTACAGTATCCCCTACCGTTGACACATCAAGCCTTAATGAACAGGCCGCTTCTTTCGGTCAACAGTTCACGCAAGGGTTTGATCAAGGTATTGGCGACAATGTCGTTTCAATGGATGCTTGGAAACAGAAAAACGTTGGCCAGCCTATGAAAAATTTGATCTCCTACTCTCCGAATTACGGAAAGCAACTGGTCAATGGTTATGCTAACGGCCAGAACAGCACGGCAACCGGAACAGATGGCTTCCTGCAGACGAAAGTCAAAACACCATTCCAGAACACTGTGAATAAATCCTCTTCATGGGGAACCGGTACGATCAAAGGGTTTGCTTCCGGTCAAAATAGTTCACAAACTGGCACTGATCAGTATGTAAATACACATGTGAATAAACCGTTTATCCGCTCTAAAGAATCATCAAACGGTTGGGGAAGCGGTATGATCGGTAATTTTGTTACAGGTATGACTTCAAAGGGCAGTGAGGTCCATGAGGCAGCCAAGGAACTAGCAAAAAAAGTCGAGAAAGCTTTCCGTGAAGAGTTAGATATTCATTCACCTTCACGTGTCATGATGAGCTTGGGGCGTTTTGCCTCTGTTGGTATTGTAAAAGGTCTGGATTCTGTCGATGTGAAAAAATATGCTGAAAAACAAGCTGGATCACTGGCAGCTGCTTATTCCGGAATGGGTGCAGTAGGCGGAAACGTGAAACAGTGGCTTATGGCTGCAATGATGGCCACAAAAACACCATTAAGTTGGCTTCCAGGATTGATGACAATTGCAAAGTTTGAATCAGGAGGCAATCCTAACGCCATTAACCTGTGGGATAGTAACGCGAAGGCAGGCAATCCATCCCAAGGGCTCATGCAGACAGTACCAACTACTTTTAACGCACATAAAGCGCCAGGCATGGGTAACATTAGAAACCCGATTCATAACGCTGCTGCCGCAATCGGCTACATCAAAAGCAGATATGGCTCTATTGACAATGTACCTGGTATTAAAAGCATGAGACGCGGTGGACCGTATGTTGGTTACGCTAACGGCGGACTCATTACCAAAGAGCAGATTGCACGTGTTGGTGAAGGAAATAAACGTGAATGGATCATTCCGGAGGAGCGGGGCATACGTGGCCGCTATCTGTTGGCTCAAGCAGCTAAAGCTCTCGGAATGGAAGTCACGGATCCTGCACAAAAAGGCCAAACTGAATTATCATCTGGCCAGGTAACTGCTGCCACGACAAGCAGCCAACAAACAACTGTTACTGCTGCAGGAGGTAAAGAGGTGGTTATTCAGATTAACGGCAACCAACATTTTTACAATGATCAAGACGTGAATAGTCTGGTCTCAAAAATTAAGCAGGCCCTTGTCGCTGAGCTTGAACAGGATATTAACATCCGTACGAAGGGAGTCGTCGCGTTTGACTAGATCTGTTTATGAATTCTGGATTTCACAAGGGAAGGACAAGCTGCGGCTTCCTGTCCTTCCTGAACAAATTGATATATCCAACACAATTCAAAATGAATCAGTAAAAGTGGCCAGTTTTGGGGAGATCACTTTTATAGATAAACCGGGAGCGAAAGAGATTTCGTTCTCTTCTTTTTTTCCAAAGAAACACAGTCCGCTTGCTGAGTATAAGGGATTTCCTTCTCCTGAAAATGCTATCGCTAAGATTGAGAAATGGGCAAAAGCGAAAAAGCCGGTTCAATTTTTGATTACTGGCACGAAAATAAACTTCACCTGCAGCATTGAGGGCTTTTCTTATAGTGAGGGTCAAAAAGACATAGGTGATCGTGATTATGAAATCAAACTGAAGGAATACAAAACCGCTGCACCCCGGAAGATCAAGCAAAAGAAAAAGACGAAGAAAAAACGGCCGTCTAAATCAGCTCCTAAAACATACACGGTTAAAAAAGGGGATACCTTGTGGGACCTTGCCGGCAAATTTTATGGGGACAGCACAAAATGGCGCAAGATTTGGAACGTCAATAAAAAGGCTATGATCAAACGAAGCAAACGGAATATCAGGCAGCCAGGACACTGGATCTTTCCTGGTCAAAAATTAAAGATACCGCAATAAGCAGGTGATGACATGATAGAACTTTTCGTCATTAAAGAAACGGAATGGCTTGAGCTGGTAACTGAAAGTGTTTCCCTCGAAGGGCAACGGTATCAGGCTCCGCGATCGATCACGGCCAAAATCATTACGAAACAGGGAACCCATTCATATTACAGCGTATCTGAAGGGGATACAGTTTTATTTAAGTGGAAGGGCAAAGAACTGTTCCGGGGCATTGTGTTTTCTCGCAATCCGGAAGAACACGGGCTGACCTTTACGGCTTATGATATGCTGCAATATCTGGTCAAAAACAAGGATGTTTATGTTTTCTCTAATAAGCGTGCAGACGAGATCATAAAACGTCTGGCAAGAGACTTTCAGATTCCCACAACGTCTATTGCAAACACAGGTCATACAATTAAATCACTTGTGTTCAAAGACGATACGAGCCTTTATGACATGATTTTGAAAGCCTTGAAACAAACGAAAAGCCAAACCGGAAGGAATTATCAATTATATTCTGCGAAGGGAAAGCTTGGCCTTCGCGCTTGGCCTGATTCATCAGAAGTATGGGTGCTGGAGACGGGTGTGAACATTACCGGCTATCAATACAGCACTTCAATTAATGACACGGCCACAAAAGTAAAGCTCCGCCGGCAGAAAGACAATAAAACATACACAGCCACCGCAAGTGACAGCTCAGGCATCAGTAAATATGGTGTGCTTCAGTATGTCGAAACGGTTTCTGATAACATTAACCAGGCGCAGCTTCAGGAGCGTGCGAAAGTCAAACAAGCACAGAAAAAAGGTGTTAAAAAAGAACTCAAGAGTATTCAAGCGATTGGGATTCCGGATCTTCAGAGCGGCTTGCCTGTCTATATCTCCATTCCGGAAGTTGGGGTTAAGAAAACATACTGGATCGATACAGACAAACATGAATTTAAAGGATCCACGCATACGATGACCATTGATGTTGTGGAGAAAAACTCTATTCCTGATGGTGTTTCCTCATGAGATTAAGTGAAGCAATCAAACATTTGGCTGTCGGTGCAGTTGATTCTGAGTCACCGGTGGATATTATGCCGGCTGAAGTGGTTTCCGTTTCTCCTGTTGAAATTAAACTCAATGAAAATGAAAAGCTAATTATTCCGTCTGATTTGATTATTATTCCTAAGCGACTGCGCGCTGGAGGAGATGAAGAACTAAAGATGGGTGAGAATGTGATGGTTGTCTCCTTAAAAGGCGGACAATCATTTTTTATTCTCGACAAAATATAGGGGGTGCCTGAGTTGGCCCTTTCGCCAGAAATTGAATTTGATGATATTGAAGATGACAGCGAAGTCATAGAGACCTCGCAAACTTACAAAATAGATTTTGAAAATGGCCGTATCACAAATGAAATGATTACAGGCCTTGAAGCAATCAGGCAGTTTGTATATTTATCCCTTCATACTGAGCGATACGCCTATTCTGTTTTCAGCCATGACATTGGAAATGAGCTTCAAGACATCTTGGCAGATAATGAAACAACAGACGCATATAAGAAAATGGAGATTCCGCGGCTAATAGAGGAAGTGCTGATCTATGACGATCGTGTTTCATCTGTATCAGATTTTGAAATAGAAAAACAAGGGGATTCGTTCCATGTTTCCTTTACAGTCGAAACGGACGAGGGAAAACTGGAGATCGAGGAGGTGCTTGGTGAAGATGTTTGAAGATCAAACTTTTGAAGAAATTATGGACCGGATGCTGAACAGCATTTCAGCGGACATTGATACAAGGGAAGGGAGCGTGATTTATAACGCGTTAGCTCCTGCAGCCGCAGAATTGGCCAAGTCTTATATTTGGCTCGATACTGTGCTGGAACTTGTCTTCTCGGACACAGCACAAGGGGAATTCTTAGATCGTCGGGCTACTGAAGCCGGCATTGAGCGAACGGCTGCCACGAAAGCAGTCCGGGCAGCGGAGTTTACTGAAGGAATAACCATTCCAGTGGGTTCCCGCTTTTTTGTAGATAACCTGTATTTCCAATACACAGCTGACGGGACGTTGGAATGTGAAACAGTTGGAGAAGCAGGGAACGCAAACATATCCGGTCAGAATCTATTGTCATTAGACACTATACCTGGGCTTCAAAAGGCTATTGTAAAAGAGATTCTGATTCCTGGTCGTGAAGAAGAGGATGATGACAGTTTAAGAGCTAGATATTTTACCCGCGTTCGCCGGGAAGCTGTCAGTGCAAATAAAGAGCATTATAAACAGTGGGCGGAAGAAGTTGACGGAGTCGGAAAGGCAAAAATTTTTCCGCTATGGAACGGGGATGGCACAGTCAAAATTGTTGTGACCAATGCCAACTTGGAACCTGCTTCCGATATATTGATTTCTAAGGTTAAAAACTATATTGACCCTGAACCCGGACAAGGTGAGGGACAAGCGCCAATAGGTGCCTTTGTCACGGTGGAGAGTGCGGTTTGGAAAGAGATTGAGATATCAGCAGAGGTGCTTCCCGAGGTCAATAGCTCTATTGATCAGGTGAAGAAAGAAATCGAATCAGGTGTATTAAATCTATTTAAAAAGATGGCGTTCGAAGACAATGTTATCCGCTTATCGCAGATCAATAATATTGTCTATAATTCACCCTCAGTAAGTGATTATGCAGATATCAAAATCAACGGCGTGGCTGAAAATTTAATTCTTAGTGACGTTGAAATTCCTAAGCTTGGGAAGGTGACAATCATTGAGCAAACTCGATGAAATGACCGCTTACCTGCCGCCGTTCCTTACCAAGTTAAAGGAAATGGCTGAACTTCTTCAGGCAGAAGCTCCCGAATTTGAAAAGCAAAATAACGGCATCTTTGATCTGACAGATCAGCTATTTGTCACAACAGCAACCTGGGGACTTGAACGGTGGGAAAAAATATTGAACGTGCCTCGAGAGTCCGGTGATACGTACGAAATCCGCCGGCTGCGTCTTATCTCAAAAATGTCCAATATCCCGCCGGCAACGTATAAAGCTATTGAACAGGCATTGAACCGGTTTCTAAAGAATCCATCCGCTCAGGTCCGGCTGCTTCCTGGTGAGTACCGCTTTAATGTTGATATTGATATGGATGATATGCAGCATATGAGCGAGCTCATAGAGATACTGGAGAACATGAAACCGGCTCACTTGGCGTATACCTTGCGAGCTGCTTTAAATGAGCCGCTCCAGATAATGGATACTTTCATTCTGAATAACAGAAGATATCGAAAGGTAAGTGAGCTGATGGTGGGCTATTCCGTCACGCTCAATAATAACGAGGTGGTATTACCATGATTACGCAAGTTTATAGAGAGCGTACAGCTGCAGATTTGAAGAGTAGAATATCGAAAGTGCTGCTGAATGGGAAGGAAACAAAGATTGTGGAAATAACCATTCAGGGCGCAGTTGTTACAGTGCTTACCCATCGGGAAGAAGATATCAAACACATTGAAAGTGTTCAGATTCTTGATGAACAGAACAACGTGATTACGGAAAGAACAACAGATTTAGATGTAAGTAACAATAGAACGCTGGACTTTAGATTTACTTTTGAGGTGGTGTAATAAATGGCATATGAAGAAAAAACAGACTGGCTGCCGGATGATCCGATCAATGAGGATGATGTAAACCGTTGGGAGAAAGGCATTCATGACGCGCATAAAGATTTAGCAGCACATAAAAATAACATGAATAATCCGCACGGCACGACAAAGGCTCAAATTGGGCTTGGAAATGTAGAGAATGTGCAGCAAGCTTCAAAAGCTGAATTTAATCGACATGTTGATGATGAAACGATTCATATTACAGCATATGAAAGAGCAGAATGGAATGCCAAGGAAACCCAAGATGCTGCCCAGGAAAAAGCAGATCGTGCTGAAGAGAATGCGAAAATATACGCGGATCAGAAATTCACCAATGAGAAATTGACTGTCTTACCAGATTCAGAGGCAATACAAGATGCCCGGACTTCAGGAAGTGAATATCCTCTCGGAATTACGTTAATGGATATTGGCCAGGGCAATAAAACTGGTTATCCACTCAGCTATGGATTTGTGAAAAACGAAAAGCGTTCGAACTATCGTTTTACTCAATACTTCTATGGGACCGCAAATGAAACCGGTGATTATTACTATAATACGGGGACATGGATTCGGCACTGGTGGAATGAGTCTGGTTGGACTCAATGGGAAAAAATATCTAGTTTTGCCCATGCGAACATAGGGACGACAGGCAGACAAGCTTTGATAAGAGGAGAACTCCAGAAAATCAAATTCAACCGGATCATCAAAGACAGCCATAAATTGTTTGATACGAAAACCAACAGATTTACGGCCAGTCATTCAGGAATGTATCTGGTAGGCGCAAGTTTGTATATTGAAAACTCACTCCAATATTCAAACTTTGAGCTTTATGTTTATAAGAACGGAGCTAAATATAAATTGATGAATCGCTTCATAATTCCATCTCCAAAAGATAACAGCGATTCAATAGAGTTTCACGCGACGGTGACAGGCACAGTAACCGTTCCACTTGATGAAGGAGATTATATCGAGATTTACGTGTATGCGGGTTATTCCGGATCCAAAACCCGTTATATCATGGACAGCAATGGAGTTCTTAATTATTTCGATATTTTGGAATTAGGCGGTCGGAATTACCGAAACATTTAGGAGGAGAGCTTATGATCTTATATGATGCCATCATGTACAAGTATCCTAAGGCCGTCCCCAAAAAGGATTTTGTCTTGAGAAACGATGGGAGTGGGTCTTATATTGAAGAATGGAATTTAAGGACGCCTATTCCGACGGAAGAGGAGTTGCAGTTGTGGTGGGAAGAATCAAAAAGCAATCCACCATATGAGCCTCCTGATCAGGTCGCGTTGCTTGCACAAGAATTGTCGCAAGAAAAGCTGGCCCGCAAACAGCTTGAAGAATTAAACCAAACTTTAGGAAATGCGCTGTCTGAAATAAAGCTGCAGCTGCTTTCCTTAGAAGGAGGGAATGAAGAATGAATTATTGGGTACTGGCTTTATATTATAACTGGGCTACCCCTGAAATGGTGAAGCAGGCAATCCACTATAGAGATTGCTCGCACGAAGATTTACAGGAAGGAATAGAAAAAAATCTAATCACTGCAGAACAGTATAAAGAGATCACAGGAGAAGCCATGTAGGGCTTTTTTATTTTGCCTTAAAGGGGGTGGGTCCGATGTAACGCCCATGCTAGACCGCTAAAGACTAACAAAAGCAAGGAGGAATTTTAAAATGACGCAGTATAGTTTTCAATTTCCAACAGATGCAGCCGGTAAGCCGGGGGCAGCCAAGCCATACAGAGAAGGGAACAGAGATTTTGTGGTGCCGATGGCTGCCATTTCAGGTAATGCTGAGCTGTTGACAAATGCAGTCTTAAAAGCGACTGAAGTTTATACACAGTATGGCCAAGATCGATTAGGTCAGGTTTTAATTTCAAAAGTAAAAGGACATGCTTATTCTGATCGTGAAGGTACATTATTTATCGAAGAAAGTAACGATCAGAATACATGGACGACAGTATCTTCCTTACTGGTTAAGGCGGGGACACTTGGCGAGACTGATTGGATCCACTTAACACAACGATATTTCCGCTTCAGGTATGCAAACGGTAACCTGCAACAGTCCGATTTCTTGCTTTATCAGTCGCTTGGCGCTGGGGAAGAAGACATAAATATTAAACAAGCTGTTCCAATTAGGACAGCTGCTCCGCTCACTATGCAAATAGATAAGAGCGGCTTAACCGATGATGGGCGCTTAAAAGTTCAGACTGAAGGCTTGAATATTAGCTCATTGGACACTCAAGCAAAAACAATGGATGTTGTTTTTCATGATAAAACAGAAACAGTGGGTGAAGGTACCCCGTTCACTGTGGGATCATTTAAAACGTTGCTTATTGAGGTTTATGGGACAGCTGAGACAAGCGAATTAATATTCTGGGGTAAATCCTTATCAGGAACAAAACGAGCCCTCAGAGGGCAAAAAGTGGACGATGGCACGTTTGCCACTAGCACAAAAGGGAAGTCAGAAGCCTGGTCTTTTGATATTACCGGTTTTAAAGAAATCGTGATGGAACTTAAATCTTTGACGAATGGAAACTTTTCAGTAAGAGGGACGGCCGTCTCATAAAATCCGGCTGTCCTTTTATTGTGCCTCGGAGGAGGTGAAGAAGATGAAATAAAAGGGGGGTGTACTGATGTCACAACCGACGGAGGTACCGGATTTGCTCGCACTACAAAGAGAAATATCAGAGATTAAAAGTGAGAATAAAGCGATAGAGCAGCGCGTCAATGCCCTTGAGCGTGTCTCGGATAGACAAGATCAGCAGATCATGACGCTGAATGAAAAACTAAACAAAATAGAAGAAAATACAACATGGATCAAGCGCTCGATCACAGGCGCTATCATAACAGCGGTATGCACTGGCGTTATTGGCGGCGCAATCGCTATTTTTTATACCGTTTTGCAAAAATAAGGAGGAACATACAAAATGAAAAACTACGACAAAGGCACGGTCATTCGGACTGTGCTTCTTTTAATTGCACTTATCAACCAAACTATGTTGATGTTTGGAAAGTCACCTTTAGATATTACGGAGGACCAAGTGAATCAGCTTGCTGAAGCTCTTTACACAGCAGGGTCTGTGATCTTTACTATCGGCACGACACTCGCAGCCTGGTTCAAAAATAACTACGTGACAACCAAAGGACACAAGCAGAAAGCAATTTTAAAACGAAACAATCTAACTAAATGAGGTTGCCGGCTGGCAGCCTTTTTTAATCTAAAATGAATAGGAGAGGAAATATCATGGCCATTAAAGTGGTGAAAAATTTAGTTTCTCAAGAAAAATACACTTTGAAATGTCCGAATCCTATGGTTCCGGAATATATCACTATTCACAATACGGCAAACGATGCTTCAGCGAAGAATGAAATTTCTTATATGAAGAACAACACAAGCTCAACAAGCTATCATTTTGCGGTGGATGATAAACAGGTTATTCAAGGGCTTCCGTTGAATCGTAATGCATGGCACACAGGAGATGGAAAAGAAGGTCCAGGAAACCGCAAGTCTATCGGGGTAGAGATCTGCTACAGCAAGTCAGGAGGCGCTAAATACTACGCTGCTGAAAAATTGGCAATCAAGTTTGTGGCGCAACTGCTTAAAGAGCGCGGTTGGGGTATTGATCGTGTCCGCAAGCACCAAGATTGGAGCGGCAAATATTGCCCGCACCGTATTTTAGATGAGGGTAGATGGGATGAAGTGAAAGCCGCTATTGCTGATGAATTAAACAAAATCGGTGGAAAAAGTTCAGCGTCTTCAGGCGGTTCTTCAGGATCCGGAACAACATATACAGTGAAAAAAGGCGATACTCTTTCTGCAATTGCAAAAGAGCACGGGGCGAGTGTGGCAAATCTTCAGAGCTGGAATAACATTAAAAACCCGAATAAAATTACAGTTGGCCAAAAGTTGAAACTGAAAGGATCCAGTACATCCAGCACTAAACCAAGCAGTAAAAAAACGTCATACCCGCTGCCTTCCGGAGTTATTAAAGTGACAAGTCCGATGACGAAAGGAACGAATGTCAGACAGGTTCAAAATGCTCTAGCGGCTCTTTACTTCTATCCAGACAAAGGGGCGAAGAATAACGGTATCGACGGCGTATATGGTCCGAAAACAGCAAATGCAGTCAAACGGTTCCAGTCAGTAAATGGTCTGACTACTGATGGCGTTTATGGGCCGAAGACAAAAGCGAAAATTGAATCACTTTTAAAATAACAAAAAGCCCTCCTAACAAGGGGGCTTTTTTAAAAATTCGTTGAAGAGAGTCTGTCACCTATTTTTTAGTAGACTGATGATTTCATTGTTTTGTTCAATCTTCTTGAAAGAATTTTTTCTAATCGTGAGTAAATACCGCACTACCCACCAAATAACACTAACTCCAATAAACAAAAAGATAAAAGGTATAATCGTTGTGATCCAAGTTAGAAACATTTCCACTTTAGTTCCTCCTTTTATAAATCACTAACTCCAGCCAATAAACCTATAAGACTCAAAACAATTGTTATAGCAAGGAAAGCCCAGACTAATGCCGCGAATGGAGTGTTAATTCCCATGCCTTCTTTCCATTTGGAAATTCGACTTGTTCTGAATTTTCCTAGCTGAATACATAAAATTACGTTTAATAATACTGATATTACAAGGGCTGTTACTAAATATAAGTTCAAACCCATCAACCTTTCTTTTTAGGCTTTCTCCTAGTGTAACCTAGAAGCAGTTGTAGATTTCAAGTGTCATTATACATGTTTTTTTCGTAGGGATAAATATAGAAAAGTATGTATTTATTTGTATATTTGTGTTAATATGGCATTGTTTCGAAAAAAGTTTGATAGGAGGAGTAGCATGAAAAAGTTTGTGACAGTCGTTATTGCCACGGTTTTAGCTCTCGTTTTGTCAACAACATTTGAAAACACATCAAAGGCTGCGGAAATGCCACAGCAACCGGTTTTACCTGAGAAAGAAGTCGCATTTGACATGGATTCGACCAAACCTCAGGAGCAAAAAATTTATGACGATAATGGAAAGTATGTTGGAACTATGGGGATTATTCCAGAAAAGACTGAAGATGAATTCAGTACTATGGGTACATACCCTGTTCCGGTAGGTACAACAACCTTTAAAATCTACTGGAATACTGGAGTAATAAACCTAAGCTACCGTATCAAAGTAAGTAGACCAAAGCCGAAGAAAGTAATTTCCTACAGCAAAATCACAAAGGCATGGGATGAATGGCATTTTGTCGCGCCGCCATTTACTGTGCAAGGTGATGAGCTAAAGATAACTCGTGCACAAGAAACTTCTAAAGCTTCTGCATCTGCTCGGTATCGATTGAAATATGGTGTTATTGGACAAGGGTCTATCAACTACGATTTAAAATCAAGAGTAAGTAAACATTATTTATATACGTCTGTTTCTAGTTTTGGATAAAAAAAGGGCCCATGTTGGGCCCCTTTTTTTATATCCATCTCCAGTTTATAGCACCATCAGGATAAACAGCCGGAACAATAATGCCTCTTTTATTCCCGTTATCCGAAACGAACCAGTTTTTGTCATTTAGCCATTCTTCGTCGTATTTCGTTTCATCGAAGTCACCATCTTCGTCAATAAGGTCATTAAAAAGGTCTCGAAAGGTCTCGATGTTTTCATATGGGCTGAGAATACCGTACATCCACATACCTTCTCCGCTAACGTCGTGAATTTCGCCTAACTTTTCATCTTTATAGTAAAGGAACACTTATTTTCCCTCCTTTGATTGCAGTTTGAAATACTCGCTTGGTATCTCGTCTCTTATTAAATATTCAGTATCTCTTTTTGTCCAACTAAGAGCTCTTTTCTTCCAATAATCTGAATGCTTATCATTCTTTATTAGACGTTCAATTTTTTTGGGAGATAAAATAGCTACTCCTTTTACTTCTCCTGACTGGATGGCCTTTCGCAATGCCGGCAGATTTAATTCAATAGAATTATCACCATAATTAGTGATTATATTTTTATTCATTGTGAAACTGGTGTACGGACTATTAGACTTTTGGGCTCCTCTAAATCCGCCTAAAATATGTTCTGTTACTGTGACTTGTCTACCTTTATACATTCCTTCTTTATTTATTGGCACGAGATTTCCGGTGTCCGGATCAATATGTGATTTTCCTAAGCCATTAGCTGCTTTGGAGGAATATAAATCTTTATCCCCGCGATAGAGATTTGAAGATTTTCCGGCTCCTGCGCTTGCTTTCAATACTTTGCCGGTTCCGATTGCTCCTATAGGCCCGAGAGCAGCTAGAGCACTATTAAAGCTGTTTTCACGTCTCTCCTCAGAAATTTTATTCCCGAACATATCTCGACCGGTTATTGCTTCACTAAAACCATTCGCTGACGCAAGACCGTAGAGTCCTTTACTGGAGTTTTGAAGGGCAGGGAATGTCTTAGGTGTTTTATAGATATCAAGCGCTTTGTCTGCCTTATAGATGGCTTTGCTCGTTGAGTAGACAGCCTTTCCGCCTTTGGCTAATTTCCCGGCCCAGCCAACTATAGGGATGTATCCTGCCGCAGCCATTGCGCCAGCTGCCACCCGTTGCCCATCAGTTAATTTTTCACCGGTGACTGGATCGACGCCATCAGCAGCTCTCTTATAATCATAATATCCGGAGACTTCCCCCGTAAAATTACAAACGACATCCCAGGTCTTTTCATACCACGGCCTATTTGCGAGCTCCTCTTGTTCCTTCGCAATTCTTCTTTGTTCGGCCTGCTGATCTTTAAAGGAAATATAGTCAGTAGTTTGTTTTTTTACATCCTCGGTCATTTTATGAATTTCACTCTCTCTATAAGCTTTTGCATTATAGTGGATAGGGGAGGCGTTTTTACCTTTTGCTGTAGCGTTCATGAGTGCTTGATAATCAGCCTGAATCATTTGTTCATTTGCTTCTGAGAGTGCATATTCAGATGTTAAATTTTCATCGACTTCATGAATTTTTTTGATGGTCTTGGTACGTTTTTTGTCGGCTGAAGAGAGTTCGTCTTTAAAAGTTTCTGTGGAGAATAAATCTAGTGGTAGTATATCGTTGATGTCATTTAGAATGTCTTTTATTGCTTTTTTCTGTTCTGACATGATGGATCTTGATTTAGTATAAGCGTTGGCCAGCTCGTGTTCTAAAAAAGATTCTTCTATGTAGGCATCGGATAAGCTTGCGTCTTCCAGGATGCCAATAATACTCGTGAGAAATGCAATTTTCATGTCGATCAAATCAATCCATTGGTCAGTGATCCCTGCTTGATCTTCATAAAATGCCTTTATGTTATTGGCGCCTTTACCTGAAAACTCACTGTCATCAAGATCAGCCACTGATTTGAAGGCATTCTTTAATTTGACCATTTGGTTCCTTGTATCTTTGTATTCCTTTGCACGGTTTTCAGCTTCAGAAAGCAATGATTTAGCTTCAAATACCTTCATGATCATATCCTTTCTTGTTAAGCTTTTTGGTTCAACAACTAACAAAATTTTACCATATAAGGAGAGTGAGAAATACAAAATATCCTTTTATTTGAAAGGTGATCGATTAAAAGAATGAACCGAAGAATAAGTTTGCGGTTTTTTTGCGGCATAAACACTTTTTGGAAATGTTACAATATTACAAAAATAGACATAAGAGGGAGGGGTATGTATGGACCAAGTTTTACCGTCATCCCGAGTGGGAGTCAAGATCAATGAATGGTATAAAATGATTCGTCAATTCAGTGTTCCTGATGCAGAAATCTTAAAGGCGGAAGTGGAGCAAGATATAGAGGAAATGGAAGAGGATCAAGATTTACTTGTTTATTATTCATTGATGTGTTTCCGTCATCAATTGATGTTAGATTCATTGGAGCCAGAAGACAGATATCGGGATCGTCCCACAGTCGATGAACTACTTGAAAAAATAGAAAAACCGCAAAAAAGACTTACAGGCCTTTTAAAATATTACTCATTATTTTTCCGAGGGATGTATGAATTTGATCATAAAGAATACGTGGAAGCGATAAGTTATTATCGTAAAGCTGAGGAAGAATTGACTGCAGTTTCAGATGAAATGGAACAAGCTGAATTTCATTATAAAATAGCAGATGCCTACTATCAAATTGATCAGCATTTTGTTTCCCTGAATCATTTAAAAAAAGCTAAGCATTTGTTTGAAAAAAATCGATTGTATAAGGTAAAAGTGATCGGATGCAATATGATGTTTGGAGCTAATATGTACGATATGTACCGGCTGACAGAGGCGGAATCATATTACCGAGAAGCTTTAAGTGTCGCTGAGGGAATGAGTGAGAAAAAGGCAAAAAGGATCATTGGAGTGATCTTTCATAATTTAGGCTTAGTTTATTTAAGGACCCAAAACCTAAGTGCAGCTGAAGAGCATTTCAAAAAAGCAATAGACATGAAAGAACATCTTGATACAGTGTATGGAGTAAGATCATTATATATGATGGCAAATGTACTTTACCAAAGCAACAAACCTAAGGAAGCACGTTTCTTTTATGAAACAGCTTTAAAACGGGCTGAAGATTCTAATGAAGAAGAATACATGGCAAAATTAAAGATCATTAATTCAATATATGAAGAATATAATGAAACAGAAGTAAATCGAAGCTTAGACTATTTGGAAAAGAAACGCCTGTGGTCTGATTTTGCAGAATTGACAGAAAAATTGGGTGACTTTCATTATGAGCAAAGAAACTATGCAGAGGGAAGAAGCTTCTTAAAGAGAACTATACATGCACAAACACAAATACTTAAGGTTACGGAGGCTATATAATGAAAAAAATTTTAATCAGCTCCGCTTTAATCGGTATTCTTTTTGCAGGTTTATTAAATGTGGAAAATGTATATGCTGCCATGAATGATTCTGGAACTTTCCATGTAGCCGAAAAAGCTATTAATATCTAAGTGATATTACCCTGTTAAACCCCATCTTTTAAGGTGGGGTTTTTAAACAATCCACTTATTCTTTTTCTTATCCCAATTTAACAAACGCTGCCTCATAAGATTCTTAACGGCTTCCCGTATAGCTCGTTCATCCTTCCCGGTTTTTCTCTTCAATTGATCCAACGAGGGATTTTTTCCGAAGTGGGTCATATTAAAAATAATCCGATACACTTTTTGTTCAAAATCATTCAATTCAATTGCCTCCTTGAGTAAATAATACCAGAACGAACATTCGCTTTTCAACTTGAAATAGAACTAATGTTCGCATAAAATAATGGTAAAGAAGGAGGAGGAAAGCATGGAATCGATTTTAAAACGTTCATTAACTGAGAAAACACCATTAGATATGATATATATGAGAAATGACGGTCTCATTACAAAGAGATCAATTATTGTTCGGCAGATTAATCAGAGTTACATACGCGCTTATTGTTTCAGCACCCGTCAAACAAAGACGTTTACGATCGAGAATATCCTTGCTGTTTCTCCTGCAGCAACTAAAAGAGGGGTCAGGAATTATGCGTAAAATCACAGAGAGACAATTAGAGGCGTTGAAGGCAATTGAAAAACATATAAAGGAAAAGGGGTTTCCTCCATCATATAGAGAACTAATGAAAGAATTAAGTTTGAAATCAACAAGCTCAGTAAAAGGCCTTTTGGTTGCATTAAGAAGAAAAGAATATGTAACTTGGGAAGAAGGATTGCCAAGAACATTGAAAGTTGTTAAATGAAAGCCATCTTATAATAGATGGTTTTTTATTTTGCACTCATTTAATGAATTATTTGTTCGGGGTTAATTTCAGGTGTCCGCCACCCAGGGTGGCAGAAAGGTGGCGAACACGATTATTCGCCACCTTTCTAAATTTGTCTAAACCGTATTGACATTTATCAAAACCCTGCTATAATTACTTTTGTTCTAAGAAACCGGATATAAACTTTCAAGATGCTCTTCCATGGTAAGGAAGAGGTCAGCGGTTCGAGCCCGCTTGGAAGCTTTATTAAATGTATTATTACCAAGGTTTCTCATAAGGAGAAAGCTTTTTTTATTGCGATATGCGGAAGTAGTTCAGTGGTAGAACACCACCTTGCCAAGGTGGGGGTCGCGGGTTCGAATCCCGTCTTCCGCTCCATTTATCCCAACGGGATATTGTAAATTGAATTGCGCCCGTAGCTCAATTGGATAGAGCGTTTGACTACGGATCAAAAGGTTAGGGGTTCGACTCCTCTCGGGCGCGCCATATCTTTTAATAGAATAGATAGGGAATCGGGAAGTAGCTCAGCTTGGTAGAGCACATGGTTTGGGACCATGGGGTCGCAGGTTCGAATCCTGTCTTCCCGACCATTTTTTATGGGGCCTTAGCTCAGCTGGGAGAGCGCCTGCTTTGCACGCAGGAGGTCAGCGGTTCGATCCCGCTAGGCTCCACCAAAAGTTTTTAAAAAAAGTTGTTGACTTTGAAGAAGTGACGTTGTATACTAATAAAGTTGCTTTAACAAAGCGGACAAACAAAATGATCTTTGAAAACTAAACAAGACAAAACGTACCTGTTAATTCAGTTTTTAAAAATCGCACAGCGATGTGCGTAGTCAGTCAAACTACTTTATCGGAGAGTTTGATCCTGGCTCAGGACGAACGCTGGCGGCGTGCCTAATACATGCAAGTCGAGCGGACAGATGGGAGCTTGCTCCCTGATGTTAGCGGCGGACGGGTGAGTAACACGTGGGTAACCTGCCTGTAAGACTGGGATAACTCCGGGAAACCGGGGCTAATACCGGATGGTTGTTTGAACCGCATGGTTCAAACATAAAAGGTGGCTTCGGCTACCACTTACAGATGGACCCGCGGCGCATTAGCTAGTTGGTGAGGTAACGGCTCACCAAGGCAACGATGCGTAGCCGACCTGAGAGGGTGATCGGCCACACTGGGACTGAGACACGGCCCAGACTCCTACGGGAGGCAGCAGTAGGGAATCTTCCGCAATGGACGAAAGTCTGACGGAGCAACGCCGCGTGAGTGATGAAGGTTTTCGGATCGTAAAGCTCTGTTGTTAGGGAAGAACAAGTACCGTTCGAATAGGGCGGTACCTTGACGGTACCTAACCAGAAAGCCACGGCTAACTACGTGCCAGCAGCCGCGGTAATACGTAGGTGGCAAGCGTTGTCCGGAATTATTGGGCGTAAAGGGCTCGCAGGCGGTTTCTTAAGTCTGATGTGAAAGCCCCCGGCTCAACCGGGGAGGGTCATTGGAAACTGGGGAACTTGAGTGCAGAAGAGGAGAGTGGAATTCCACGTGTAGCGGTGAAATGCGTAGAGATGTGGAGGAACACCAGTGGCGAAGGCGACTCTCTGGTCTGTAACTGACGCTGAGGAGCGAAAGCGTGGGGAGCGAACAGGATTAGATACCCTGGTAGTCCACGCCGTAAACGATGAGTGCTAAGTGTTAGGGGGTTTCCGCCCCTTAGTGCTGCAGCTAACGCATTAAGCACTCCGCCTGGGGAGTACGGTCGCAAGACTGAAACTCAAAGGAATTGACGGGGGCCCGCACAAGCGGTGGAGCATGTGGTTTAATTCGAAGCAACGCGAAGAACCTTACCAGGTCTTGACATCCTCTGACAATCCTAGAGATAGGACGTCCCCTTCGGGGGCAGAGTGACAGGTGGTGCATGGTTGTCGTCAGCTCGTGTCGTGAGATGTTGGGTTAAGTCCCGCAACGAGCGCAACCCTTGATCTTAGTTGCCAGCATTTAGTTGGGCACTCTAAGGTGACTGCCGGTGACAAACCGGAGGAAGGTGGGGATGACGTCAAATCATCATGCCCCTTATGACCTGGGCTACACACGTGCTACAATGGACAGAACAAAGGGCAGCGAAACCGCGAGGTTAAGCCAATCCCACAAATCTGTTCTCAGTTCGGATCGCAGTCTGCAACTCGACTGCGTGAAGCTGGAATCGCTAGTAATCGCGGATCAGCATGCCGCGGTGAATACGTTCCCGGGCCTTGTACACACCGCCCGTCACACCACGAGAGTTTGTAACACCCGAAGTCGGTGAGGTAACCTTTTAGGAGCCAGCCGCCGAAGGTGGGACAGATGATTGGGGTGAAGTCGTAACAAGGTAGCCGTATCGGAAGGTGCGGCTGGATCACCTCCTTTCTAAGGATATTATACGGAATATAAGACCTTGGGTCTTATAAACAGAACGTTCCCTGTCTTGTTTAGTTTTGAAGGATCATTCCTTCGAAACGTGTTCTTTGAAAACTAGATAACAGTAGACATCACATTCAATTAGTAATACAAGATATCACATAGTGATTCTTTTTAACGGTTAAGTTAGAAAGGGCGCACGGTGGATGCCTTGGCACTAGGAGCCGATGAAGGACGGGACGAACACCGATATGCTTCGGGGAGCTGTAAGCAAGCTTTGATCCGGAGATTTCCGAATGGGGAAACCCACCACTCGTAATGGAGTGGTATCCATATCTGAA
>NZ_CP096388.1:3877500-3880000 GCF_053903135.1 Bacillus sp. JZ109 | reverse complement strand
ATTTGAGAGGAGCTGTCCTTAGTACGAGAGGACCGGGATGGACGCACCGCTGGTGTACCAGTTGTTCTGCCAAGGGCATCGCTGGGTAGCTATGTGCGGACGGGATAAGTGCTGAAAGCATCTAAGCATGAAGCCCCCCTCAAGATGAGATTTCCCATTCCGCAAGGAAGTAAGATCCCTGAAAGATGATCAGGTTGATAGGTCTGAGGTGGAAGTGTGGCGACACATGGAGCTGACAGATACTAATCGATCGAGGACTTAACCATATTTTTGAATGATGTCACACCTGTTATCTAGTTTTGAGAGAACACTCTCAATTTGTTTGGTGGCGATAGCGAAGAGGTCACACCCGTTCCCATACCGAACACGGAAGTTAAGCTCTTCAGCGCCGATGGTAGTCGGGGGTTTCCCCCTGTGAGAGTAGGACGCCGCCAAGCAATTGCACGTTAGTGTAATTTTTAAAAAAAGTTGTTGACTTTGAAGAAGTGACGTTGTATACTAATAAAGTTGCTTTAACAAAGCGGACAAACAAAATGATCTTTGAAAACTAAACAAGACAAAACGTACCTGTTAATTCAGTTTTTAAAAATCGCACAGCGATGTGCGTAGTCAGTCAAACTACTTTATCGGAGAGTTTGATCCTGGCTCAGGACGAACGCTGGCGGCGTGCCTAATACATGCAAGTCGAGCGGACAGATGGGAGCTTGCTCCCTGATGTTAGCGGCGGACGGGTGAGTAACACGTGGGTAACCTGCCTGTAAGACTGGGATAACTCCGGGAAACCGGGGCTAATACCGGATGGTTGTTTGAACCGCATGGTTCAAACATAAAAGGTGGCTTCGGCTACCACTTACAGATGGACCCGCGGCGCATTAGCTAGTTGGTGAGGTAACGGCTCACCAAGGCAACGATGCGTAGCCGACCTGAGAGGGTGATCGGCCACACTGGGACTGAGACACGGCCCAGACTCCTACGGGAGGCAGCAGTAGGGAATCTTCCGCAATGGACGAAAGTCTGACGGAGCAACGCCGCGTGAGTGATGAAGGTTTTCGGATCGTAAAGCTCTGTTGTTAGGGAAGAACAAGTACCGTTCGAATAGGGCGGTACCTTGACGGTACCTAACCAGAAAGCCACGGCTAACTACGTGCCAGCAGCCGCGGTAATACGTAGGTGGCAAGCGTTGTCCGGAATTATTGGGCGTAAAGGGCTCGCAGGCGGTTTCTTAAGTCTGATGTGAAAGCCCCCGGCTCAACCGGGGAGGGTCATTGGAAACTGGGGAACTTGAGTGCAGAAGAGGAGAGTGGAATTCCACGTGTAGCGGTGAAATGCGTAGAGATGTGGAGGAACACCAGTGGCGAAGGCGACTCTCTGGTCTGTAACTGACGCTGAGGAGCGAAAGCGTGGGGAGCGAACAGGATTAGATACCCTGGTAGTCCACGCCGTAAACGATGAGTGCTAAGTGTTAGGGGGTTTCCGCCCCTTAGTGCTGCAGCTAACGCATTAAGCACTCCGCCTGGGGAGTACGGTCGCAAGACTGAAACTCAAAGGAATTGACGGGGGCCCGCACAAGCGGTGGAGCATGTGGTTTAATTCGAAGCAACGCGAAGAACCTTACCAGGTCTTGACATCCTCTGACAATCCTAGAGATAGGACGTCCCCTTCGGGGGCAGAGTGACAGGTGGTGCATGGTTGTCGTCAGCTCGTGTCGTGAGATGTTGGGTTAAGTCCCGCAACGAGCGCAACCCTTGATCTTAGTTGCCAGCATTTAGTTGGGCACTCTAAGGTGACTGCCGGTGACAAACCGGAGGAAGGTGGGGATGACGTCAAATCATCATGCCCCTTATGACCTGGGCTACACACGTGCTACAATGGACAGAACAAAGGGCAGCGAAACCGCGAGGTTAAGCCAATCCCACAAATCTGTTCTCAGTTCGGATCGCAGTCTGCAACTCGACTGCGTGAAGCTGGAATCGCTAGTAATCGCGGATCAGCATGCCGCGGTGAATACGTTCCCGGGCCTTGTACACACCGCCCGTCACACCACGAGAGTTTGTAACACCCGAAGTCGGTGAGGTAACCTTTTAGGAGCCAGCCGCCGAAGGTGGGACAGATGATTGGGGTGAAGTCGTAACAAGGTAGCCGTATCGGAAGGTGCGGCTGGATCACCTCCTTTCTAAGGATATTATACGGAATATAAGACCTTGGGTCTTATAAACAGAACGTTCCCTGTCTTGTTTAGTTTTGAAGGATCATTCCTTCGAAACGTGTTCTTTGAAAACTAGATAACAGTAGACATCACATTCAATTAGTAATACAAGATATCACATAGTGATTCTTTTTAACGGTTAAGTTAGAAAGGGCGCACGGTGGATGCCTTGGCACTAGGAGCCGATGAAGGACGGGACGAACACCGATATGCTTCGGGGAGCTGTAAGCAAGCTTTGATCCGGAGATTTCCGAATGGGGAAACCCACCACTCGTAATGGAGTGGTATCCATAT
>NZ_CP096388.1:3432500-3875000 GCF_053903135.1 Bacillus sp. JZ109 | reverse complement strand
AGGAAATTTGAGAGGAGCTGTCCTTAGTACGAGAGGACCGGGATGGACGCACCGCTGGTGTACCAGTTGTTCTGCCAAGGGCATCGCTGGGTAGCTATGTGCGGACGGGATAAGTGCTGAAAGCATCTAAGCATGAAGCCCCCCTCAAGATGAGATTTCCCATTCCGCAAGGAAGTAAGATCCCTGAAAGATGATCAGGTTGATAGGTCTGAGGTGGAAGTGTGGCGACACATGGAGCTGACAGATACTAATCGATCGAGGACTTAACCATATTTTTGAATGATGTCACACCTGTTATCTAGTTTTGAGAGAACACTCTCAATTTGTTTGGTGGCGATAGCGAAGAGGTCACACCCGTTCCCATACCGAACACGGAAGTTAAGCTCTTCAGCGCCGATGGTAGTCGGGGGTTTCCCCCTGTGAGAGTAGGACGCCGCCAAGCAAGCTTAAACCCAGCTCATTGAGCTGGGTTTTTTATTTTATATCTGTGCCGATTTGCTTTCGTTAGTATCCATTTTACTAATATTTTTGAATCCCAATACAATCACCAGCATGATCAACATGAGAGTCATAAATAATCAAAATGCAGGTTGTACGGGAGACTCATCCAGACTCCATCCGACTGCGATTGGCATGCTGCTCGCTGCCAATGGATTGGCGGCGAGCAGCATGCCTGTCGTTTGTTCGGAAACCGGCTCGGGTTGCCAAATGGGAGAAAAGATATTACTGTCATTAAAACGATTCTTGGTTTCATCCGGATATGATAAAATGTCTCAGACTATATTTGAGCCATTTTTTTCTTCAGCAATCATCTTGCGTAATTGATAAAAATTTATTATGATACTCTTTGTATGACAACTCCTTGCCTCAATACAATATACTCAACGTTTCCCCGTTTTCCCCGGTCGTTTTTCTTTTCATTTTCTCCCGTAAAATAAAAAAAGCTCCCAATACAATAGATATGGTGCGGATTAATTTTTTACTAAAAAGGAGTCGTTATATTTGAATGATAGTTTTACATTAAAACAGCAATGGTTCGGCAATATCCGAAAAGACATTCTTGCTGGCATTTTAGTTGCGTTAGCATTAATTCCTGAAGCGATTGGCTTTTCTATTATAGCCGGCGTGGATCCGATGGTCGGTCTTTATGCGTCATTTTGTATAGCCATTATTATTTCTATTTTTGGCGGCAGACCTGGCATGATTTCAGCTGCGACAGGCTCAATGGCAGTCGTTATGGTGTCGCTGGTTGCTGATCATGGGCTTCAGTATTTATTTGCGGCTACGATTTTGACTGGCATTATTCAAGTGATTTTAGGTATCAGTAAAATTGCAAGATTAATGAAATTCATCCCGCGTTCTGTGATGATCGGGTTTGTGAATGCGCTGGCGATCCTTATCTTCTCTGCGCAGCTTCCCCAGTTTGAAGGTGCTTCTTGGAGCATGTATGCGATGCTTGCCGGGTCGTTGGTTATTATTTATGTGCTGCCAAGGTTTACGACTGCTGTTCCGTCTCCGCTTGTGGCGATTATTGTGATGACAATTATTGCGGTCACTTTCCATGTGGATGTGCGGACTGTTGGTGATATGGGCAATATTTCTAGTTCGTTGCCTCATTTCTTAATCCCTGATGTTCCGTTTACCTTTGAAACACTGCAAATTATTTTTCCTTATTCAATTGCTTTAGCGTTTGTCGGGTTGCTTGAATCTTTGCTGACAGCACAGATTATTGATGAAATGACGGATACGGACAGTGATAAAAATAAAGAGAGCCGCGGACAGGGAATTGCGAATATCGTGACTGGATTCTTTGGCGGAATGGCAGGCTGCGCTATGATCGGACAATCTGTCATTAATACAAAAGCGGGCGGTCGCGGACGTTTGTCAGCATTTGTTGCCGGTGCTTTTCTGATGTTTTTAATGGCGGTGTTAAGTCATGTCGTGGTGAAAATCCCAATGGCGGCGTTAGTAGCTGTAATGGTTATGGTGTCTGTCGGCACATTTGATTGGTCTTCCTTAAAAGGTCTCAAAAAAGCGCCGCTCACGGACTCGATTGTCATGGTTGTGACTGTAGTTACGGTTGTTGTGACGGATGACTTATCTAAGGGTGTATTTGTCGGTGTTCTTTTAAGTGCCGTGTTCTTTGTGGCAAAAATCTCGAAGCTGAAAATCGTTTCTCATGCAGAGGATCAAAAGCTTAGAACGTATCAAGTGAAGGGGCAAATCTTTTTTGCGTCAGTGACGGATCTTGCAAATGCGTTTATTTATCAAGAGGATATTGAGCGGGTCGTGATTGACTTAACTGAAGCTCACGTATGGGACGATTCTGGAGCGGCCGCACTTGATAAGATTGTTGCGAAGTTTAAGGAACAAGGCATTGAAGCTGAGTTAAAAGGTTTGAATAAAGCGAGTAAATCTCTAATGAAACAGATGGCATAAAATAGAGAAGCCCAGATGAATGAGATCTGGGCTTTTTTATATAACATACACTTAAGCAGCATTGATATAATAGAGAGAAGAGAAATTTTAAATAGGGGACTTGCATATGATGCTTCAGAAGCTGAACCGTGTATTGGGGAGAGTGATGCCGCTGTTAACGCCGACTAGTGTGGTGCTGGGCGTGCTGCTGTCTCAGTTTTTAAATGGGTATGAATGGGCTGTGCCTTGGATCTTTGCTTTTATTACGTTTGCAGGCAGTCTGAGCGCGAACTTTCAATCTTTGAGACATGCATTGTCTCATCCTCTCCCTATGATTCTTGCACTATTCGTTCTTCATATTTTCATGCCGCTTTTTGCTTGGGGCAGCGGCCATCTTATATTTAAAGGTGATCCTTTGACGATTACCGGTTTAACATTGGCTGTTGTGATTCCTACGGGGATTACAAGCTTGATTTGGGCAGCGATGTACAAAGGGAATGTCGGTTTGACACTTTCGATTATTTTAGTTGATACTGTGCTGTCACCGCTAATCGTACCGCTGAGTCTTTCATTGCTGGCCGGCGCTCAGGTTCACATGGATGTGTGGGGAATGATGAAAGGTCTGATTGTAATGGTCGTGATTCCTTCTTTTTTGGGCATGCTGTTTAATCAGATGTCATCTCCAGAAAGAACTGCGTCTGTGAGCAGTGCGCTGTCGCCTTTTTCAAAGCTTTGCTTGATGGCAGTGATTGCGATTAACAGTTCAGCGATTGCTCCTTATTTCAAATCCATTGATTTGAGATTTGCAGGAATAGCTGTAACGGTATTCTTTATCGCGTTAACAGGTTATGCCGCTGCTTGGCTGATCGGAAAAATGATGAAAAGGCGGCAAGAGGAAATAGTCTCTCTTATATTTACGGGAGGCATGAGGAATATTAGTGCCGGCGCAGTTCTTGCCGTTACGTTCTTCCCGACTCAGGTTGCAGTTCCTGTTGTGATTGGCATGCTGTTTCAGCAGATATTGGCTGCTTTGTTTGGCTATATGCTGAATCGTTTTGAATTAAAACCAATGTTGCAGAAAGCATAAAAAACCGCTCATAGGGTTGAGCGGTTTTTTCCGTATAGCCATTCGAGCGCGTTGATGAACTGTTTGCAGAAATACTTGCGGTGGTGCACCGTTCCTTTTTCAATTGAAAGATACAACCGGTCTTCAGTGAAGCCTTTTTCTTTTAGACTTTGATGAACTTGCTTTGTTTTTTTCAGCATATGTCGCTGAATGGATTGTTTTTCACGGCCTTCTTCATTCCCGACAGACATGAAAACACGTACAGTGCCTGGCTTTAAAGAAGATATATGAATGGTTTCCGCTGCGTTCTCGTACCAGTATGAACCTGATATAGAGCCGATTTTCCCGAACAGTGACGGATATTTTAATAAGGCGAACATTGAGATGAGTCCGCCTAATGAGGCACCGATCATTCCTCTTGACTGCGGTTCCCTGGTGACGTTCCAGTTTTCTTCGATTAGCGGAATGAACTGGTTCGTTATATCAGACAGATAGTGATATCCCATTCCGCCGAAGTCCGTGAACCGATCACTGAGTGATGCAGCCGGCCATGGGGTGTATTCATCAAGCCGGTTTTCGGGTTCGATACCGATCAGCACGAGTTCAGGGAGCCTTTGCTGTTGAACTGCGCTTTCTAATAATTCGATTTGGTTTTGGAACAAAGAACTGCCATCCTGCACGTAAACAGCAGGAAATCCCCCGCTGTCTGTGCTGTAGGAAGGAGGGAGGTACAGCGTGAACCTCCTGTTGCCGGCTTTGTGTTCTGAAAGAGATCCTTTCAAGCATTCTCCCCCTTTTTTTGCTTGAAAAGCAGATATAAGAAATAAGGAACTCCGAGGATCGCCAAAATGATGCCTGCGGGCACTTCTGCGGGCTGAAAAAACAGTTTTCCGGCAAAGTCTGCGCTTATCACAAGAAGCATCCCGATTAAACCGCTCAGTGGCAGGATATAGCGATGTTCGACGCCAGCCAGTCTCCGTGAGATATGGGGAGCAATTAAGCCGACAAACGCCATGCTTCCCGCTACGGAGACACAGGCGCTGATGATTGCTACACAGGCAACGAGCAGGATGGTTTTTTCTTTATTTGATGAAATGCCGAGGCTTCTGACTGTGTCTTCATCAAAACGAATGGTGTCGAGCAGGCGGGATTTGCCGATAAGAATCGGTATAAACAGCAGCATCCATGGGAGAACGGCTGTGATATACGTCCAGTTGGCAGACCAGATGCTTCCGTTTTTCCACACCATGGCCATTTGATAGTCTTGCGGGTCCATTTTTAAAGATAAAAACAAAGACAGGGCGCTGAATCCTGAATTGATCGCAATCCCTACCAGAATAATTCTTCCTGAATCTAAATTGCCTCTGTGCCATGCAAATATGTAAATCAGGATCGCCGCGATGAGCCCGCCTATCAATCCGAAGAGCGGCATTCCCATCGCTGCAGCTATGGATGTCACTTCCTTCTGGCCTTGGAATAAGAGCATAAACGCTACAATGCCAGCTCCCGCCCCTGCGTTGATTCCGAGAATTCCAGGGTCAGCAAGCCCGTTTCTCGTGATGGCCTGGATAACAGCGCCTGCAATGCCAAGACCGAGTCCAATAATAGCAGCCATGACAACCCGCGGCAGTCTTAAATCGAACAACAAAATTTCATACTGCGGATTCGGGTCGATTTGAAAAAGAGTGGAGAGCAGCTCAGCAGGACGAACAGAAAATGATCCGCTCGTTAAGCTGAAATAGCTGACAACAAGAATCAAAGCGATGAACAATGCATATTTTTTAGCCATTTTGCTCCCCTCCTTTTCGTTTAATTAAATAAAGGAAGAAAGGTACGCCGATAATGGATGTTACGACCTCAATCGGTATTTCAAACGGATAGTTGATAAATCTGCTTGCGAGATCACACAAGGTTAAAAAGATTCCGCCCAAAATACAGGAACACGGAATCAGCCTGCTGTAATCAGAGCCGACGAGAAATCTCGTGATATGCGGAACAACCAACCCGACAAACGCAATTTTCCCGGCCAGCGCTACGGCACTGCCGGTTAAAATGATGACGGAAAGCATCGCCATGATTTTAATGGTTTTTTTCTTTTGCCCCAGGCTTTTAGAAATGTCGTCCCCTAATGATACAGCGGTTACCTTTTTGCTGAGAGAAATGGCCATTATAATGCCAATCAGGAAAAACGGAGCGGCAAGCTTCAGGAAATCTGGACTCATTTGATGAAGTCTGGCACTGTACCAGAAACTGAGATCCTGAGAAATTTGAAAATAAATCGACATGGCCGCTGATAAGCTGCTGAGCAGCATGCTTGTGACTGTGCCGATGATGGCGAGCTGCACGGGGGTAAATCCGTTTGGCATCATGGCGGCAAGGCCGAATACTAACACAGCTCCTAACGCTGAGCCGATAAAAGAGTATATCATCATTTCAATTGAAGATGATTGCGGGAGCAGAACCATGCAAAGCGTAATGATAAACGCTGAACCATCTGAAACACCCATAATGGATGGCGAAGCTAAATAATTGCGCGTAATGCCCTGCATAAGCGCTCCAGAAACAGCAAGGGCTGCCCCTATGAGCAGAGCGCCGGCAGCCCTTGGAATCCGGGAGTGCCATATAATTTGATGGTCTGTGTTTCCCGGATCGAAATGAATAAGAGATGTAAAAACAATATCTGTGCTAAGATGCTTTGCCCCATAAAGGATTGAAAGCAAAAGCGACAGCGTTATAGCAAATGGAGAAGTAATCAATATGATACGTGTCCACTGTTTTGAATACATACAAAAACCTACTCTGAATTAGTTTTGTGTCAATTTTTCAGCAGCCGCTTTCAGGAAACGGACTTTGCTCCAAGCTGTGCCGCCTTGTGCGAGAGGGTCCACTGAGTTGACATACACATGGTCTTCTTTGACTGCTTTAAGGCTTTTCCAGATTGGATTTTTCTCTAAATCTTTTAAGGCATCAGGTTTGTCTGCATTTTCATCATCAGAAAATTGGACGAAAATATGGTCTGGGTTCATTTCACTTAATTTTTCTAATGAAATAAGCTCTTGCGCTTTTGCAGCTTTTACTTCATTCGGCGCCTTAAGGCCTAAATCACCATATAGTGTGGAGTTGAAATACACCTGTTCAGGGTAAATGTAAATATTGCCTTGTCTGATTCTGATGACAAGCGCTTTTGAATCTTTCGCTTTATCGTTGATTTTTGTTTTTGTTTCATTTAGATCCTGTTCATAGTCTGCAATAATTTTCTTAGCTTTTTTCTCTTTTCCAGTCAGCTGGGCAAGCAGCATCATGTTTTCCTTCCAGTTTGAAGAGATATGAGAAACTGGGATCGTCGTGCCTGCTGTGCTGATTTTTTGCAGCGTTTTTTCCGGAAACTTTGTTGAAGCTAGGATAACATCTGGCTTCATTTCAAGAATCTTTTCAATATTTGGCTCCATTTTTTCTCCGGTTGGTTCGGCTTTATCAGTAATGTCTTTGAACATATCAGGGAATTTGCCGGAGAATGAAATTGCGCCTTGCGGATGAACGTCAAGCAATTTCGCGTCTTCCATTGATTCAACGCTTCCCGTAATGGCGATTTTGTCTGTCGGTACAGTTACTTCATATGTTTTATCAAGGTATTCAATTTTCTTTTTCTCAGATGCTGTGCCGCTTGCCTTGCTGGCAGTTGATTCATTTTTGCTGCCGCAAGCTGCCGCTGTCAGCGCGAGAAGCAAGATTAATAAGGTAAGAGATATCTTTTTCATCTATAGAGCCCCCTGTTCAATTGATAACTATTATCAATTGGAATTATAGAGAATGAACAGATATAACACCATGGACAAATTCCTGATTTATCATGGACAATCTCCGGATAATAAAGAAACAGTTTGCTGAACGATGCGTTCGTGCCCGCAAGCTGAGTATTCATTCCACGGATCAAGGGATAGAAGATAAACACGGTTATTCCGTACCGCGCTTAGGTTTTGCCATGCTTCTGTCTGCTGTAATTGCTGGTAGTAAGCTATGGTCTCCGGCTCTTTAAAAAGAAAAAGCATCATACAGTCAGCTTGGTAATTTGCGATATTTTCTAACGAAATCGCTTGTTCTGAAGGTGTGTCAGCCGTTGTTGCCGAGCTGAATCCTAAATCCCCAAAGAAAACTTCGCGAACGCTTCGGTTATGAGCCAAATAGAAGTTTTGCTTATGCAGCCTCAAAAAGAGAAAACGCAGCCCTTGAACGTGCTGAAGTGTTTTATTGGCGGCTGTTGTCTGCTGGTCATAATCCGCTAGCCACTTTTCTGCTTCGGACTCCTCCTTTAAAAATGAGGCAGTTTGCAGAAAGTGGGTTCTCCAGCTTTCTTCTGAAGGAAGGTACATGACTTCTGCGATGCGATTCAGGCGATCTTGTTCTTCTGGGGAAATAGAATCCATGCTGACAATCACATCTGGTTCTGCCTGTGATAACGTGTACAGGTTTTCTTCCCACTTTTCATTAAACCGGTATGCACTGAGCTGGACGGGTATATCTGTCGAATAATGCTGATAGTAGTAAGACGTCCATTTCGGATGCAGAGCGGCCGCAAAAGGTATGTGGTGAAGAGGGATGAGATGGCCCATTGTGCCCCTTCCGTATGCGGCGATTTTATTTCGGCGTTTTTTCATATAGCTTGTAGGTGAACAGCCTGTATGTTTTTTAAAGATTCTGCTGAAATAAAATTCATCTTGATAACCGGTTTGGTGTGCAATTTCTTTCAATTTGCAGTTTGATTTTGCCATGAGCCGTTTTGCCTTTGTGATTCGTGTTTTCGTAATAAATTCTGTTACGCTCTGTCCTGTCCATTTTTTAAAGCTTTCACTGTAGTGTTTGGCACTGATTCCTGCCATTTGCGACAGCTGGGCAAGCGTGATTTTTGTATCGGCATGGGTTTCGATATAGTGTTTTGTTTTTTCGATTGCTGAATGTGTATCCGTTTGATCAGATAAACTGGCAGTAAAAAGGTCATAAATCAGGCTTTGTACTTCAATTACACATTTTAGCTGAGAAAGCTGAGACGATTCATTCCATAGTGCGGCAAGCTCTTGAAGCCGGACGGCAAGATTTTCGATATGTGAAACATTCATAAGCTTCAGTTTGGCTAATTCCGATTCTGTGCACGGTGTGAAAATATCTTGCCCGGTTTCCTTGATATAGCTTTGAAGCCTGATCATACAGGCATCTATATGTCCATCGGCTGCCGGCGTAAAGCCAAAGGTCTCGTTAGGCGGACAAACAAAAAGTGTCTTTTTTTGCAGAGGATTGGTGTTTGTTCCGATCGAAATATAGCCATTTCCTTTTAAATGAAAAATCAGCACGAATGAATCGGCTAATTGCTGTTCTGAGAAGAGATCACTTGTCTTTTTTAGATATTTAATTTGTATCGGTTGATAAATCACTGCATTTTGCACGAGTAGACCACCTTTTCAGAAGCATTCAATTGATAATCATTTTCAATAAAAATTGTACCAAATAAATGAAAGTTTTCCTATATAAAGCGGGTGGTTTTTTAGTATGAAAAAAACCCTTACTTATGTGTAAAAGTAAGGGTCTTTCGTTCGGTAAGAATATGTTACACGTGTAACATACGATGCTTACGTTCTAATAAATGAGATATTTTTTTCTTGTTTTGCTGAATTGTTGGAGTGTTTTTTCATAGCTGTTTATGATGTTCTCAATCGAAGTTCCATTTTTAATTTTTGTCCTGATCCAGCCGTTGCCTGCCAGTTTATCGAATGAACCTGTTGACAGGAACTCAAAATCCTCAGGATAGAGATCGTGTATGGTTTTAATGACTGAAAGACCCGTTTTAACGGCTTCAAACTTATCTCTGTCTGTCACATAGAGCTGCACACCGTGGCAAAGCGTTCCTTGATGTTTAGAAAACGTCGGTGTGAAGGATGCTGCCCTAAATGTAACGCCCGGCAAATGGAGGCTGTTTAATGTTTCTTCAAGTTCTGTGCTTTTGATAAAGGGAGCTCCGATCAATTCGAATGGCTTTGTTGTCCCTCGCCCTTCGGATATATTTGTTCCTTCAATCAGCCCGGTTGCAGGATAAACAAATGTGCTTTCCACCGTCGGCATGTTAGGCGAAGGGAGGACGAAAGGCAATCGGGTATCGTCAAAATCCATTTTTCGCTTCCAGTGTTTCATTTTTACCACTGTAAGATCGGCATCAATACTAAATTCTTTGTTGAACAGTAAAGCCAATTCGCCTATCGTCATCCCATGCTTCAATGGAATGGGATACAATCCGACAAATGAGGCGTATTCAGGTTCTAAGATTGGTCCTTCAATATGATTCCCGCCTTGAGGATTCGGACGGTCCAGCACCATAAATGGAATGCCGTTTTCTTTAGCGGCTTCCATTGCGTATGCCATTGTATAAATGTACGTGTAGAAACGGGTCCCGACATCCTGAATGTCAAACATTAGAATATCGACATTTTTCAGCATTTCTGGAGTCGGTTTTTTCGTTTTTCCGTAGAGGCTGTATACGGGAACCCCGGTTTTTTCGTCAATGTAAGAGCCTACTTCGTCTCCAGCCTGGGCGTCACCGCGGACGCCGTGTTCAGGGCCGAATAAAGCTGTCAGTTTGATATCTGGGTTCTCGTAAAGAATATCGACACTGCTTTTCAGAGATGCGTTTACTCCGGTTGGATTGGTGATCAGTCCGATGCGTTTTCCCTTGAGCTGTTTTTTATAGTCTGGCAAGAGCGTGTCTATCCCAGTCTGGACTTTAGGTTTTTTAGCCGTTTGATTCTTTGAATCGGGTGAAGCAGAGGCAGCGGTTATCGTTCCGAATATCATGAGCCCTGTCAGAAAAGCGAATATTGTTTTTCTCATGTGTCCCTCCTTATTAAAGCGGTCTTCCCGTTTTGATATTTAATCCGTAGCCAAATGGGTAAAGGGTGTTCCCTGGTTTCGTGACTGACGGAATGTCAACTGGAAGTGTGCCTTTAGGTTTTGCCTGACCGAATATCGCCATCACTCCGGCCGGAATATTAGGTTGAAGATAACGGCCATTTGCGTATCCTTTAAAGCCATAGACTGCAATCAGTGCCTTTGTTTCTTCGAAATTGGCTGCGTCATAGGGGTTGCGCAGGCTCATTAAGACAAATGGTTTGTTGTGCTGCAGTGCGGCTTTCATGACAGCTCTCGGAAACACGGTGGCCCATTTGCTTGAATCTGATATTGTGTCGTCGATGACACCGTCGTTGACGACAGGGTCATTTTTGACGACATAGGAGCCGGTTATGATATAATCAGCCTTTTTTACTTGTTTTGCATGCTCGGCATTAAATATTTGGTTGGCAAAATTTATTTTGTCGACAGATACGGGTTTGATTTTCTTTCGCTTGATGAGATCGTGAATGGTTTGTTCGATTGAAGCAGTTTGTTCTTCGTAAGGTGCCACAATTAAGATTCGGCTGCCTTTTTTAGGCTTGAACGGCAAAGTGTGCTGTTCATTTTTTAATACAGTTACTGCTTTTTCAGCTATTTTTTTCTCTGCTTTCAGGTGCTGCTTGCTTCCTACGATTTTTTGGGCTTTGGCTATTTTTTCTTTTGTACTGTCGCTGTTTCGCGCTGGATACATGCCGCGTTTTATTTTCAGGGAAATGATTCTTTCAACTGATTTGTTGATTTGTTGTTCAGGGATATCCCCGTTTTTTACGGCTTCTTTCAAAGCTTGAATAACACGTGCGAATTTCTGTTCTTCTTTTATTGAAGTGACTGAGGCTGGCATTAATGCAATATCGACACCAGCTTTTACGGCCATGACCACAGCCTCTTCCTGTCCGAAATGATCTGCGATTGCCTTCATATTGAGTGCATCGGTAACGATCACACCATTAAAGCCCATTTCCTGACGAAGAAGACCTGTCATCACTTTTTTTGAAAGTGTAGCTGGAACCAGAATGTCCGATCCATCGAGTTTGCTTTTGTAAGTGGTGTCGTCGAAGGCAGGGAATTGAACATGGGCTGTCATCACCATATCAGCACCAGCATCAATTGCTTTTTGGAAAGGATAGAGTTCGACCTCCCGAAGCCGTTCTTGGCCATGGGAAACGAGCGGCAGTCCATAATGGCTGTCAACGTCCGTGTCTCCATGTCCCGGGAAATGTTTGAGGGCAGACGCGATATCCTGCCGCTGCAACCCTTTCATCGTGTATAGACCGAGTCGTGATGTCAGTTCTCGATTGGAGCTGAATGACCGTACGCCGATTACAGGATTATCAGGATTATTGTTAATGTCCACGACAGGGCTGAAATCTGTATTGATGCCTAAGGCAGAGAGCTCTTTCCCGATGATGCTGCCGGTCTGATACGCATTGATTCTGCTTCTGGCTGCGCCCAGTGCCATATTCCCTGGGAAATTAGTGCCCTCCCCTAACCGCGTTACAATGCCGCCTTCCTGATCAATACTCAGCATGAGCGGGATTTTTGGACTTGCCTTTTTGTAATCGTCTGTCAGTTGGACAGTTTGTTTTGTTGTTTTTACATTTTCTGCAAAAAGGATGATGCCTCCGAATTGATATTTCTTGACGAGGCTGGCGACTTCATCATTCATTTCTGTAAGGGCTTGCGGAGAGGACTCGCCTTCCTTTTGCCAATTTCTAAAATCAGGCATCAGCATCTGGCCGAGTTTTTCATCTAACGACATACGATTGACAATCTGATTGGCATCGATTGCACGTTTGGATGCAGAGGCTTCTGTCTGTCTGGCCCCGAAAAAGCATGAAATAAAGAGAACGGCTGAAAGGATAAGCGGAAAGACAGGTCTCATAGAAACTTCCTCCTATCGTTTAATCATTCACTCCATCGCTTCATAAATCGCGGTTATGACACTTCCATAACTGCCTGTTGCAAATTGATCACCCTCAAAGACGTTTGGATTTTCTTCCGGATCAATAACTGGCGTATGCTTTTTATTTGTTAACAATGCGATGCCTAAATTGTATGCTGGATCAATAATTGTAACTGTCCCCGTCCAGCCGGTATGCCCGTAAGCATTTTCGCTGGCATAAGGGCCAAACATCCATTCCATGCTTTTACTTCCGTTCCGCCTCCAGCCAAGAGCGAATGTCGGATCTGTTGCTGAAGATGCTGTAAACAGGTCGGCTGTTTTCTGATCAAATAAAGAAATGTTTCGGTATGAACCTTTGTTTAACATGACTTGCAGCAGTATGGCCATATCATCTGCATTTGAGAACAATCCGGCATGCCCAGACACGCCATCCATTGAGTAAAACGCTTTTTCGTCATGCACTTCTCCTTGCAGCGAGTTTGTACGGATGTTAGGGAATTGAATAACGCCGTCACGTGTATTGCCCATGCGTTCAGTAGCTGCGAACTGTTTCGGTTTAAAGCCCTTTTCCAGCGGATTGTACAAGGTATGCTTCAGCCTGAGCGGTTTGTAGAGCTCTTGCTCCGTGTAGACATCAAGCGGTTTGCCGGTGAGTTTTTCGACAATACACCCAAGTAGCATATATCCAATGTCACTGTATACGTGTTTTGTCCCGGTTTGATAATCGAGCGGAATTTTCGTCAAATATTCAATCGTTTTGTCCCGTTCCTGGGAATAGTACTTGCCGGCTTTTTCCGGCGTGTAAAAGTAAAAGCTTGATGGGAGCCCTGATTGGTGCTGGAGGACATCGATGACACGTATCTTGTCTTTTCCTTTTATGAGGTCACCCGGCTGATCCTTGAAACCCGGCAAATATGCAGAAACTTTTTCATAGACGTCAAGTTTTCCTTGGCTGACTAAGCGCTGCAATGCAAAATTTGTTGCGTACATTTTTGTATTTGAGGCTAAGTCAAACATCGTGCGGGTTTTCATTTTGGCCGGACGGCGCAGCAGTTCTGATCCTTCGTACTTTTTACTGTAGCCGTATGCTGCTTTTTTTATGATGCGTCCATCCTTCACCACCACAAGAACGGCGCCTGGAAATCCTGCTGCAATATCCCGTTCTATCATCTGATCTACCTTCCTTAGCTTCTTCGTCGAGAATTGTGCAGTTTCTGCATTTATGGTTTTCGGCTCAATCAAGTTGTCTGCTGTTTGTGCGAAGGTTTCATTTGGCGCAAATATCGATAGGGTTAAAATGGCACTGAATATGAACAGTGTCTTTGTTTTCACAGGCTAGCCCCTTTCTGTGCTTCTATCCCGTTTACTATCCCTAAAACAGAAACAATTTAATCGAACTGAGAAGCCATTTCATCTTTATATCCGAATGCATAGGTCAATAAAAAGCCGGCCGCGTAGGAAATAAAGAGTCCAACGATATACAGGATGATTTGCGAAGGCAGGACTAGAAAGGAAAGCGGCAGTCCGGAGACACCAATCGCAATGGTGGCTACTTGAAAATAAGCTTGAAAGGCGCCGCCGATTCCAGCTCCTAAACATGCTGTTAAAAACGGACGGCCAAGCGGCAGCGTGACTCCGAAAATAAGCGGTTCACCAATGCCGAGCAGTCCCGATGGAAGCCCGCCGGCGATTGCTTTCCTCAGTGTTGTTTTTTTCGTCTTCACGAAGACGGCAAAGGCCGCGCCTACCTGTCCTGCACCTCCCATAGCCAAAATAGGGAGCAGAGGATCATTGCCAATTGAATTGATCAGTTCCATGTGCACAGGCGTCAAGCCTTGATGCAGTCCGGTTACGACGAGAGGAAGGAAGGTTGCGCCCAGAATAAAGCCCGCAGCGATGCCGCCGATGTCCAGGATGGACAGAAGGCCGGATGTAATGGCATCAGAAATGAATCCGCCTAAAGGCATAAATACGACATACGTTACGATTCCGGTGATTAACAGTGAAACGGTGGGTGTGACAATGATATCAAGAGATTGAGGAATAAAACGGCGAATAAATTGTTCGGTATAAGCAATGAATATGGCTGCGAAAAGGACGCCGATCAGACCTCCCCTGCCCGGGAGAAGCCCTTCTCCAAATAAACTGATTTTTGCGATCTCCGGATTGATAATCAAGATCCCGGCCAAAGCCCCAAGTGCGGGTGTCCCGCCAAATTCTTTCGAAGCGTTAATACCGACGAGAATGCCGAGATAAGTGAACAGCCCTGATCCGATGACTGTCAGGATAATCGCAATTTGTGAGTCTGCAGAGAGCCAGCCTGCTTGAATAATTGCTTTGGTAATCCCAGTAATTAAACCGGAAGCGACTAGAGCGGGAATAAGAGGGATAAAAATGCTGGCAATTTTACGTAAGAAAAGTTTAAAAGGAGTGGCGTTTTTTCGATTGATATCGGCTTTCTTTTTGGCCGCTACTTCTTTGACATCGGCACCTTCTTCTGCTGACACGAGCTTTGAGAAAGCAGCTGTAACATGATTGACGACTCCTGTGCCGAGGATAATTTGTAAGGTTTCAGCTTCAACGACCCCCAATACGCCGTCAAGCTTTCTTAAACCCTGAGCATCTGCTTTGCTTTCATCGTAAGGCGTAATGCGCAGGCGTGTCATGCAATGTGTATATGAAGAAATATTGGATTTTCCTCCGCATAGCTCAAGGATTTTCTGTGCGAGATGATGGTAGTTATTTTCTTTGCTCATTAAAACCCCTCCCCTTCAAGATGCCTTATTTTTTTCTCATAGATTGGATGGCTGCTCTCGTTTTATCGATATAACCGGTTGTCGTTTCATACTGCTCAGCCGCCATGCCTAAAAACAAAACATCAATTATAAAAAGCTGGGCGAGGCGGGAGGAAGTGGCCGCACTTCGAATCAAGGCTTCATTGGAATGGGCTGTATACAAAGGGACATCAGCCAGTGCGGAGACGGATGTCTGACTGAATTTTGTGATGCTGATCGTTGTAATGCCTTTTTCCTTAGCCATGGCGAACAGTTCAACGATTTCTTGTGTCTCTCCTGAAAACGAAATGGCGAATACGATGTCGTCTTTATCTGCATTTGCGATTAAAGATGCCACAAGATGAGTGTCTGTAAACGCGGTTGCTTGTTTATGAATGCGAAGCCACTTTTGCTGGGCGTCCTTGGCGACAATGCCGGAAGCCCCGAGGCCGATAAAATGCACGGTATGAGCTTTGAGAAGCAGAGAAACCGCTCGTTCAAGCTCTTTGTAGTCCATCAGGTCTGAAGTATCCTGAATGGCTTGAATGGCATTGCCGGCCGTTTTTTCGGAAATGGAGGGCAGCGGCTCGTGGGGAACAATATCCCGGTAGCCCTGAAAAGTAGGCTTTGCCAGATCGCCTGCTACTCTCATTTTTAAATCTTGAAATCCTTTCAAACCGAGTGATTTGCAGAGCCTGATGACGGCAGCGTCACTTGAATTGGCTAAGGCGCTGATTTCGTTGACCGTGCTTTCGATTGCTTTGTGGGGATGGGCTAGGATATAATCTGCAAGTTTGCGCTCGGATGGAGGGAGCTTATGCTTCATTGATTGGATGATCGCTAAACCGCCTGTGGCCATTCTAGTTCTCTCCTTATCATGGATGGTAATGTTCGATTGCTTTGTCAATGAAACCGTTTGCTTCATCGAGTAATGTCTTTGCTTGTTTCTGATCTGTGCTTGTTTTGAGCATGACGATTGCTGTTTTGACGTGATGATCGGCTTGTTCCAGAGTGTATCTTGCTGTGTCGTATGAAGCGTTTGTAAGGCTTTGGATGATGCTGATGGCGCGTTCTTTTAGTTTTTTGTTGCTGACGTTGACGTCTACCATCAAGTTTTCGTAAACCTTGCCGATTTTGACCATTACAGCGGTAGATATCATGTTTAGAATCATTTTATGAGCGGTTGCGGCTTTCATACGTGTTGATCCTGTAATGGCCTCAGGTCCGACGACAACCTCAATGCTGTGATCCGCATCCTTGCTGATGGCGGAGTTTTCATTGCAAGTAAGGGCGATGGTGTGTGCTCCGACTTTGCGGGCGTATCTTAGGGCGCCTGCGGCGTAGGGTGTGCGGCCGCTTGCTGCGATGGCAATGACGGTGTCATTTGAAGTGAGCTGTATGTTTCTTAAATCTTCAGCTCCTGCTTCTTCACTGTCTTCAATGCCCTCTGCTGCCTGTAAAAAGGCTTCGGGGCCTCCAGCCATGATTCCGATGACCTGATCTGGGCTTACGCTGTAGGTGGGAGGACATTCAACAGCATCCATGACGCCGAGTCTGCCGCTTGTGCCGGCGCCTGTATATATGAGCCGGCCTCCATTTTGAAACGATTCATATGCGCAGTCTACAGCTGTTTTGATGTCGGGGAGAACCTCCTGAACGGCTGCAGCGACTTTCATATCTTCGTTGTTGATCATTTTGAGGATGCCAAGAGTGTTTGCTTTGTGGATTTCAACTGTTTGGCTATTGCGTGATTCCGTTGTGAGACGGTGAAGGTTTAATGGTTCTGACATGAGGATGCCCCCTGTTTTAAAATGATATATCTCAATATTCAGTATATTCATCTCTGTTATGATATTTCAACTATGTTTTTAAATTTTTGAAATTTTATTTCACTTAAGACTATAAGAAATGATGAAGGATCAACTGTTCTCCAAGCGGCCCGATTCTTCGCCGTCCTTTATCAAGGAACCCGCTTTTCATATAAAGGTGTTTTGCGCGTATGTTCAGATGATTGACGGCCAAGATGATTTCGTCGCACCATGGAAAATATCCGCTCACAAAAGCGGGAAGCAAAAGCATGGCTTTTTTCGCATAGCCTTTTCCGTGATGCACAGCGTTTAAAGACAGGGAGCTGAGCAGTAAAGCAAATGGATTGTTAGAATAGGAAGCAAGCGTTTCTTTTGATGCATGTAAAATGAAAAAACCGACTGGAAGGTCGTCTTTTAAGATGACAACCGGGTATCGGTCCTGTATGCCCAGAGCTTGAGACAGCACCTCTTTCGGGAGGGAGGTAAAGCGTTTGTCATCGTTGGTGAGCGTGAATGATTGAAGCTCGGGCAAGTGTTCAGGCTTATAGAAGGATAAAGAAATGTCTTGAGTCATGTGGTGGCCTCCTTACAATATGTCGTCAAGCTCGTTTTCCGAAATGACGCGGTAGCCCGCTTGTTTTAACAGTGCGGCGGTTACTCCGCTGCCGGTGATTTTTTTGCCAGAGAATGTGCCGTTATAGATAAAACCGCTTCCGCAAGATGGACTGTTTTCTTTTAATATGACGGCAGAAGCGTTGATTTCTTTTGCGTAAGCCAATGTTTTCGAGGCGCCTTCCATATATAGTTCTGTGACGTCTTCTCCTGAAGCTGTCACGATTTTCGCTGTTCCATTGAGGACATCCTCGCCGGTGCCTCCTATGATTTCTGCGGGTTCGCGTGGGGTAGAGAAGCCGCCGAGAAGTTCAGGGCAAGCCATGACTGCTTTCTTTTCATCGACGAGTTTTCTGATTTTCTCCGACGCTGCGTGAGAGCCGTTATATCTGCATTCAATGCCTCCAAGGCAAGAACTGACTAGAATCATATTAGGTTCTCCTCTCTTACTTTGCTTGTCTCTATCATAAAATAAATGGCTTTAGTTGGGAGGCTTTTTCAGTTAAAAAAGGAGTTAAAAAGTTTGAAAATAAAAAATTTAATTTTTCTCTTTACAAACAGGGGGTGACCTGTATATAATAACTTTTGTCAGCTCGACGAGAACACAACGGCCCGTTGGTCAAGCGGTTAAGACACCGCCCTTTCACGGCGGTAACACGGGTTCGAATCCCGTACGGGTCACCATTTGGAGGATTAGCTCAGCTGGGAGAGCATCTGCCTTACAAGCAGAGGGTCGGCGGTTCGAGCCCGTCATCCTCCACCATCTTGCCGGTGTAGCTCAATTGGTAGAGCAACTGACTTGTAATCAGTAGGTTGGGGGTTCAAGTCCTCTTGCCGGCACTGTTTTTTCAAAATTTTATGTGGAGGGGTAGCGAAGTGGCTAAACGCGGCGGACTGTAAATCCGCTCCCTCAGGGTTCGGCAGTTCGAATCTGCCCCCCTCCACCATTATTGGGCTATAGCCAAGCGGTAAGGCAACGGACTTTGACTCCGTCATGCGTTGGTTCGAATCCAGCTAGCCCAGTCACAGACACCTTTGATCAAAAGGTGTCTTTTTTCTTTTCGGAAAAATCATTCCAACTTCTAACTGTTCAGTCTGTATAATAATTTTAAAAATATGTTAAGGTAGTTTATTCACGAATTACCATCTACACCCTGCCAAAAATTTGATAAACTTATTTTATAAAAAAATTGAAACCTTTTGAAACGAAGCTCGTATACATACAGACCGGTGAAGGCAGAGGTTAGATAAATATGGAAATGATGATTAAAAAAAGAATTAAACAAGTCAAAAAAGGCGACCAGGATGCATTTGCGGACATCGTAGATATTTACAAAGATAAAATTTATCAGCTTTGCTACCGTATGCTTGGCAATGTGCATGAGGCGGAGGATATTGCACAGGAAGCTTTCATCAGAGCGTACGTTAATATCGACAGTTTTGATATTAACCGGAAATTTTCAACTTGGCTTTATCGAATCGCGACCAATTTGACCATTGACCGCATTCGCAAAAAGAAGCCGGATTATTACCTCGATGCAGAGGTGGCTGGTACGGAAGGCTTGACCATGTATTCTCAAATCGCCGCAGATGGTGTTTTGCCTGAAGATGCAGTTGTGTCGCTGGAGCTCTCAAACACGATACAGCAGAAAATTTTAAAGCTTCCTGACAAATACAGAACAGTCATCGTATTAAAGTATATTGACGAACTCTCATTAATTGAAATCGGGGAGATTCTAAACATTCCTGTGGGGACTGTGAAAACGCGGATTCACAGAGGCAGAGAGGCTCTTAGAAAACAATTAAGGGATCTTTAAGTGGGGTGATGAAATGAGCTGTCCTGAACAAATTGTGCAGCTTATGCATATGCATCTTGATGGAGATATCCTTCCAAAAGATGAACACGTATTAAATGAACATCTGGAGACATGCGAGAAATGCAGAAAGCATTTTTACGAGATGGAGAAATCCATAGCGCTCGTACGGAGCACATCGCATGTCGAAGCCCCCGCGGATTTTACCGCTAATGTCATGGCAAAATTGCCTAAGGAGAAGAAAAGAGCTTCTGTAAAAAGATGGTTCAGATCCCATCCCGTTATCGCAGCTGCTGCGGTATTCATCATTTTGATGGGCGGGGGTTTTTTTAACAGCTGGCATAATGACCACAATTTCAGCGTGTCCAAGCAGCCGAATCTTGTGGTTCATAACCATACTGTGACCGTGCCAGAAGGTGAGACGGTCAAAGGTGATGTCACTGTCAAAAACGGCAAGCTGATTATTAAAGGCAAAATAGACGGGGATGTAACCGTCGTAAACGGAGAAAAATATATGGCCTCTGCTGGACAAGTCACCGGTCAGATTGAAGAAATCAATCAATTATTCGATTGGACATGGTACAAGATGAAGTCTGCGGGGAAAAGTGTACTCGATGCATTCAGTCCGAACGGAGAAGAGTAAAGCGCGTTAGCCGCTTTGCTCTTTTTTTGCGGGCTGAGAGGGCTGGCACATTTCACTTGCTAAATCGAAATGTGGTATAATGGGCTCGCTATGTAAAGTACATATGCGTAACCCGTAAAACACAAAATACGAAATGACTGAAATCTTGGAGGACGAGGAAATGGCTTTTGAGGATATCCCTTTTTTGCAGTACCTCGGCAATGCCGTTGATATTCTCCTTGTTTGGTATGTGATATATAAATTGATTATGGTGATACGCGGCACGAAAGCGGTTCAGCTGTTAAAAGGAATTGTAGTCATCGTGCTTGTTCGTATGGCCAGCCAATATTTGGGCCTCAGCACACTTCAATGGCTGATGGACCAAGCGATAACATGGGGATTTTTAGCAATTATTATTATTTTTCAGCCTGAGCTGAGAAGAGCGCTTGAACAGCTAGGCCGCGGCCGCTTTTTTTCGAGGAGCGGCACGCCTGTTGAAGAAGCGCAGCAGAAAACGATTGAGGCCATTACAAAAGCGATCAATTATATGGCGAAACGCCGTATAGGCGCCCTGCTGACCATTGAGCGGGATACTGGAATGGGGGATTATATTGAGACCGGCATACCACTAAATGCCAAAGTCAGCTCTGAGCTGCTGATCAATATTTTTATTCCAAACACCCCGCTTCATGACGGTGCGGTGATTATGAAAAATAATGAAATTGCCGCAGCCGCCTGTTATCTGCCGCTTTCTGAGAGCCCGTTTATTTCAAAGGAACTGGGCACGCGGCACAGAGCGGCAGTCGGTATCAGTGAAGTAACAGACAGTTTGACGATTATTGTGTCTGAAGAGACCGGCGGCGTCAGTGTGGCAAAGAACGGCGACCTTCACAGAGAGCTTACAGAAGAAGCGCTGAAAGAAATGCTTGAAGCCGAGTTTAAGAAAAACACCAGAGACACTTCTTCTAACCGCTGGTATTGGAGGGGCAAGAAAAATGGATAAATTCTTAAACAACCGCTGGGCTGTGAAAATCATTGCTCTACTTTTCGCGCTCTTGCTTTATGTGGCGGTTAACAGCAACCAAGCACCGACTCCGAAAAAACCGGGTGAATCTTTCTTTCCGACATCAACAACTGATGAAGCAACTCTGACTGATATTCCGGTTAAAGCGTATTATGATGATGAAAATTACGTCGTGACGGGTGTTCCGCAAACGGTTAATGTCACGATAAAAGGCTCGACAAGCGCCGTGAAAAAGGCTCGGCAGACCAAGAACTTTGAAATATATGCTGATATGGAACATTTGAAAACCGGCACACATAAGGTTGAGCTTAAGGCCAAAAACGTGTCGGATGGGCTGACAATCTCAATTAATCCGTCTGTTACGACAGTGACCATTCAGGAACGGACGACCAAAAGTTTTCCCGTAGAAGTGGAGTACTACAACAAAAGCAAGATGAAAAAAGGCTATTCTCCGGAGCAGCCGATTGTCAGTCCGAAAAATGTGCAGATTACCGGATCGAAAAATGTCATCGATAATATTTCTCTTGTAAAAGCTTCAGTGAATTTGGAAAACGCAGATGAAACGATTGAAAAGGAAGCGAAAGTGACTGTCTATGATAAAGACGGAAACGCGCTTCCTGTCGACGTGGAGCCCTCGGTCATCAAGATTACCGTTCCGGTGACAAGCCCGAGTAAAAAAGTGCCCTTTAAAATTGAACGGACAGGAAGCCTTCCTGACGGTGTCAGCATAGCGAATATTGAATCCAGCCCCAGTGAGGTAACGGTTTACGGCTCACAGGATGTGTTGGATTCTCTTGAATTTATTGACGGCGTCAGCTTAGATTTAAGTAAAATTAACAAGGATTCCGATATCGAGGCAGATATTCCGCTTCCTGACGGTGTCAAAAAAATCTCACCGTCAAAGGTGACTTTGCATATAGAAGTCGATAGTGAAGCGGATCAGAAGTTCGAGAATGTCCCTATCAAGACTGTAGGGCTGAGCAGCTCACAAAACATTGAATTTCTTGATCCTGAATCACAAGCGATAGATGTAACGGCTAAAGGCTCTCCCACGAATATAAATAAACTGAAAAAATCAGATATTGAATTGTATGTGAATGTTTCAGATTTAGAGGACGGGGAGCATAGCGTGAAGCTTGAAGTGAACGGGCCACAGAATGTAACTTGGTCCTTGGGGCGGAAAACCGCCAAAATCAAGCTGACGTCTAAGAAAAGCAATACATCAACGAATGATAACAGCAGCAATACATCAGGGAACCAGGATGACACAGATAAACAAACAAATGATCAAAAGAACAATCAGCAAGAAGATACAAAGAACACTGATAAAAACAACAACGATCAAAACCAAGACGAAAATAAAGATCAAAACCAAGATCAGGATGAGGATGAATCCACTGCAAATTCACAATCCTCATCGGAATAAAAAAGGAGCGATTATAAAATGGGCAAGTATTTTGGAACAGACGGTGTAAGAGGTGTCGCCAATAGTGAGCTTACACCTGAGCTGGCCTTTAAAGTCGGACGTTTCGGCGGTTATGTGCTGACAAAAGACAAACAACGTCCAAAAGTGCTGATAGGCCGCGATACACGCATCTCCGGCCATATGCTGGAGGGAGCCCTTGTCGCCGGACTTTTATCCATTGGCGCAGAAGTCATGCGCCTGGGTGTCATTTCTACACCAGGTGTATCTTATTTGACAAAAGCGATGGATGCAGAGGCGGGCGTCATGATTTCCGCTTCTCATAACCCAGTGCAGGATAACGGCATCAAATTCTTTGGGGGAGATGGATTTAAGCTTTCTGATGAACAGGAGGCTGAAATTGAGCGCCTGATGGACGAACCTGAGGATAAGCTGCCAAGACCTGTCGGAGCAGACCTTGGACTTGTAAACGATTATTTTGAAGGCGGACAAAAATATCTGCAATTCTTAAAACAGACAGCTGATGAAGATTTCACAGGCATTCATGTGGCATTGGACTGTGCCCATGGCGCAACGTCATCCTTGGCGACACACCTGTTTGCTGATTTAGATGCAGATGTTTCTACAATGGGGACTTCCCCGAACGGATTAAACATTAATGACGGCGTCGGTTCGACTCATCCCGAAGCGCTCAGCGCGTTTGTCAAAGAGAAAAACGCGGATCTCGGTCTTGCGTTCGACGGTGACGGCGACCGCCTGATTGCTGTCGATGAAAAAGGAAATATTGTAGACGGCGACCAAATCATGTACATATGCTCAAAACATCTGAAATCAGAGGGCCGTTTAAAGGATGATACAGTGGTTTCAACCGTGATGAGCAACCTCGGCTTCTATAAGGCGCTCGAAAAAGAAGGCATCAAAAGCGTACAGACAGCTGTCGGCGACCGCTACGTAGTAGAAGCAATGAAAAAAGACGGCTACAACGTCGGCGGAGAACAGTCAGGACATCTTATTTTCCTTGATTACAACACGACAGGGGACGGATTATTGTCTGCTATTATGCTGATGAACACTTTGAAAGCAACAGGCAAGCCGCTGTCAGAGCTTGCAGCTGAAATGCAGAAGTTCCCGCAGCTGTTAGTCAATGTGAGAGTGACTGATAAATATAAAGTTGAAGAAAATGAAAAAGTAAAAGCAATTATTTCTGAAGTTGAAAAAGAAATGAACGGCGACGGCCGGATTTTGGTGCGCCCTTCAGGAACTGAACCGCTCGTCCGTGTCATGGCTGAAGCGAAGACGAAAGAGCTGTGCGATGAGTATGTCAATCGCATTGTTGAAGTCGTCCGGTCAGAAATGGGATTAGAGTAACGAAGTCTATTATCAGAGAGTGAACAAGACAAGCGAGGTTTACATAAGATAATTGTGAGACATACGGCAAAGTTGTTTAAAAAACAATTGACCGTTTATGCCACATGTTGTAAAATCAAGCTTGTCTTGTTCTTATTTTCTCAATAGGAAAAGAAGACGGGATTATTGCTTTACCTATAATTATAGCGCCCGAACTAAGCGCCCGGAAAAAGGCTTAGTTGACGAGGATGGAGGTTATCGAATTTTCGGCGGATGCCTCCCGGCTGAGTGTGCAGATCACAGCCGTAAGGATTTCTTCAAACCAAGGGGGTGACTCCTTGAACAAAGAGAAATCACATGATCTTCCAAAAAACATGTAGGAGGGGACGATTGAAAGTCCCCTTGAAATTTGACTTTCTTCGTCTCCTTTTACAATCTTAGGAGGAAGAAAAATATGTGTGGAATCGTAGGTTATATCGGTCAGCTTGATGCGAAGGAAATTTTATTAAAAGGGTTAGAAAAGCTTGAGTATCGCGGTTATGACTCTGCTGGTATTGCTGTTGCCAACGAACAGGGAATCCATGTGTTCAAAGAAAAAGGACGCATTGCAGATCTTCGTGAAGTTGTGGATGCCAATGTAGAAGCGAAAGCCGGAATTGGGCATACTCGCTGGGCGACACACGGCGAACCAAGCTATCTGAACGCTCACCCGCATCAAAGCGCACTGGGCCGCTTTACACTTGTTCATAACGGCGTGATCGAGAACTATGTTCAGCTGAAGCAAGAGTATTTGCAAGATGTAGAGCTCAAAAGTGACACCGATACAGAAGTAGTCGTTCAAGTAATCGAGCAATTCGTCAATGGAGGACTTGAGACAGAAGAAGCGTTCCGCAAAACACTTACACTGTTAAAAGGCTCTTATGCAATTGCTTTATTCGATAACGACAACAGAGAAACGATTTTTGTAGCGAAAAACAAAAGCCCTCTATTAGTAGGTCTTGGAGATACATTCAACGTCGTAGCATCTGATGCGATGGCGATGCTTCAAGTAACCAACGAATATGTTGAGCTGATGGATAAAGAAATGGTTATCGTCACTGATGACCAAGTTGTCATCAAAAACCTTGATGGTGACGTGATTACACGTGCGTCTTATATTGCTGAGCTTGATGCCAGTGATATCGAAAAAGGCACGTACCCTCACTACATGTTGAAAGAAACGGATGAGCAGCCTGTTGTTATGCGCAAAATCATCCAAACGTATCAAGATGAAAACGGCAAGCTGTCTGTGCCTGGCGATATCGCTGCCGCTGTAGCGGAAGCGGACCGCATCTATATCATTGGCTGCGGAACCAGCTACCATGCAGGACTTGTCGGTAAACAATATATTGAAATGTGGGCAAACGTGCCGGTTGAAGTGCATGTAGCGAGTGAATTCTCCTACAACATGCCGCTTCTGTCTAAGAAACCGCTCTTCATTTTCCTTTCTCAAAGCGGAGAAACAGCAGACAGCCGCGCGGTTCTCGTTCAAGTCAAAGCACTCGGACACAAAGCCCTGACAATCACAAACGTACCTGGATCAACGCTTTCTCGTGAAGCTGACTATACATTGCTGCTTCATGCAGGCCCTGAGATCGCTGTTGCGTCAACGAAAGCATACACTGCACAAATTGCAGTTCTTGCGGTTCTTGCTTCTGTGGCTGCTGACAAAAACGGCATCGATATCGGATTTGACCTCGTCAAAGAACTCGGTATCGCTGCAAACGCAATGGAAGCTCTATGCGACCAGAAAGACGAAATGGAAATGATCGCCCGTGAATACCTGACTGTATCCAGAAACGCTTTCTTCATCGGACGCGGCCTTGACTACTTCGTATGTGTCGAAGGCGCACTGAAGCTGAAAGAGATTTCTTACATCCAGGCAGAAGGTTTTGCCGGCGGTGAGCTGAAGCACGGAACGATTGCCTTGATCGAACAAGGAACACCAGTATTCGCACTGGCAACTCAAGAGCACGTAAACCTAAGCATCCGCGGAAACGTCAAAGAAGTTGCCGCTCGCGGAGCAAACACATGCATCATCTCACTAAAAGGCCTAGACGATGCGGATGACAGATTCGTACTGCCGGAAGTAAATCCAGCGCTTGCTCCGTTGGTATCTGTTGTTCCATTGCAGCTGATCGCTTACTATGCTGCACTGCATCGCGGCTGTGATGTTGATAAACCGCGTAACCTTGCGAAGAGTGTTACTGTGGAGTAATAAATGTTTAACCCCTTTGGATAAGATTATCTAAAGGGGTGTTTTTATGTCCAAAAGAGAAAGAACGTCTACAGTGGAAAAATGGATTAAAGAAGTTGATGGTACAGGACCCGAATATCGATCGGCCATAGCTATAGATTTAAGATGTTTCCACATAAGGTCGGTCAATCAGGTTAAAAGGCATTAAGACTTTTGCCTAACTGAGTTTTTTGATGTTAATACAGATATAAGAGAGCAGTTCCTCATTAAGATACGCTTTTGATAGCAGTTGGAATTTAGCATGCTAGAAATCCGAAAACCGGAGAGCCTATTGGAATGATAACGTTTTTTTTTATTGTCAATTAATAAAGGCAAAGAATTCTAGAAGTCGCACTTACAATGTACTTGTAGGCCTTAGGTTTTAAAGCTCATTCTTTTTTTATTGAGTACATTCCGGTTTAAGTTGAAATGATTCAGTAAAGGACACGCCATAAATAAAAGGTAGCGTATGACTCCCATGTTTTCCATGAAAACGATATTTCTAAGATTTCATCTTTCGTAGGCTTTCGATTCATATTACGTAATATTTTTATCGAACGAATTAGACCCACATCATCGATCGGAAAAGCTGTCGGGAACCTAAGGCAGCGCATTAGAACATAATTGGCTGTCCAAGGACCGATTCCTCGTATTTTAATTAAGTTTTTTTCAGCATCTTTAAAGTTCATTTTCATTAATTTTTCCCTCGATAATTCCCCACTTGCCATTAATCTGGCTATTCCAATGATATATTCACTTTTTTTTACCGTCATTTTAATATCTGCCAGGTCGGTAGGGGTTAACCGTGCAATTCGCTCGTACGGTGGGAACACCCAATACTTTTTACCATTCCATTCAATAGAATCGCCAAATGCTTCTACAAATTGCTTCTTTAAGGAGTACGCGAAGGCTAAGTTAATTTGTTGCCCTAAAACTCCCCAACATAAAGCTTCAAATAAATCGGGAATGCCGATCACTCGCAACCCATAAAATTTTCGGGCAGGCATTTTAAGTAATGGATCTGCTTTTGCCATTTCATAAAATGGAGTTAAATCGTTATCAAGATCAAACCATTCATGAATATATTTTACAATCTCTTCCCGTTTCCACTGCTCAACAGGTCTAGAATCGTTTAGGAATTGAACAATCATTTGTTTATTATTGATTACGCTTACCTGCACTAAGGACCGAATTTCCCCAATGGCTATAACTTTTGTAATGATATTGTTCTCTATTTCATACATGCATTCATTTTTTTCCCTGGTTAGGTAGCCAAGGTTAGCATTCATGTCGAAAATTTCAGGTAATGTAATGACAATAACATCATTGACTTCATGCCATGCCACTTTTTCTTTCTCCTTATCTTAAATAATTATAAGAAAACTCACGCTGGTTGAAATTAGTTTATCACATAATCATCTTTACTCATTTTGTTATCTTGCTATTACATTCTAACCATCTTATTTTTTTCTATTTATGAGGTTATAGTGTAGTTATCAAGAATGTTAAACGGGAGTAGATAAAAATGGCCCAAGATATAAAAATCGCGTGTCGAAAATTTAAATTGGGATTTAATTCAAAATGAATTAGATGAGCCATGTAAGGACAGGTGAGATAAATGCCGGATAATATCAATAACGGACATAAAGAGAGCCATGATCATAGAATTTTGAATGATGCAGAAATAATAACAGATGAAAAGTGGCAAGCAATTATAAATAATGATGCAACGTATAATAATCAATTTTTCTACGCTGTAAAGTCGACAGGGGTATTCTGTAAACCATCCTGTAAATCTCGTGTTCCGAAAAAAGAAAATGTATGTATTTTTCCAAACGCAGAACAAGCTCTCCGCGCAAATTTTCGCCCTTGTAAACGTTGCAAGCCCACTAATGAAAAAATGCCTGATCGCGAGTGGGTTGATTTAATTACTGAATATATTGATAAAAATTTCTCAGAAAAATTAACGCTAGAATCGTTAGCAGATATTTGTCATGGGAGTCCGTATCATCTGCATCGAACATTTAAAAAAATTAAAGGCATTACACTGGTTGAGTATATACAACAAGTTAGAGTACACGCGGCTAAAAAGTATTTGATTCAGACAAATAAAGCGATTGGAGATATCGCTACATGTGTGGGTATGGCTAACGCGCCTTATTTTATTACTTTATTTAAAAAGAAAACTGGACAGACACCAGCACAATTTCGTCAAATGAGTAAAATGGAGGAAACGTACAATGGAAACAAAGAATAAAGCAACCCTTTATTGGTCTTTATTAATGTTCAAGGATTGGAATTTTTATATTGCTTCAACTTTAAAGGGGCTTGTGTTTGTAGGCTCACAGAACAAACCAATCGAGGAATTGTTCGAATGGGCTAAGAAACGCTTTCCAGGAAGTCTTCTTGTTGAAGATGATGATAAGCTTGAACCCTATGCCGTTGAAATCACTCAATATCTAGAAGGAAAGCGGAAAAACTTTACTGTTCCAGTTGAGTACGCCGGTACGCAATTTCAGATAGCCGTCTGGAATGCACTTTGTGAAATTCCTTATGGACAGACGAAATCCTATTCCGACATTGCAAATGATATAAATAAACCAGCAGCTGTTCGTGCTGTAGGTGCGGCTATTGGGGCTAATCCGGTATTAATTACTGTACCGTGCCATCGTGTAATAGGAAAGAATGGCTCATTAACTGGCTATCGGGGCGGATTTGAAATGAAGACACTGCTCCTCGATCTGGAAAAGCGAGCTTCATCTGAAATGGATGTTCCTCATTGAAAGTGAATCATCTATAATGGGTTGGATTATTTTAGAGGAAAGTAAAGACCAGTTTACTGATAAACTTGACAACTTTTAAAATTTATCATATCTTATACGTAACTTAATAATCGATGCCGATGTTTATTTTTCCTTTTAAAATATGTAGGCCTTTAGCATTCTTTTCATATTTCATTTTAAATATTGATAGGATGAAAAAGCATCCTAACTAAAAAGGAAGAGAAACATAAGTCGATTTATTTGATAATCAGGACTATATTAAAGGAAATTAAACATAGCATAAAGTAAAGACCAATAATAAGGTAGCTCTTCAAAAAACTTCGCTGAAGTTAGTTGAAGTGAAGCCGACAATTTTCAGGATTCAATGATCTAACATAATCATTGAAATTTTGAAGTTGTCGGCTTTTTTGTTGGAAAAAAATAGAGATAAATAAAAATTGAAATAAATAATAGACAAATATGATCTGATTGAAAGGTCTTTTGACCAATAATGAGTTTTAAAAAAGGGAGAATTTAGAATGTTAGTTTCGCTGAGTTTGTCATCATTATTAACATTATTTTTTATTATGCTTATGGCTTCTGGGATTAGTGGACTATTGTTTTTACATCCGCGAGTACCCTTGAGTTTTGTTCGCATTCATATTGGGATCTTGGCTTTACCACTTTTGGTTTCCTTACTGATTCTTGCCAATAGTGGTGTGAGTGGAAATGTTGGCCCTTGGCACTTAGATTCCTTAGCTTGTTTAATGACTTTCTTTGTTCTTGCAATTGGATTCATCATTCAGCGTTTTTCTGTACGTTACTTAATGGGGGATCGATCTTATCGAAAATATTTTACGCTTTTTACTTTCACAACAGGAGCTGCTTCAATGACATGGTTAAGTGGTGATCTCCGCTTGATGGTTCTATTTTGGGGAGCGACTCTTGTTGGATTAACCTTACTTATTAGGTTAAACAGTGCTTGGCAAGTGGCTAGTGAAGCAGCCAAAATTTCTGGACGGTTATTTTTGTTAAGTTGGTTTTCTTTGTTTTTTGCGATGACGTGGCTTTTTCATGCCACAGGTCAATGGCAGTTATCATTGGTTGTAACAAATGAAAGTATAGCTGGGCTGGGAGAATGGGAGAGAACAGGGATTCAGCTATTGATTGTACTGGCGGTGATCATTCCTGCAGCTCAATGGCCGTTCCAAAGATGGTTGGTTGAGTCTATTGTTGCTCCAACCCCTGTTTCTGCAATTATGCATGCAGGTTTAGTAAATGCAGGAGGAATAATACTAACTCGATTTTCACCTCTATTTCATGGTGGTATCGCTTCGATTATCTTACTTCTGCTTGCTAGCATTTCTGTATTGATTGGAACTGGAATTAGTTTAGTCCAGGTTGATTATAAACGTCAGTTAGTAGGCTCCACGATTGGACAAATGGGGTTTATGCTCATTCAGTGTGCATTAGGCGCCTATATAGCAGCCATTATTCATCTTATTTTACATGGTTTATTCAAAGCTACGTTGTTTCTACAAGCTGGTTCAGCAGTAGGGCGTCATGAAGTATCGGCTCGCACTAATGAAAGAACATCCTATTTATGGGTCATGGCTGGTCGGATTTTATCCTTAGTAATAGGCGTTGCTTTTTGGCTCGCTGCTCCTGGAGAGGGATATCAATTCATTAGTGCGCTGATCTTAGGGTGGTCATTGTCCGTTTCTTGGAATCAGCTTGTCGCTTTTGGAGAGGGTCGAATTGGCCGAATTGCCGGCTTAACTGTTTTAGGAGGAGCAGCCCTCGTATATTTTATCATTCATAACCTTTTCTATAAGTGGCTGCATACAACCATTTTTCAAAGTGTTCAACCTCCAATGTCAGCTGTCATGATTGTCGTATGTCTCTTATTATTTGGCAGTGCTTTAGGTACATGGGTTGCTCGTTATCGTTCTTCCGTTTTTTTCGCGGTGCTCTATCTTTGGTTAGTTCGATTAGGTGAAGCAAAACCAAAGTCAGTAGAGAGTCACCCAGACTACCTTAAACAATATATTTCATAAGGAGCTAATCTGAGATGGGCATTACATCCGTATTAACGAAAGATAATGTAAAAAAGATAGATACAGATATTGATGTTCAAGAAAGGGATCTTAACGTTTTCATTACATCTGCCAGCCGAGTGATTGCGCCACTTTGGCCTATTTCTACATTTGCTGCACGTAATCCGTGGATGGGACTTGAAAACCAACCTTTTGATCAGGTTGCAAGTTGGTTGAAAAACACTCGCGATGTTGATATATACCCTAGTGCGTCTATGATCCGTTCAGCAAAGAATAAAGGTGAGATTGATGAAGATTTTGTGGAAATGGGGCTGCAGCGTTGGCTTGATTCACATTCTTATCACATCCCACGGGACGTGGCAGAGCGATTTTGTCATGCTGCATTAAAGTTAGATCCCCTGCCTTCCGACCTTTTATCATCACATGAGCTGGAGAAATTAGTAGGTGAATGTAGTGGATTGGATCATATCGAGAATGTGTTTATGCAACCACTAAGTTCGTATATAGAGAATCAAGATGGTGAAAGGCTAGTCAATATACTAGATCATCATGTCATTAAGTGGAGTAAATTATATCTTGATGACTCTCAAGCAGGCTGGACAATGCCTAATCGTGAGGAAGGTTTCTATCGTGCTTGGCAGCATCTTATTCAATATGATCCAGCACTTAGCAAAAAGCAACGGGAAAGGGTAAAGGGTTGGCCGAAAGAGGCACATTTGGCTTTACAGAAAGCTTTATTCGCACTAGAAATCCCAGAGTCAGAAATCCAGACTTATCTTGAAGGTCATTTACTTTCATTACCTGGATGGGCAGGGATGATGCTTTGGCGCTCCCAGCAATCGAGCCACGAACATGCACTCCTAACAGAATATTTAGCGGTTCGAATATCCATGGAGTGGGCTCTTATAAAGCCATATTTACCTTTGACTAATGAACGATCTAAGAAAACAATTTCAATTGCTCCCCTTATAGCAGCTTGGATTCATTGGGGTGGGCTTACATTAGAAGAATGGTCACAGATGACGGCCATTGAACAAAACGAATATTTATCATTTGCCTACAGCTTTGATGAGAAACTTCGCAAGAAACTTTGGTTAGAAGCTTGGGAACAAACGTACACTGATCGATTAAGCCAGAAGATCATCTCAAAACTACGTGAAACCGGCCGTAAAAAATCTGCATTAGCTCAATTAGCATTCTGCATCGATGTACGATCAGAACCTTTTCGTCGTCAACTAGAAAAAGAAGGCCCGTTTGAAACGATTGGTATTGCTGGTTTCTTCGGGGTGCCGATTGCAACTTGTGAACTTGGCAGTAAACACAGTCATGCTTCCTTGCCGATCATACAAAAACCGCAAAATAAAATAAAAGAGTTCGCAGATGAGGATGTATTCAAAAAATACAATCAACGGAAGCAAGCAATTCATTCTTTAAGCCATACCTTTAAAACGATGAAGCAGAATGCGCTTTCGAGCTTACTACTGCCTGAGCTAAGCGGACCTTGGCTTACTCTGCAAATGGCAGCCCGTAGCTTTGTGCCAAGAAAGGCGGGTCGTTTCATTCGTAATCTCCGTGAGGCTTGGTTGCGCAAACCTGATACAAAACTCTCGCTTCATCATGATACTACAGAGGCAGAAATACCTGTGGGTTTTACTGATGAAGAAAAAGTGAACTATGCTCGCCAAGCATTAAAAATGATGGGGTTAACAGAAAACATCGCACCATTGGTCGTGATCTGCGGGCATGGCAGTCAAAGCACTAATAATCCTTATTCCGCAGCCCTTGATTGTGGTGCCTGCGGTGGAGCGGCCGGTGGATTTAATGCAAGAGTTTTAGCTGCTTTATGTAATCTATCAGAGGTACGAGAAGCTCTTTTAACTGAAGGAATTAAAATCCCTGAGGATACGGTTTTTGCGGCAGCTGAACATAATACAACGGTGGATGAATTACATTGGCTTTATGTACCAGAGCTTTCCGAAGCTGCACAAGAAGCATTTGAACAAATTGAAGCTGTTATGCCGAAAGTGAGACATCATGTAAACGCAGAACGTCTAGCCCAATTACCGAATTTCCAATCGAAGCTAAAAAATCCGAAGGCTGAGGCAAACCGATTTGCGGAAGATTGGAGTGAGATACGTCCGGAATGGGGACTGGCTCGTAATGCCGCCTTTATTATCGGTAAACGTGAACTAACTCAGGATTGTGATTTGGAAGGCAGAGCCTTTCTCCATAATTATGATTGGAAGCAGGATGAAAGCGGTGAACTCCTAGCAAATATTATTGCAGGACCTGGAACTGTAGCCCAATGGATTAATTTACAATATTACGCATCAACAGTAGCACCTCATTATTATGGCAGCGGAAATAAAGCAACTCAAACCGTTACTGCAGGTCTCGGCGTTATGCAGGGGAATGCAAGCGACTTGTTAGCCGGACTGCCTTGGCAATCCGTCATGGAATCAGATCACGAGGCCTATCATTCTCCTCTTCGTTTATTGATACTCATCCAAGCACCTAGAGAATATGTAGAACGGTTATTAAATCATGACTCAGCATTTCTGCAAAAAGTTCAAAATGGATGGGTCCGACTGGCTAATATTGATCCAGAAGGATGTTGGGAAAGCTGGTAATGATGAATCTAAGCATTTATCAAATGGATTTGTTATTCAAAATAAAAATAATAAACATAAGGAAGAGGTGTGCTGTATGAATGTAAACCAAAATAAAAAAGTATTATTTTTGACGGATATTGAAAACGGTTTGGAGCCTATTTTACAAGAAGCGACTAACACTTCTGCAGAGAATATGTTGACTATACAAAGCTATGGTGCCAGTATTTCACATCCTTATGGAGAAATCATGAGGTCTATTATTTTTGCGATTTACCAGGAAGATGTTGAGGAGATTTTTGTAGTAGGAACAAAAGATAAGAAGACTTCCGCAGGTAATGGACTAACTCAACTTGAAACAATGAAAGATAAAATACAAACATTGGATTATCTCTTTCAAAATTGCAAGCCTGAATTTTTAGGTGGTACGGTCGATGAATGGCTAAATGAAAATAGCAGTGACACCATTGAAAAAAGTGTTGATATGATTCGACGTCATCCCCTAGTGCCGTCATATGTTAAAGTTAAAGGTTTATTCGTTCATCATAATGATGGAAAACCCTCAATCGTGGAGGTTCCTGATGTTAAAACAGGTCAAGCCTTACCTGATCATTGCTTGTCACGATGAAATGCAGGTTCAACTTCTAAACGCACCCATATATGGAGAAAGCAGTTCTAAGGAGATTGTATGAGCGCTAATTTAACTGATTTTGTCACGAAAACAATCGAGGAAATGAACTCGTTTGATCGTGAAAATATGGAATGTATGAAAAAACTAATTAGAAAAGCAATTGATTTTTATCATCTAAAATCTTATGAAGAAGTTGAGGAAACCCATTCAGGAAACGTTCGATTTTTGCATGTCCACTCTATGATGGAAGAAAATATGTTATCCAAAATGATAGTGGTCACAAGAAACGGTAAAACTGATTTGGATATTGAAGGTGTATATGAAGGATATGTTGTAAGAGAATATTAATGAGATGAAATCACAAATAGAATATGCCAATTTTTTTGCTCAGGAGATGTATTAGATATGAAAAAGTCGAAGGGTTCTATTGAATCAGAGATCAGTAAGTCCATTACTCAATGGGAGAAGGATTATCTTGGGCGGGGGTCTGTATCTGTTAAGACTGATATACTGCGGGACATGATCATCGTCAATTTAAAAGGGATTTTAACACCAGCTGAATATGTAGTTTGTGGATCAAAAGAGGGTATGTTATCTATCAAACAAACTCGTTCGGAGTTAGTCGAATCAGGTATAGAAGGCCTTAAGGATATTATCTTAAAAATAACCGGAGAAAAAGTGAAAAGTTTTCATACTGATTTAAGCTCCCGGACAGGTGAACGAGTGATGGTGTTTAAATTATGTAATGATCTAGAGAAAAATTTGGAAAAGATCTTATAATCTAAAGAAAATAAATGTTTTGACGGTATGGAATTTGTTGTGAATTGAACATAATGAACTGCCGATTCTTTTGTTTTACAATTATGGCATCATTGATAACTTTTATTCATATCCTAAGCGGACATAAAGAGATGTCAATTCATAGTATACTGTCTTGTTATTCCTGTCGAAAGATCTAACATCCGCTGTTGTTATGAGCGGATGTTTTTTTACATCTATTTTAAATACATGAATTTGATGCTGGTGATTAGTCACTTGAACAATATTTGAAAAAATCCTTGTCACCTGCCGGGTTCCCCCAAGTGTTTAGTGACACAATTATGAGACCAATTTCGTAAAGCTTGATGATGAATTTAAGCGGTGAACAAAATTGATATGCTGTCTTCAGTTTCATTTCACGGAATTAGCTTTAATTAAATATATCCAAAAAAACGGATTGACATATCGAAATATAACGATATAATAATCGATATGGAACCAATTGAAGTATTCAAAGCCTTATCAAATGAATCAAGGCTGCAAATTTTGCAATGGCTGAAGGAACCGGATCGTCATTTTGCACCCCATGAAGGGATTGATATGAACACAATCGGGGTATGTGTCAGTCAAATAACAGACAAATTGAAAATGACGCAATCGACGGCTTCCCAATATCTTACCATCCTTTTAAGAGCCGGCCTAATTAAGGCGGAGCGTATTGGAAAGTACACGTATTACAAAAGAGATGAAGAAGCCATTGGGAAACTTGCTGACTTTCTTAAAACAGAGATATAAAAATAAACATCAAAAGATGTTTATTTTTACACCATACATATCGACATATTACGATGTGTTTATTTTTTATAATAACATATCGATAATTCGTGATATGTTTATTAATAATTGAGGAGTGAATGTTTTATGTCTAACACTTGGAAAATTTATATTTTAGCCATTGTCAGCTTTTTAGTTGGAACCTCAGAGTACATCATTTCGGGAATTTTGGATCAAATTGCTCATACTCTCGGGATCACTTTAGCTGCCGCGGGCCAGCTCATTACCATTTTCTCACTTGTATATGCTCTGTCTACACCCGTACTTATGGCGTTGACAGCAAGTATGGATAGACGCAAATTGATGATGTATGCCCTAGGTTTGTTTGTGTTCGGTAATGTCCTGGCTTTTGTACTGCCTGGTTATGGATGGTTTATTGCAGCGCGGATCATTATGGCGATGGGAGCAGGTGTGGTTGTTGTCACCGCATTAACGATTGCGGCTAAGATTGCATCGGAAGGGAAGCAGGGCAGTGCCATCGCTACGGTCGTGATGGGATTTACCGCTTCTTTAATCATTGGTGTTCCGCTTGGAAGAATGATAGCAGTTGCACTAGGCTGGAAGTCTGTATTTGGAGCCATTGCTTTGTTGGGATTGATCGCAATGGTCGTTATTTTCTTTACTCTTCCGCATACTGAAGGGGATAAGCCTGTGCCTTTGCTTCAACAGCTTGCTCTTTTCAAAAAACGGAAAGTGGCTATGGGATTATCAATCACTTTCTTCTGGCTCGGGGGATATTCTGTTGCTTACACTTATTTGTCACCGTATCTCTTGAACATCTCAGGTATAAATGGCAAGCTGCTCAGCGGTGTTTTGCTTATTTTTGGAATTGCCAGTTTGGTTGGATCGAAGTTTGGGGGATATAGCACCGATAAATGGGGAGTGCCCTTTACACTCGTTGGCGGGATGACGTTGCATATCGTCACACTGATTCTGCTGTCACTTGTTACTCATTCCTATATCGGAGTGTTGGTGATTCTCATATTATGGTCGTTTGCCGCATGGTCCACCGGTCCGACACAGCAATTTCACCTGGCTACCATAGAACCGGAAATGTCAGGTGTTTTGCTTAGCATGAATCAGTCAATGATGCAATTCGCCATGGCGGTCGGCGCAGGAATAGGAGGGGTTTTTGTGGAAAACGTATCATTGGCCTCGATTACCTGGGTTGGTGCGTTAGGGGTTATGATTGCCATTATTGCATCATTGCTGATTTTCAATTCGCAACCGAAACAAGCGCTAAAAGATATCAATCAATAATTTCGAAAGATCTAACATCCGCTCGTTATACAAGCGGGTGTTTTTTTAAAAAGCTCAAGTAGAAGGCACACTGAAGCTGAAAGGGATTTTTGCCGACGGAGAGCTGAAGCACAGCAAGTTATAATATACTAGGAAGGGAAATAACGGTATGGCGGAAGGGTTCTAGCGCTTCTCGCCTGTAAGATCATTACTTTGAGGATGTGTCATCGTGAATCAAAAGACGTACATTGAAATGAGCAGGACATCGCAGTACATCAACAAAATGAGAGAGTATTCAGTGCTAATTGATGGGGCTGAGATGGGAACTATCAAAGATGGAGGAAGGCTGCGAATTGATTTACCGCCTGGTGAGCATGTTATTCAAGTGAAGATTGCTTGGTGTACAAGCCCAACTTTGAGGTTTACTTTAGCGGAAGGAGAAGTGTTGAAGTTTAGATGCGGAAGTCCGCTTCGAGGTTGGAAGTTGCTTTTGGCACTTTTTTCTGTTTTGGCCCGTCCTGAAAATTATCTGTTTATCGAGCAGGAAGAAGAGAAAAAAGCTTTGTGGTGACTTTGTTGTGTGAATAAATAGGAATAAATAGATTAAATACCCCTGAATTATGTTTTGTGAAAGATTGATATAAGCGGTAGCCTTCTCAATGTCGTTCTCGGTTGGAGAAGGCTGCGTATAAGAAATTCTCGGACTTTGCGGATAGACCTTCCGATTTCAGGATTAATGTCTTCTGGGTGGATGAGTCCGATTTCATCATGGTATCGCAATGTTTTTGTTGATACTTTGCATATCTTCGAAAATTCACCGATCGATAGCAAGCGATCACCTCCATGCTCCAAATGTACACCTTTCCGTAAGGGCAAAGTCAAATGTGAAAATAAAACCGTGCCAAAGTTAATCAGAAATTTATTTTCATATTGTATCCTTTCAGTATCAAGTGAAAGGAGCATCATATGAAAACATTATGGAAAGTCCTAAAAATTGTTTTTGTCAGCTTGGCTGCTTTGGTTTTGCTTGTATCCGTCTCGGTCTTTATCTACCACCATTACCAACTAAATAAGGAAGCAGCACTCCTTAAAGAAAAAGGCACATTAGTCGATGTTGACGGTAAAAAGATGAATGTGTATCAAGAGGGAAGCGGTAAGGATACGTTTGTGTTTATGTCCGGTTCGGGGATTGCTGCGCCTGCTTATGAAATGAAGGGGCTGTACAGCAAGTTTTCAAAAGAAAATAAGATTGCTGTTGTAGATCGGGCAGGTTATGGATACAGTGAAGTGTCTCACGATGACAGAGATATTGATACGGTATTGGAACAGACGAGGAAAGCGCTTATGAAAAGCGGAAATAAGCCTCCTTATATTTTAATGCCTCATTCGATATCCGGGATTGAAGCGATGTATTGGGCACAGAAATATCCTAAGGAAATCAAGGCCATTATTGCGATGGATATTGGATTGCCCCAGCAGTACGTCACGTATAAATTGAGCGGAGTTGACAGATTGAAAGTGAGAGGGTTCCACCTGTTAACCTCGATTGGTTTTCATCGGTTTATGCCTTCCGCTGTATATAATCCTGAGGTGATTCGGCAGTCGTTTTTAACTGATGAAGAAAAAGAAATCTATAAAGCCATTAACTTTAAGCAATTTTTTAATGCAGATATGGAGCATGAGCTTTTACAGTCTTACCAAAACGGCAGCAAATCTGTGAATCTGCCGGCACCAAAGGAGACTCCCGTCTTGATTTTAGATGCGGTCTCTGACCAAAATAGACATTCAAAGTATGCTATACAAAACCGAAAAGACTATGAAGCGTTTGCGGCTCAATTCAATACTGCCGATATAAAGGAACTGAGGGGAACACACAGTATTTATTTATATCAGCCTGATCAAATATATAAACTTTCCATGGAGTTTATGAGAAAGGTTCGCTAGGATGAAGGGTTATCATATTTTAATCGTTGAAGACGATGTGATGATTGGTGATTTGCTGCAAAAGATTTTGCAGCGTGAGGGATATCGTGTGATATGGAAAACAGATGGAGCGGATGTGCTTTCGGTGATTCAGAAGGTGGATTTGGTCATTATGGATGTGATGCTGCCGGGTGAAGACGGGTATCAAATGTCTGCAAAAATCAAAAAGCTGGGGCTGGGCATTCCGGTTATTTTTCTCTCGGCCCGTAATGATATGGACAGCAAGCTTCAAGGTTTGCAGATCGGCGAGGATTATATGGTAAAGCCCTTTGATCCGAGAGAGCTGCTATTAAGAATGCGGAATATGCTTGAGCATCATTATGGCACCTTTACGCAAATCAAACATTTGTATATTGATGCGGTAACGAAAAAAGTGTTCAATGAAAGCCTGCATGATGAGGTATTGTTTACTGCGATTGAGCGGAAAATTTTCTTTTATTTATATGAAAATAGAGATAGTATCCTGACAAAAGAACATTTCTTTGAATATCTATGGCAGCTCGAAGATAGAAACCCGAATATTGTCAATGTGCATATTAAAAAAATCAGAGCTAAAATCAATGATCAAGCGGGTGAGATGATTGAAAATATATATGGAGAAGGGTATCGGCTGAATACCGTTGTGAAGAAATGAAGCTCAAGACAAAATATCAGTTGTTATTGTTTACGGCCGTCATTAGTGTTCCGATGCTATTGCTGGCGGTCAGTGTTTTGATGTCTGTGATTTATGACAGCATGTTTAAAACGATGAATCATGGTATGCCCTTTCACAGGTCGTTTGCGTACCCGGCAATGATCGTTGTATTTTTGATATCGCTCTTATTGTTAGCTTTTTTATTTTCAAAGTCGATTCATTCTCTGTTGCATAAAATCAATCTATTAAATCAAACCATTCGGCATTTGGCGAGTGATCAAAGGGTGCCCGATAAAATTGAAGTGAAGCGTGCTGATGAAATCGGGGAACTGATCAAGTCGGTCAATTTGTTAATTGAACGGACGACATATCGTGAACTGGAGCTGAGACAGCAAGAGGAAATCAAAAAGGAGCTTTTGCAAAAACTGCGGCATGACATTAATACACCTTTAACGGCTCTCAGGCTGCAGTTATTTTATTTGGAAGACCAATGTCATGGTCAGGCTGTATTCGAATCATTGTATCAGCAAATCGAATATATCTCGGAATTAACCAATGAATTCAATCTATATTCCGCTGAGACGCTGGAAAGCTCTTATATTGTAAATGAAGAAGTGCGTCTAAACGAGCTATTAGAAACAGCGGTAAAAAAGTGGGATTATTTATACAGTATGAGTGGGATTGAGCTGCACTATAAGCCGGCAGATCAAGATGTGATATGGATGAGCAACGCGTTATGGATGCAAAGGCTGTTTGATAATATTTTTCAAAATACGTTAAAGCATTCAAAAGCTGAAAAGATGGAAGTCACGATTGAACATGGCGATGTTTTTATTCGTGATGACGGTATTGGATTTGATCGGAATGAGAGCAGTGAGGGACTTGGGTTAAAGATTATTGAGGATACATGCAGGCTGCTTGCGATTACTTATGAGCTGCATACAAATGATAACGGAACGGGGTTCTTGTTTTCAAAAGAGTGACCCCGCTGATGTTTTTCTTTCTCCTATAAAATTTATATAATAGGGAGAAAGAAATGGGGTGAACATCATATGTTTAAAAAAATCATCAAAACGATTAAGTACCTCTCAAGCAGTTCTAGTGACCGATATCGCAGACGCCGGCATTACAGCAGCAGTCGGCGCAGACATTATCGCAGCTACAGCAGCAGTTCGGGCAAAAGAAGACACTACGACCGTTATGGCGGCAGTCATCGTTACAAACGCCGGAGCTACAGCAGCAGTTAATCCAAAAAAAGTTCTTGTTCCGCTTTTGGGACAAGGGTTTTTTTATGTGACCGATTGAATGGCCCGGTTTAGATCCTCGCGAATGGAAGCGGTGTGCTGATACTCTTCCTCAATGCCCAATAATCTTTTCAGCAGCAAGGTTACTTCCTTTGTCAGTGTTAATTCCTCCAGCCAAGTGCCGTTTTTCTTCTTTTTTCCTTTATATTGAGAGTACAGCAGGAATAACAGCGTTTCTCCGAGATCGAAGAAGTCATCCTGTTTTCGTACCTTTATTTCCTCCATTTCTTCAGGAGTCAATTGTTTGGCAAGGCCGAAATCGATGAGGCAGAGCCTGCCGTCATTGATGATGATATTAGGCGTTCTGATGTCGCTGTGGAAGATAAGGCGATCATGCAGGTATTCTATAATCTCAAGCAGCTGCGAAATCAGTTGTAATGCCATAAGCTCTGTGAACGGCTGTTTTCGAAAAAATAATAATTCTTCTATATTCTCTCCCTCAATGAACTGCATGACATAATAAGCCTGTCCGTCTATGATGAACTCATCTATGAAGCCCGGAATTTGCGGGTGGTGAATGCTATTGAGCAGTTTTATTTCCTGCTGGAACCGGACTTTTTCTTTTTCCTTTTTCGCTTTTGTCGGCCGAAGCTGTTTTAAGACATAAGGTGTTTGAGTTAGGATATCGGTGCACAAATAAACCAAACCGTAGCCTCCCATACCGAGGCACTCTTCGATTTTGTATTGATGATTTAAGATAACGCCGTTCTTTAGAGGGCGGTCAAATAGCAGTTTTTTTAGAAGTTTTAATGCCATGTCTGCACTTCCCTTGGTTGTACTGACTATAGTTTACCTTCTAGCCGGAGAATAAAAAAGAGCCGGATAACCGGCTCGGTATAAGTTAAAACTGCTTTGTTACGTCGTATTCATAATCTATTTTTGCTTTAACATTGCTCATCGTCGATCTGGCAGTCGCTAATGTATTATATTTAAAACTCCATACCTTTGCCACACTGAGTTGATCTGACAAAGAGATATCATAAGACCCTGAAGTCGAGCTGTTTACAAGAGCACGGCGCCATTCGTTGTTTTCGCTCGTCATGATCAGGTGGCGTGTATTTCCCTGGCTTGGTGTTTGAGTGGCGGTTGTCTGAACTCTGGTTACAATGGCATCACGCGGTATCCCGGATTGGTTTGTTAAATCAACCTTGATCACGCTGGAATCAGAACCTGAGGGGCTAAGGCTTGTATTTCCTTTATTTTCAGCAACGCCGCTGAATTGGAATGTTCCGCTGCCTGATTTGATTCGGTCTTCAATTGAAAGTGTAAAATACATGTTTCCGGTATAGGTGCCTCGTGACACTTTCACATAAAAGGTATCTGTCGTGTTTTGGGCGTCTGCATTTGAATAAATAAAAGAAGAAAACGTATTAGGGTTAATGACTTCTGTCCCTTGAGAAACAGGTATTCTATTCTTATCATAAATTTCAATTTTCATCCCTGTATACGCGCTCTGGTATGTACTCCTCACGTATACTTTTTCTCCCTTATTAGCCGTAAAAGTGAAATAGGCTTCATCTTGACCAGCTTCCAGTATTGTTGTATCGATATTTTTATATTTCCAATAACCGATCGGCATTGCGGTATCAAATGAATTGTTTCCTGTGATAGCAGTGACTCCGACAGCTGATGCCGAATACGTAAAGGTGAATAAGACAGACAGAATAACAGCGAATGGAATAAGCCATTTTTTCACCATGCAAACAACCTCCTTTTATTTCCATCATACATAATAACGATTTAGGTGTAAATAAATGTTTTTTGAGGTTAATATATACATTATCTTTGCCGATAAAAAAGAATAAGAGAGAATACTCGGGAGGGAATTCAATGCGTCTGAATCGGCAATTTATCCGCACTCAGCTGATGGCACAGAACATATTGAGCAAGAATGCGCCTGCCAAACGGGAGAATGCGACTGAAAATCCAGCGGCAGTTCTGGAAAAGGCATACAGCAGGCTTAAGTCACAATCTTCAACTGGGGGAATCAATCAGTTCAATTATTCTAAAACCAGCGTGTCGGGAAACAGCGGGACGTTCAGCAAAGTGTATCAATCAGCGAATGATCGAACAGTGACAGACACAGGGGAAGAAACAGTGATTCAATGCCAAAACCCCTATGAATCTGAGAGTGATATCAGAATCAAAATACTAGATGAAAAATACAGCAGGATGAATGCGATTAACAAAACAAAGTCTGATCCCTTAGGCTATATTAAGGATAAGTACCAAAATTCAAAGTCTCCTTATTTCAGAAGTGATCTGTCAGCTGCAGAAAGACAGGCCGCTTACGATAATGAAACAGAATGGCTATTCAAAGGCAAGGCCCAAAACTATAACCTTCAGGATGCTGCGTTTCGGAATGTCACATTTCATGGGGAAGTGGAAGCTGAGAATGAAAAGGTGTATCAGCGGGGACAGGTTAACCAGCAGCTGCAAGTGCTGTTGAATCGAAACCATATTCATATTCCAGAGGGGACAGAGCTGACGTTTACAATCACACCGATTGACTATCAGGTGCGGGTAAGCGGGTCAGACGATCAGGCACTGATTAAGCAGATTGAGCAAGTAATGCAATCTGGGGACAACAGCAAAGAGCTATTTTTGCACATCATGAAAAGCCAAAGCAGTGATTCAACACAATTTTCCGAAGAGGCCTATCAAAAGTATCAGGCTGCTCGTGAGATGTATGAAGTTACAGGCTACCATTTGAAGGATTTAGAAGTGATTGATGGGCGGTATGTCACGCCTGATGGACGTGACTTATTAGACGTCTATAAAGAAGAACTTGAAAAAGATCCAGTGCAGAAACAAACGGCTTCTTATGCTATATCTTACTATCGTTCAGAGCTCAGTAAAATCGCGGAAGCCGGGTATAATGCCATTCCGGATTTCATCCTATCAATTGATTACAGCAATGGATCTCTGAGAGATGTGGGACAAAGCAAGAGCTATGGGACCGGAGATACCGGGTGGCTTGAAGCATTAAAGCGTCAAACGGGTGTGAATTATTAGGTAAGCTGTTCATGTAGAACAGCTTATTTTTTATGAGAATCTAAGGGGGGTATTAATTTCAATATTCAAACAATTTTATTATTTTTATATAAAAGATTTTAAAAGAAGTGAACGATTCAAAACTCTGAACAAAGGTGTTTACCTGAAAAAAACAATTGTATTTTCCAGAGAAATTTATTATGATGAAATAAGTAATTAAGGAGATTATATAACAATTTTAAGTTTGAATTTTCTGATTGTTATCACTGATTCATGTGAAGGCAAGCAGGTCTGCTGTTTTCTCATTTATGAGTATTTTGTTAGGAGGAGGAAGAGGAGTGGCAAATAAAGAATTAAAGAGGGGCCTGGGTGCGCGCCATATTCAGATGATCGCCTTGGGCGGTACGATCGGTGTTGGCTTGTTTATGGGTTCTGCCAGCACGATTTCATGGACTGGTCCATCTGTCCTTCTGGCTTATGCAATATGCGGAATTTTTATCTTTTTTATTATGCGTGCGATGGGTGAAATGCTGTATGTCGAGCCGAGCACAGGTTCTTTTGCGACGTTCGGCCATCAATATATTCATCCGATGGCAGGTTATATAACAGCATGGAGCAACTGGTTCCAGTGGATTATCGTCGGCATGTCAGAAATTATCGCTGTCGGTTCTTATATGAAGTATTGGTTCCCGGATTTGCCTGCTTGGATACCTGGTATCGTGGCAATGGTGATTCTTGGTGCGGCGAATTTAATTTCTGTTAAGTCGTTTGGGGAATTTGAGTTTTGGTTTGCGATGATTAAAATCGTGACGATTATCTTGATGATTATTGCGGGAATCGGAATTATTTTCTTCGGTTTTGGCAATGGCGGAGATGCGATCGGTTTGTCGAACCTGTGGTCTCACGGGGGCTTCTTTGCAGGAGGTTTCTCAGGTTTCTTCTTTGCACTGTCTCTTGTCATTGCGGCCTATCAAGGAGTTGAGCTGATCGGGATTACAGCGGGTGAAGCAAAGGATCCGCAAAACACGCTAAGAAATGCGATTCAAAGTATTATCTGGCGTATTTTGATTTTCTACATTGGCGCTATTTTTGTGATCGTGACGGTGTATCCTTGGGATGAGCTCAACTCACTCGGAAGTCCGTTTGTGTCTACGTTCTCGAAAATCGGGATTACGGCAGCAGCCGGCATTATTAACTTTGTCGTGATTACTGCGGCAATGTCCGGCTGTAACAGCGGTATTTTCAGCGCGGGCCGCATGCTGTATACACTGGGTGTCAATGGACAAGCACCGAAATTCTTTAAGAAGATTTCACGCAATGGTGTGCCGCTGTATGGCACAATTGCGGTGTTGATCGGTTTGGCTGTCGGTGTTGTACTGAACTATATCGCGCCGCCGAAGATCTTTGTCTATGTATACAGCGCAAGCGTGCTCCCAGGGATGATTCCTTGGTTTATCATTTTGATCAGCCATATCGGATTCAGAAAAGCGAAGGGTGCTGCATTAGATAAACATCCATTCAAAATGCCGTTTGCTCCTTTTACTAACTATTTGACGATTGCTTTCTTGCTGATGGTTCTGGTTGGCATGTGGTTTAACGATGATACTCGTATCTCTCTGATTGTAGGCGTAATTTTCTTAGCGCTTGTGGTCATTAGTTATTATGTGTTTGGGATTGGCAAACGCACGCAGGCCAATTTGACAAAAAGCGAACAAGCAGCTGAATAACGATAAAAAAGGGACATTCACGGATGTCTCTTTTTTTATTTTTCGCGTATGGATTTTCCCTATTTTAGCAAGCTATAGGGTAAAGATAGCAGAAGGAAAGGTGTTCATGAAATGGATGTTACACTCGGTTATTTGCGCGAATCACTTTCGAATCATCTAGAAAATGAAGTCTGCCAGCGTATTTGCAAGAAGATGCTGGCGAAGCGTTATGCAAATGAAGAGGAATTTGTAAAAGACTTAGATGATAATGAAATGTCTTTTTTGAACCATGTATTAGAAAAAGAAATTAAGTATGCCCAGAATGAACAGGATCAAAAACGGGCCAAGGAATTAAACGAGGTGTATGAATTACTGCTTTGAGAAAGGCGGGTAAGAAATGGGAGCAATTGAACGAAGCGGATATACATTTCAGCCGGAGTTTAGCGTTGTCCGTCAAAACGGAGCCATCCATGTGTACCATCAAGGAGAGTTTGTGGAAGAAATCGAATTTGAATTTAACGGGGAATATCCCGATCATGATTTGATTGAAGAGCTTGTGAATCATTATTGTTTTGAGCATGAGATTTAGAGCCCTGCCGTGCAGGGCTCTTTTATTTAGGATGTGATCAGGCCATACTTTTTCAGGATATCCACGGTGATGTTTTTGGCTTTTGTGCCGGAATCATCGACATTGGTGACAAAGACATAAGAGCCATGCTCTGTTTTGATGAATCCGACAAACCATCCTAATCCCATATCAGTCAGGCGAGTTCCGGTTTTCCCGTAGAGCGTGAAATGATCGCCTTCCTCTTGAATCATCATGCGCTTGACGATTTTCATCACCGGCTTGTCAAATGGAAGCTCCTCTTTAGCCAGTTTCTCCAAAAAAGTTTCTTGTTCCAGCGGAGATATTGTGAGCGAGCTTTGCAGCCAAAACTGGTCGATTCCCCCGCTGATATCCTCGTTGCCGTAAGATAGTGTATGAAGCCATGATTTCATCCTTTCCTCGCCGATATCTCTCGCTAATGCCTGATAATACCAGATTGCGGATTCGCGCATGGCCGAGCCAAGCGTATGGTCGCGGTTCCATGATTCGAATTCACGCTTGACCCCGTCCCATCGTTTAACATCGTATTCATCTCTTACAGCTTTGACCTGCAAACCGATTAAAGCGTTCACGACTTTAAAGGTGGATTGCGGAGTTTGTCTTTGATTTGCCCGTTTTCTGTTATAGACAAATGTCTGCTCCTTTTGTAAATCGTGAAGAATGAAGGTTCCATCCGTATCCTTGAATTCATCATCGACATTCATTCTGCTGACATTCAAGTGTTTTTCATGAGCAGATGACGCTGCGTGGACGGAGAAGCCGCCGATTCCTGCAATACTCAGCACAAGCACAACATATATCCATTTTTTCATTTTGTTCTCCCCTTTGTTTTGATTAACTACCTTTTCTCTCTTTCGTTTGTTCTTCCTTTAAAAAATAATCAAAAAGCGCTTAAATTTGGTTTTGCAAACAAATACTGTTACTGGGTTTATAGTCGGAAGATAACGTGAAAATAGAGGGTAAAAAGGAAGGCAGGGTAAGCGGATGAATGAGCAGATTCCACATGACAAAAGTCTCGATAACAGTCTGACACTGCTGAAGGAAGGGTATTTATTTATTAAAAACAGAACAGAGCGCTACAATTCAGATCTGTTTCAGGCCCGTTTGTTGGGAAAAAACTTTATTTGCATGACTGGCGCTGAGGCGGCGAAGGTGTTTTATGATACGGATCGATTCCAGCGGCAGAACGCTTTGCCTAAGAGGGTGCAGAAATCGCTGTTTGGTGTTAATGCGATTCAGGGAATGGATGGCAGCGCGCATATCCATCGGAAGATGCTTTTTCTGTCATTGATGACACCGCCGCATCAAAAACGTTTGGCTGAGTTGATGACAGAGGAGTGGAAAGCAGCAGTCACAAGATGGGAGAAGGCAGATGAGGTTGTGTTATTTGAAGAAGCAAAAGAAATCCTGTGCCGGGTAGCGTGCTATTGGGCAGGTGTTCCGTTGAAGGAAACGGAAGTCAAAGAGAGAGCGGATGACTTCATTGACATGGTCGACGCGTTCGGTGCTGTGGGACCGCGGCATTGGAAGGGAAGAAGAGCAAGGCCGCGTGCGGAAGAGTGGATTGAAGTCATGATTGAAGATGCTCGTGCCGGCTTGCTGAAAACGACTCCCGGAACAGCGCTGCATGAAATGGCTTTTCACACACAAGAAGATGGAAGCCAGCTGGATTCCCGCATGGCAACCATTGAGCTGATTAATGTACTCCGGCCTATTGTCGCAATTTCTTACTTTCTTGTGTTTTCAGCTTTGGCGCTTCATGAGCATCCGAAGTACAAGGAATGGCTGCGGTCTGGAAACAGCCGGGAAAGAGAAATGTTTGTGCAGGAGGTCCGCAGATATTATCCGTTCGGCCCGTTTTTAGGGGCGCTTGTCAAAAAAGATTTTGTATGGAATAACTGTGAGTTTAAGAAGGGCACATCGGTGCTGCTTGATGTATATGGAACGAACCACGACCCTCGTCTATGGGATCATCCCGATGAATTCCGGCCTGAACGATTTGCGGAGCGGGAAGAAAATCCGTTTGATATGATTCCTCAAGGCGGGGGGCACGCCGAGAAAGGCCACCGCTGTCCAGGGGAAGGCATTACAATTGAAGTCATGAAAGCGAGCCTGGATTTCCTCGTCCATCAGATTGAATACGATGTTCCGGAACAATCACTGCATTACAGTCTCGCCAGAATGCCGTCATTGCCTGAAAGCGGCTTTGTAATGAGCGGAATTAGACGAAAAAGTTAAATTAAAAAGCTCTCTTCCTTTATCGAAGAGAGCTTTTTGATTACTTCTTTTTTTCATCGTAGTATTGGACGGGATACATGGAGCCTTCTGATACCATTTTGTTGTCCTCGATATCTTGCGGGTCCGGGTGGCCGGCTTTATCAACTGGGAACGTTTCCATGTCTGGCTGTTTTGTTATTTTCATCTTCATGCTGTGAATGAATTCTCTTGCCTTTTGGCGATTTGACGGGTCTTTTAATAGATAAGAAGTGATGCCGACAGTTGAAACAGCGAGACCTGAAAGTAACAGCTTTTGTTTCATGGTGATACTCCTTTCTATTTTAAGAATAGTGTTTCCTGTATCATTCCCGTTTTGGAAATTGCTAAACCTATTGTGTTTTTATCATTGGGATTCACAGTAAATTCCATTTAAGAAGAAACTAGTGACTTCATTCCTGTATTGGAAGGTAATATACATTGACTTATTATAGTTTCAGTCAAAATTCGATAAATATTGACAAAGTAAAGTAATCAGAATAATAATATAATTAGCAAGAGAATGTCATCATACATGAAAGGTGTTTACGATATGAATCAATTGCATCGAAGAATGGGAACGTTTTCCCTCATGATGGTCGGGCTCGGGTCGATGATCGGTTCAGGCTGGCTGTTCGGGGCTTGGCGTGCGGCTCAAATAGCAGGACCAGCTGCTATTATTTCATGGGTTATTGGAATGGTCGTCATTTTATTTATTGCTCTTTCTTATAGTGAACTAGGTTCTATGTTCCCTGAAGCGGGGGGAATGGTAAAATATACGCAATATTCACACGGTTCGTTTATCGGTTTTATTGCGGGCTGGGCCAACTGGATTGCGATTGTGTCCGTCATTCCGGTTGAAGCAGTGGCCTCCGTTCAATATATGAGTTCTTGGCCTTGGGAATGGGCGAAATGGACAAGCGGTTTGGTGAAGAATGGAACGCTGACTGGGGAAGGACTAGCATTTGCCTCTGTATTGCTTCTCATTTATTTTCTGCTGAACTACTGGACAGTCAATCTATTTTCCAAAGCGAATTCATTAATTACGATTTTTAAAATTATTATTCCGGGTCTTACCATTGGAGCTTTGCTGTTTGTCGGATTCCACGGAGAAAACTTTACTGGCGGTCAAAGCATTGCGCCGAATGGCTGGGCAAGTGTGCTGACGGCGGTTGCCACTTCCGGTATCGTTTTTGCGTTTAACGGTTTCCAAAGCCCGATTAATATGGCGGGTGAAGCAAAAAATCCGGGGAAATCAATTCCGATTGCGGTTGTCGGCTCTCTTTTCGTTGCGACAGTGATTTATGTCCTGCTGCAGATCGCCTTCATCGGAGCGGTGAATCCTTCTGATATTGCTCACGGCTGGAGCCATCTGAATTTTAATTCTCCTTTTGCTGATCTGGCGATTGCGCTGAATATTAACTGGCTAGTTATTGTGTTATATGCGGATGCATTTGTATCACCGTCTGGAACAGGGATTACGTATACGGCGACAACGTCCCGAATGATTTACGGAATGGAAAAAAACAAATATATGCCAAGTATATTCGGGAAGCTTCATCCGATTTACGGCGTTCCGCGACAAGCAATGTTCTTTAACTTGATTGTGTCGTTCATCTTTTTGTTCCTGTTCAGAGGGTGGGGCGTATTAGCGGAAATTATTTCCGTTGCTACGTTAATTTCTTATATCACCGGCCCGATCACAGTCATGACATTGAGACGGACGGGGAAAGACCTGTACAGGCCTCTTCGTTTAAAAGGCTTGAACGTGATTGCCCCGCTTGGATTTATCTTTGCGTCACTGGTGCTTTATTGGGCGCGCTGGCCGTTAACAGGACAGGTTCTGTTTATTATCCTGATCGGTCTTCCGATTTATTTCTATTATCAGGCGAAGGCGAAATGGAAAGGGTTTGGCCGAAACTTCAAAGCCGGCGTCTGGATGGTGTTTTATCTGCTGGCCATGATGGTCATTTCTTATTTGGGCAGTGATAAATTCGGCGGCCTGAATGTCATTCATTATGGCTGGGATATGGTTCTGATTGCGATGGTATCACTTGTATTCTATGTGTGGGCGCTGAAGAGCGGCTACCAGACAGAATACTTAAAGGATGCGAAAGAGATAAATTCTCAGCTGCTTAATGGACAGTCAGAAGCTGCTGCCGGAAAAGAATAAAATATGAAGAAAACCTTGCGATAGTTGTCGCAAGGTTTTTTGCTTTTAATAACCCTTTTTTACTTTGTGGAAAAGATCAGGATAGTTGGTGAACACTCCTGTTACGCCCCAATCAAGCAGGCGATGCATATCAGCTTCATTATTGACTGTGTAAGGATGAAGCAGGAGGCCATGGCTGCGGATCATACGGACGTTTTCTTGATTTAACGATTTATAATCCGGGCCCGCACCGACAGCGTATGTTTTGATTTCTTCCAGGGCAGCATCTGTCATTGATGCCATTTGTTTGGCTTCCAACAATTGAACAGTCGGCAGGTTTGGCTGTAATTGATGGACTTTTACCAGACTTTCTTTGCTGAACGATTGAATGATCACCTGGCCTGGCTTAGAATGCTTCCCCAGTAATTTATGTTTCTGCAAAGAAGCGATCAGTTTTTCTTCCATACCTGGGTAGGTGTCAGGCGATTTTGTTTCAATGTAGTAGTTCGCGTGCTTTCCGAAACGGTCTAATACTTCTTCTAATGTAGGAACTTTAAGGCCGACGTACTGCGGCTTTGCTTTTTCCGGATAGGCTTCATTAAACCAAGAACCGGCATCAAGTTTCTTAATGTCTGCGAGCGTATGGTCTTTCACCCAGCCCGTTCCGTTTGTGGTACGGTCCAGTTTTTCGTCATGCATGACAATCAATTTCCCGTCTTTTGTCATTTGCAGATCCAATTCAATATAATCTGCTTTCATTTTCTGAGCGGTTTCGTAAGACAGAATCGTGTGCTCAGGCACATATCCAGAAGCCCCTCTGTGCGCGACGGTCAGGATACGGTCAGGTGACAGCAGGTTTCCTTTTGACGCTGCCGACACTGGCGTTGTCATAAATGCGAGTAAGCCCAGCGACAGAACAACTAAGGCTAGTATTCTATTTTTTTTCATGATTTCTCCTCCTTGTTAATAAAGACTACCTGTCTTTCATATTAAAAAACGGATGTAAACGGCGTGTTGGAAAATGATTAATCTTTTATGTTTCTTTCTTAAACGTGTTCCGCCCGTTTTCCTGTATTCCACGTCAAAGCCAAGAAGACGATGGCAAGAATGCAGGAAGAGATCAGCATGATAAAGCCGCCGTTCCAGTTAAAACGGTCCACGATAAAGCCCATAATGGCGTTTGCGAAGGCGGATCCGCCGATGTATCCGAAAAATCCGGTCAAACCGGCTGCAGTTCCGGCTGCTTTTTTCGGTGCTAGATCAATTGCTTGAAGGCCGATCAGCATAACAGGTCCGTAGATTAAGAAACCAATGCTGATTAAGGCGATATTGTCTACGAGCGGATTGCCGGCCGGATTCAGCCAGTACACCAATACGGCAATGAAAACACCCGCCATAAACAAAACGCCTGCCGGTGCCCGCCGGCTTTTGAAGAATCGGTCACTGATCCAGCCGCACAAGATCGTTCCCGGTATGCCTGCGTATTCGTAAAGAAAATACGACCAGCGCGAGTCTTCAGGAGAAAAGCCTTTGGCTTCTGTTAAGTAAGTAGGCGCCCAGTCAACCACGCCGTATCGCACGAAATAAACAAATACATTGGCAAAAGCGATGTACCAAAGAAATTTGTTGTTCAGCACATATTGAAAAAGAATTTCTTTTGTTGTTAATTCTTTTTCCTGATTTTTAAAAGCGTGTTTTGGATAGTCATTCCGATACTCTTCAATTGGCGGGAGTCCGCAGGATTGAGGCGTATCACGAACCAATAAAACAATTAAAAATGAAATGATAATGGCGATGATGGCAGGGAAGAAAAACACGCTTTTCCAAGTGACGAACATCGCGATCCCAAGAGTGACAAGCGGAGCAAGAATACCGCCGCCTATGTTATGGGCGACATTCCAGATCGACATTTTTGTGCCGCGTTCACTTATGGAGAACCAATGGGCCATTGTCCTGCCGCATGGCGGCCAGCCCATTCCTTGAAACCATCCGTTGATAAACATAAAAATAAACATGATGGTGACGCTCGAAGTCACCCAAGGCATTGAAACGAATAGAATATTAACGATTGCTGATAAAAATAGGCCTGTCGCCAGAAAATATCTCGGATTACAGCGGTCAGACACCATCCCCATGATGAATTTGCTGAAGCCGTACGCAATGGACACAGCGGCCAGCACCAAACCCAGTTCTGTTTTCGAAAATCCCTGTTCCTGCAGATAAGGAATGGCAAAGGCAAAGTTTTTCCGTAGCAGGTAGTAGCCTGCGTAGCCAATGAAAATACCAATGAATACTTGCAGTCTGAGCCGTTTGTATGCCGCATCCATCTTTGAATCATCCAGTCTCTCAATATGAGGAGCCGGTTTAAATATATTAAGCATTAATAATTATCCCCCTTTGCTGTTTGTGCTGGATGTGTGGCGTGCCTCCTTTCCCGAAAAACAAAAAGAGCCAGAAAACACCCCTTGTCAAAAGGGGTTGGATTCCTGGCTCTCCTCATCTCCATCCAAGCTATTAACTTATCATGATAGCGCTTTCTTAAATTATCATAGTCCGGAGCGAATGTAAACGGGTAATTTTCAAATTGGGCCTTAGGGAAGTAAATATTATCCTTTTACTAAATGCAATTATATTTTTTTACTAGTAACATAAAAATCTGGAGGGAGGCTGTTTAAAGGTGGATGAATTAGATATCGCATTCTTTATTTTACCGTTAGGAATTATGCTGCTATCAATTGTCGGGACCTGTATTTGTAAAAACCCGTATCTGATGCCAATGCTTAGTTTGGTGATTTCTCTTGTGCTCACCTTTACCATTTTTAATGAATCATTTTTGGGATGGGCTGTTGTCTATAGCTTGGTTTCTCTGGCTTTATCCTATATCACATTGATTGTGGTAAGGAAAAGGAAGGAATCAGGAAATTAAAAAGACCTCACTTTCTAACATATCGTTGACTAAAGCAACTATATATGATTATAATTGCCTTAGTCAACAATATTAGAAAGTGGGGATTGATTTGAAAACAAGAGAATCATCTGTCGGGTTAAAATTCAGAAAGTTCAATCGATTTTATACAAACGTCCTTGGTTTCCTTAATGAGCACATTTACGACAGCCCGTTTTCCTTAACAGAAACACGGATTTTATTTGAGATTTATAATACGCCTAATTGTACGGCAAAAGCTCTTCAGGATAAACTGGGGCTTGACCGGGGATATATCAGCAGGATTGTGAAGCAGTTTGAAAAAGAAGATTTGATCTATAAACAGAGGAGCAAAGATGACGCTCGCCACCATTATATTTTTGTCACAGAAACAGGAAAAACGATTTATAAAAAGCTGGAGGAGAAAGCCAATGAACAAGTGGAACTGATGCTGAAGGAAATCAACCAAAAGGAGCAGCAGAAGCTTGCCGAGGCGATGGCAGAGATTGAAGCGATCCTTTCACAGTCGCTTTCTGCCAGAACATCAGAGATATCGATTAGAGATTATTTTCTTTCGGAGGATCTTCAACTCCTTATTGAGAAACAAAGACAATTTTACGCGGAGGCTCACGGTTGGGATGACACGTTTTTAGCTTATCTTCAGGAGACATTTGACGCTGACATCGAAAAAATATGGATTGCGGAAAGCGGCGGGAAATTTGCTGGCTCTGTCGGGTTGGTCAAGCATGATGAAAAGACAGTCCAGCTCAGATGGTTTCTGGTTGATGCGGATTTTCGGGGCAGGGGGCTCGGCACGCAATTGCTGGAGCATCTGGTTGCATACTGCCAAGACATGAAGTTTGACCGCATTTTCCTTTGGACGGTGAGCAACATGGCTGAGGCTCGTCCGCTCTATAAAAAATTTGGATTCAGGATAAGTGAAGTAAAACAAGAAGCGCCATTATGGGGACAGCAGCTGACAGAAGAACGGTGGGATTTGGAACTGTCATGAAAAGACTGCATTATGCGTGGATCATCGTCTCCGTCACCTTTTTGATCTTATTGGCGGTTCAGGGGGTGCGGCTGTCATTTGGTGCGTTTGTGGAGCCGTGGGAACGGCAGTTTTCAATGGATAGAAGCACCATCTCGCTGATTTCGACGATGAGTTTTATTGTTTATGGCATATCACAGCCTGTGATTGGGCGGCTTGTGGACAAATGGGGTGCCCGGGCTGTTTTGGCATGGAGTGCGTTACTGACAGGAGTCAGCATTTTCTTAACATACCTAGTGACTTCGCCTTGGCAGCTGTTTCTGCTTTATGGGCTGGGTGTCTCGCTTGGAGTGGGCGGAGCATCGAATGTGGCGGCAAGTGTATTGGTCGTCAATTGGTTCAGCAAAAAGCGGGGACTAGCCTTTGGGATCATGGAAGCAGGCTTTGGCGCGGGGCAAATGCTTCTCGTTCCCGGCTCACTCATGTTGATCCATTGGTTTAGCTGGAAGCTGACGGTTGTGGTGTTGGGACTGCTGTTAATCTTGATTGTCTTTCCGGCTGCGCTGCTGATGCTGCGGAACAATCCTTCAGAAAAGAATACAGAGCCGATAGGCGGACTGGCTGCATCAGAAAAAGAAACAGCACCCAAAACAACAGCTCTTTCAGTGGCCAGGATGTTTCGTATGAGGCAATTCTGGTTCTTGATTTTTCCGTTTTTGATCTGTGGATTTACGACCGTGGGGCTGATGGATACCCATTTGATTCCGTTTTCTCATGATCACGGCTTTTCAACGACAGTCACGAGTGCTGCTGTCAGTCTGCTGGCAGGCTTTAATATTGCTGGCATCTTGCTGTCCGGAATTGTAGCGGACCGGTGGAGCAGCCGGAAAATCCTGTGCTTTTTATATGCGGTGCGGGCGCTGTCGATCGTGATTCTTATTTACAGCCACGAGCCCTACTTGCTTTTAGCCTTTGCGATTCTGTTTGGATTAGTGGACTTTGCAACGGTAGCACCGACTCAAATGCTCGCCACCCAGTACTTTCAAAACTACTCGATCGGCCTCATGATTGGCTGGCTGTCACTCGCCCATCAGATCGGATCGGCACTAGGTGCGTATGTGCCCGGCGTCATCTATACGGTAACGGGTGAGTATACACTGGCTTTTTATTTGTCGATTGGAATGCTCGTGCTTGCCAGCGTAATGAATGTGATGCTGAGGGAGCCAGCTGCGGTCACGCGTGACAGTGCGGCTGTGGTAGACAAGTGATGAGGACAAAGGGAAGGCATCTCTGATTTGGGATTATTCAGAGATGCTTTTTTTGTATTTTTGTTCTAATACGAAGTCGATCATACCGACTATGCGGGCGTTTTCGGATTTTTGTTTGAAGTTTTGGGAGACTTGAATGGCTTTTGCGTTTTTAAAACAAGAGGCAAGCCAGATAAACCCGACAACAACAAAAAATAATCTAGCAAGCAAACTCCCTGCATGGGGTAATTCATTAGTTGTAAAATATAAAAATAGAGTAACTAATGTACCGTAGATTACTGTTTTTATACTATGTATAAGAGTCAGCTGAGGCTCACTAAAGAATACTTTTAATTGATTCAGCATGATAGAATCCTGTTTGGTTAGAAAAGTCAGGATTTCTGTATCATGTTCCTTGTACTGTTTAATAGTTTCGGCTATTTTTACGGTTTCTTTAAATGTTTGTTGATTTAGAGTCATCCAGTATCCTCCTTAAAAGTAAAGCACTACATGAGGAATGATGTAGATCCATAGACCCATGCAGTGCTGATATATTATTTATTTGCAGAAGGGAATAAAGCTAAAAACGCACTTATAAAAGCTACAGCTCCACCTACTGCTAAGGTTTCAGGTATAGCTGTTAGCAAGGCAGCAATTCCTAATACAGCAGCCACTCCAAATGTAATATGAGTGAGAGTAGATTCCCAATCTGGTGAGTATACTTCCTCAGTATCTGGTAAAGTAAAGTGCTTCTGTTTTATTTTAAACGTAATCGTAGTCGTTAGTCCAGTTGTGACATTGTCACCTACTGGAATATCAGGTGTATAGATTTTAATTTGAATATTTAAAGATTCAGCTGTTGGATTTACATAAACCTCCAAATAACCGTTGCGTACTGATAAGCTGAGACTATTTAAAAGGTTTTGATAAGAGTCGATTTGTGACGCAGTGAGAGACGTTTGAGTGTCGCCCAATAAACCCGTGATATAGGCACCTGGTTTACCATTTGTAATGGTAATTGTGTTTGGTGAACCTTCACTTGGTATGGTTGCCAGAAGTGAAGTTGATAGAATAATATCCAACTCAGGTGATGTGAAAATGGTTTCTGTCGTATCAAATTCAAACATCGCGTTTGCCAAACTTGTTAGATTTTCTAAAGCCGGAATGGTAGATAAAATGTCTGTCAGTGTACGCAGCCTTGCATCATATACCGGGTCAGACGGCGGATTTACATTGCTTGCACCTGAGTCTCTTCCTGAAAATCCGTCTTTATCAATCCCGATGCTTCCAGAACCGCTTCCGATGGTTCCTTCATAAAATTGATCAAAGGCCCAGTTGTTTGGCATCGGATAGCCGAGATTGCCGCTAAATCCTGTTGACATATTTGCCACAAAACTATACTTTGTCAGTCCTGCTTCTGATGTACGGATACAAATGTTTCTTGGTCCGTAAACCCCTATTTCATACTTAGGTGCGGTTGAAAATGTCTGCATTTTTGTAAATGCTGACTTAATCTCTTGGAAATAAGGAATGATTTTATCGGTCACTTCATAATCGTATGCATCAAAATCGACAGCGAAATAAATGGTCGTGCCTGACGGAAAACCTAATCTTCTAGCAGCAGAAGCGGCACTATATGCATCTCTTGTGCCTTGGTCTTTGACAAAATAAGAAGATTCATAGCCGCCGTCTTGATAAATTGGGAAAACCTTCAATCCGGCATCAAGAATAACTGCAAGCTCTTTAGATGTCAGGGCTTTTGATATGAGGCCGCTGCTTGTCCGCACATTTCCGGTCAAATATCTGCCAACCGTTTTATAACCGTTATTCCGAAGTGTTTGAGCTTTTTCTGCGGTTATAATTGTAGCAGTGTCACAAGCAGAAGCGGTGCGAGTTGTGTCTCCTGAGCTTGATAATAAAGCTTTAATGGTTGGCATATCTGCATAACCTGTTTGCGGCAGGCACATGAACTCTTGAAATGCTTTAACAGCTGAAACAACACCCACACCATATTTGCCGTCAAACTCACCAGGATCGAACGATTTTCCGTTACAATAGAGGGCGTACTGAACAATTAAGACAAATCCTGTTCTTGAATCGCCGGGAGTTAAAGTAGGGCACAAACTTGTGGTGCCGTTTCCGAAAAATCCATTGGCAACACTTGTGCTCATGCCTTCTTCTTTTTGTAGGGCATAAATAAGAGCTTTATTTGTATCGCGACCATACAGTCCGTCACAAGGCATTAACCCGATATAGTCATTGTAGTCCCGATTTAAGTTTTGTTGAATCTGGCGAATTCTTGAATCACCCCCAGACACCAGCTTAAAAGCGCTCATGTCTAATAAGGCTTTCATAATTAACGTGGTGACAATCCCATCCTGTGTTGTCAGTCCGGCAGCTTTTTGAAATTCTTTTACCGCATTTTCTGTTTTTTCGTAAAAGACGCCTGTAAAACCGCCGGGATTAAAGCCTTTACACCATAAAGCCCCTTGTAAAATAAAATTCATGTTGCTTGGTTTTGAATCTGGAGCTTGGCGTTTAAGAGGCTTAAATAAGCGCTGTGTTGTCGGCCCGAAGTTATCGGCTGGCTCTGAGATACCCAATTCAATTTGAAGCGCCCGAGTCAGACCGTAGATCGTATCCCACCCAGTTTTCCCGCTTTCTTCAACTGGGTTATACCCATGTTTGCCGCTGTACGTATCGTTCAGCCATTGCTGTGTGATTAAGACCATTTCATCAACCATTTCGATTCCTCCTTTGTTAGATTGCGTTCATTTATAGGTGGCAAACGTAGGACAAAATAAAAAAATAGATGCCGTTAAGCATCCATTTTACATCTGTTCTCCATCAGCTTCGCTTTCGGTTTCATCTCCGAAATGTAGAGGCCTAAAAGCGTAAGGGCGCCTCCTAGAAGAGCGATCCATGTCATGTTTTCATGCAGGACCAGGACGGAAGCGGCGATTGTGATAACCGGGACCATGTATATATACGCACTGGATTTGACGGCTCCGAGCACGCCAACTGAATAATTCCAAGTGGCGAAGCACAGGGCCGAAGCGCCAATCCCTAAGAAAAGCATGTTGAGTATATTTGAAGCAGATGAAAATCGGTTTAGGTCCAAATGGAAGTCGAACAAAAATAAAGCGGGAACCATAAATAATAGGCCATACAAAAATACTCTCTGTGTCAGCTCGATGATGTGGTATTCGTAAGCGCTTAATTTTTTCATGAATATCGAGTATCCGCCAAACACGAGAGCAGCCCCGGCTGCCATGATGTCTCCGAGCGGATTTAGACGCAGTACCACATTGCCGTTAAACGTAATCAATAAAAGCCCGATCAGTGCCGAGACAAATCCAATCAAAAAAGTCAGACGCAGTTTTTCGCCTTCGAGCAGAAAATGGGCCAAAACCGCAGTGATCATCGGTATAATGGATACGATCATGCCGACATTGGAGGCGTATGTATAGGTGAGAGCTATATTTTCTAATAGAAAGTATAAGGTTACGCCAAATAAACCAGCCCCGGCAAACAACAGCTCCTGCCGCCAATTTCTGAACGGAATCATGTTGGGACGGACGAGGATAAGAGCGATAAAGCCCATCAAAAACCGATAAAATAATATTTCCATTGGAGAGAAGTCAGCCAGCAGAACTTTTGTCGAAATAAAGGTCGTCCCCCAAATCAGAATGGTCACAATGGCTGCGATATGCCCCGAAGTTTCTCTTTGTATGTTCATCTGTGAAGCTCCTTTTCAAAAATCTTCATGTATTGCTTCGGCGTCAGCCCCACCTGCCGTTTAAAAAACTTCGTCATATGGCTCTGATCGCTGAATCCTGTCTGAAATGCCGCATCAATCGGTCTTACTCCTTGTTCAAGAAGTTTTTTCGCTTGATTAATCCGGATTGTTTCCATGTAGCTATTAGGGGTAATGCCTTTTTGTTTTGTAAATGAACGCAATAAATGATACTTGCTCCAGCCTGTTAATTCACTCAAATCATTGAGTGTGACATTTTCGGCATAATGCTCTTCTAAAAATTCACAAACCATTTTGACTTCGTCTGATGGTTCTGGAACGCTGCTAAGGAACGTGACATCTGAATAATGGCGGATCAGCTCTTCTAATAGATGAAGAAACAGCTCCTCCTTACGCAAAGCTTGTTTTTCCTCGGATATCAAAATATGCAATTCCTGCAGGCTGGCTGTCAGCTCGGGTGGCGGAATAACACATGCTGGGAGAAATAAGGGAGATGCCCGGAGCCAGTAATCTCTTTCACCGCCTTCTCCATGATATCCGGCATGACATTGATACACCGATAATCAAGCGTCCGGCCGTCAATCTGTTCACAGCTATGCGTGTCACGAGGGTTAAAGAGGAGAAGATCACCTGGATTGATGATATATTCTTGATCCTGACAGGCCAGATACCGTTGCCCTTTTTCAATAAATCCAATCACATAATAATCGTGAAAGTGGTTCGGGAACTTTTGCATAATTCCCTTGAAACGGTAGGCTTCTATATGAAGGTGTGGGTCAAGCTGCAATGTGCGGGTTTCGTTTTGCATGGGATGCCTCCTGTCGGTGTGGTGGTCTTGGATTAAGTGTAGCATGATTTAGGGGGATTTCTTGTATGATGTTGCTGTTTAGGAATAGAGAAAGCAGACCGTTATTGGTCTGCTTTCGTTACCTTGTATGATTAAGTATTTTAACGTAAATCTAAATATCCCCATATTGCTCGATAATCGCTTTATCTGCACAATACTGATAAAATTCTTCTATTAATTTATCAACATCTTGCTTACGAGCTATTTTTTCTAACCAATCTCCTGGGATCCCATCTAGCTTATAATACATTCCTGCTATCGATCCTGTTATTGATGCTACAGTATCAGTATCTTCTCCTAAGTTCACTGCTGTTAGTACAGCCTCGGTAAATGAAGATGTAGTGCCGAAACACCAAATTGCCGCTTCTAAAGTATGAACGACATACCCGTCTGATCGAATTTCTTCTCTTGGTGTATTCAAAAAGCTTTTTTCAAAAATTCTTTTATAATGTGTTAACTCTTTATGGTATATATGTTCTTTTTTGAAATTCTCGTCGAAAAGCTCTTTCACTTCTCTTAAAGATGTATCAATTGAATTGTTATAATATAGCCTTAGTAATAGTTCAACATAAATAATGGAACCAACTATAGCACGCGGATGGGCATGGGTTATTTCAGTGTATTTCTTGATCATCTCTGCTTTTTTCACAAAATCGAATTCCTTATGCAAAATAAACACTAATGGTGAAATTCTCATTAATGCTCCATTTCCGTTATCAAATTCTGACTGACCGCCGCATTTTTCTGGCAGAACACCTTTCCTAAATCGGGTAATTGCTTCAACGGTCGTCCTGCCAATGTCAAACATTTCACCATACGGCGTCCAGTAACCTTCATCTTGATACAGTTTAAATTTCTGCATTAAATCATTTATGTTCCCTTTTTCAATCATATTCTCCATCAGGCACAAGGTCAGAGATGTATCGTCAGACCAGGTTCCAGGAGGTTGATTATAGGTGCCGTATCCTACCATATCCTGCACATGAAAATCTCCTCTTTTTTTGAATTCAACAGGGACTCCTAACATATCTCCTATAATGCCACCGTATATTGTTGGAAGAACTTTGTTTTTTATATTAAGTTTAAGAAAGCTCTTATTGTCATCTTCCCATCTATCTATCATTCTTCTGCCTCTCATTTTTTCACCCACTTAAATTAAGTCTAAAATAATATGTAACTTATTGTTGCTATCAACATGTGCGCTTTTAATAACCATCTCTTGCCCAAAATTTAAAAGTAACTCAGCTTCATTAGGAAAGTGGCTTATCTTTCCGAGATAGGCTGCATTGGTTCCTGCTGGAACATTTATTTCCCATGAGACTTCCATGTGATCAAAGGATGATTCCTTAACAATTGCTGTACTAACAAAACCATTGTCTCTGAAAATCTTTCCAATTAATGATTCAGCATTAATGTCTCCATATTTGTTAATTTCAATTAATGACTCTAAAGGTCTTAGGTCTGTTCCTCTATAAACTTGTAAATTGTGTGGAACTCGCGCTTTATCCAACCCATTCTTTATATTATAGATTGTATCTAAATCAATGCCATCTAAAGAATCACTAATTCCTCTTAGATAATCATTTATTTTTTTATAATCATCACCAGTATATTGCTTAATTGCTTCTTGTTCACTTGGGGTTAATGATTTAATCCAATCGTCATAATACTTGCTCCCCCATTGGTGTGCTTCCTCTACGGTTTTAATATCACGTGTAATTTTAGAATTTTCATTTGGTCCTACGCCACCTGATTTGCTATGGTCGCTGCTATTAATCTGGACAAAGTTTTCAAGTTTCTTATCAAAACCCTTCTCTAGTTTCGGAATAGGGCTTTCAATGTTCCCAACTCCTTGTATTGCAGATTCTAGTTGATTGTTACTTGGCAATTTGAAATAAGGTTTTGCTTTTTCAGTAATGTTCTTTGCTATAGATTTATGATCGTTCACAAAAGCCTTTGTTTCCTTTGTCACGAATTTCCCTGCTTTTGTTGCAGATGCCACTTTTCCGAGTCCCTTGGCGCCAAAAAGGGAAGCAACTGCGTAGGTGATGTAGTGGGAGCGGCTATAGACATCACCATGAACCATATTGTCGTTCCAAGATTTTTTAAATGAATCGACCATGTATTCAAAAGTTTCGGGAGCGCTATAAATGATATTTTGGAGTTCCTGTCCGGCTTTGACTTGTTCTTCGATGCCCATCTTGCCCTGTGCTCTATACGACCATATAGCAAGATCGTAAGCACCGACTGCGAGGTCGCATGCACCGGTAACGATATCCTTTCCGGCATCCCAAAGCCCGACAATTACACCTTTTCCTCCTTCGACAAGCATTTTTCCTGTTTGCTGCTGTGCTTTCATTTGAACGATGCTTGAATAATATTGTAATTGCTCAGCGCTCAGGTTGTCAGTGCCAATCTTTTCTGCAACTTTCAGGTATTCATCAGGATCAGTAGTTTTGTCGAGTTTTTTCTTGAGATACTCGATTTCTTCCTGTTTTTTTGCTTTGATGAACTGCTGAGCTTGTTTGTGTATATCCGCTTTGTTTTGATAAACATCTGTTTCGTGAAAGGCTTTTGCATTAAAACTTATTGGGTTGGTACTTCCGCCTTTGCTGGTGGCACCGGTCAGCGCTTCGAAAAATGCCCGAACCTCATGTTCTACAACTTCGGAGGCCTCGTAATCACTGTTCAGTTTCTCATCAAGGTTATGCAGATGTGTAATCGTTTTTTTTCGTTTTTTATCTGCTTTATCCAGTTTATCGGTCACTGTGGAATTGTCAAAGAGGGACAGCGGTAAAATGTCATCAATAGAATTCAGAATTGATTTAATTTCTTTTTGCTGTGCCTCTATAATACCGTCTGCTTTGACTAGACCATTATACAGTTCGTTATCGAGATAAGATTCCTCGATATATGCATCGTCATCAAATGTTGCTGCTTCAATAGCGGATGGAATATTTTTGAAAAAAGCGATTCTCATGTCAATGAGGTCCAGCCACAGATCCGCCCCTGTCGCTTGTTCCTTATAGAAGGCTTTAATTGCGTTAGCTCCTTTGCCTGTCATGGCATCATCCAAGTTTGCCATCTTTTTGAACTGTTTTTTCAATGTAGCCATGTGCTCTCTCAATGTTTGGTAGGCTTTAAGGCGCGTTTCGGCAGTTTCTAAAATCGTACTTACTTCAAGAATCTTCATTTAATACATGTCCTTTCGCCTGAATTTTCCTGTAAATATGGTACCATGGTGAATTTAGGAAAGGAGCGCAAACTGAGAAATCAAGGAAAAACAGTACTTTTTTACTGATTCTAATTATTCATTTTACTCGCAGATATAAAATCTACTGGAATCAGCTGTCGTACCCATTCTTGGTGGCTTCCAGATCTCAGTTTTTATATTGAAGATTTCAGGTGGTACTGTACGGTATGTGCGGAGTTCGCCAGCCATTTTTTTGTGGAAAGCCTTCTAATCATGCAACTCGTGATGAATTCTTATTTTATCTTTTTTAATAAAAATTTATTTTTCAAATATTTCAGTTATAATGGTTTGGAACAGATAGGAGGGGCAAAGATGTATCAATCAAAGAAGGTTTTATTGTTAGGTTCAGGTGAATTAGGTAAAGAGGTAGTGATTGAAGCCCAGCGTCTTGGGGTACAGACGGTGGCAGTTGACAGTTACGAGCATGCTCCGGCGATGCAGGTCGCGCATAACAGTTATGTCGTTGATATGCTGGACCCAGAGCAGATCAGAACCATTATTGAGAAAGAAAAGCCGGATTTGATTGTGCCTGAGGTTGAGGCGATCGCGACGGATGAATTGCTGAAGCTTGAAGAGGAAGGATTTCACGTCATCCCGAATGCCCGTGCGGCCAAGCTGACGATGGATCGGGAAGGCATCAGACGGCTTGCGGCGGAAACGCTTGGACTTGCGACGGCTGGCTATGAATTTGCGAATACATATGATGAATTTATACAAGCGGCAGCACAGATCGGTTTTCCTTGTGTCGTTAAACCATTGATGAGTTCTTCTGGAAAAGGCCAAAGCATCTGCCGCTCTGAAGCGGATTTAGAGAGCTGCTGGGAGACGGCGATGGAAGGCGGACGGGTGAAAAACGGCCGCGTGATCGTTGAGGAGTTTATCCCATTCGAATCAGAAATCACACTCTTAACCGTACGTGCGGTTAACGGTACGGCATTTTGCGAGCCGATCGGTCATGTGCAAAAGGACGGGGATTATATCGAATCATGGCAGCCGCATGATATGACAGAGCAGCAAATAGAAGAAGCGAAGCATATTGCGAAAACGATCACGGATGAGCTTGGCGGATACGGCCTGTTTGGTGTTGAGCTGTTCCTTGCGAAAGATAGGGTATATTTCAGTGAGGTATCTCCCCGTCCGCATGATACGGGTCTTGTCACGCTGGTGACGCAAAATTTGTCAGAATTTGCGCTGCATGTCCGGGCGATTCTCGGCTTTCCGATTACAGAAATCACACAGCTTTCTCCTGGCGCCAGCAGGCCCCTCAAAGCGCCGGAAGAATTAGCGGATTACACTGTTGAAGGATTGGAAAACGCACTGGCAGTCCCAAAGACTCAAATGCGCGTCTTTGGAAAGCCGATAACGAAAGCCGGACGTCGTATGGCAGTTGCGCTTTCTGCTGCTGATACAGTTGAAACGGCAAGAGAGAATGCAAAGAAAGCGTTGGACCAGCTAACGATAAAATAGAGTTTGAGCAGGCCTTGTCATGGTACAAGGCCTGTTTTTTTCTTTCTCCGTAAAAGTTTTATCATAAGAATCAGAAACCCGATTATAATGTAAAAGTCTTCCATCAATACGGGTGGTTGACACTAAAGGAGGGAGATGACAAAATGAAATTAGTTCCAAGATTCAGAAAACAATGGTTCGCTTACTTAACGGTTTTGTGTTTGGCTTTGGCAGCAGCGGTATCTTTTGGCGTACCGGCAAAAGCGGCAGAGAATCCGCAAACTTCTGTTTCGAATACTGGTAAAGAAGCTGATGCTACGAAAAACCAAACGTCAAAAGCAGAACAGGTTTCCGCCCCTTATGAGGGAACCGGAAAAACAAGTAAATCGTTATACGGCGGCCAAACGGAACTGGAGAAAAATATTCAAACCTTACAGCCTTCGAGCATTATCGGAACTGATGAACGCACCAGAATCTCCAGCACGACATCTTTTCCATATAGAGCAACCGTTCAACTGTCAATCAAGTATCCCAACACTTCAAGCACTTATGGATGTACCGGATTTTTAGTCAATCCAAATACAGTCGTCACGGCTGGACATTGTGTGTACAGCCAGGATCATGGATGGGCTTCGACGATAACCGCCGCGCCGGGCCGCAATGGTTCGTCATATCCGTACGGTACTTATTCAGGCACGATGTTTTACTCCGTCAAAGGATGGACGGAAAGCAAAGACACCAATTATGATTACGGAGCTATTAAATTAAACGGTTCTCCTGGAAACACGGTTGGCTGGTACGGCTACCGGACTACAAACAGCAGCAGTCCCGTGGGCCTTTCCTCGTCAGTGACAGGATTCCCGTGTGACAAAACCTTTGGCACGATGTGGTCTGATACAAAGCCGATTCGCTCCGCTGAAACGTATAAGCTGACCTATACAACCGATACGTACGGCTGCCAAAGCGGCTCGCCTGTTTATCGAAACTACAGTGATACAGGGCAGACAGCTATTGCCATTCACACGAACGGAGGATCGTCATATAACTTGGGAACAAGGGTGACGAACGATGTATTCAACAATATTCAATATTGGGCAAATCAATAAATACAGCAAACTAGCCATATTCATGTCTATTTTGTTTTTATGCGGGTGCAGTTCGCAGACGCATTCTTCTCCAAAAGAAACGACTATTCCTGTCACTCTTCATGTGGAGGATGCTAAGGGGCTGCCGGTCGAAGGGGTTCAAGTGACGATTGTCAAAGCGCCCTCTTCAGATGAGGAGCCGAGTACAGAGATTGGCGAGATACTCGGTAAAACAGACAAAAACGGAGATATCAAATGGGATACCGGCAGAAAAGGCGATTACTCAGTCGCGTTGACGAAGGGTGAAACATCAGTAACCCATCACATCTCGTTAACAGAGGATAAAAAAGATCATGCCATTCCATTAGTCTTCAAAGAATAGCAGTTTCCTTGATTTTAAGGGAACTGCCTTTTTTATTTATTGCAGGAAACCAAACTATATACTGGAAATTTATTATGTGAGATAATAAGAAATAGGTATTTTTTCTTACGAGACAAAAGGGGCGTTATCCTTTATTTTATATTAATCAAACCCGGAGGAAAAAGAAGAAGATGATACAAGATTCAATGCAGTTTGCCGCGGTTGAAAGTGGTCTGCGCTTTTACCAGGCATATGATCAAAGCCTTTCTTTGTGGCCGATTGAGTCGGAAGCATTCTATGTTTCTACTCGTTTTGGAAAAACACATATCATTGCAAGTGGGCCAAAGGACGCACCTTCGCTCATTTTGCTTCACGGGGGCCTTTTCAGCTCTGCAATGTGGTATCCGAATATCGCGGCGTTGAGCCGTCAATTTCGTACATATGCGGTCGATATAATAGGAGACAAAAATAAAAGTATACCATCAGCAGCCATGGAAACGAGAGCTGATTTTGCAGAATGGATGAAAGATGTCTTTGATTCTCTTGGACTAGAGACGGCACACCTGGCCGGCCTTTCGCTTGGCGGGTCCCATATCGTGAATTTCTTACTCCGCGCGCCTGAAAGAGTAGAGCGGGCGGTTGTTATGAGTCCCGCTGAAGCGTTTATTTCATTTCATCCGGATGTCTATAAATACGCTGCAGAGCTTACAGGGGCAAGAGGAGCTGAATCATATATCAAGTGGATCACAGGCGACAGTTATGATCTGCATCCTTTACTGCAAAGACAAATTGTGGCGGGCGTGGAATGGAAGGATGAACAAAGGAGCCTGAAGCCGACAGAAAACGGCTTTCCGTACGTGTTCACAGACCAGGAATTGAAATCGATACAAGTCCCGGTACTGCTGATGTTCGGTGAGCACGAGGTCATGTACCATCAGCAAATGGCCTTTGAGCGGGCTTCGGTATTGGTGCCGGGAATTCAGGCTGAAATCGTAAAGAACGCCGGACATCTGTTATCTCTGGAGCAGCCAGAGTACGTCAATCAACGCGTCTTGTCCTTTTTATGCGGGGGGATAAACTAGTAAGGAACATGAAAAGATTGGCATTCATTTTTCAAAAGGTAACAAATGTTGTATAATAATAGAATTTGAATGCTGCTTTTTTTGGGAGCATTCTATGTTATCATGCTTATTGGAGAAAAATTTTTCCTGTAACGCTATTCGATCACTATCGTCAAATAATATAGATGGTTTTACAATTGGAGGTTTGGTTACACTGTGAATTACATCCCCTGTATGATTACGATAGGAAACTTCATTTGCGGATTGCTGGCGATTCATTCCTTGCTATATCACAACATTCATTCAGCAGTGCTTTTTATTTTTACAGGCATGTTCCTTGATTTCTTTGACGGGATGGCTGCTCGTAAGCTGAATGCCGTTTCTGATATGGGGAGAGAACTGGATTCGTTTGCCGATCTGGTTACGTTTGGGGTGGCTCCTGCTATGCTTGCTTACAGTGTCGCGTTGTATACCCTGCCATTTATCGGGATCTTATGCGCATTGACGTACAGCATTTGCGGAATGCTTCGCCTCTCTAAATTTAACATTGAACAAAGCAAGCTCCCGACGTTTATCGGTATGCCGATTCCGTTTGCGGGCATGTGTCTCGTTATTTTAAGCTTTACCTATAACCCGATCCTTCTGGCAATCGGCTCTTGCGGACTTTCATATTTGATGGTGAGTAAAATAAAATTCCCTCATTTTAAAAAACATGCGGCAGAAAACCTGGAGTCTGGGAGATGGAATTAGTTCAGCAGCTCATAGCGGATTACGGTTATCTCGCTATTTTTTTGATGCTGGTATTAGGAATTGTAGGATTGCCGATTCCAGATGAAGTGATGATGACCGTTGTTGGCTATTTCACGCATACCGATGTATTGAATTATGAGCTTTCGATATTGATTAGTTTTGTCGGGGCTTTGTTAGGTATGCTGATCAGCTACATGATTGGCAGAAAAGCCGGACGCCCGTTTATCGACAAGTACGGCAAGTGGGTCGGCTTAAAAGAAAAAAGAATGATGAAAGTGGAAAAATGGATGAAGAAATACGGTCCATATTCTCTTATTTTAGGTTATTTTATTCCCGGCGTCAGACATGTGACGTGCTACTTTTCGGGGATCGGCAAAATGGATCTGAAAACGTATGTTGCGTTTGCGGCAATCGGTGCCTTTTTATGGTGCTTTGTTTTTATTACAATCGGAAGGGTTATAGGGATTATTCATGTTTAATACGGCTGTAAAGATTCTGTATCGATCATTGATAGAGCTGACGAATCATCGTCTGTCATCCTATCTGATTAAAGGATTTTGCGAGTCAAAAATCAGCAAACCGGTCATTCCGCTTTTCTCAAAACATTTTCGGCTGAATTGGGATGATGTGGATGGTACGGCTGCTGATTACGGATCGCTGTCCGAATTGTTCATTCGACAAATAAATCTGGAGCGGCGTCCTGTGTCAAAAGAGGCGCATGCGGTGGTCAGCCCTGTTGACGGTGTGGTTCAGACGGTAGGAATCATCAACCCGAATCAAACCTTTACGGTGAAGGGAAAAGATTACTCATTCGCTGAACTCACCGGCTGTAAAAGCGCAGACCATCAATACAACGGCGGATACTTCGTCGTGCTGTATCTAAGCCCGAGGCATTATCACCGTTTCCATTCTCCGATCAGCTGCAGGTATCAAAAGCTGGCCGAGCTCGGAAATCGCTCATACCCGGTAAATCAACTAGGCTTAAAATACGGGAAAGATGTGCTGTCGAAAAATTATCGGTTTGTGTACGAGCTGAATAGCGGCAGCCGAAATGTCCTGATGATTCCTGTCGGCGCGATGAATATTAATTCTATCGTGCAGACGAGCACCCGTGCTGAATTGGAGATCGGCGAAGAGCTGGGATACTTTTCATTCGGGTCAACCGTCATTTTGATTTTTGAAAAAGACGCGTTCCAGCCGTCCGCCCATTTAGCAGAAGGCCAAGAAGTTCAAGTCGGAGAACTGATAGGTTATGAAGAGTAAAAAGAGGAGCTTGCATAAACGCAGCGCCTCTTTTTTTGAAGAAAGGTGAGACTTATGGAGAAACAAATCATCAGCTGGATTACAGATTATCAGAACACCGGAGATGAAGCCGTCCTGCGGCAAGTGCGAGAAGTGTGCTGGCCGATCGTTGAAGCGGTTTTGCAAGAGAAGGCAATAGATGATGAACAAGCGAACAATTTGCGCGAAAAAGGAATCGAGCGGTTTCCATTCATCATCAGCAAATACCAAGCGGATGTGCAGCTTCCGGTTGAGACATTTTTACGAAATACGTATCGGTTTTACTTTCATCAGGTGATGAGAGAATCCAGCTAAAGCTTCTTTCAACAGAGAAGCTTTTTTTGTTGGCAGGAAAAGGAAACTTTTTCTATATCTATCTCGTAATGACTAGAGAACCTAGCAGAAAAGGAGAGATAGAATTGAAACGAATGATAGTGAGAATGACCCTGCCGCTGCTGATCGTTTGTCTGGCGTTTTCTTCTTTTTCAGCCTCTGCCCGTGCTGCTTCTGAAGAAAAATATTGGGGTTCATGGATTGAACGACATGCACAGCCGCTGGATGCTTCCAATGCTTCAAACAAAGACCTTCGCTTTCTGAAGAAGGTGCTGAAGGGAAAACGAATCGTTCAGTTAGGAGAAACCACACACGGCGCTGGTGAAATCAACGCCACAAAGGTCAGAATGATCAAATATCTCCACGAAGAGCTGGGATACGATGTATTGGCCTTTGAGTCCGGTTTTCCTGATACAAATGCATCCTACCTTAATATGGACCAATTAACCCCTAAAAGCACGATGAAAAACTCCATTTACGCTGTATGGCACACAGAAGATGTCGTTGAATTGTTTGATTACATGAAAGAGCAAAAAGAGAAAGGCGATCCGCTGATCCTTACCGGTTTTGATATTCAAAGCATGAAGAATTCATTCAATGATGCTGCGACTCAATGGGTAAAAGCGGTGAACCCTGAGAAAGCAGAGTTGCTCTCCCAATCAGAAAATAATTTTTCAACATTAGTGACAGACAGCAATACGTTTGATGAATTTTCGCAAAAGAAGGAAAAGCTTGTGAAAAACTATCAGAAGCTGATCAAGTTCGCTGAAACACACGCTTCAGAGCTAAAAGAAAACCTTCCAAAAGAGCCGAAAGCTTATGAGATGTTTATGCGGTCTCTTCAGCTGAGAATTGACGTAATGGAAACGTATATGCTGGAAGAAATGAAAGAAAAACTAGAGGAGTATCCGGAGAATATTGAGGATTTTTCATTCTTTATGAGAGACCGCATGATGGCTGAACAATTTCAGTGGGTAGCTGACACCCTTTATCCGAAAAAGAAAATCATTGTCTGGGGCCACAATTACCATCTACGCAAACAGAATACGAAGATGATAAAGGACTGGGTACAGCTAAACGGCCCTAACATGGGTGATTATTTGCCGGAGCGGCTGAAAAAACAAACATATACGATTGGCATTTATGCTTACTCAGGTGCAAGTCTGGATAGTTCTGATAATAAGACGGTTATGCCGGTTACAAGCCCGCCGCCGTCTGGAAGTCTTGAAGCTTTGCTGAAAGCTGCGGATCATCCAGTTGTTTTTGTTGATTTTCTCCATACAAAAAACAAGAAAGGCACTTCGTGGATGTATACCCCGCGGACTGCGCTCTATTGGGGGTACATGGAAGAGCAGATGATCCTTAAGGAACAATATGACGGTGTCATTTGGCTGGAGCGTATCACGCCGTCAGTCATTATCAAGTGAGCGGTGTCCCCTGTGCTATAACAGGTGGAGTGCACCTTTTGTTTGATAGTTTTCAGACAACTACATTGATTAGTAAATGAATGGAAAATACTTGTCTACTGTGAGAAACCCTTGTGCCGCTTAGGTTTGTAAGAGCTTGGATATTTTTATCAGTCTGGGCGGATCTGTTCATCTTTGCGGCATTTTCCTGTATGATATAGTAAGAGTGTGCATAGCAACTAACTATAATTGAACAGGGTGTTTAAAACATGGAAAAACAATACAGAGTATTACTTTACTATAAATATGTTCCGATTGAAGATCCAGAGGCGTTTAGAGAGCAGCATCTGGCTTTTTGTAAGGAGCTTGGTTTGTTAGGCCGTATCCTTGTTTCTTCTGAAGGAATTAACGGTACGGTATCAGGTACGGTTGAACAGACTGAAAAATATATGGAAACGATGAAAGCTGATCCTCGTTTTGCGGACATGGTATTTAAAATTGATGAAGCAGAAGGCCATGCCTTCAAAAAAATCTTCGTCCGCCATAAAAAAGAGCTTGTAACGCTTCGTCTTGAAGATGATGTCGATCCGAACGAAACAACAGGCCAGCATTTGAAGCCTGCAGAATTTTATGAGAAGATGCAGGATCCAAACACAATTGTCATCGACGCGCGTAACGATTACGAGTATGACCTTGGCCATTTCAGAGGTGCGGTCCGTCCTGACATCGAAGCCTTCCGCGAATTACCTGAATGGATTGAAGAACACAAAGATATGCTTGAAGGCAAAAAGATTTTAACGTACTGTACAGGCGGCGTGCGCTGTGAAAAGTTCTCAGGATGGCTGGTGAAGCAAGGCTTTGAAGATGTAGCACAGCTTGACGGCGGAATCGTGACATACGGAAAAGATCCAGAGGTGCAAGGCAAGCTTTGGGACGGCCAGTGCTACGTATTTGATGAAAGAATCAGCGTGCCTGTCAACCGTGTCGAGCATGTGATTGTCGGCAAGGACTACTTTACAGGAGAACCGTGTGAGCGTTATGTGAACTGCGCAAATCCATCTTGCAATAAAAAAATGATATGCACACCGGAAAATGAGTATAAATATATGCGCAGCTGCAGCCACGAATGCCGCACGAACCCAAGAAACCTGTATGTGAAAGAGCATAATATGACAGAAGAAGAAGTAAACGCAAGACTGGCAGCGATTGAAACAGAAGATCACGCTGCTGCTGAATAAAAAAAGAACACCTCGGATTGAGGTGTTCTTTTTTCTATATGCTTTCGGTTTGGCTGTTTGCGGAAACCCATTCTTTTTGGCGGAAGGCCTTTTCCCATTTTGATACCACGATACAGGCGATCGCATGTCCCGGTACGTTCACGCCTGTTCTCGCCATGTCCATGACGCGGTCAACACCCGCGATAATGGCAACGCCTTCAGCCGGCAGACCTACAGCATTGGCAGTCGCCAGAAGAACTACAAGCGATCCTGAGGGTACAGCTGCAATGCCTTTACTGGTCATCACAAGCACAAGCATCATGAGCAGCTGCTGGGACAATGTCATGTCTACTTGAAAGGCCTGTGCGAGAAAGATACAAGAAACCGATAAATATAAGCTGGAGCCGTCACAGTTCAATGACAAGCCGGAGGGAACGACAAATGATACCACTCGTTTGGGACAGCCGTATTTCTCCATTCTATCCATCAGCTGAGGGAGAATGGTTTCAGTGCTGGTGGTGGAAAATGCAATTAAAAACAGATCCCATATCATTTTCAATACTTCGAAATACTTAATCTGAAAGATGAGACCGACAAGCGGAAAGAGGACAAAGAGGATCAGGAACAGGCCAAGGAATACGGTGCCAACCAGCTTAAACATAGGGAGGAGGAGTTCAATGCCATATTGGCCCACAGAAGCTGCCATCAGGGCTAACACGCCGATAGGAGCAGTGACCATGACGATTTGTGTGAGCTTGAACATAATCTGAGCTGTAGATTCAAAAAACTTCATTACTGGTTCAGAAGCTTTGCCGATACCAGCTGCGGCGACACCAAATAAAATGGCGAAGAAAATAACAGCAAGCAAATCATTTCTGGCCATGACATCAATAATGTTTGTAGGGATAATATCCAGGACCATTTGCTTGAAATCAACAACTTTGTCTGTGTAGCCGGAAAGTTCATGAATATCTTTTTTTGCCAAATGGGAGAGGTCAAGCCCGACACCTGGTTTTAAGACATTCGCTAATAAAAGTCCAAGCCCTAATACCAACGTTGTAATCACTTCGAACCAAATGATCGTCTTGATGCCGAGACTGCCCATTTTTTTCATGCTTCCGCTTCCTGCGGCTCCAATGACAATGGTAGAAAATACAATCGGCACAACAATCATTTTAATCAGGCGGATAAATCCATCTCCGACAGGCCTCAGTGCCATCCCGAAATCAGGAAAAAAGTGGCCGATCACCGCGCCGACAGCCAAAGCGATTAAAATTTGAAACGCGATTAATTTTTTCAAATGAATCCCCCTTTAGAACGATAGAATGTAGGCATATTCATATCATTCGTGATTCAAATGCAAACACCTTTTTTCAAGTTATTTTATTTTGATAGCGCTTTCATTATGTTGGCGAAAAAGTCCCCCGCCGCAGGGGGGACTTTTTTACTTCATTTGAATGTGCTTTAGATCTTCTTCAGAGGTATTTGTGAAAATAACCGGTGTTATGGCTGAATCGGCATGCTGCTTGATGTAATTGAGATCAAAGGTGAGAAGCAGTTCGCCTTGTTTGACGGCTTGTCCGCTTGTGACATGTGCTTCAAAGCCTTCCCCATTCAGTTTGACGGTATCGATGCCGACATGAATCAGGATTTCAGTGCCGCCGGCGCTCATAAAGCCGATGGCGTGTTTTGTCGGAAAAATCGAGACGATCTCGCCGTCCGCAGGGGCAACGACTTTTCCTTCTGATGGTATAATCGCAAATCCCTCGCCCATCATTTTTTCTGAAAAGACTTGATCAGGCACATCCCCTAAAGAGACTGTTTCTCCTTTAATCGGATAAATAAAGGTCTCATCGGAATCGGGCTTCAGCGGTTTGTCAGTTACCGTGTCCAGCGCGGCGGCGGTGGCAGGGACGCCTCCGGCCATGATTGTTTTGATGTCGTCTTTTAAGGCATCGGACTTGGTTCCGAATATTGCCTGGAAGTTGTTGTTGACCTCCAGCACACCTACTGCACCAAGCCGTTTTAATTCATCCTTGCTGACTTGGCTTGGCTGATGAACGGTCACACGAAGCCTTGTGATACATGCATCCAGGTTAGCGATATTTTGCTGTCCGCCCAAGGCCTGCAGCACGTGAAAGGCAAGCTGGTCTTTTGCAACTGGAGCTTTCTCCTCATTCTGACCGTCTTCATCTGTCTCACGGCCGGGCGTTTTCAAATTCCATTTCAGAATCGCAAATCGGAACAAATAATAATAAATGAAAGCAAACACGATCCCGACAGGAATGACAACCCAGCCGTTTGTAGACAGTCCGTAGTTCAAGACGTAGTCAATTCCGCCGCCTGAGAACGTATAGCCGTGGCGGACATGGAATAAATCACAAACGACAAAGATGACGCCGGCAAGAATAGAGTTAATCAAATAGAGCACGGGCGCAACGAACAAGAAAGAAAACTCAACCGGTTCTGTAATTCCGGTCAGCATAGATGTGAGCGCCGCAGAAATCATCACGCCGGAGATCATTTTTTTCTTTTCCGGACGCGCGGTATGGATAATGGCAAGAGCAACGGCCGGCAGACAGAAAATCATGTAAGGGAAATCCCCCATCATAAAGCGCCCGGCTGTCGGGTCTCCCGCGAAAAACCTTGTCAGGTCGCCGGTTACGGTGTTGCCTGTTGATGGGTCTGTGTATTCTCCCATCATAAAATAGAAAGGCGTATAAAAAATATGATGCAGGCCAAAAGGAATCAGCAAACGATAGATCGTTGCATAAAAGAACAGGCCGACTGTTGAATCGGCAATTAAACTGCTTGCTGCGTTAATTCCGTTTTGGATCAGCGGCCAAACGAATGAGAAAATGACGCCGATCACCAATGAACTGACGGAAGTAATGATCGGGACAAAGCGTTTTCCAGAGAAAAATCCAAGGACCGGATGCAGCTCGATTGATGAAAATCGCTTATATAAATAGGCGGCGAGAAGCCCGATAATGATTCCTCCGAAAACCCCCATATCAATCAGGTGCTCGGCTCCTTCATACGGAGGCTGAAGGCCGAGTAATTTTCCCATATTGTCGAGGGTGACGGTTAAAATTAAGTATCCGATGACAGCGGCAAGTCCGGCTACACCTTCTCCGCCAGCTAATCCGATCGCGACCCCCACGGCGAAAATCAGCGGGAGATTATCGAATACAACGCCGCCCGCATCCTTTATAATAGGGATGTTCAGTAAGTCCTTGTCTCCGAAACGGAGCAAAAGACCTGCTGCCGGCAGGACGGCAACCGGAGTCATCAACGCGCGGCCAAGCTGCTGCAGAATTTGAAATGCCTTTTTAAACATGACAGTCTCCTTTTATTGTGTTATGAGAATGATGCACTCTTTAATTTTTGAGCTGCTTTATAATCGGCGATAACGGTTACATGATTGTGTTTTTGAAGAATGGAGGCTGGTACTTCTGTCGTGACAGGATCTTCAGCCATCTTTTGAATGGCGTCTGCTTTTTCCTCGCCGCTTGCTAAAAGCACAATATGTTTGCTGAATTCCATGATGGTTTTAATGCCCATTGAAATCGCGAGTCTCGGCACCAGCACCGGATCGCCGCCGAAGAATCTGGCATTTGCCTGTATCGTGCTTTCCGAGAGCTTCACAACACGTGTCCGGTCTTCAAAATCAGATCCCGGTTCATTAAAACCGATATGGCCATTGGCGCCGATGCCGAGAATTTGGACATCAATGCCTCCCGCTTGGCGGATGAGATCCTCGTATACTTTGCATTCCGCCTCAAGCTGCGGGTTGTCTCCTTGCGGGATATGAATATGATCAGGCTGCATATTGATATGCTGAAATAGATGCTCATGCATAAAGTGGTTATAACTTTGCGGATGAGATGGAGAGAGACCAGCGTATTCATCCAAATTAAATGTAGTAACCTTTGAAAAATCAATTTTGCCTGCCTGATAGTCTGAAATCAACTGCTTATACAAGCCGACCGGTGTGCTCCCTGTTGCCAGACCGAGAACGGCATCTTTCTTAGCTTGTATTTGTTCTTTAATAATGGCAGCGCTTAACTTACAGAGTTCTTCGTAGTGCTCGGCGATCAGAATCTTCATGTGACACCCCCTCAAAGAGATAGACAAGCACCTTATTTGTTATGACCAATTTATGATACTTGTCATTACGAATTTAGCACCGCCCTTATCAAACTGTCAATATTAATTTCTGAAAATTTGTTATAAAAGAAGGATACAAATCTTTCATATTGGGATGGCAAATGGTATTATGGTCTCAATGAAAAAGAACGGATTGCATACAGAATGGGGAGAATGAAATGACAGCTTTATATTCTGTTATCAAGTTTAAGATCATTGAGTTAATTAAATCGGGCAAATATCAGGCGAATGATCAGCTGCCGACGGAGAGTGAGTTTTGCGAACAATATGATGTCAGCAGAACAACTGTGAGACTGGCTCTGCAGCAGCTAGAGCTTGAGGGATATATTAAAAGAATTCAAGGAAAAGGGACATTTGTATCGGCGGCAAAAATACAAACGCCGATTCCGCATAAGATTACGAGCTTTGCAGAACAAATGAGAGGCCTTCGTTCTGAATCAAAAGTGCTTGAGCTTGTGGTGATTCCTGCCGATCACTCCATTGCCGAGCTTTTGAAAATGAAAGAGAATGAACCTGTCAACAAGCTTGTCAGAGTCAGATACGCCGAGGGGGAACCTTTGCAGTATCATACCTCATATATTCCCTGGAAGGCGGCACCGGGGCTGGCGCAGGAGGAATGCACCGGCTCGCTGTTTGAATTGTTAAGGACAAAATACAATATTGAAATCAGCAGGGGCACGGAATCGATCGAACCGATTTTAACGGATGAAACGATCAGCGGCCACTTATTAACCAATGTCGGAGCGCCTGCGTTTTTATCAGAATCCCTTACCTATGATAAAAATGAAGAAGTGGTGGAATATGCGCAAATTATTACCAGGGGAGACCGAACGAAATTCACCGTAGAACAGTCATATCATTCATAAAGCAATGTGTTTTAAGAAGGGAATGGTGGTTCTATGTTTTTATTGACGAATGGAAAAGTGCTGTGGGGAGCAGTGATTGCTGCATTCATCCTTTCAATTGTATTTTACCCTTCTCTGCCGACGCAGATGCCGATTCATTATGATGTTGCGAACAGTCCGAATCTGACGGTTAACAAGCTGGCGGGGACTGTGATGCTGCCTATTTTGATGGTGGTGTTTGCATGGGCGCGGAAGATCAATTGGCAATTAGTGTTCGCAGTGTATATTTTGCTGATTTGCCACATTGTCGTCCTTTGTTTAGCGGTCTAAATCAAACAGCCAGAATAAAAACTGGCTGTTTTTCTTTAATTTCAGCTTCATCTGACAATGAATGTGGTGTATAATAGCTGATGATCCTAAAGAATATTCTGAAATTTATAGGTGTGAAGCGGCGTATGATTAAAGGAAAGGCTGTATACTTTTTGCAGCTTTAAAAAGACTGAATATTTAAACAATTATGTGAAAGGTGTGCTGATTAGATTGAATAAGCTTATTGAACGAGAAAAAACTGTATATTATAAGGAAAAGCCCGACCCGTCTTCCTTGGGGTTTGGACAATATTTTACCGATTATATGTTTGTGATGGACTACGAAGAGGGGATTGGATGGCATCATCCGAGAATTGCGCCGTACGCACCGCTTACGCTTGATCCGTCTTCATCTGTTTTTCATTACGGCCAGGCTGTTTTTGAAGGGTTAAAAGCATACAGAACAGAGGATGGCAGGGTGCTCCTGTTCCGTCCGGATCAAAATATCAAACGGCTGAACAGATCGTGTGAGCGCATGAGCATGCCCCCTTTAGACGAAGAGCTGGTGCTTGAGGCATTGACGCAATTAGTTGAACTTGAGAAAGATTGGGTTCCAAAGAAAAAAGGAACGTCACTGTATATTCGTCCTTTTGTCATTGCCACAGAACCGAGTCTCGGTGTGAAGGCATCCAGGAGCTATACATTTATGATCGTGCTTTCGCCTGTCGGCTCCTATTATGGCGACGATCAGCTGAAGCCGGTTAGAATCTATGTCGAAGATGAGTATGTGCGGGCGGTCAACGGAGGAGTCGGGTTTGCAAAAACGGCTGGAAACTATGCCGCCAGTCTTCAGGCACAGCGGAAAGCGAATGAACTGGGCTATGACCAGGTACTGTGGCTGGACGCCATCGAAAAGAAATATGTGGAAGAAGTAGGGAGCATGAACATCTTTTTCGTCATAAACGGGGAAGCTGTCACACCTGCTTTAAGCGGAAGCATTTTAAGCGGGGTTACACGTGCGTCTGCGATTGAATTGATTCGAAGCTGGGGCATTCCGGTTCGTGAAGAGAGAATATCGATTGATGAGGTGTATGCGGCCTCTGCACGCGGAGAATTGACAGAGGTCTTTGGCACAGGCACGGCAGCCGTCGTTACGCCTGTCGGTGAACTCAATATTCATGGAAAAACGGTGATTGTAGGCGACGGGCAAATCGGGGACCTCTCGAAAAAGCTGTATGAAACGATAACAGATATTCAGCTTGGCAAGGTGAAGGGCCCGTTTAACTGGACAGTGGAAGTGTGAAAACTGAAAAAGAACCTGCCCGGAGGCAGGTTCTTTTTATTTTGAATGAGTCATATCAGCAGCCGGCTGGCTTTTGCGGTTTTTTACATAATATATTGCATAGCAAATGGCCATAAATGGAACGCCGCAATAGAGTGCGATTCTTTGATTCGGATCAAAGGCAATGCCAACAACGGAAGCCAGGCATAACAGGAACGCGGCAATCGGCACGAACGGATACAAAGGGGTTCTGTATTTCAAATCAGTAACCTTGTTTCCCGCTTCGATATAACGTTTTCTGAACATGAATTGAGAAGCAGCGATACCCATCCACACGACAACGACGGCAAAACCGGAAATCGACACGAGCACAACGTATACAGTGTCTGGCGCAAATACGCTGGACAGCAACGACAGAATGCCGCCGATCATGCTGAACACCAGCGCGTTAAAAGGGGTTCCTTTTGACGTCAGCTTTGCAAATGTCGGATGAAGCGTTTTTTCTTTTGATAAAGACCACAGCATCCGGGAAGAAGCGTAGAGTCCGGAATTAGCCGCTGACAGGATCGCTGTTAGGATAACAAAGTTCATGATATCGGCTGCGTATGGTACACCGACTCTGTCAAAGACAGCGACAAACGGGCTTTTGATGACACCTGCATCTTGAATCGGAATCAGCCCTGACAGCACAAAAATTGTTCCGACAAAGAAGAGTGAGAGACGCCAGACCGTTGTTTTAATCGCTTTTGGTATCGTCTTGTCAGGATCAACGCTTTCACCGGCTGCGATTCCGATTAGTTCCGTTCCCGAAAAGGCAAAATTAACGGACAGCATCGTCATCAAAATCGGGACAAATCCATTTGGAAAAAGCCCGCCTTCCGCGGTGAAGTTGGACAGCATCGGAGCGGCTTCTCCGCCTTTGATCGGAATGATGCCGAACATGGCAGAGCCGCCTAAAAGAATAAATAATACAATGGCTAATACTTTGATGCTGGAAAACCAAAATTCTGATTCAGCGAAAAACTTGACCGAAAATGCGTTAAGCAAGAAAATGAACAGCGCAAAGACGGCACTCCACATCCAAACCGATGTATGGGGGAACCAGCGCTGCATTAACAGGCCGGCTGCTGTGAATTCTGATCCCAATGCCACGGTCCATGTCAGCCAATACAGCCAAGCGACCGTAAATCCGGTGCCCGGCCCTATGTATTTGGCTGCATAGGTGTGAAAGGCGCCGGTCACAGGCATGGCGACTGACAGCTCACCGAGGCATAGCATGACCAGATAGACGATGCTTGCCCCGACTAAGTAGGCGAGTATCGTTCCGGCCGGGCCTGCTTGCTGAATGGTATAACCTGAGCTTAAAAACAGCCCGGTTCCGATGACACCTCCCAAGGAAAGCATAAAGAGGTGCCGGCTTTTCATACTTCTCTGAAAGGTTGTCTCATTCTTGTTGTGGGCAGAGTTCATCTTTTTCCAACTTTCTATCAGCGATTTATTTCCTTCCTAATAAAAAATCTCATGTCAGAAAGTGACACGAGACTCCGGCGAACCGGCTTTAAGTTAGAATATACAAACTATTCCGATAAGTCAAGTTGTTTTTAAAGAGCGGGCCCAAGCCGCAATTTCTTGAATATTTTCGGGTTTTGTCCGGCAGCAGCCGCCAATCAGCCTCGCTCCTTTTTCATGCCAGGTGCGGGCGCTCGCCCCGTAAGATTCTGCGCATGCTGCGCCGTTCCACGTTTTTGTTTCCGGATCATATTGCTCACCTGAATTCGGGTAGACAATGATCGGTTTTGACGTGTTCTTTTTTAACTCCTCTATCAAGGAAGGGATATGCTGAAGCGGCGTGCAGTTGATGCCGAGTGCTGCAATTTGGCGGTGTCCATCAAGCCACGATGCACAGTCAGCTGCAGGTGTTCCGTCACTGATATGCAGGCCGTCTTTAGCGCTGAAGCTGATCCATGCATACGTTTCAGGAAATTCCTTCAATAGCCGAACAATCGCTTTGGCTTCAGTCAGACACGGAATCGTTTCGCATGCCAAAACATCAGCTCCGGCTTCAATCAGTGCCTTCATCCGGGGGCGATGAAATTCAATCAGTTCATCTTCTGATATTGCGTAGTTGCCGCGATACTCAGACCCGTCTGCAAGATAAGCGCCATAAGGGCCTACAGAAGCCGCAATGATCGGTTTTGGCCGATTCAAACGGTTCTCTTCAAGCGACCAAAATTCATCACGTGCTTCAGTTGCGATGCTGACGGACAACTCGATGAGCCGGCGTGCTTCCGCTTCGCTCAGCCCGCGTGCGGCAAAGCCTTCAAATGTAGACTGATAGCTGGCAGTGATTGCACAATCGGCGCCTGCCGCGAAATAATCAGTATGTACTTGTTTAATCAGATTTGGCTCTTCCATCAGGATTTTTGCCGACCACAGACTGTCATTCAAATTACAGCCCTTGCGTTCAAGCTCGGTCGCCATGGCGCCGTCTAGCACAATAAGCGGGTATGTATCTAATATGTGTTGGATAGGATTCATAGAATGTACCGATGCCTTCTTTCAGATTTTTTTGAAAAAGATATGAAAATCGTAATGGAGGCTTACGTGTTTGTCAATAAACGCAAAAAGAGAAAGGTGTTCAGCCCATATGTCTGAACACCCTTTTCTTATGATATTTGTTTGTTGTGCGTGTCAGTCTTTGTGTCTGAAACCGGCCAGCACTCAATGCCATTATGGTTTTTGAGCACATCTTTATAAAAGACCGGATCCTTGCCTGCTTTCTTCTGGCGTGTATAGTCTTTCAGCGCCGTAAAAACGACCTTTGATAGTAAGAAAATCGCGATTAAATTCACGACGACCATCAAACCCATGAACAAATCAGCAAGATCCCAGACGAGCTGGACTTTGGCAACACAGCCAAACACGATCATTGCCAGCACGCCGATACGGTAGACAAAAATCAGTTTTTTGCTTTTGTTCAAAAAGCCGATATTGGTTTCGCCATAATAATAGTTTCCAATTAGAGCACAGAATCCGAATAACAAAATCAGAATCGCGAGAAAGCCTGATGCCCATGATCCGACATGGGAGCTGAGGGAGGCTTGTGTCAAGGCGATTCCGCTCAGACCCGGAGTATGATAGGCATCCGAAAATAGGATGATAAAGGCGGTGCTTGTACAAATGACCAGTGTATCTGTCAGTACACCAAAAGCTTGGATCAGCCCCTGTTTGACGGGATGGCTTGTTGTGGCGGTGGCAGCGGCATTCGGTGCGCTTCCCATTCCCGCTTCGTTTGAAAAGATTCCCCGTCTGACGCCTTGCATGAGTGCCGCGCCCAAAGCCCCGCCGGCGGCCTGATCAAAACCAAACGCATTTTTCACGATTAGCGCAAGCACACCTGGCAGCTGCGTAATGTTGGTGAAAATAACGAAAAACGCAACTCCGATATACAGGACAGCCAATACGACGACAATGGATTCAGCCAGCTTTGCAATGCGCTTGACTCCGCCAAAAATAATCGTGCCGAATACAGCAATTAAAATGAGTCCCAATGTCAGGCGGTTTGTGCCAAACGCGTTTTCAAAGGCAAGGCTGACCGTATTGGATTGAACCGAGTTGAAGACGATACCGAACGATAAGGTGATTAACACAGCGAACAGCGCGCCCATCCACCTTTTGTTCAGCCCTTTTTCCATGTAATACGCAGGCCCGCCGCGGAAGCCGTTTACATCCTTTACTTTATAAATCTGAGCCAGTGTGCTTTCCACAAAGCTCGATGCTGATCCGATAATGGCGATAATCCACATCCAGAAGATTGCACCGGGCCCGCCGAGTGCAATGGCGATAGCAATGCCCGTAATATTTCCCGTTCCGACACGGGCTGCCATGCTGATGCAAAAGGCTTGAAACGGAGAAATGCTGTTTTTCGACCGGGAAGCAGCACCTTCTCTTAATACCCTGACCATTTCTTTCAGCATGCGAACCTGTAAAAACTTAAGCCTGAACGTAAAATAGATTCCCAGAGAAAGGAGCAAAACAATTAATAGCTTTGACCACAAAAGATCATTTGCAATACCGACGATATGTTCCAGGATTTGCTGCATACAATCACCTCTTTTTTCATGTTTAAAAAATGCTGAGCTCCCACTCCTGCGCCATATGCTTCAGCAGCATACCGCCAGTGAGGCTGTTGCCGTATTCATCAATGGCAGGCCCGTAAATGCCGATGCCGCATCCGGATTGAAAAGGCTGTTCTCTTCTGGCGCTTGGAGGCACCAGCGCCATGATGCCGCCGGAGACGCCGCTTTTGGCCGGCACGCCAACAAACGCCGCATATTTGCCTGAAGCGTTGTACATGCCGCACGTCAGCATTAATGCCTTGGCCAATTTTGCCACATCTTTTGGAATCACCTGCTCGCGTCGAATCGGATGATACCCGTCATGAGCAAGGATCAGGCCGATCAACGCAATGTCCTCTGTGGTGCTCTCCATAGCGCATTGCTTCAAGTACACCTCAAGTGTTTCTTCTACTTCAGCTTCTAAAAAGTTTGTTTCTTTTAAATAGTAGGCCAGCGCTCTGTTGCGGTGGGCGGTTTCCCATTCAGAACGGAATACTTCCTCATGAATTCTCGGCCGTTTTCCTATCAAAGTTTCCATCACCGAGTAAAGAAACTCGAGCTTTTCGTATGCCGATTCTCCGGGAAGAATCGAAGCGATGGTGAGGGCACCCGCGTTGATCATGGGATTGAAGGGCTTTCCCGGCTTGTTGATTTCGAGCCGAATTATTGAATTAAAGGCGTCACCTGTCGGCTCGACATCTACGCGGTCAAGCACATAGGGAATGCCGCGGCTCATGCAGGCGGCAATAAAGCTAATCACTTTTGAAATGCTTTGCAGGGTAAAAGAGACGTTCCAGTCGCCGGCGTGTATCATCGTTCCATCAGGCTCCAATACACAGATGCCGAGCTGTGAATCATTGACTTTTCCTAAAGCGGGGATATAGTTTGCGCTTTGTCCATTGGCGGCAAAAGGGCGATAGTATTCAACCCAATCATGAAGCTGTAACGCCGTGTTTATGTCTTTCTGGTGCTCTTTTATCAATTCTTTCATCGAATTCCTCCTCACTGATTTTTTTCTTAAAGGACTGAGGTGTATCAAAACGAAGGCTAAGGGGGCGTTAAACGCTTTCATAATAGCGGAAGGTATAATTACTGTATAATGGAGACTACAGAATCATACAAAATACGACAAAAACATTTTGAAAATAAGCAGTAAGATTTATAAAAACCTCATGTTCTGGGTCAAAAGCAATTTGCAGGTTTTCTCCCGATTCCCCAAAATTAAAAGCGAGGATGTGATCAACATAAAACTGGAACGGTTTATTGAAAAAGACGGATATATATTGGCCCTCATGCTGATTACGGTGCCGCTGGCCGGTGAACTGAAATTTTATCCCCTCAATGAAGAATTCCGGGTCAGCTTTGGGGCACCGGTTTTTTTCTTCTTTTTATCATTGTTGCGGCATGTGCCCGCTGTGCTGCCGGGCTTTCTGACTGGAGCGGCTGTTTTCATCTTTCGCGTCTTTCTGGAATTATGGGGCGGAGGACACAATGGACTGACTCCGATTCTGTATGATCAAGCGTCTGGCTTTTTCTTTTATATGACTTACGCCTGTCTGTTTTCCATATTAAAGGCCAATCGTTTCCGTGAACGGCCGATTATGCTCGGTTTCATTGGGTTTATGATTGAAGTTGTGTCAGATTGTGTCGAGCTGGCTGTGCAATTTCTCATTTTTCATACGGTTGTCACGCCTGAGAAAATCACTGACATTGCGGTGATTGCGATTTCTCACACATTTATTGTGATGAGCTTTTATAGTGTGCTGAAGCTGTATGAAACACAATCGAGAGAAAAACAGACAAGGCAGCAGCACGAGCACATGCTGATGATCGTTTCCAATTTATATGAAGAAACGGTGCACCTAAAAAAGACATTGAAAACGACAGAGAAAGTGACAAACGATTCGTATCAGCTCTATCGGGAAATGAAGGGCAAGGATGTTCAGCTGAGCGGCAGAATCCTGAGACTGGCCGGAGAGATTCATGAAGTGAAAAAGGACAACCAGCGGATATTCGCAGGGCTTTCAAAACTGATTTCGAATGAGAGTTTGAGAGATTATATGAGGGCTTCTGATTTGCTGCAGCTCGTGATTCGAATGAATGAAAAGTACGCTGAAGCACTAGGGAAGCAGATTGATTTTTACTGCTCGATCGAGGGAGAGCATGACGAATATCACGTATTTATCGTGCTTTCGATCATTAATAATCTAGCAGCAAATGCGGTAGAGGCTATGGATGAAGAGGGAATGGTCAGCCTGAGGCTCCGTAAGCCAAATGAGAGTATGGTAGAATTCCAGGTGGAAGACAATGGCCCCGGGATTTCCGAGAAAATCGGAGACATTGTGTTTGACCCGGGCTTTACTTCAAAATATGACGAATTTGGCACGCCTTCTACAGGTATCGGACTTTCCTACGTAAAGGAAATCGTGACTGAGCTAGAAGGGGATATCACGTTTGATAATCAGCAGCGGGGAGTGGTGTTTGCCATCAGGCTGCCTGTCCGGCATTTGATTCAGAAAGGGTGAACCGAAAGCTATGCGTTTTTTTATTGCAGATGATGACCGTGCAGTGCGGTCAATTTTAAGGCAGATTATTGAGGACGAAGATCTCGGGGAAGCTGTTGGTGAAGCAGACGACGGAAGCCAAGTGGAAGGGCATATGCTGCAATTTAAGCAGATTGATATTTTATTAATCGATCTGTTAATGCCCGGAAGAGACGGCATTGAGACGATTCGTCAGATCCAGAATACGTACTCCGGCAAAATCGTAATGATCTCTCAAGTGGAGGCGAAGGAAATGGTCGGGGAAGCGTACTCGCTCGGCATCGAATATTTTATCCATAAGCCGATTAACCGAATTGAAATTGTCACGGTTCTCCAAAAGGTGAAGGAGCGGATCGAGCTTGAACACTCGATTGGAGCCATTCAGCATTCTCTAAGCCGGCTTGTCAATCGGACTGAACGGAAAGCGCGTCCCCAGCAGAAGAGTGACAGCGGTTTAAAAGAGGCAGGAACATTCCTGTTGTCCGAGCTGGGCATGATGGGAGAAGGCGGCGCACATGATCTCATGGCGGTCCTGCAGTATTTAGCAGAACACGAGCAATCCGAGCCGCACGAAAAACAAAGCCCTTCGCTAAAACAAATATTCACCCAAGTAGCGGTACGGAAGCTGGGAGCAGGGGCCTCACAGACGGAAGTCAATCGCGAAATGAAAGCCTCGGAGCAGCGTATCCGCAGAGCGATTATTCATTCGCTGCACCATTTTGCTTCATTGGGCACAACTGATTTTTCGAATCCAAAATTTGAAACCTATGCATCGAAATTCTTTGATTTTCCGGTTGTCAGCCAGAAAATGAAAGAACTCCAATCCAAGGATGCAAAACCCCTTGCACCTGCTAGAATAAATATGAAAAAATTCATCCACGTGTTTTTTTTGGAAGCAAAGCTTTTGCATGAGACGATGAAACAAAGAAGGATATAAACTAAACAGCCGGCTGACCAGGCTGTTTTTTTGCTGCGCAGAATCCCGGCCGGACAGTGATTTTCCGCTTTTTTATAAAATATCAGAAAATAAAGATATTGACTTATTGTTTATTTGTCTTACAATTAAACAAAAGGATATATGGGGAAGGAGCGGATGTGAAAGAAAAATTAATAAAAGCGCTTACAGATAGAGGCTGTATACACAAATAACAGGAGGTTATGTTGATGAGCTGTATCAGAAAAGCACCCGCTGGAATTTTAGGTTTTCCGGTTGCTCCTTTTAACACACAAGGAAAACTGGAGGAAGAAGCTCTTTTTCAAAACATTGAGTTTTTGCTGAATGAGGGCTTGGAAGCCATTTTTATCGCTTGCGGGTCTGGTGAATTCCAATCTCTCAGCCAGAAGGAATATGAGCAAATGGTGGAAGTCGCAGTCTCGGCAGCCGGAGGAAAGGTGCCGGTCTACACGGGGGTGGGCGGCAACCTCAGCACAGCGCTTGATTGGGCGCAGCTGTCGGAGAAAAAAGGCGCCGACGGCTACTTGATTCTGCCTCCGTATTTGGTGCATGGCGAACAGGAGGGGCTGTACCAGTATGCGAAAACGATTATTGAAAGCACTGACTTGAACGCGATTCTTTATCAGCGCGATAACGCAGTTCTCTCTGTTGAACAGATCAAACGTCTGACCGAATGTGAACAGCTTGTCGGTGTCAAAGACGGGGTAGGAAATATGGATTTGAATATCAACCTCGTCTATACGATCGGCGACCGCTTAGGATGGCTCAACGGAATGCCGATGGCTGAAGTGACGATGCCGGCTTATCTGCCGATCGGGTTCCACTCTTACTCTTCAGCGATTTCAAATTATATCCCGCATATTTCGCGAATGTTCTATGATGCATTGAAAAACGGAAATGACGAGCTTGTGAAGGAACTCTATCGGCATGTGATTCTGCCGATCAACGACATTCGCAAACAACGAAAAGGCTACGCCGTATCCTTGATTAAAGCCGGTATGGAAATCATGGGTTTGAATGTAAGGAATACAGCCAGACCGCCTGTCGGCCCGGTTGAAAAAGATCATTATCAGCAATTGGAAGCAATTTTGAAGCAGGCGGCTGACCGTTTTCCGAAAAAAGCCGCGACGGTTTGACCAGAAAAAACACGAAAGGGGCAATGGGCATGTCTGTGATCACGGAACAAAACACGTACCTCAACTTTATTAACGGAGAGTGGGTTAAGTCTCAATCAGGCGATATGGTCAAGGTCGAAAACCCTGCCGATGTGAATGATATTGTCGGATATGTACAGAATTCAACGGCTGAAGATGTGGAACGTGCCGTCGCCGCCGCCAATGAAGCCAAAACGGCTTGGAGAAAGCTGACGGGTGCCGAGCGCGGCCAATACTTATACAAAACAGCGGATATCATGGAGCAGCGCTTGGAGGAAATCGCCGCCTGTGCAACGCGTGAAATGGGTAAAACATTGCCGGAAGCGAAGGGAGAAACAGCCCGGGGGATTGCCATTCTGCGCTATTACGCCGGAGAGGGCATGCGAAAAACGGGTGACGTCATTCCGTCTACTGACAAAGACGCGCTCATGTTTACCACCCGTGTTCCGCTCGGTGTGGTCGGCGTGATTTCTCCGTGGAACTTCCCAGTGGCGATTCCGATTTGGAAAATGGCGCCGGCATTGGTATACGGCAATACCGTTGTCATCAAACCGGCGACAGAAACAGCTGTGACATGCGCAAAGATCATTGCCTGCTTTGAGGAAGCGGGGCTCCCGGCAGGGGTCATCAATTTGGTGACAGGCCCGGGTTCTGTTGTCGGGCAGGGGCTTGCTGAGCATGACGGTGTAAACGCCGTTACGTTTACCGGTTCAAATCAAGTCGGAAAAATCATCGGGCAAGCCGCTTTAGCGAGGGGAGCCAAGTACCAGCTTGAGATGGGCGGCAAAAACCCTGTCATCGTAGTTGATGACGCTGACCTTGAAGCTGCGGCTGAAGCTGTCATAACGGGGGCCTTTCGTTCAACCGGCCAGAAATGCACCGCGACAAGCCGTGTCATTGTACAAAGCGGAATTTATGAGCGCTTTAAAGAAAAACTGCTCCAGCGTACAAAAGATATTACAATCGGAGACAGCTTAAAAGAGGATGTCTGGATGGGACCGATTGCCAGCAAGAATCAGCTTGATAACTGCCTGTCATACATTGAGAAAGGCAAACAGGAGGGGGCTTCCCTTTTAATAGGAGGAGAAAAGCTGGAGAACGGAAAGTATCAAAACGGCTATTATGTTCAGCCTGCCATCTTTGACAATGTGACATCTGAGATGACAATTGCCCAGGAGGAAATCTTCGGTCCGGTGATCGCCTTGATCAGGGTGGACTCGATGGAGGAGGCGCTGAACATTGCCAATGATGTGAAGTTCGGTTTAAGTGCATCCATCTTCACGGAAAACATCGGCCGAATGCTTTCTTTCATTGATGAAATCGATGCCGGACTGGTTCGGATCAATGCAGAAAGCGCAGGTGTTGAGCTGCAGGCGCCTTTTGGCGGCATGAAGCAGTCGAGCTCCCACTCCCGAGAACAGGGTGAGGCAGCGAAGGACTTTTTCACAGCGATCAAAACCGTTTTTGTGAAGCCGTAATGGTGCTGGAAAGAGGCATGCGTCTCTTTCCCAGCTTTATCACAGCCAGCATATGATTCTCTACTTTGAAAAGGAGAAGATACTATGAAAAAAGACTTTGCGAGTGTTACACCGGCGGGCAAAAAAACGTCCGTGCGCTGGTTTATCGTGTTTATGCTGTTTCTTGTGACCTCTATTAACTACGCGGATCGAGCGACGCTTTCCATCACCGGAGATTCCGTCCAGCACGATTTGGGATTGGACTCGGTCGCCATGGGATATGTCTTTTCTGCCTTTGGCTGGGCCTATGTCATCGGACAGCTTCCGGGCGGCTGGCTGCTGGACCGTTTTGGTTCAAAGACTATCATTGCGTTAAGCATCTTTTTCTGGTCGTTTTTTACGCTGCTGCAAGGGGCGATTGGCTTTTTCTCCGCCGGCACAGCGATTATCCTGCTGTTTGCACTGCGTTTTCTGGTTGGTTTATCAGAAGCGCCTTCATTTCCCGGAAACGGCAGAGTTGTTGCCTCATGGTTTCCAAGCTCCGAGCGCGGGACAGCTTCAGCCTTTTTTAATTCAGCACAATACTTCGCAATTGTCATTTTTTCTCCTTTAATGGGCTGGCTTACCCACTCTTTCGGCTGGCATTCCGTCTTTGTTGTCATGGGTATTGCAGGCATTCTTCTGGCTGTCATCTGGCTAAAAACGGTGTATGAACCGAAAAAACATCCGAAGGTTAATGAAGCTGAGCTTGCGTACATCGAACAGGGCGGCGGGCTGATTTCCATGGATGACAGTAAAAGCAAACAAGAAACAGAATCGAAATGGCCGTATATCAAACAGCTGTTAACGAACCGCATGCTGATTGGCGTGTACATTGCGCAATACTGTATTACGACTCTCACCTATTTCTTTCTCACATGGTTTCCGGTATATTTGGTTCAGGCCCGCGGCATGTCTATTCTTGAAGCTGGGTTTGTCGCTTCCCTGCCGGCGCTGTGCGGATTTGCCGGCGGCGTCCTTGGGGGCATTGTGTCAGACATCTTGCTCAAAAAAGGCCGTTCACTGACCTTTGCAAGAAAAGTGCCAATCATTGCCGGCATGCTGCTGTCTTGCAGTATGATTGTCTGCAACTATACAGATTCAGCGTGGCTTGTCGTTGTTATTATGTCGCTCGCGTTTTTCGGAAAAGGCTTCGGCGCATTGGGTTGGGCTGTCGTGTCGGACACGTCTCCGAAAGAATGTGCAGGATTAAGCGGCGGTTTGTTCAACACTTTCGGCAATATTGCCTCGATTACAACACCGATTATTATCGGATACATTGTTAATGCCACTGGATCTTTTAATGGCGCGCTTGTGTTTGTCGGCGCTAACGCGATTGCGGCGATCCTCAGCTATTTGCTGCTGGTCGGGCCGATCAAACGGGTCGTGTTAAAGAAACAAGAACAAGACCCCGATCAATCGTTGCCTGTCTAATATTTATGAAAGCGCTTTATAAAGGGAGGAAAATGCATGAGTTCACCGATACAAGAGCAGGTTCAAAAAGAAAAAAGATCGAATATTCCCTCAATTTATGAAATGAAGGTGATTCCTGTTGCGGGACATGACAGCATGCTGCTGAATCTAAGCGGAGCACACAGCCCGTTTTTTACCCGGAATATCGTAATCTTAACAGACAGCAGCGGAAATCAGGGAGTCGGCGAGGTGCCTGGCGGAGAGCATATTCGCCGCACACTGGAGCTGTCAGAGCCGCTTGTTGTCGGAAAATCTATCGGTGCGTACCAAGCGATATTGCAAACGGTCAGAAAGCAGTTTGGCGATCAGGACAGGGGAGGGCGAGGAAACCAGACGTTTGATTTGCGCACCACTGTGCACGCCGTCACCGCACTGGAAGCGGCTTTGTTAGATTTGCTTGGAAAGTTTCTTCAGGAACCGGTCGCGGCTTTGCTGGGCGAAGGGAAGCAGCGTGATGAAGTAAAAATGCTCGGCTACCTCTTTTATATCGGCGACCGAAAGCGGACGACCTTGCCGTATCAAAGCGATGAGCAGTCAGATTGTGCGTGGTTCCGTCTGCGCCATGAGGAAGCGCTGACGCCGGAGGCCATTGTGCGTCTTGCCGAATCCGCACAGGAGCGCTATGGCTTTCAGGATTTCAAATTGAAAGGCGGGGTGCTGCGGGGAGAAGAGGAAATCGAAGCTGTTACCGCATTATCGAAACGTTTTCCAGAGGCAAGGATCACTCTTGATCCGAACGGGGCATGGTCATTAGAGGAAGCTATTGCATTATGCAAAGGAAAGCAAGATGTGCTCGCGTATGCGGAAGATCCGTGCGGGGATGAGAATGGCTACTCCGCTCGTGAAGTAATGGCTGAATTCCGCCGCGCGACAGGGCTTCCGACTGCGACAAATATGATTGCGACTGACTGGCGGGAAATGGGTCACGCGATTCAGCTCCATGCGGTCGATATACCGCTGGCTGATCCGCATTTTTGGACGATGCAAGGGTCGGTGCGGGTTGCGCAAATGTGCCATGATTGGGGTTTGACATGGGGCTCGCACTCCAACAACCACTTTGATATTTCCCTTGCGATGTTTACCCATGTGGCAGCAGCGGCTCCGGGGCGGATCACGGCGATTGATACCCATTGGATCTGGCAGGACGGGCAGCGATTAACGAAACAGCCTTTTGAGATTTCTTCTGGCTGTGTCAAGGTGCCGGATAAGCCTGGACTAGGCGTCGATATTGATATGGAACAAGTGGAAAAAGCGCATGAGATCTACCGGAAAATGAATTTAGGCGCACGGAATGACGCGATCCCAATGCAGTTCCTGATCAGCAACTGGGAATTTGACCGGAAGCGCCCGTGTCTTGTGCGATAAGTTTGATTGAAAATATTGTCATATCCGCTATTTTGTCTTACAATTGAACAACTGAAGGGAGAGTTGTTCGTGTACGAAGGTTTAGAGGATTTGAAAGTCGATACAGTCAATCGGAAAACATTAGCCAAGCAGGTCATCGAACGGATTGTCCATTTATTATCGAGCGGACAGTTGAGGGCCGGAGACAAATTGCCGACAGAAATGGAACTGATGGACATTTTGCATGTCAGCAGGCCTGTGCTTCGGGAGGCACTCAGTTCACTTGAAACGCTGGGCGTCATTACGAGAAAAACACGAGGGGGCACATATTTCAACGATAAAATCGGCATGCAGCCGTTTTCCGTCATGCTTGCCTTGGCCACTGATAATCTTCCGGCTATCATTGAAGCGCGGATGGCGCTAGAACTCGGACTCGTGACAATTGCCGCGGAAAAAATCAATGAGGAAGAGCTTCAGCGTTTGCAGAAGACGATCGACGATATTGCCAACAGCACTGACAATCTTTATGGTGAAGCGGATAAAGAGTTCCATCGAATTATTGCGTTAAGCGCCAATAACCCCGTCGTTGAAGGGATGATTCAGTCCCTGCTGATCACCCATGCGAAAATTGACAGCCAAATTCCGTACAGGGAGAGAGATGTAACGGTCGAATATCACAAAAAAATCTACGACGCCCTTGCCAAAAGAGATCCGTACAAAGCACATTACCACATGTATGAGCATCTGAAATTTGTCCGTGACAAAATTCTAAAAGGAATGGATGAAAAATAATGGTGAGCAACCGCAGTTGAAACGTAAGAGCTGCGGTTTTTTTAAACCAATTTAGAAAACGCTTACTAAAATATGAGGAGTGATTTTCATATGGCGATGAACCTCAGGAAGAACCAAGCCCCCCTTTACATCAAAGTGCATGAAATAGATAACACCGCGATTATTGTAAATGATGGAGGGCTGCCAAAGGGCACTGTTTTCTCATGTGGGCTCGTACTTGAAGAGGATGTTCCTCAAGGCCATAAGGTGGCCCTCACCGATCTCAATCAAGGGGACGAGATCGTGCGTTACGGAGAGGTGATCGGATTTGCTGATGAGACGATCAAACGCGGGAGCTGGATACGGGAAGACCTCGTGAGAATGCCCGCTCCTCCGGCGTTAGACGATCTTCCTCTTGCAAATAGAGTGCCGCAGCCGCGGCCGTCTCTTGAAGGCTATACGTTTGAAGGATATCGAAATGCGGATGGCAGTACGGGGACAAAAAATATTCTCGGCATCACGACAAGTGTTCAATGTGTTGTTGGCGTTTTGGATTATGCAGTCAAACGAATAAAAGAAGAGCTGCTGCCGAAATACCCAAATGTCGATGACGTTGTGCCGCTGCATCATCAATACGGATGCGGCGTGGCGATCAATGCGCCCGACGCTGTCATTCCGATCCGCACGATTCAAAATCTTGCGAAGCATCCGAACTTCGGCGGAGAAGTAATGGTAATCGGATTAGGATGTGAAAAGCTCCTCCCGGAAAGAATTGCCTCCGAAAATGATGATGACATTCTATCGCTCCAGGATCACCGAGGTTTTGCGGCGATGATCCAATCCATTTTGGAAATGGCGGAGGAACGGTTAATCAGGCTGAACAGCAGAACCCGGGTGTCATGCCCTGTTTCGGATCTGGTTATCGGCCTGCAATGCGGCGGCAGTGATGCGTTTTCCGGCGTAACGGCGAACCCTGCCGTGGGGTATGCGGCTGATTTATTGGTTCGCGCAGGTGCAACGGTTTTGTTTTCTGAAGTGACAGAGGTGCGGGATGCCATTCATTTATTAACGCCGCGGGCTGTCAGTGAAGAGGTCGGACAATCACTGATCAAAGAGATGAAGTGGTATGACAGCTATCTTCGGCGGGGAGACGCAGACCGTAGCGCAAACCCGTCACCAGGCAATAAAAAAGGCGGATTATCCAATGTGGTGGAAAAAGCGTTAGGCTCGGTAGCGAAATCAGGCACAAGCCCCATCTCCGGCGTGCTCGGCCCTGGTGAAAGAGCAGAGCAAAAAGGCCTGCTGTTCGCGGCGACACCGGCAAGCGATTTTGTGTGCGGCACCCTGCAGCTGGCTGCGGGCATGAATCTGCAGGTGTTTACGACAGGGAGGGGAACACCATATGGCCTGGCTGCTGCGCCGGTGCTGAAAGTATCGACTCGGCATTCCTTATCAGAGCATTGGGCTGATTTAATCGATATCAATGCCGGCCGAATCGCGACAGGAGAGGCCAGTATCGAAGACGTAGGCTGGGAAATCTTCAGGACGATTTTGGATGTGGCAAGCGGCCGCAAACAAACGTGGGCAGACCGTTGGGGTCTTCATAATGATTTGTGCTTGTTTAATCCTGCTCCAGTGACTTGATTCATGTTTTTATAGCGGGGAGATGGAATATGCTGTAAAATGAAAATCAGCGTATAGGAAACGGAGGGGTTACAGCATGGCATTCATTAGATTCCGAGTGACACGAATTCAATAGTGAACAACTCTCGCCTGAATGCGAGAGAATCGGGATGAATCCGCCTATGTATGAGCCCTTACATGATTATCAAAAAAGAGGGTGGCGTGCCTGCCCTTTTTTGTGCCTTCAAGCATCCCTTCTCTCTACTGCAGGCCGGAGCATGAGAAAGGGGAAATGGGATGACAAACCTTAACGAAAAACAGCTTATCACTGAGATTGTCGGGCTTGCACGCAGCCAAGGTTTGACGGTTCATTCTGAGAACGCGCAATTGAATGAAACCGGAATGGACTTTCAAGTTGTATTTGCCAAGGACGACACAGGTATGCCATGGATGCTGCGAAAACCGCGGCGAAGTGATGTTGTGGAAAGAGCATCTGCAGAAGGCATAACGCTTGCCTTTCTCCGCGCGAATCTGACTGCTGATGTGCCGGATTGGAGAATTCATACACCGGAATTGATCGCTTACCCCATGTTAAAAGGAACGCCGGCTGCTGGAATTGACTTGGAACAAAAGCAATATGTATGGAATATGGATCATCAGCCGCCGTCAGACGACTTTGTCCGCACACTTGCCGACATACTGGCTGAATTACATGGCACGGATCAAATATCTGCTGGGCAATCCGGAATAGAAGTGATAAGGCCAGAAGATTTCAGGCAAATGACAGCAGACTCTATGGTTGATGTGAAGAATAAGCTTGGCGTATCTACGACGCTTTGGGAAAGATGGCAAAAGTGGATAAATGATGATGCATACTGGCCGGGTTTCTCTTCTTTGATACACGGCGATCTCCACCCGCCGCATATCCTTATCGATCAAAATGGACGTGTCACAGGACTTCTGGATTGGACAGAAGCGAAGGTTGCTGACCCAGCTAAGGATTTTGTTCTTTATCAAACCATTTTCGGAGAAAAAGAAACTGCCCGTTTGCTTGAATACTATGATCAAGCAGGTGGCCGGAAATGGGCAAAAATGCAGGAACACATCTCAGAGATGCAAGCGGCGTATCCGGTGGAAATCGCCAAGCTAGCTCTGCAAACACAGCAGGAGGAACACATCAATATGGCGCTGGAAGCACTTGGTGTAAAACCGGGTTAACCAATTGACTTCATTTCAAGAACCAAGTATTATAAACTTTACAAATAATAGAACGGATTAACAATCGTGAGGAAGAGCAAGTACGCATCAGAATGGAGGTTCAGAGAGTCGGTGGCAGGTGTGAACCGATCCTTCCCTGATGCCGAATGGGCTTCTGAATTGCTTTGCTGAACGGATAGTAGGCGATGCCGGGTTTCTCTCCCCGTTACCAAGAGAGGAGTATCGAAACATAGGTTTTCTGTACTTAGAGTGAACGGCTGTATAGCTGTTAATAAAGGTGGTACCGCGAGACCCTCGTCCTTTGCATAGGACGGGGGTTTTTTGTGTTTCTTAAAGGAGGTGACGGCCAATGGACGATGGCTGGTGGTGGCATAGCAGATGAGTTAGAAAGGAGGATATCAAATGGTCATTGCAACTGATGATCTTGAGGTCGCATGTCCTAAATGTGAAAGAGCGGGAGAAATCGAAGGAACACCTTGCCCGGCCTGCAGCGGAAAAGGTGTTATTCTGACTGCTCAAGGATATACGCTTCTGGATTTTATCCAAAAGCATTTGAATAAGTAAAGGAGAAAAGCTGAGCTGAGATGAGAGCAGAAGAGCAGAGTAAGATTCGTGAGGCCGCAGCAGGTACGATTTTTTTGCTGATCGGAACAGTTTGTTTTGCGTCTAAATCGATTTGGATAAAATGGGCATACCAAATGGGTGCTGAGCCAGATGCCGTGCTGCTATACAGGCAGCTGCTGGCTGTTCCGCTGTTTTGGCTGATTTTTTTAATATACCGACCTCCAATGCCAGACGGTAAGAAAAAAGGAGACCTATGGAAGGCTTGTGGCGCGGGAGTGTTTTGTTTTTTTCTGTCTCCCTTGCTTGATTTTATCGGGCTGAACCATGTATCCGCAATGGTTGAACGTATATTGCTGATGAGCTATCCGTTGTTTGTGTTTGGATTCGCCGCGTGTCGTGACCGGAAAAGGTCCTCAATTCAGGACCTTTTCGCAGTTCTGGCGGTCATGTTTGGGCTTTTCTTGGCGCTGGGCGGCTGGAATGCTGAGCTTTTTCAGGCGAATATGATTGGAGCTGTATTCATTTTGTTATCTTCGGCAGTCTATGCTGGTTATCTTGTCCTTTCCGGGCATCTCGTCCATCAAATCGGGGGGATCCGTCTCAATGCATACGGGATGACAGCTGCTGGAGCTGCCATGATGCTTTACACAGGGATAAAATCGGCGGTTGGCATGAATACGCCAATGGCAGCATATCCGCTTTCTATGTATGGTTTGTTCGCGGTAATGGCAGTCGTAACCACTGTGATTCCATTTGTGCTAATGCTTGAGGGCATAAAACGAATCGGGGCACAGCGAGCCGCCGCCATTTCAATGGCAGGGTCTTTCCTGACGATTTTCTATGGAGCTTTATTTCTCGGTGAACGGCTTCGGCTTATTCAAGTCATTGGATCCACTGCTGTATTCTTTGTCATTACGGGCATGGAATACAGGAAGCTGAAAACAGGAAAAAAAGAATAATTTATATAAAACACACACGTTTTTCAATTACAATAAGTGTAATTACGTGTGTGTTTTTTGATTTTGTAAAGGTTAGGTGAGAAGATGCAGCGCATATTGCTTGTAGAAGACGACCACTCAATCAGTGAAATGGTGGATCATTATTTAACAAAAGAAGGCTTTGGAATTGTGCATGCTTTCGACGGAGAAGAGGGTATCCGGCTGTTTCAGCAGGGTTCATACGATTTGGTCCTCCTTGATATCATGCTCCCGAAGCTGAACGGAATGGATTTTCTGAAAATCATCCGGGAAAAAAGCAATATACCGGTCTTAATGATTTCGGCAAAAGACGGAGATGTAGACAAGGCATTGGGACTGGGTTTTGGGGCGGATGATTATATCGCCAAACCGTTTTCTATGATTGAGCTGACAGCCAGAGTAAAAGCCGCGATACGGCGGGCGACGCAATATTCGGCAGAGGAGCCGGCTGTGAATAAGGTGATCCGGATTCACCAGCTTGCGATAGATATAGACAATGTTTCCGTTTTGAAAAACGGAGAGCCGCTTCAGCTGACGTCAACAGAATGGCAGCTGCTGTGCTTATTTGCATCAAATCCTAAAAAAGTGTTTACGAAAGAACAAATCTACCGTTCCGTTTGGAATGAAGAGTACTTTGATGATCAGAACATCATTAACGTACATATGCGGCGGCTCAGAGAAAAGATTGAGGATGACCCCTCCTCCCCTCAATATATTAAAACGCTATGGGGCATCGGTTATAAATTAGGAGAGTTTTAGAATGACAGTGCTATGGGTGGCCGCTGTCATCGCTCTGGCGTGTCTGAATGTGATTCAATTCATAATGAAAAAGAAGCGGGACGGGAATCTGGCTTACACGGCTGACCAGCTTAGCTACATGCTCAGCTGGGATTCGGCAGGACAAATTTTGCTTCCTACAGACGATCATGCGCTCAAAGACTTGCTTGTTAACATCAATCTTTTCCTTGAGAATCGTCAGCAAATCAGTGCCCGGTTTGCGAAAACAGAGCAATCCATGAAGCGGATGCTGACCAATATGTCGCACGACCTGAAAACGCCGTTAACGGTCATTCTCGGTTATATCGAAGCCATTCAAAGTGACCCGAACATGCCGGACGAAGAGCGGGAAAGATTGCTGGGGAAGCTCCGCCAGAAAACAAATGAACTTATTCAGATGATCAACTCCTTTTTTGATTTAGCGAAATTAGAATCTGAAGATAAAGAGATCCCGATCACCAAAGTACATATGAACGACATATGCAAACGAAATATCCTGCACTATTATGACGCTGTTCAGTCAAAAGGCTTTCAAGCAGCCATCGATATCCCGGATACGCCGGTGTATGCGCAGGCGAATGAAGAGGCTCTGGACAGAATCCTGCAAAACCTATTGTCCAATGCGATTCAATATGGCGCGGCCGGCAAGTTAATCGGCATGACGCTGTCTTATGATGAGAGGAACATCGCCATCACCGTATGGGATCGCGGAAAAGGGATTAGTGAAACCGATCAGCAGCGGGTGTTTGAGAGGCTGTACACACTGGAAGAATCCAGAAATAAAGCATTTCAAGGAAGCGGCTTGGGTTTAACCATCACAAAACGGCTTACAGAAAAAATGGGAGGCACCATATCCGTCCAAAGCAAGCCGTACGAACGGACTGCATTTACGATCACATTGAAACGCATGACATATTAATCGTAAGAATTTCTTAAGGTTTGAGAAATAAAAATGACAGGGCTCGCCGCTACAATAGAAAACAGGAAAAGAGAGGGAAGGAGAAACAAAGTTGACTTATATCGTACAAACAAACGGGCTGACCAAAACGTATCAGGGCATAGAGGTCGTATCCAATGTCAGCATGCATATTAAAAAAGGTGAAATCTACGGCTTTCTCGGCCCGAACGGCGCGGGGAAAACAACCATTATGAAAATGCTGACGAGCCTTGTCAAACCGACAAGCGGTGAAATCATCATTCTTGGGAACAAGTTCACCCACACGTCATATAAGGTGCTGGGGAACATCGGCAGCATGATTGAATATCCGATTTTTTATGAAAACCTGACAGCTGAAGAAAATTTAGATCTGCATTGTGAATATATGGGATACCACAATAAAAAAGCCATACAAGAAGTGCTGGATATGGTGAATTTAAAACAAATCGACAAAAAACCCGTCAAAACCTTTTCCCTCGGGATGAAGCAGCGCCTTGGAATTGCGCGTGCCATCCTCACGAAGCCGGACCTGCTCATTCTGGATGAGCCGGTGAATGGTCTTGACCCTATCGGCATTAAAAAGATCAGGCAATTGTTTCAAGTGCTGAGCAAAGAGTACGGGATGACACTGCTGATCTCAAGCCACTTACTGAGTGAAATCGAACAAATTGCGGACACGATCGGCGTCATTCGGGACGGCAGACTGCTTGAAGAGGTATCAATGGAGGATGTCAGGGGCCAGAACACTGAATACATCGAGCTTGTTACATCGAATCAGACAAAGGCCTGCTTTGTTCTTGAGAAAGAGCTGCAATTAACCAACTTTAAAATTTTAAATGAGAAAACAATCCGAATTTACGAAGCCGAAGCCTCACAGGCTGCTATATCCAAAGCGCTGATTTTAAATGATGTAGACATTGAATCATTGAACAAAAAGTATACGTCGCTGGAGGATTATTTTATCAAATTGATCAACGGCAATAGCATCAGTGCGTAAAGGAGGAGAGACACGTTGATGAATTTGATCAGAATCGAATTAAGAAAAATGAAAATGGGCTGGTATATCAGAGGTGCCCTTATTGCCAACGTGATCATTATGGGTTTTATGTGGCTGATCAGTTATTCCGAAAAAGCCGATGGCGGGGTTTCGTTCCAAAGTACGGATGAAGCATTCCTCATCATCGGCACCTTCGTCAGAGCGGTATTTATCGTATTTGGCGCTGTGCTGATCGTAAAATTGGTGATTTCGGAATATAAAAACAAAACCATTCTTGTGATGTTCACGTACCCGATCAGCCGTAAAAAGCTGCTCACCGCTAAGCTCATGATCGCGGGCGGACTGACGTTTATCACGATTTTACTTTCAAATATACTCATAGCCGCCGGTTTCTTTTGGCTGAACTCGATCTACCATTTCATACCAGGAGAGCTTACTTCCGAGATCATTTCTAAACAGGCGGTCAAAATGGCGGTTTTCGCTTTTGGCGCCGCTGGAACCAGTTTAGTTCCCATCTTTTTTGGGATGCGTAGACACTCGGTTCCGGCGACCATCATTTCATCTGTAGTAATTGTGATGCTCATCAGCTCAACAAGTCCGGGCTTCTCGATTTCATCTGTTGTGTATATCCCGTTATCGTTAGCGGCATTCGGATTGTTCTTTTCCTACATGGCGATCAGGAATGCGGACAAGCAGGATGCGTAAACAAAGGCGCCCAATATGTATAAAAGGCCGATGCTGTCAGCACCGGCCTTTCCATTATGAGTCTGTTCTTGTTTCAAGATAATGCTTCTTGCCAATCTCTTTGCTCATCATATAGAAATGGAAGCAATATTCACCGATTGCCATGACAATCGCGCCGAATAAAGCCGCCAATGCAACTTCACCGCCAGTCATCCCCATAGAAAGCGGCATGCCCATCAGCCAGATCACGAGAAAGGCCAAACCAAAATCAGCCAAAGTTGCAATCATATTATTCCATTTCGGCAATACATAAAGATCGCCCAGTAAATAAGAAATAACTCCTAACACAATCGTCATTAGCAGCGTATCACCAAACGTGAACCCAAAGCCCAGACCAAGCACCAGATACAACACAATAATCGTCATAATACCTTTAATAGCGAGCGCTTTCACATGTGTCATTACAATTCCTCCTTTTGTCATTTGATTTGTTATGTATAATTCCTCAAATGTAAAAAGTTAAACCTTATTTTTTTTCGGAGGCGGGTGCAAATCTGCTGGGGAGGGGTCAATGATGTGAATCCAGGAATTGAGGCTGCGGCGCTTCGACAGCGGAAATGTGAAGCTTGTACTGCACCGGACGCTGCTTTGATGCCCAACAGCCCATTATGTTTGCTGTTTTTAGATGAATAAATTTAAAAACTTCTCCTGTCCCTCCGTCATCACTTCTGAAGTAATGAAATATGATGAAAAGAGATCAAGGGGAGGTGACGTGATGGCGGTCGTGAGAGCAACGAGTGCGGATGTCGATTTGATGGCAAGGCTGCTCAGAGCGGAAGCGGAAGGTGAAGGCAAGCAGGGGATGCTGCTTGTCGGCAACGTTGGAATTAATCGGCTGCGGGCGAATTGCTCAGATTTTAAAGGCCTCCGCACCATCAGGCAGATGATTTATCAGCCACACGCGTTTGAGGCTGTGACTCATGGATATTTTTATCAAAGGGCGCGAGATAGCGAGCGTGCCCTTGCACGCCGGTCGATTAATGGTGAAAGGCGCTGGCCTGCAAAATTTAGTTTATGGTACTTCAGGCCGGAGGGGGACTGTCCAGCCCAGTGGTATAACCAGCCGTTTGTGGCCAGATTTAAGTCACACTGCTTTTATCAGCCGACGGCGGAGACGTGTGAAAATGTATATAACACATTTTAGAGACAGGACACCGTTCAAGTTGAACGGTGTTTTTCTTTGAAAAGATGCAATGGAAAATATTCCTGTGAGATAATCGAAGAAAAAAGAGCTGACGGAGATGACAGAATGGCAACAATTGACCTGCAAAAGAAAAGTGTAAAGATCGTACTGGAGAAAAAGCAGTTAACGAAGGTGACGGCTCGTGTCGGACTGGTTCTTGATATTACGGGATCGATGAGACCGCTCTACAAAAACGGGACGGTTCAAAATGTGGTGGAGCGGATTTTGGCAGTGGCTGATCAGTTTGATGATAACGGTTTGCTGGATGTATGGGTGTATGATAATGAATTTTCCCGATTAAAGCCAGTTTCAGAAAAGGATTTTTCGGGCTATGTCGATCGTGAAATTTTAAATAATGACCGCTTGCATAAATTCGGCAGAAATGATGAGCCGCCAGTCATGAAGGACGTGCTGCGCAAATATGTTGCGGAGGAACCGAGCTCGTATCCTGCTTTCATTGTTTTTATCAATGACGGGGGCTGTAAAAAGTCAATCAAACCGATAATTAAAGCTTCTTCTGATAAACCGGTGTTCTGGCAGTTTGTCGGCATCGGAAACGGAAACTTTGATTTTCTCAATAAACTGGATACGTTAGAAGGGCGTGTCATTGATAACACGAACTTCCTGCATATCGAAGAGATTGACCGCATTTCTGATGATGAGCTTTATGATGCTCTGCTTGCTGAATTTCCATTTTGGTTAAAAGAAGCGAAGGAAAAAGGGATTGTAAGAGAACAAGAGCCTCCTGCTGAAAAGCCGAAAAAGAAGGGCTTTTTCAGCAGATTGTTTTCGAAATAACTGATAAGGCACTGAGTCATTCTGCGAAATGGCTCGGTGTTTTTGTTTTTTTAAGATCATGTGAAGAAAAATAGTCCGAATGGGCGGCTTGCAAATGACAGGATATGCAGAAAACGCGTCATTCAGCCAGCTTTCGGCATGTTTCAGCGGCAGGCTTGTGAGGGAAGACCTGTTTTTGATGTTCAGCGCTTACAATCGGTTCACACTTCTTCACAGTCGTTTAACAATGATTTCCTATAATGGAGACGATCAATGAGGAGAGAGGGGATCTTGAATGGCATACGACAGTCGTTTTGATGAATGGGTACAGAAACTGAAAGAGGAAAGCTTTCAAAACAATACGTTTGACCGCCGTAAATTTATTCAAGGAGCGGGGAAGATTGCAGGACTTTCTCTTGGATTAACGATTGCCCAGTCGGTTGGGGCCTTTGAAGTAAATGCTGCGCCTAAATTCTCAAGCTATCCGTTTACATTAGGGGTAGCGTCAGGTGATCCGCTTTCTGACAGTGTCGTGCTTTGGACACGCCTGGCACCAGATCCGCTGAATGGCGGGGGAATGCCGAAGCAAGCAGTGCCTGTCAAATGGGAGGTCGCAAAGGATGAGCATTTCCGCAAAATCGTAAGAAAAGGCACTGAAATGGCTAAACCGAGTCTTGCCCATTCCGTTCATGTGGAAGCGGATGGGCTTGAGCCGAACAAAGTGTACTATTACCGTTTCAAAACCGGCCATGAACTAAGCCCTGTCGGAAAAACAAAAACACTGCCTGCCCCTGGCGCCAATGTGCCGCAAATGACCTTTGCATTTGCTTCCTGCCAGCAATATGAGCACGGATATTATACGGCCTACAAGCATATGGCAAAGGAAAAGCTTGATCTTGTCTTCCATCTCGGTGATTACATATATGAATACGGTCCAAATGAATATGTATCAAAAACAGGCAATGTCCGCACGCACAACAGCGCGGAAATCATTTCGCTGCAAGACTATCGGAACCGTCACGCACAATACCGTTCTGACGCCAATCTTAAAGCTGCACATGCGGCGTTCCCTTGGGTTGTAACCTGGGATGACCATGAAGTTGAAAACAACTATGCCAATAAAATACCTGAAAAAGGACAGTCGGTTGAAGCATTCGTGCTCCGTCGCGCGGCAGCATACCAGGCATACTATGAACATATGCCGCTCCGCATTTCCTCTTTGCCGAATGGCCCAGATATGCAGCTGTACCGGCACTTTACGTACGGAAACCTGGCGTCCTTCAATGTGCTTGATACCCGCCAGTACAGGGACGACCAAGCCAATAACGACGGCAATAAGCCGCCTTCTGATGAATCGCGCAATCCGAATCGGACTCTGCTTGGAAAAGAACAGGAGCAGTGGCTCTTCAACAATTTGGGCAGCTCGACAGCCCACTGGAATGTGCTGGCGCAGCAGATTTTCTTTGCCAAGTGGAATTTCGGGACAAGCGCAAGCCCGATCTACAGCATGGATTCGTGGGACGGCTACCCGGCTCAGCGCGAACGGGTTATCAATTTCATTAAAAGCAAAAATCTGAATAATGTTGTCGTACTGACAGGTGATGTACACGCAAGCTGGGCATCGAATTTGCATGTCGATTTCGAGAAAACAAGTTCAAAAATATTCGGAGCCGAATTTGTCGGAACCTCGATCACTTCCGGAGGAAACGGCGCCGATAAGCGGGCGGATACGGACCAAATTTTAAAAGAAAATCCGCACATCAAGTTCTTTAACGACTATCGCGGATATGTCCGCTGTACAGTGACGCCTCACCAGTGGAAAGCCGATTATCGGGTGATGCCGTTTGTGACCGAGCCGGGCGCAGCCATTTCCACGAGGGCTTCATTCGTTTACCAGAAAGACCAAACTGGGTTGAGAAAGGTATCATCCACAACAATCCAAGGCGGGGTGAAGCAATCCGATGAGGTCGAAGAGGATCGTTTCTTTGCGCATAACAAAGCCCACGAAAAACAAATGATTAAGAAAAGGGCAAAAATCACGAATTAAGGAGTGAAAAAACATGTTTTCAAACATTGGTATACCGGGCTTGATTCTGATCTTTGTCATCGCCCTCATTATTTTTGGCCCTTCCAAGCTGCCGGAAATCGGGCGTGCCGCCGGACGGACACTGCTGGAATTTAAAAGCGCCACAAAATCACTTGTGTCTGGTGATGAAAAAGAAGAGAAATCAGCTGAGCTGACAGCGGTAAAGCAGGACAAAAACGCGGGCTGAATGCTGATGAGGCAGACACCGGGTCTGCCTCTTTTTTTATGAAAGGGAGGGCTTTTTTGAATGGATAAAAAAGAAACCCATCTGATCGGGCATTTAGAAGAGCTTCGCCGCCGGATTATCGTCACCCTTGCGGCATTTTTTCTATTTCTCATTACGGCTTTTTTGTTCGTACAGGACATTTATGACTGGCTGATCAGGGATTTGGATGGAAAGCTGGCTGTGCTTGGGCCGAGTGAAATCCTCTGGGTGTATATGATGCTTTCCGGCATTTGTGCCATTGCGGCTTCTATCCCTGTTGCCGCGTACCAGCTGTGGCGTTTCGTTGCACCGGCGCTGACGAAAACGGAGCGCAAGGTGACGCTCATGTACATACCAGGTTTATTTGCGTTGTTTTTGGCGGGCATCTCCTTCGGATACTTTGTCTTGTTTCCGATCGTGCTCAGCTTTTTGACTCATTTATCCTCCGGCCACTTTGAAACGATGTTTACGGCTGACCGCTACTTTAGGTTTATGGTGAATTTGAGCCTGCCGTTCGGCTTCTTGTTTGAGATGCCCTTGGTGGTGATGTTTTTAACAAGGCTGGGCATCTTAAATCCTTACAGACTGGCCAAAGCGAGAAAGCTTTCCTATTTTCTGCTGATTGTCGTGTCCATATTGATTACACCGCCTGATTTTATTTCTGATTTTCTCGTGATGATCCCGCTTCTTGTCCTGTTTGAAGTGAGTGTCACCCTATCGGCGTTTGTCTACAAAAAGAGGCTGAGGGAAGAAACAGCGGCGGCCGCTTAGTGCAGCGTACCGCCCGGTGACTTCACATCCTCATCATATTGTGCGGCCGTAACAGCGGCGATTCTCAATGCCCGGACAATCGTGTCCAGGCTGAGGCTCGGCGCTGTTTTGTCGATTGTTTGCTCCGGAATGTAAGGAATATGAATAAAACCGCCGCGAATGTGCGGGGATGTCCGGCTAATGTGATCCATTAACCCGTAGAACAAATAGTTGCATACAAAGGTCCCCGCTGTGTAGGAAACCGCAGCTGGAATGCCATGTTCCTTCATCTTAGCAGTCATTCGTTTCACGGGAAGCCCTGTCCAGTAAGCGGCGGGCCCATCTGGAGAAATCTCTTCATCAATCGGCTGATGTCCTTCGTTATCGGGGATTCGCGCATCTGCAAGGTTGATCGCCACTCGTTCCGGTGTAATCTGCATCCGTCCTCCTGCTTGGCCGACACAAATTACGATATCCGGTTGATGTTTTTGAATGGCTTGGCGCAGAGTGTCCAGAGCGGATCTAAAGACAGTAGGAATTTGTTCCGCTGTAATGATTGCCTCATCCGTCTCGAAGCCATTAAGCCGTTTCGCCGCTTCCCATGATGGATTGACGGTTTCTTTGTCAAAAGGGTCAAAGCCAGTGATCAGCACTTTTTTTCTCATTCTCCCATCTCCTTTTTCTTTTATTCTATTGTTTATTTATGGGTTTTTCATCAAAATAATGTAAAGGAGTGAATCATAATGGAGCATTTGCCGCAGCAGTATCGTCATTTATTCCCAACCTTGCAGACGCATACGATGCTTGCCAGCTGTTCTCAGAGCGCATTGGCAGAGCCTGTATCAAGGGCGATCCAGGATTATCATGATAGCCTGTTGTATATGGGGACGAACTGGAAAGAAGCGATCGAAAAAACAGAGTTTGCGAGAAACGAGTTTGCAAAGCTGATCGGGGCTGAACCGGATGAAGTGGCGGTTGTACCGTCAGTTTCTTATGCGCTGGTTTCTGTAGCATCGTCCTTAACTGCATTTGGAAAGAAGCACGTTGTATATACAGATATGGATTTTCCGGCGGTGCCTCATGTTTGGCAGGCACACTCCGATTATACCGTATCCGTCATTCCATCAATAGACGGCGTGCTGCCGCTTGAACAATATGAAACGCATATTTCGGATGAAACAGTACTGACGTGTGTTCCTCACGTTCATTATCGTGACGGCTATGTTCAGGATATAAAAGCGATTGCCGAGATTTCTCAGAGAAAGGGCTCTTTATTGTTTGTAGATGCTTATCAATCAGCCGGGCATATTCCCATTGATGTGAAGGAATGGGGCGTAGATATGCTGGCAGCAGGCACCCGGAAGTATTTGCTCGGCATACCGGGTGTGGCGTTTCTTTATGTGAGAAAGGAGCTGGCTGACGCACTGAAGCCGAAAGCATCAGCTTGGTTCGGAAGAGAGAGCGGATTTGATGGGGCTTATGCAAAAGACGCGCGCCGTTTTCAAACGGGCACCCCAGCTTTTATCAGCGTATACGCAGCTGCAGCGGCTTTATCGCTGCTGAATCATATTGGGGTTTCTCATATCAGGGATCATGTGAAAACGATCTGTGCCGATGCAGTTCAATATGCCGCTGAAAAAGGCCTGCAGCTGGCGGCGGCACAAGGTGGGGATCAGCCGGGCATGGTTGCGATCCGGGATGAGCGGGCATCGGAAACGGCGGCGTTGCTGAAGAAGAAAAAAGTGATTTGCGCGCCGCGGGAAAAAGTTATCCGTCTCGCTCCCCATTTTTATAATACGAAGGAGGAAATGCGTCACGCGATTGATGAAATCGCGGCGAAAACGATCCACAAGTAAACATAAAAAAGCCCCTGAACATTAGTCAGGGGCTTTTCATATTAATGATCTACCTTCACGCGCTTCATAAAGAAAGCGCCAATTAAACCGATAATGGCAACAATCATTGCAAACACAAATGCGTGCTGTACACCCGCTGTCAAAGCTTGCGGGATGACTGCCGGATCGGCAGGGTTTTTAACTGTACTCATATAATCATGCTGGCCTGCAGCCATAATGCTGACCGCAACCGCTGTTCCGATAGCGCCGGCCATTTGCTGCAGCGTGTTCATAATGGCGGTGCCGTCTGGATAAAATTCACGCGGCAGTTGGTTTAAACCGTTTGTCTGTGCAGGCATCATGATCATAGAAATCCCGATCATCAAGCAGGTGTGCAGGATGATAATCAGCACAGCTGTTGAAGTGGTCGTTACATTTGAGAAGAACCATAGTACAACTGTGACAATCACAAATCCCGGAATGACAAGCCATTTCGGCCCGTATTTATCGAACAAGCGGCCTGTAACAGGGGACATAAATCCATTTAAAATACCGCCCGGCAAGAGAACAAGACCAGATGCAAATGCAGTCAGGACTAAGCCGCCTTGCAGATACATCGGCAGAAGCAGCATAGATGACAGAATGACCATCATACAAATGAACACCATGATCACACCCAAAATAAACATCGGGTATTTGAACGCACGGAGGTTCATCATCGGCTGCTTCATTGTCAGCTGGCGGATTGAAAATAGGATAAGGCCGACAACGCCGACAATCAGCGACACGATAACAGTCGGGCTGGACCATCCCCCGGAGCCTTCACCCGCGTTGCTGAATCCGAACACAATGCCGCCGAAGCCAATCGTCGACAGGATGATAGACAATACATCGATTTTCGGCTTTGTCGTTTCAGATACATTCTGCATATATGCGATACCGAACACAAGCGCCAGCACAAGGAATGGAAGAGAGATCCAGAAAATCCAGTGCCAGTTGAGGTGCTCCAGAACCAATCCTGAGAAAGTTGGGCCGATGGCGGGCGCGAACATAATGACAAGACCGATCGTTCCCATTGCGGCGCCCCGTTTATGAGGCGGGAAAATCACCAAGATTGTGTTAAACATTAGGGGCAGTAAAAGACCGGTTCCAAGTGCCTGAACGATCCTTGCTGCTAATAAAAACGAGAAGCTCGGCGCAAGCGCCGCGATCAAGGTTCCTATAATTGAAAAGATTAGTGACACGGTAAAAAGCTGTCTTGTTGTGAACCACTGTAACAGCAGTCCTGAAACAGGAACAAGGATACCGAGTACAAGCAGGTAGCCCGTCGTTAACCATTGGACGGTTGCCGCTGTAATGTTCAATTCCTTCATAAGGTCGGTTAACGCAATATTCAGTGCTGTTTCACTGAACATGCCGATAAAACCGGCCAACAGCAAGGAAATCATAATCGGCATCACTTTGTATTGCTGAGATGCTTTAGCTGTTGTTTCCAAAATCATTTCCCCTCTCTATCAACTGCATGTAGGATGTCGTTTTTTTATCTCTTCAGCAGGTCAGGAATGCAGCTGGAGATATGAAGGAGCGGCGTACTGTTTTTTGCCGTCAAAGATAAAAGAATACCGCCTTCAATCATCGCGTTAACCACAGTGCTGGCTTCTTTTGCACGGCTCTCGCTGCAGCCAGTCTGCCGCAGTTTTTCCTCATATACAGAGGCCCATTCTTTGTAGGCTTCATGACAGGCTTCGCGCAACGGTTCGCTTTTCAATGACGTCTCAGCCGCTAGCAAGCCCACAGGCAAGCCTTCAATGTCTTCCGTACATGAAAACTGGCAGGAGAGCTCCTTCAAAAAGGCTTGAATGCCTTCCGCTGGATCGGTGCAGGCTTCCATGCAGTCCGCGATTTTCTGACGGATATACTCCTTCATCTCATTCACGGCTTCGATCGCAAGCTGTTCTTTACCCCCGGGAAAGTGGTAGTAAAGAGAGCCTTTAGGCGCGCCGCTTTCCTTTATAATCTGGTTCAGCCCCGTGCCGTAATACCCTTGCAGCTGAAAAAGCCGGGTAGCTGCCGAAAGGATTTTCTCACGGGAATCTCCATAACTCATAACATTCCCACCTTACTGAATTGCAATCAAAAATATAGTGACTGGTCTATTATCTTGATTCAATCATCAATTGTCAAGAAAAATTCATTGTATGAAAAGACAAAAAAAGAAGGATATGACAACAAAAAATACTGAGAGAAAAGCTGACTGATCTTTTGACTGAATAGATAAAATGTTCAATGATTAATCATCATATGGATGTAAGGAGAGAAATAGATGAAAAAACAACGAATGCTCGTACTTTTTACCGCACTATTGTTTGTTTTTACCGGATGTTCACATTCTCCTGAAACAAAAGAATCCCCGAAAGAAAAAACGCAGACACAAAAAGTCTCTTCGGCTTCTGCCTCTGAAAAAAAAGGTCTGCCAAACATTAGAATTTTAGCGACAGGAGGCACGATAGCTGGTGCCGATCAATCGAAAACCTCAACGACTGAATATAAAGCAGGTGTTGTCGGCGTTGAATCACTGATCGAGGCAGTTCCAGAAATGAAAGACATTGCAAACGTCAGCGGCGAGCAGATTGTTAACGTCGGCAGCACAAATATTGATAATAAAATATTGCTGAAGCTGGCGAAACGCATCAACCACTTGCTCGCTTCAGATGATGTAGACGGAATCGTCGTGACTCATGGAACAGATACATTGGAGGAAACCGCTTATTTTTTGAATCTTACCGTGAAAAGTGATAAACCGGTTGTTATTGTCGGTTCGATGAGACCTTCCACAGCCATCAGCGCTGATGGGCCTTCTAACCTGTACAATGCAGTGAAAGTGGCAGGTGCCCCTGAGGCAAAAGGGAAAGGGACGCTTGTTGTTCTTAACGACCGGATTGCCTCAGCCCGATATGTCACCAAAACAAACACAACCACAACAGATACATTTAAATCAGAAGAAATGGGCTTCGTCGGAACAATTGCAGATGATATCTATTTTAATAATGAGATTACCCGTAAGCATACGAAGGACACGGATTTCTCGGTTTCTAATCTTGATGAGCTGCCGCAGGTTGACATTATCTATGGATACCAAAATGACGGAAGCTACCTGTTTGACGCTGCTGTAAAAGCCGGAGCAAAGGGGATTGTATTTGCCGGTTCTGGGAACGGGTCTTTATCTGATGCAGCCGAAAAAGGGGCGGACAGCGCAGTCAAAAAAGGCGTTACAGTGGTGCGCTCTACCCGCACGGGAAATGGTGTCGTCACACCAAACCAAGACTATGCGGAAAAGGACCTGCTGGCATCGAACTCTTTAAACCCCCAAAAAGCACGGATGTTGCTGATGCTTGCGCTTACCAAAACAAATGATCCTCAAAAAATCCAAGCTTATTTCAATGAGTATTGAAGAAAAGAAGGCGAATAAGCCTTCTTTTTTTGGCTTTTTAGGACCAATAATGACCTCTGAATCTTAAAATTTCTTTAAAAATAAGCCAAAATTACCCTTTACTTAATTAATTTGGTAACGTAATATAATTGGAGAATTTGTTACAAAAAAAGGAGGATATTATGAAATTTGTAAAAAGAAGGATTATTGCACTTGTAACAATTTTGATGCTGTCTGTTACATCGCTGTTTGCGTTGCAGCCGTCAGTAAAAGCCGCTGAACACAATCCAGTCGTTATGGTTCACGGCATTGGAGGGGCATCATTCAATTTTGCGGGAATTAAGAGCTATCTCGTATCTCAGGGCTGGTCGCGGGACAAGCTGTATGCAGTTGATTTTTGGGACAAGACAGGCACAAATTATAACAATGGCCCGGTATTGTCACGATTTGTGCAAAAGGTTTTAGATGAAACGGGTGCGAAAAAAGTGGATATTGTCGCTCACAGTATGGGGGGCGCGAACACACTTTACTACATAAAAAATCTGGACGGCGGAAATAAAGTTGAAAACGTCGTGACGCTTGGCGGCGCCAACCGTTTGACGACAGGTAAGGCGCTTCCGGGAACAGATCCAAATCAAAAGATTTTATACACATCCATTTACAGCAGTGCCGATATGATTGTCATGAATTATTTATCAAGATTAGACGGTGCTAGAAACGTTCAAATCCATGGCGTTGGACACATCGGCCTTCTGTACAGCAGCCAAGTCAACAGCCTGATTAAAGAAGGGCTGAACGGCGGGGGCCAGAATACGAATTAATGAAAAACAAAACCTTGAAGAATGCTATTCTTCAAGGTTATTCTGCTTTCAGCACAATGGTTTTCGCCGCCATATCATGAACGGTTTGTTTTTTCTTCGTAAATGCGGCAGTCAAATAGATCAGGCGGGAGAATACATGCACCCACGCTATGATGTAACGGACAATCGCCTGTAGGAAAGAAATTTTCTCGTGTGTTTCGTCCCTCACGATTTGCAGCCCGATGATTTTTTTGCCCAGTGTGCCCTTCCAATTTGTCAGCGGCATCAGCAAAGGATACACAATCAGCATCAATATGGCGACAATAATGACACCGGCGGACTCATCGCCAAACGTAAATCCGGCTGCCAAAATCACTGCTGCGGCAATGATTACATCAAGTACAAGAGCGCAGGCGCGCAGCATGAAACCAGCTAGTTCCAATAGAAACACTCCTTAAAATGTTAAATAAATACCTAATGATTGTAAAAAAGAAGGGCCTAAAGTGGGAATAGGTGATAAGCCTTAAATCACAAAAGTTGGTGAAAATGTCATAGGTAAATTGGCATAATCAACCAGCTTATCACATTACCAAATTCTTTTTTAGCCCGAAACCAAGCCCTCAGAAGTTATTTTTGTTAAAATAGAAAAGTTACAACAGAATTCGGAGGGTTTATTGTGGGAAAAGTGAAACGAAATGCCCCTTGCCCATGCGGCAGCGGCAAGAAATATAAAAAATGCTGCGGAAGTAAAGTTGTCGACTTCCCGGCGGAACTAGCGGCAAAAGAAGCGAAACAAATTCAGGAAGACTTAGTGGAGTATGCCTTCACAGTACATAGAGAAAGCATTTCAGGCTTTATCAACCAGCATGATTTTCTTTCTGCTATGGACAGACAGACGAAAGACATCAGCGTATTTAACTTAGGAATCTGGGGAATCTTCTTCCACCCGCTTGCTGGTGAGAAGACAATCTTCGAAGAGTACCTTCAGAAAAAAGGCGATTCGATCACTCGTCCTAAAACGCGTGAGATCGTAGAATCATGGCAGAGCATGACGCCTGCTTTATTGCTGCTGAAGGACCTGAAGGAAGGCATCATTCACTTTGAAGATGTTATTACGGCAAAACAATTCGAAGTGGAAATGGACGCCAGCAATCAAGACCTTCCTCCAGTGGGAAGCCTGATTCTTGGATACCCAATCCACGAAGCGGAAAAAGCAGAATTCTTCATGCAGTTCACGATCTTCCCGGTGAAGAGAACAGAAGCGCTGATCAGCAAGGTGAAGAAATATGCGGATGCCGCTGTGAAGGAAGGCAAAACGCCGGAGGACTTCATGAAGCAGGAATTCAACAACGTTCTGTTCGCGTTGTTAGCTGAGAAAGATGAAGAGCCACAAGCAGAGAAAGCGGAAGTAAGCACTGTTGAGTGGGCAAACGACTTGGAGAAAGAAACCGCTGCGGCTATTGAAGAAGGCATGAGCGGGGAAGAGTATCCGACTGAATTGATCCCAGCTGTTATTGACATCTGGAAAACATTCTGCGAGAAAAAATCACCTGTCATCAGAAAGCCGGAAGCTTTTGCGGCGGCAGTTGAATATTATGTAAACGCGATTTCTCTCAACGGCGCGTCCGTTTCTCAAGCTAAACTGGCGAAAAAATACGGAGTTAGTGCATCAACGATTTCCAGCCGTTACAAAGAAATTGAAAGCACGCTGCAAGATGAAGCAGATCGTTTTGCACAAGCGTTATCCTCATAATGAAAAAAACCTTGAAAAGCCGGGCTTTTCAAGGTTTTTTTATTTCTGAAACGGAATTTTGATTTCTAACCGGAAGATGGGGTGGCGGTAGGTAAAATCCAGCCTGCCAAAAGCGCTCTTCACCAGTTTTTGAATGATATATGTGCCCATGCCTTCATGAGCGCCGTTTTTCGTTGAGCGGCCAAACGATTGATAGATTGTATCGAGCACTTTTGGGTCCATCCCGGGAGTGCTGTTTTCACAAGTCAGTACATAAAGTCCGCTGCGCAGTGAAGTCTCCAGTTTAATCTCTGCTTTTTCTCGGGCCTCCGCCGCGCTGTCGAGCGCATTTTCTAATATGTTGCCGACCAAGCTGACCTGATCAGCAGGCGAAAACGGAAGGGAAGAAAGCGGTGTATGAATATGCAGCGAAACACTCACATTCGAGGCGCGGGCTTTTTCTAAAAAATCATAAAGCACCCCTGCAACGTACGCGTTCTCTCCCTTCAAAAATCGGTCATATTGACTGTATTGATCCGCCCAGTTTTGAATATATGCTTGTGTATCTGCCTTGGGCTGAGCTGATTTGATTGCAGTGATATGTTTCATTGTGTCATGATTCCGGCTTCTCACATCAATCAGCATTTGATTGGCGTGCTGTTCAGCTTGAGTCAGCTTATCAATTTGATCAGAAAGCCTTGCCTGCAAAGCAGACTGTCCGATACGGAGCCCTTCACACCCTGCAAATATTACGATTACACATAATGCCTGCATGATGTCTGTGCCGATCAGCACCACTCCCGCCGACATCACTTGAATCACGGCAATCCATGCACAAAGCCCTGAGGAACAGTGTTTCCACACCCGATTCGTATTCCAAATGTACAATCCTGCAGCAGCTGCGCCTAAAACAGCGGTGAGCCAAGAGGCGGCTGTGCTATGTGAAAAAGCAGCAGCTCCCTGATAACATATGAAACTAAATAAAACCAGATAAAGACATTGAAAAAGGGTAATCACGTTCTGAACTCCTCAAAAGTAGTAGTTTTGAAAATAATCAAGCTGCTGCTTGGTGATCATCGCTTTTTTAGACGTTCCCTCAAAGGAAACTGTGAATGAATGCTTGGTATAAGCGGAAAAATGCTTTATGTAATGAATGTTGATAATAAAGGAACGATGCGAACGAAGAAAATCTTTTTCGGGCAGGTCGCCTTTAATATCATTTAATGTTTGATACGTTTGCACCTCTTCGGCGGTTGTCACAATCGTCGTCGAACGTCCCGTCCGTTCTGCGAAAATAATATCCTTCTTTTGCAGGACGTGCATTTCAGACTTTTGCTTTATCAATATACGCCCATTCAAACTCGTTTCCGTTTTCTTTTTCAAGTAGCGGTCGAAGGAAGCGGCCAGACGCTCGGCATAGTACGGCTTCATAATATAATCATGGACGTTCAGGTCAAAGGCGTGAACCGCATAACCGCCGTGGCCGGTAACAAAAATCACATCCACATCAAGTGAATGGGATTTGATCAAATCAGCAAGCTCGTAGCCAGATATATGGGGCATCTCGATATCGGCAAGCAGCAGATCAATGTCTCCATTCTTTACCCGCCTGTAGGCTTCCTCCGCTGAATCGGTGGAAAAGACAATTTCGACGTCCTGCATTCTGGTCACGATCGCTTCCAGCTTCTCTAAATCTACTCGATAATCATCTACAAGTCCGACTTTTACCATTATCATTCCCCTAGTTACATAGAATCATCTTTATTCTATCCCATTTCGCGACATAAAAAGAACTCTTCGCGACAACTTTATCCAACTAATCCAGCTTTTCGTATATAGTCATTACTAGAAATAAAGATAAGGGAGATTGTGACATGATTACACTGACCGATTGCAGCCGCAGGTTTCAGGATAAGAAAAAAGTAGTCAAAGCGGTGCGAGATGTAAGCTTAACAATTGAAAAAGGAGAAGTGGTCGGCATTCTCGGAGAAAACGGTGCCGGCAAAACCACGATGCTGAGAATGATTGCTTCCTTGCTTGAACCATCACAGGGTGTAATCACAGTAGACGGCTTTGACACGGTCAAGCAGCCGGCTGAGGTCAAAAAAAGAATCGGTGTCTTATTCGGAGGAGAAACCGGGCTTTACGACAGGATGACCGCTAAAGAAAATCTCCAATACTTCGGCAGGCTGTATGGGCTGAACCGCCACGAGATCAAAGCAAGAATAGAAGATTTATCGAAACGGTTCGGCATGCGCGATTATATGAACCGGAGAGTGGGCGGGTTTTCGAAAGGCATGAGGCAGAAAGTCGCCATTGCCAGAGCGCTGATTCACGATCCGGACATCATTTTATTTGATGAGCCGACAACTGGGCTTGATATTACGTCAAGCAACATCTTCCGAGAATTTATACAGCAGCTGAAAAGAGAACAAAAAACGATTCTTTTCTCCAGCCACATTATGGAGGAAGTGCAGGCGCTCTGTGACAGTGTCATCATGATTCACAGCGGAGAGGTGATTTACCGAGGGGCGCTTGAAACACTATACGAGAGCGAGCGCAGTGAGGATTTGAATTACATCTTTATGTCTAAGCTTGTCAGGGGGATTTCTTAAATGCTGAGCCATATTTATAAAAAAGAAATGATCGACGCTTTGCGCGACAGAAAAACGATTTTACTCACAATTTTAGTGCCGATGATTATGATGCTTGGACTTGTCTTCTTTTATGAAAGCATGCTGTCCGACAAAGGGGAGCAGTACACGCTGGCTGTCGGCCATTCGCTTCCGCCCGCACTGGAAAGCAAGCTTAATGAGATTGACGAAATCAGCGTAAAAACATTTGCAAAGCCTGAAGAGGCAGTTGATGAAGGAAAAGCAGATGCCTATCTGAACGTCCCGAAAGAGTTCGACTCATATGTCAACAGCATGACACCTTTTAAGGTTGATGTTTACGGCAATTCAATCGATCAAGGGTCGTCAAATGCCATGCAGCTTGTGCAGTCTGCCTTAGATCAGTACAAAAATGAAATTGTGCAGGAACGTTTAACAAATAAGCGCATTGATCAATCGGTCATCCAGCCATTTACGATTCAGCAAAAGGAAGCGGATGAGGAGAAAGGGACTTCCGCTATTATGCTTTCCGCCATTCTGCCCATGCTGATTCTGACTTCCATTGTTTCCGGCGCAATGCCGATCGCTCTTGATATCATGGCCGGTGAAAAGGACCGGAAGTCGATCGAGGCGCTGCTATTAACGCCAGTCAGCAGAAACAAAGTGCTGGTCGGCAAGTGGCTTGCGGTTTCCACTTTTGCCGTGGCTTCAGGTGTATTGGCTTTGGTGTTTTTGATTTTGTCCACCGTGTTATTTACCGAAAATTTAAAAACGGCCTTCCAGCTGGGAGATCATATGTGGAGTGTAATCGGCGCTTCAGCCTTAATCATTGTGCTCTCTGCATTGCTGATATCTGCGATGGAGCTTTTCATCAGCATCATGTCCAGCTCGGTAAAAGAAGCGCAAAGCTATATGTCTCTCGTCGTCTTTCTGCCTGTGTTTCCGATGTTTTTCATCTTCAGCAAGGCACCGAACCAATTTGACTTATCATACTTTCTCATCCCGTTTCTGAACCTGCATGCGTTATTTAAACAGCTTTTATTCGGGATGGTTGACCCGGCTGCCATTTTGTCTACGTCAGGAACCATCGCCGTGCTCATCGCCATCTTCTTTTTACTAGCCAGAGCCTGCTTCCTGAAAGACAAATGGGTTCTTCCAAAATAAACTTGCGAAAGGAGAAATACACTTTCTCCTTTTTGTATATCCTGAAAAAAGAAGGAAAATAGAAAAAGGATATCTAATACAAAAAGTGACCCTGCACTATTTTTCATCAAAATTGGTTTCAAAGGAGAAGGAACAATGGATCAAACACGTACACTCGGCAAAACGAAGCTGAAGGTGAAGCGGATCGGATTCGGCGCGAATGCGGTCGGCGGGCATAATCTATTTCCAAATCTAAATGATGAAACAGGGAAGGATTTAGTGCGCACGGCATTGGATGGCGGCGTCAACTTTATCGATACCGCCTTTATATATGGATTGGGGCGATCTGAAGAATTAATAGGCGAAGTCGTACAGGAACGCGGCGTACGGAATGAGCTCATCATCGCCACCAAAGGAGCTCATAAAGAAGTGAACGGCAGCATTGAATTAGACAATAGCCGGGAGTTTCTTCGCAGCGAGGTGGAGAAGAGCCTGAAGCGGCTGAAAACAGATTACATTGATTTGTATTATGTTCACTTTCCGGATGGAAAAACACCTCTCGCTGAAGTGGCGGGCACTTTGAAAGAGCTGAAGGATGAGGGGAAAATCAAAGCGATCGGCGCTTCGAACCTCGATTATCAGCAATTGCAGGATTTTAATGCTGACGGCTATTTGGAGGTCTTCCAGGCCGAATATTCTCTCATACAGCGTGATGCCGAGAAAGAGCTTCTTCCATACTGTGAAAAACAAGGCATCTCCTTTATTCCTTACTTTCCGCTTGCGTCCGGACTGCTGACAGGAAAATTCACGCAAGACACAGTCTTTGATGATTTCAGAAAGGATAAACCTCAATTTCAGGGTGAAACGTTTATCCACAATCTCAAAAAAGTAGATAAGCTGAAAGCAGTAGCGGAGGAAAAACAAGCGGATACGGCACATGTCGCCTTGGCGTGGCTGTTAACGAGACCGGCGATTGATGCCATTATTCCAGGAGCTAAACGACCGGAGCAATTACAGGATAACCTGAAAACCTTGAACATTGAACTGACCGAAGATGAAGTGAATTTCATCAGCGACATTTTCAAATAAAAAAGGAAATAGCCTCCGAGGCTATTTCCTTTTGGTGTTTTATTCTTTGATGAATGCTTCGACTAATTCTGCTGCTCTGTAATCATCCATATCAAGCTGCCATTGGTCGATGTCATTTTTCTTCATTTTTACTTCAACTGTTTTTTCAGATGAAGCAGGTCCAAGCTTTTTAAATTCCTCAGGGTAGACTTGAAGCGCGTATTTCACTGCCTCTTCATAGCTGGCACTAGAGTTTTTACTGTAGTAGTCTTTCACTTTGTCTTCGATACGGTCTGAAAGAGAAGATGCATCTACAGGTTTAACTGTGGCTTCAACAATTGCTTCGTCTTTAGAGATTGAAGTCGTTTTTGCTTGAATGGAAGAGTTTTTGCTTAATCCCTCTTTAATGCCGTTCACGATATTATCAAGCGCTTTGCTGTCCGCATATGTGCTGGAAAGGCCGGAAGCTGAGAGATAACCGTCTTTGGCTGATTCATTAAAATCATTTACAATTTCATTTTTGTTAGCACCGGTGATTTTTTCGAAATCGGCGTTATCTTTGCCGAAAAGAAGGACATCAACATAAGCTGATAACGCTTTTGCAGAATCTTGGAGCTTATCTGCCGTCGCCAGAATTTTTTTGTCTTTTCCGTCAATTTTAAAAGTAACTGATTTTGGCTTTTTATCACCGTAAGATTCCGGCGTATAGTTGAGCTCGTATTGCTTGCCTTTATCTACAACGAAGAAAAGATTTCCTTCAACGGATTTGTCAGCGTTAATCGTGCTGCCTTGAAGCTTTTCGCTATAGTCTTCAGGGTCTGTGTCAGACATTTTGGTATCACCTTGATACAATGTGAAATCCATACTGTCTACATTCAGCGGGTCTTTTCCTGTGTTTTTCACCGCGACATTGACTTTTAACACAAGCTGGTCATCTGAAGTGGACTTATCATATTTAGACGGAAGCGTATAAGAGACATCCTTGATTTTGACTTGAGCTATATCTGAGCTTTTTTCTGTTTCTGATTCTTTCTTCTCCGCGCTTGTTTTGCTGCCGGAACAAGCAGCTGTAAACATCATCAGCAGAAGAATTAGGAAAACAGCGTACGTTTTTTTCTGAAACATTCATTTTTCCTCCTCAAATGGTTTAGGAAAGGGGAGTCTTTTGTCTTTGAGAAATGGATCTTTTTGAATGGATTAGCATCATATAACCAAAAAAATCAGTTCTTTTCTCACGGTTTTCACCGGATTTTCTGGAAACTCCGCCCTCCTTTGTCATGAATGGACCTATAAAAAGTTACAACGGAATTAATTTTAAGATTATTAGCTTTTATATTGAATAGGTTCATCATCCTATTTTTGGTGAAAAATGTTCTGGTAAAACTGGTAAACTCAGAAAACTGTGTATTTTAGACTATTACTTTTTGATTAGTTAGAGGGAACTTAAGAAGGATGAAAGGGGCTGCCTTTGTGAAGAAAGAGGGACTGAAACAAAAAGCACTGGAAATCGGCCGGGTGCCGACACACTTAAAACTGGAAATTGAAGATTATGGCGGTGATGACAAAAGAGTCTGTTTTTGTTGGACAGATCCTCAGGATGAGAATATCGGCATTATCGTGGAACTTGGACCGGACGGGGAGCTGGAATCCCTTTCCCGTGATATTGAGCCTGAAAGCGGAGAAAGGCTGTCTGAGGAGAAACTAGAGGATATCATACGCCAATTTGTCGAGACTCATCATCCGGGGGCACTCTCTGCCTTTGTTCGTGAAGAAAATGACCGTGCATACGGCGATAAAGTGAGATTTTCATATGTTCAAATGGAGGCTGGGCTTCCTCTCCCCATGAGCGGATTTATGGCTGATGTTTCCTTATCAGGTGAGATCGTTTACTTCCGCTATTACGGCGAAGCGGGCAGCATCATCAAGCCAAAGAGGGTCGCGGATGTTGAAGAGGCATTTGCCTTTATCAAGAAGGACGTGGAGTTCGACCTTTTGTTTGAGGTTCTCCATCGTTCTGTTTACAAAAACGGAGATGATCAGCCGCATTTGGTGTATGAGCCTGAATGTAGGGCCATTACCGTACCTGCGGATTTGGTTCAAGAAGAACAAGGAGGAGTTGATGATGACGATAATTACAGGGAGCCTGAGAGCTTTCCTCTCCCTTTATTCGAGGGCATCCGCGAAAAGGCCGATCCTGACAGCATGATTGGTATTGAAAATGGGTTTGTCAAAGAGCGGGAAGCGGATTTGGGAGATGGGAGAATCGGAATCGTTTGGCGGAATCCGGATGACCCTGTGTATCAGCCGGCGGATAAAAGCATGGACAGCTGGTTTAAGGGACGGACTCATCAAGTGCTGAAAACCATCTATAACAAAGAAACCGGAAAACTCGAAGGCGTCATGTCATTTATGGAGGAAAAAGGGCCGCTGACAGTAACTTTGGCAGAGTGCGAAAAAATCGCGCTTCGCTTTCTGTTTGCTTTATTTCCGAATGCCGATCAATATTTTAGGATCAGATACGATGAAAAGGATGAAGAAGAAAACGCAGTCGCTGTTTTTACATTTGAAGCGCATTGTCACGGAGTTCCGATCCGATTTGGGCAGATCAAAATTTGTGTCAGCCGCCAGACAGGGTATATCACCGTTTATATGGGACCGGATATTGACCCAAATGAGCTGGCAACCATTGATCCTGTGCCGGCCATTTCAGTTGAACAAGCCAAGGCTATCTTTTGGCAGCATTTTAAAGTTGAGCTTGGCTGGGAAAGAGAGTACGGGGATGATGAAGAACACAGCTACCGGCTCGTCTATAAGCCGGTGTATCCGCGTTTTATCGATGCACATACAGGAGAGCCTGTCTTCAGCATATGGTGAAACAGCCAAAAGTCACGCAATTGCCTCAGATATAGAAGAGAGTATGTGATGAAAGTAACAGAAAGAATCTCGAAAAACAATGACAATAATAGAAAAGGACCTTTCTTCACTTTAAAAGAAGAAAGGTCTTTTTATATAATAAACAGGATTCTCTTTGTCGTAGACTCTTTGAAAGGGATGACTTCATTGGTTAATAAACAGCTGAAAAAGAAGGCGCAGGAGATCGGAAATGTACCGACGCATTATGAGCTTGAGATAGAAGATTACGACCAAAAGCAAAAGAAGAACGGGCAGGCATATTTTATCTGGAAGGACCCTAAAGATCCGGAAAAGCACATTACAGTTGAACTTAGAAATGACGGCGCTTTGCTCACCTTTTCAACAACTGTCCGCTCCGAGACAGACAAACAACTTCCAGATGCCGAGCTGAAGCTGACGGCTCTTCAGTTTGCCGCTGCCAATCATCCCGGCACATTTATGAATTTTCATTTTCAAGGCAAGGAAGAACGGGGGCAGCACATCCGGTTTGTCTATACCAAAATGGAGCTGGGGCTTCCGATTCCCAATTCAGGTTTTTTAATTGATATGACACGAAGCGGTCAGATTGTCCACTTTCTATATTACGGGGAAGGGTATAAAGCCGAAGTTCCGACGGAATTTGTAGCAAAAGAGAAGGTTGTGTCCCATTACTTAAACACAATGTCTTTTGAGCTGATGTACGATGTCATTGATGGCGAACAGGAACCAAGGCTTGTTTATGAACCGATTCTCCCGGGATACAGCTATCCCGCAGATGTAGACGAAATTGTGCCCGACCAGCATATCGCAGATGAAAGAATAGAAAACACGGCGCCACTGCCGCCGCTTCAGAACAAGGAAGAAGTTGATATATTTGCCTTGCTGGGTTTTACCTCTGATATGCAGAAAGTCAGTGAAAGAGACTTTGGAGAACAAATTGGAAGCACATGGCGCAGGGGCGCTGCGCCGGAGCGTAAGGATTTAAGAATAGGAAGCTATTTTGAAACGAGAAATAAAAACACAATCAAAATGAAGACGGATAAAAGAACCGGAAAATTAAAAGCAGCGCTTTCTTTTATGGAGCGGCAGAACAACCGCCAATGCTCCACGGAAGAATGCCAAGAGATAGCGCTTCAATTTTTGTATGCCCTCTATCCGAGAGCGGCTGAGTTTTTCAGGGTGAATCCCGTCCGAATTGATGAAAGAGGGAGAGTCCGCAACCATTTTTCTGTCTGGTATAAAGGAGTGCCGCTGCGGTTCGGCGCTGCCCGCATCATTGTCAATCCGGAAACTGGGTTGATTGACGCTTTTATGGCGCCTGATATTGAACCTGAACAATTGGAAGCGATAAATCACAGGCCGGATGTTTCCGCTGAAGAAGCGAGAGAAGCGTTTTTAGCCGCTTTTGATGTGAAGCTGGAGTGGCAGCCTGACTTTACTGCAGGCAGTGACCAGCACTGCAAACTTGTCTATAAGCCGGTTTACCCTTCCTATATTGATGCGCACATAAGGAAAAAGAAAAGGCTGTGAGGGGTGTCTAGTTAGGAATCATCTCCAAGTGGGGAAAGTCCTTGAATCGCTTCCAATCCCCGCCCCATTCAAAACCGAGTGTCTTAGCGATCTCGACAACCTCCAGCCAATCTGACTTTTCGTTTTGATTGCCGTCATATTCCATATCCCATATGATGCTTCCATCCTTTTTTTGAAGGGCGAAATCAATCGCTAAACCATAGTTATGATACGATTCCCCTCCTCTTGCATAGGTGACAATATTCCCTTTTTTTGTACGTCCCTGTTTATATAATTCATCTTGTTCCTTAAAGGACCTGAATCCTTCAGTAATGACGACGGTAATGCCTTTATTCGCTGCAGCGGCTTTGAGTGCATCGGCATTCTGCTTCACAATCGGATGAAGATCCGAGGGGACAGGCATGTCCTGCAAGGCGTTTTGAGAATGCCATTCATGCCGAATATAACTAAAACAAAGATCTAGAAGAAATAGAATACATAAGATAACAAATGTTTTTGCGGGTAACTTCATATCGGTCTCACTTTCTCAAGATGTGCTGAATGTTAACGCTTTTAAGTGATTGACTCTCTCTAAAAGCGAACAGCTATGATAAAATATAACATAAATAGTAGCAGGAGGAAGGAGGCAGACCGATGAGAGCAAAGATTCCATCAGAAGAAGTAGCAGTAAAGCTGAATGAATGGTACAAGCTCATTCGCGCATTTGAAGCAGATCAAGCAGAAGCGTTAAAGCAGGAGATTGAATACGATTTAGAAGATATGGAAGAGAACCAGGACTTGCTTTTATATTTTTCTTTGATGGAATTCCGGCATCGAATCATGCTTGATAAGCTGATGCCGGTGAAAGACAGCGACACCAAGCCTCCATTCTCTGATATGCTGAACGAAATTGAAAGCAATCAGCAAAAACTCACGGGCTTATTGGAATATTACTTTTATTATTTCAGAGGAATGTACGAATTCAAGCAGAAAAATTTCATATTAGCGATTGACCATTATAAACATGCCGAGGAAAAGCTCGAGTATGTCGAGGATGAGATCGAAAAAGCTGAGTTTCTTTTTAAAGTCGCAGAAGTGTATTATCACATCAAACAAACGTATTTTTCCATGAATTATGCGAGCCAGGCGCTTGATATCTATACGAAATATGAACTGTACGGTCGCCGCCGGGTTCAGTGTGAATTTATCATCGCCGGAAATTTGACCGATGTGTATCATCATGAAAAAGCACTGACCCACTTGTGCAGCGCTTTAGATCATGCCAGGCAGCTTGAAGAAGCGTACATGATCGCCGCTGCCTATTATAATGTCGGACACTGTAAGTACAGTCTGGGTGATTACAAAGAAGCGGAGGGCTATTTCAAAACAGCCGCCGCCATTTTTGAGGAGCACAACTTTCAGCAAGCTGTTCAAGCTGTATTTTCACTGACCCATATCTACTGTAAAGAGGGAAAATACGACAAAGCAGTAGAGGCGTATGACCGCGGGATAAAGAGCGCGGCTGAATGGGAGGATGACATGTACTTGACGAAATTCCGCCTCATTCATGAGCTGTATCTTGGAAACGGTGACCTGAACGTGCTTACAGAATGCTTTGACCTGCTGGAATCCAGGCAGCTTCTTGCAGACGCCGAAGATCTGCTGCATGATACAGCGGAACGTTTCAATCAGCTGGAACATTACGAGTCCGCCGCTTTCTTTTACCGCAGGCTGATGAATATTAAAAAGAAGCTTGCCGAGCAGCGTTTTCAATAGGAAATGGCAGAGAACTACAGGTTCTCTGCTTTTTTTTGTGCTGTTTTCAACTCGGAAAAACAGGGTATTTTCCACTGCATAGTGAGAAATCAGAGGAGGATATCAAGTATGTACAAAGATTTAACCGGAAAAACAGCGATTGTGACAGGGTCTTCAAAAGGAATCGGGAAAGCCATTGCGGAACGGTTCGGACAGGAGAAAATGAATGTTGTTGTAAACTACCACAGCGACCCGTCTGGAGCCGATGAAACCCTGGAAATCATTAAGCAGAACGGAGGGAAAGCCGTCGCAGTTGAGGCGGACGTGTCAAAAGAAGAGGGGATTCAGGCGCTCTTGGACACAGCTTTAGAGCATTTCGGCACGCTCGATGTGATGGTAAACAACTCTGGTTTTAACGGCGTTGAGGCGATGCCGCATGAGATGAGTCTTGAAGATTGGCAGAGAGTGATTGATGTCAATGTTACCGGAACCTTTCTGGGAGCGAAAGCAGCACTTAACCACATGATGAAAAACAATATCAAGGGCAATGTGCTGAATATCTCAAGTGTTCATCAGCAGATTCCGCGCCCTGTCAACGTTCAGTATTCCACATCCAAAGGCGGCATCAAGATGATGACGGAAACGCTGGCGCTCAATTATGCGGATAAGGGAATCCGCGTCAATGCGATAGCGCCCGGCACCATTGCCACAGAATCAAATGTTGATACGAAAAAGGAAGAGAGCAGGCAAAAACAATTGAAAAAAATCCCGATGAAAGCCTTCGGAAAGCCTGAAGAAGTGGCGGCAGCAGCAGCTTGGCTCGTATCTGAGGAAGCAAGCTATGTGACCGGCGCAACACTTTTCGTCGACGGCGGAATGACACTTTATCCGTCTCAGCTTGAATAGAACACAAAACAGGGGGATTGCGGGATGAAAACGGACTGGTGGAAGGATGCAGTGGTGTACCAAATTTACCCGAGAAGCTTTCAGGACAGCAATGGAGACGGAATTGGGGACTTGCGGGGGATTATTTCCCGTCTTGACTACATAAAGGAACTCGGGGCAGATGTGATTTGGATTTGCCCGATCTATCCTTCTCCGAATGTTGATTACGGCTATGATGTGACAAACCATAAGGCGATTATGGATTCTTACGGAACAATGGACGATTTTCACGAGCTGCTGGACCAGGTGCATCAGCGGGGATTAAAGCTGGTGATGGACTTTGTGTTAAATCACACCTCGGTCGAGCATCCGTGGTTTAAAGAAGCGGAGCTGGACAAAAACAGCAAATACCGCAGCTATTATTATTGGCGTCCCGGCACAAAGAACGGCCCGCCGACAGACTGGCTGTCAGACTATGGCTGCCCGGTCTGGCAATACGAGGAGCACACCGGAGAATACTATCTCCATATGAATGCCGTCAAACAAGCTGATTTAAACTGGGAAAATCCCGAAGTTCGCCAGGCGGTGTATGACATGATGAAATTTTGGCTCGATAAAGGGGTCGACGGTTTGCGAATTGATCAGCTCCATCTCATTTCTAAGAAAGAATATCTTCCTTCGTATGAGGACTATATCAATCAGCAGGCAGAGCCGAAGCCCTTTCAGCCAAATGGCGAACGAATCCATGACTATTTAAAAGAAATGACAGATGAAGTGTTTTCCCAATATGATGTCATGTCTGTCGGAGAGGTCGGCAGTGTCACACCGGAAGAAGGCCTGAAATATACGGGAACAGATAAGCATGAGCTGAATATGATTTTTCACTTTCAGCATATGGAGCTTGATCAGCAGCCCGGAAAAGAACATTGGGATTTGAAGCCCCTTGAGCTTTCTGATTTAAAATCGGTTTTGACAAAATGGCAAAAGCAGCTTGAGCATCAAGGCTGGAATACATTGTTTTGGTGCAACCATGACCAGCCCCGGATTGTGTCCAGATTCGGAGACGATGGGGAATACCGCAAAGCATCAGCGAAAATGCTGGCAGCCGTACTTTATTTTATGAAGGGCACGCCGTATATTTATCAGGGAGAAGAAATCGGGATGACAAACGCGCCGTTCACCCGGATTGAAGACTACAAAGATATCCAAACGATCAATATGTATCATAAACGGGTGTTTGAAAAAGGCTATGATCCAAATGATGTGATGAGATCGATCTTAGCCAAAAGCCGGGATCACGCCCGGACCCCGATGCAGTGGAACAGCGGCAAAAATGCCGGATTTACTGACGGCACGCCTTGGCTGAAGGTCAATCCGAACTTCACCGCAATCAATGTGGAGGAAGCGCAGGGAGATCCTGATTCTGTCTTAAACTATTACAAAAAGCTGATCAGCCTGAGAAAGCAGTACGCTGACCTCATGAAAGGGAGCTTTGATCTTTTGCTTCCGGACGATCCGCAGTTGTTTGTATACATGAGAGAAAACAGTAAACAGCAGCTTTTGTCGGTCAATAATTTTTCAAAAGAGCAGGCTGTTTTTCAGTGGCCTAAGAACTGCGGCAAAGCTCAGGCCTCACTGCTTCTCAGCAATTATAACAACGATGATCTTGCTGACGAAATGGTGTTCCGGCCTTATGAGAGCAGGGTCTATCTTCTGGACAAAACAAACTAATGATTGAAGTAGCCCGGCATTCTTAGCCGGGTTTTTTTAGTACATATATTCGCTCTGCAGGCGGGAAGAATAAATGAAAATGAAATTTATTCTTGCAAAACGTAATGACTTCGGTTTATTATGATATAGGATTACAAAATCGTTATCATTTTGATTTAAAGTTACTGAAAAAGAGGGGATATACGATATGTTTAAAAAATGGAGCGGTTTGTTTGTGATTGCAGCGTGCTTTTTATTAGTTGCAGCATGCGGCAACTCATCAACAAAAGGGTCGGCGGATTCAAAGGGTGATAAACTGCACGTTGTCACAACGTTCTATCCGATGTATGAATTCACAAAACAAATTGTAAAAGACAAAGGCGATGTGGATCTGTTAATCCCATCTTCCGTTGAACCGCATGATTGGGAACCGACGCCGAAAGACATTGCTAACATTCAGGATGCTGATTTGTTCGTTTATAATAGTGAATACATGGAGACATGGGTTCCGTCAGCTGAAAAAAGCATGGGCCAAGGCCATGCCGTTTTCGTTAATGCAAGCAAAGGCATTGATTTAATGGAAGGCTCTGAAGAAGAACACGAAGAGCATGATCATGGGGAGCATGAGCACAGTCATGCAATGGACCCTCACGTATGGCTCAGCCCTGTTCTGGCACAGAAGGAAGTTAAAAATATTACGGCGCAAATCGTGAAGCAGGACCCGGATAACAAAGAATACTATGAGAAAAATAGTAAAGAATATATTGCAAAACTGCAGGATCTTGATAAACTATATCGTACAACCGCAAAAAAAGCGGAGAAAAAAGAATTTATCACGCAGCATACAGCTTTTGGCTATCTGGCAAAAGAATACGGCTTGAAGCAGGTTCCGATTGCAGGGCTGTCACCTGACCAAGAACCGAGCGCAGCCAGCTTGGCAAAGCTGAAAACATATGCCAAAGAACATAATGTAAAAGTTATTTACTTTGAAGAAATTGCATCCTCAAAGGTCGCAGATACGCTCGCCAATGAAATCGGCGCGAAGACAGAAGTGCTGAATACACTGGAAGGCTTGAGCAAAGAAGAACAGGATAAAGGTTTAGGGTATATCGACATTATGAAACAAAACCTCGATGCCCTGAAAGATTCACTATTGGTTAAATCATAAGATAGTGTGCGCCGGAGGGTGCACACTATTTCTTTGTGAGAAAGGAAGATTAACATGAATCTCGTCTCATTGAAAGATATCGTTTTCGGCTATTCCCATACGCCTGTTTTAGATAAAGTATCACTTGATATTGAAAGCGGTGAGTTCGTCGGCATCACTGGACCAAACGGCGCCTCTAAATCGACGCTCATAAAGGTAATGCTCGGCATGCTGAAACCGTGGGAAGGCACAGTGACGATCAGTAAAAGGAATACAGAAGGGAAACGCCTGACCATAGGGTACGTCCCGCAGCAAATTTCTTCATTTAATGCCGGCTTTCCGAGCACGGTGCTGGAGCTTGTTCAGTCAGGCCGCTATACAAAAGGGAAATGGTTTAAACGTTTAAATGAAGAAGATCATCTTGAAGTAGAAAAAGCACTGAAAATGGTGGAAATGTGGGAGCTCCGCCATCGTAAAATCGGTGATTTATCAGGCGGACAGAAACAGAAAATCTGTATCGCCAGAATGCTCGCCAGCAACCCGGATCTGCTGATGCTGGACGAACCGACGACAGCTGTTGATTACGACAGCAGAAAAGGATTTTACGAATTTATGCATCACCTTGTGAAAAATCACAACCGCACAGTTGTGATGGTTACTCACGAACAAAACGAAGTACAGCAATTTTTAGATAAAGTGATTCGATTAGAGAGAGGAGAAAAAGGCGGATGGAAATGTTTGACTTGGAATTCATGCGACGAGCTTTTCTAGCAGGCGGCATGATCGCCGTCATGGCTCCGATACTAGGAGTGTATCTCGTTCTCAGAAGACAGGCCTTAATGGCTGACACACTTTCACATATCTCATTGTCAGGTGTTGCCATCGGCTTTTTTCTCAGCACCAATATAACCGCAGCAAGCATAGTCGTCGTGACCATCGGCGCGATCGGAATTGAATACATGCGGCGGGCGTATCGGACTTATTCAGAAGTGTCCATTGCCATCTTAATGGCAGCTGGTTTGTCCTTCGCGATGTTTTTAATCAGCCTTTCCAAAGGCACAGCCAATATGAGCATCGATCAATACCTATTTGGATCGCTTGTGACAGTAAACCAGCAGCAGGTCTATATTATCAGTATTATCACACTGCTGATCCTGCTTTATTTTATCGTACTGAGAAGGCCGCTCTATCTGCTGACGTTTGATGAAGCAACAGCCAAAACATCGGGAATCAATACAAACGTTCTCTCGTTGTCATTCAGTATTGTCACAGGCCTTGCGATTTCAGTCATTATTCCGATCATCGGGGTCCTTCTTGTATCGGCCCTGCTCGTATTGCCGGCAGCCTTCGCCATCAGAATTGCAAAAGGCTTTAACATGGTTTTCATTACAGCCATACTCATTTCATTATTCAGCGTATTTACGGGACTGACATCATCCTATCAGCTCGGGACGCCGCCAGGTCCGTCTATTACCCTTCTATTGATCGTTTTGCTATTAATCGGATTTGCAGTTCAGGGAGTTTGGACGTTTATCAAAAAAGAAGCTCAGCGCAAAAAAAGAAGCCGATAACATGAAAAGCAGTTTTCCCTAGGGAAAACTGCTTTTTTTATAGAAACAATCCGGCAAGGCGCTCATAAGATTCTTTTTTCGCCTCAAAATCAAACACATTGCACAGAACCATGATTTCATTTGTTTCGTAGCGGCCTGTGAGGTCTAACAGCTGTTGTTTGACAGTGGTTGGAGAACCGATCACCATCCGCTTTCTGTTTTCTTCTATGAGTTTTTTATCGGAAGCTGTATAGGGATGAGCTTTCGCTTCCTCGATGCTTGGCACGCGGCTGTCCAAGCCTTTTCCGACGCGAAGAAGCCACAAATCCTGGCTTAATGCGAGTTCTTCTGCCTCTTCATCTGTTTTTGCGCAAATGACAAAAATCGTAAACAGTGCGGATGGATTCGAAAAATGGGCTGAGGGCCGAAAGCTTTCCCGGTAGATGCGGAATGCATTTTCTCCTCGCTCGGGATTAATGAAATGCCCAAATACATATCCAATCCCCTGGTGCGCCGCGCGTCTTGCGCTGTTTTCACCAAGACCGAGCACCCATAGCTCGGGTGCCGTACCAATAAGGGGCGCCGCTTTGATTCCGGCATACGGATGGTCGGGAGGAAGGGAATCTGTTAGAAAATAAGAGACATCCTGCAGCTGTCTGTTAAATTCGGTTAAGCTTTTTTTCACCCCGTCCGTTAATGCAAGCCTGGTTTTTGTCGTGCCGCCGGGGGAACGACCGACGCCGAGGTCAATCCGGTTTGGATACAGGGCCTCAAGCTGGCGAAAGGTTTCAGCCACTTTAAATGGGCTGTATTGGGGCAGAAGCACGCCGCCTGATCCGACACGAATGGTGTTTGTCTGTGCTGCGATGCGGGCGATCATGATTTCAGGCGCTGTGCTTGCCAGTCCTTTCGTGCTGTGATGCTCGGCAAACCAATAACGCTTATAGCCCCACTCTTCGCTAAATCGAGCAAGCTCAACCGAATGCTGAAGAGTTGTCACAGGGCTCTCTCCTTTAGAAACAGGTGCCTGATCAAGTATGCTTAAATGAATCAAAAGGCCGCTTCCTTTCTGTCTGTTTTTAGATGGTGACACCAGAATAGGCAAAATGACTTGCCCGCGTCAAATGGTTTGTTTAAGAAGCGCACTTTATAGCATTTGCAAATCATATATCAAATATGGAAGTTTTTTTTCGAGGTTTTTCGTCAATTATTCTTAACTTTTACGAAACTTTGATATAATAACAAACGTATATATTAGTAATTTACGGCTTATTTTCCTTGTGAGCGTAAAAATAAATGTGACTATCTTCACATTTCGATGAGTAGGAGTGAATCGTGTGGCAATTTCTTTAGAAAAAGGTCAACGAATTGATTTAACAAAAGGAAAAGCCGGTCTGTCAAAATTGATGGTCGGTCTCGGCTGGGACCCAGTGTCCTCAGGCGGAGGATTCTTCAGCAAACTGCTTGGCGGAGGCGGTCCGAATATCGACTGTGACGCTTCAGTGCTGATGCTGGAAAACGGAAAATTCACCGATAAGAAAAACCTGATTTATTTCGGCAACCTGAAAAGCCGCTGCGGCGGTGTACAGCATACAGGCGACAACCTGACGGGTGACGGTGCGGGCGATGACGAGCAAATTATGATAGATTTAGATAAAGTGCCTGGAAACATCGATAAGCTTGTATTTGTAGTGAACATTTACGATTGTGTCAGAAGAAAACAAGATTTCGGCATGATTCAAAATGCGTTTATCCGCGTAGTTGATCAATCTAATCACGAGGAAATGCTCAAGTACAATTTGAGAGACAATTACGCCGGCAGAACAAGCCTGATTACAGCAGAAATCTACCGCAGCGGCAGTGAGTGGAAGTTTGCGGCGATCGGTGAAGGCACAAACGATACGAGATTAGAAGATATTATCAGCCGATACGTATAAAAGAAAAGGAGTGGATGAAACATGACAATTTCATTGGCAAAAGGACAAAAAGTAGATTTAACAAAAACAAATCCGGGTCTTTCAAAGGTTGTTGTCGGTTTAGGCTGGGATACGAACAAGTATGACGGCGGACACGACTTTGATCTTGACTCAAGTGTGTTTCTGTTAGACGCCGCAGGCAAATGCGCGTCACCAAACGACTTTATTTTCTACAACCAGCTTGAAGGCGGCAACGGTTCAGTCGTTCATTCAGGCGACAACCTGACTGGTGCTGGCGAAGGCGACGATGAGAATGTAAAAGTAAATCTCAGCGCTGTACCGGCAAACATTGATAAAATCTCATTTGTTATTACCATTCACGATGCAGAAGCGCGCAGCCAAAACTTTGGACAAGTATCAAACGCGTTTGTCCGCATCGTAAATGAAGAAACAAATGAAGAGCTCATCCGTTACGATCTTGCAGAAGATTTCTCTATTGAAACGGCAATCATTGCAGGGGAGCTTTACAGACATAACGGCGAGTGGAAATTCTCCGCAATCGGCTCAGGCTACCAAGGCGGCCTTGCCCGCATTGCAACAGACTACGGTTTGCAAGTCGGTTAAGACAAATACGAAGAGCAGAAAGGAGAGAGGCAGTATGGCCATTCAATTATCAAAAGGACAGCGCATTGATTTAACAAAAACAAATCCGGGACTGACAAAAGCGGTGATCGGCTTAGGCTGGGATACAAACAAGTACTCCGGCGGACACGATTTTGACCTGGATGCTTCGGCCTTTTTAGTTGATGCGCATGATAACTGCGTAAATGATCTCGATTTCGTCTTCTATAATAACCTTGAACATCCGAGCGGCGGTGTCATCCATACGGGTGACAACCGCACGGGTGAGGGCGACGGAGATGATGAGCAGATTATCGTTGATTTCTCAAAAATCCCGGCTCACATTGAGAAAATCGGCATCACAGTGACCATTCACGACGCTGAAGCACGCAGCCAAAACTTTGGACAAGTTTCCAATGCGTTTGTCCGCGTTGTGGATGAAGAAACGCAGAATGAGCTTCTTCGCTTCGATTTGGGAGAAGACTTCTCCATTGAAACAGCTGTTGTCGTTTGTGAGCTTTACAGACACGGCGGCGAGTGGAAATTCAATGCGATCGGCAGCGGATTTTCCGGCGGGCTGGCTGCATTGTGCCGGAATTACGGTTTGCAAGTGTAAGCGAGTGACAAATAGAGAAGTCACCGTTTCAAATTAATAGGAGGAAAAAACTTGGACTTTTTACATCATATTTTGTCTACGTATGCTTCATTTTTCGATTGGAAAATGTGGGGGGAAGTTCTGACTGATCCTGTTTCTTGGGGTTTGATCGGTTCCCTTGTTGTTCTGGAAGGCCTTTTATCGGCCGATAACGCGCTAGTTCTTGCGGTCATGGTTAAACACCTGCCGGAAAAACAGCGGAAAAAAGCGTTAACGTATGGTTTGTTTGGAGCTTATATTTTCAGGTTTATTTTCATCGGGCTCGGTATGCTTCTCATTAAATTCTGGTGGATCAAGGTGCTTGGCGCGCTTTACCTGGCTTGGCTCGTCATTAAGCACTTCTGGATAGGCGAAAAAGAAGAGGAAGCGGACGGCATGAAGAAAAACTCTTGGATGGTCCGCACGTTCGGGATCTTCTGGGCGACTGTCATTTCAGTAGAATTAATGGATCTTGCCTTCTCTGTGGACAGCATCCTAGCCGCGTTTGCAGTATCTGAAAAAGTATGGGTGCTTCTGATCGGCGGTATGCTTGGTATTTTAATGATGCGTACAGTGGCAAAAGTGTTCCTTGTGCTGATTGATAAAATTCCTGAGCTGGAAAACACAGCATTCGTGTTAATCGGCATTATCGCGCTGAAAATGGCGGGGAGCGCTTTCCATTACGAAATGCCGCACTCTGTATTCTTCATTATCATTATCGCTGCATTTGCGGTAACATTGATCATTCACTACATCAATAAACAAAAGCAGGTGCGCGAACAAACAGCCGCTTCAAAAGAAGAATAAAACAAAACAAGGAGGGAGGTTCAATGTCCTTCCTTTTTTGTTACCGAAATATCGTTCAATGACAAACCGGAAAGGAGGATATGATGAGACAAGAAGAACTAACCATTCATAAAGCACTTCCGGCTGATGGCGATTGGAAAAGCCTGCTGTTTCAGCCATTGCCGGAGCGGGATCACTATGAAACTGCACAAGGCCTTTCTTTTTCCCGTCTTGCCGGACAGATATTGGGCACGCCTATTGATGAGACGGACTACTATAACGAGCTGTATGAGCTGTCTGTAAACGACCGCATAACGATTTTGAGTGAAACGCTTGATAAAACAATCGAACCGGAAACATTTCAAAAGCTTCAGCATATTCATTCCATCAATCAGAAAGAAAAAGGGCTGTCAGTCAGCCGCTTTGTTGCCTTTCTGGACGGGGAAAAGCTGATTGCGAAGCACTCAAATCCCCTGATGCACCGCCATTTAAGAAAAGCGCTGATGACGCTTTTACATACCTTTGCGGACAGTCATGAAAAGGGGCTGAATCATCCTGATTTTCGCAGAGTGCTGCTTGATGTCTCGAAGTTTTCCTTAAACCATCTGAATCCTTGGCTGGAAAAAACCGATATAGAGCGGGAGATGCCGAAGATTGTTTGGTATGGAGATGCGACGAAAAGCCAGCTCTATTTCTTATATTATCTGATGCTGGTCGGCTGTGATGTACTACTGTTCCATCCGGCGGGAATCGATCAGCTGGCGCTTGTCGACCCGAAGCAGGAGCTCGGTTTTACGGAAAAGCTCCCGGATGTTTCTGAGCTTCAGCCGTTTCCGAAAGAAAAACCAGACCGGAAATCAACAGTGGCTTACCGCTCAACAAAGGAAATTGAACATGTGCTGAATCACGAGGAATCCATGCTGTATAAGCCGTGGCAGTTCAGAGATCACACACCGGTGTCCGTTACGCTGAAAACGACCTATGATGAATTGTTTTTAATCACGAAAGAACGCGCCTTTATTCGGCCGAATTTCAAAGCTGATAAACATTCCATTGAGATTCCGAATGTATTCGCCAAAATTATGGGCGTGTCGAAAGACAATAAGGAATATTGGAACAGGCTTCATACTCTAGCGGATTATCAGGAAACCGAAATGGTCAGAAGCTTTCCATTTACAGAAGAAATAAAGTCGAACTATCAATTTCACTACAGCCACGCACTTGATCAAGAAGGGAACATTGATCCGGACAAGCTGATGGCAAGCAATGTGTGGCAGTACAAACAGCTGCCGGCGGGCGTTCAGACTGCCATTGCCAAAACGATTTCGAGAATGTGCAGGCACCCGCGGCTTAAAGCTTTGCATCAGGAACAAGTCAAGGATGTTCAAATCTATTTGTTTAAACAAACAACAAACCTGCCTGCTAATCTGCTGAAATTGATTCAAATGTTCGACTATGCGCAAACCGTTCCGAAACTCGTTTTATATCATACGGAAATGAGCGGCGGACTCGCGCGTTCGGATGCTGCTGCCCTGCTGTTCCTGAATGAAATCGGAATCGATATCATCATTTATAATCCGCCCGGACACCAGGATATTGAGCAGTTTATTGAAGAGGACCAGTATGATATCCACTGGCTGGATGACATGGTGTTTCAGCAGGACTACAAAGAGCCTTCGCTTGTGAAAAGGCTCTTCAGAACCATTACCCAAAAATAAGGAGAGAAGAAAAGCATGACAACAGAAAATCAAAATCCGCTTGTTCTCGATAAAAATGAAGAGATTTCCCAGCAAAAAGCTGACGATATCCGTCTTCAGCTCCGTCAGGAACCAGAAGTGAAGCGGCTTGCTCAACAAATTGACGTCAAAAACCAAATGGAGCTGCTTGAGTACGGCAAGGAGCCGGCCGTTGAAATATCCAAGTTCTCTGACCGCATCTTAGGGATGATGAAAACAACAAGCGTGACAGACTCCGGCACAATGCTGACTCAGCTTGGGAAAATCATGGACCGCTTCGACAAAAATGATTTCGATGAGCCAAAGGGATTAATGGCGAAAATTTTCAAACGCGGCGGCAGCATGATTGAAAAAATCTTTAAAAAGTATCAGACACTTGGCGGAGAGATTGAAAAAATCCACGTTGAGATTTCAAAATACAAAGATGAGATGACGAAGACGAACTACACGCTCGATGAAATGTATGAAAACAATATCAAATACTATATGGAGCTTGAAAAATACGTCGTTGCCGGACAGATGAAACTGGAAGAGATGCAGTCGATCCTTCCTTCATATGAGGAAAAAGCGGCAAGCGGGAACCAGCTGGCGCAAATGCAGCTCGATACGTTGCGCAACGGCATTCAGGCGCTTGAGGAACGGGTGTATGATCTGGACATGGCACGGATGGTGGCGCTTCAAACCGCACCTCAAATCCGTCTCCTGCAGCGAGGAAATGCAAAGCTGATCGGGAAAATCAACTCCGCGTTTATCATTACCATTCCGATTTTCAAAAACGGCATTATTCAGGCTGTTACGGTAAAGCGGCAAAAGCTTGTGGCTGATTCCATGAGCGAGCTTGACCGCCGGACAAACGAGATGCTGAAACGAAATGCTGAAAACATCTCAAGCCAAAGTGTTGAAATTGCCAGAATGGCCGGCAGACCGAGCATAGATATTGAAACGATCGAATCGTCTTGGAACACGATTGTCAGCGGCATGCAGGAAACAAAACAAATCGAGGAAGAAAACAAACGCCTCCGCGAAGACGGCGCGAGACGAATTGCACAGCTTCAGGATAATATTAAAAAAGCAGCATTGCAGCAATAATAAAAACCCCGCTTGTGGAACATAAGCGGGGTTTTTCAATTATATCATTTAGTTAATGACAACGTGTAAAGACAGGTGTAAACTTAAACGGTAATCATTTTGCATATCAGAGGTGTTGGCAATGGGAAAACAACAGCCTATATCCCAGCGTAAACTGCTGGGCGTCGCCGGTTTGGGGTGGCTGTTTGATGCAATGGATGTCGGAATATTATCGTTTATTATCGCCGCGCTCCATGTAGAGTGGAATCTGTCGCCCGAAGAAATGAAATGGATCGGAAGCGTCAATTCCATCGGCATGGCTGCGGGTGCGTTTTTGTTTGGTTTGCTTGCTGATCGAATCGGCCGCAAAAAAGTGTTCATCATCACCCTTTTATGCTTTTCCATCGGAAGCGGCATTTCCGCTTTTGTGACGAGCTTATCGGCATTTCTAATCCTTCGTTTCGTGATTGGTATGGGACTTGGCGGCGAGCTTCCAGTCGCTTCAACACTCGTTTCGGAAGCGGTTGTGCCTGAAAAGCGGGGCAGAGTGATTGTGCTTTTGGAAAGCTTTTGGGCCGTTGGCTGGCTCGCAGCGGCCTTGATTTCTTACTTTGTGATACCAAGCTTCGGCTGGCAGGCTGCCCTTCTGTTAACTGCGCTGACTGCTTTTTATGCGCTGTACCTGCGGACGAGTCTGCCTGATTCGCCGAAATATGAATCGCTTTCTGCCAAAAAGAGGTCGGTGTGGGAGAATGTAAAAAGCGTCTGGGCAAGACAGTATATACGGCCGACGGTGATGCTGTCGATCGTTTGGTTCTGTGTGGTGTTTTCTTATTACGGCATGTTCCTATGGCTCCCGAGTGTCATGCTGCTGAAAGGCTTCAGCATGATTCAAAGCTTTGAATATGTCCTGCTGATGACGCTTGCTCAGCTACCTGGCTATTTCTCTGCCGCATGGCTGATTGAAAAAGCGGGCCGGAAGTGGATACTCGTCGTTTACTTGATTGGCACAGCAGGAAGCGCCTATTTCTTCGGAACGGCGGATTCCTTAAGTCTTCTGCTTACGGCTGGAATGCTGTTATCGTTTTTCAATCTCGGTGCATGGGGCGTGTTGTATGCTTATACCCCGGAGCAATACCCGACTGCGATTCGAGCAACAGGTTCAGGAACGACAGCAGCGTTTGGAAGAATCGGCGGCATCTTCGGGCCTTTGCTCGTCGGAACGCTCGCAGCCCGTCATATTTCGTTTTCGGTCATCTTTTCAATCTTTTGCATTGCAATCTTACTCGCGGTTGCTTGTATTTTGATTATGGGGAAAGAAACGAAACAAACTGAGCTAGAATAGGAAAAGCACCTCTTTTAAGAGGTGCTTTCAGCGTGTCGACAAACCCTCGCATTCGTTGTCAGGACTGCGCTTCGGTGCTCAATGCGAAGTGGATCAACGGCTAAATTCTCAGGCGTCCTGCCTAAACGCCGTCGTCATCACATCCTGTGAATGTCCGCTCCTATGCTCGTCCTTCCTAGACTTCAAGGGTTTTCAATCTGAGGCACCTCTTGAATGAGGTGCTTTTTTTTACATTTGCGCCCGGGCTGCGGATTGGCGTTTCCCGGTTTTACTAATTGTCTGGTAGAGCGTCATAGAAAGTATGAACAGAATGGCAGTAAATCCTGTGACAGCTCCGAAATGCTGTGTGCTTTGATATAAAAAACCTGCAATACTTGTACCGACAGTGGTTCCGGCATACATAGCGGCATTGGAAAGGGAAGCGATGGTTCCTCGCGCATTTACTGCAATGGATTGAAAGACACCCATCATTAACGGAAAGATGATGCCAGCTGTAAAAAACGTGAGAAAAAAGCTGGCTTCTACTAAAAACAAGTTTGGAAAGAACGGAAGAGCGAAATAGAGAGCGCCCATTAGCAGCATCCCGCTGATCAGTGTTTTAAACATGCCCAGCTTTTCTGAAACCCGGCTGCCGATAAGGCTCCCGAGCATATTTCCCAGTCCGAGTACAAGCATAGCTGCGCCAATTTGTGACACGGTTAAATGATAATCCGCGGAAAGCCAAGCACCCAGAAAGCTGAACGAAGCGAAGTTTCCGGTTTGAAACAGAAAATAGGCAAGCAGAATGACCGATGTTTTCGGCAATGAAAAAAGCTCCCGATAGGGGTTGACAATTGATGGTCGCGCCAATGGTTCAGAAGGCCGGATATCAGGCATGACCGCCGCCAGGATCAATAGTAGAATAAGCGAGCATGTTGACAAAACGAAAAATGGCGTATGCCATGTAAAGGAAGCGAGAAACCCTCCAATAGGAAGTCCGAGCATTTGTGAAGCGGCCAAACCTGCTGTCGCAATCCCCATGCCTTTTATGATCTGAGAAGGCCGGACAATGACTGGGATGGACGCCCAAATTTGAGGCGTCACAAACGCAGCGCTAACGCCTGCGGCAAAACGGAACAGGCACATGGCGGCAAAAGAGGGAGCGATGCCGCATAAAAACGTGGATACGATAAAGCCTGCAAGTCCCCACAGCATGACTGTTTTCCTGTTCAGCCGGTCTGAGATTGGGCCTGCAATGAAAGCGAAGAGCGCATAACCGAGTGCATAAGCACTGACCATCCAGCCTGACAAATCAGTAGAGACATGAAACTGATTCTGTAAAAGGGGGAGAAGCGGCGAAAGCAAAAAGGTATCCGTGCCAATGACAAACATGACACTGAAGAAAAGCCAAATGCGATTCAAATTTTATCACTCCTATTGTTTTATAACTTTGAAACTATGAAACAGATATGTATAGAGAAAACCCTTTGTTAGAGGGTTTCCAAAAAGCCAGGCAGGTATGTTTGAAATGTGTCTTCACGCAGACTGACGTATTTTGTCCGCGAATCTTTCCGGGTTGCCGTCAATCCCGCTTCACGCAGCGTTTTAAAATGATAAGATGCCGTGGTTTTGACAATATTGCACTTTTCACCTACTTCACCGCAGCTGAGTTCTTTTCCGCTGACATAAAGCGTACGAATAATGGCAAGCCTTGATTCATCAGACAGTGCTTTAAAAATTTGCGCTCTGATTTGATCATCTGATTGTTTCATAGTCATGAAACTATAATACATAATGGGTGTTGGAAAAGCAACTTATTTTTCCAGTAAAGGAGCAGGAAGTCATAAGAGGAAGGAGGAATTCAATTCCAATAAAAGCGTTTTCAACTAAAGATAGGAGAAAAATCACCCGTAAAATACAATCATATAGGAGGATTACAGAGCATTTAGAAGCATAAATAAGATCATGTGGTCACATGGATGTTTATAAAGAAATGGTACAGAATAAAAGAGAATATGCTGTTTGTGTGGGAAGTTACATAAATGTTACGGTAATAAAGATTGCTTAATATGGAGGGAAAATATGAGTGTAGATGAGAAACCAATTAAGATAAAAGTCGAGAAAGTCTCTAAGATTTTTGGGAAACAAACAAAGAAGGCAGTTCAAATGCTTGCCAACGGAAAGACAAAAAAAGAGATCCTGAAAGCAACCGGATCAACCGTTGGTGTTAATCAGGCAGATTTTGAAGTATATGATGGTGAGATATTTGTCATCATGGGTCTATCAGGGAGCGGTAAATCAACTTTAGTACGGATGTTAAACCGGCTTATTGAACCGACTGCCGGAAATATTTACATTGATGGTGACATGATAACAAATATGTCTAAAGACCAGCTCCGGGAAGTCCGCCGGAAGAAAATCAGCATGGTCTTCCAAAAGTTCGCTCTGTTCCCGCACAGAACGATACTTGAAAACACAGAATACGGACTGGAGCTTCAAGGTGTAGACAAACAAGAGCGGCAGCAAAAAGCGCTTGAGTCTCTTAAGCTCGTTGGACTGGAAGGATTTGAACACCAATATCCAGACCAGCTTTCCGGCGGGATGCAGCAGCGTGTCGGCCTTGCCCGCGCGTTGACAAATGATCCGGACATCCTTCTGATGGACGAAGCGTTCAGTGCGCTCGATCCACTGATTCGTAAAGATATGCAGGATGAGCTTCTTGATCTTCACGATAATGTCGGAAAAACAATTATCTTTATTACGCATGACTTGGACGAAGCGTTGCGGATCGGCGACAGAATTGTCCTAATGAAGGACGGCAACATCGTTCAAATCGGCACGCCTGAAGAAATCCTGATGAATCCATCTAACGAATATGTTGAGAAATTCGTCGAAGATGTTGATTTGTCTAAAGTCCTCACAGCAGGCCACATTATGAAACGCGCTGAAACAGTGCGGATTGATAAAGGGCCTCGCGTAGCATTGACACTGATGAAAAACCTTGGAATTTCTTCAATTTATGCAGTGGATAAACAAAAGAAATTATTAGGTGTTATCTATGCGTCTGATGCGAAAAAAGCGGCTGAGTCTGATTTGTCACTTCAAGACATCTTGAATACAGAATTTACGACTGTACCAGAGAATACGTATCTGACTGAGATTTTTGACGTTGTGTCCGATGCGAATATTCCAATTGCGGTTGTGGATGAGAAGCAAAGAATGAAAGGAATTGTCGTAAGAGGCGCGCTGATTGGCGCACTTGCCGGCAATAACGAGTATATCAATGCTGAAGGCACTAACGAACAAACACAAGATCCTTCTGCACAGGAGGTGAAATAAGATGGATAGACTGCCTAGAATACCTTTAGCAGATATTATTGACCGTTTTGTTGACTGGATTACGATGACGTTTGGCGGATTCTTCGACGGAATCGCTAACGGATTGGCCGCTTTTGTAAATGGAATTGTCACCGGTCTTGGATTTATTCCATCTATTTTGTTAACGATTATTTTCGCCGCACTTGCGTGGTGGATCAGTACAAGGGGAATTGCGTTATTTACGTTGATTGGATTCCTCCTGATCGATTATTTAGGATATTGGGACCCAATGCTGCAAACATTGGCGCTTGTTTTGACATCTGTGATTATTTCGATTGTGGTCGGGGTTCCGATCGGAATTTGGGCGTCTCAGAAAGAAACGGTTCGCCGTATTGTAACGCCAATTCTTGATTTAATGCAGACAATGCCTGCTTTCGTATATCTATTGCCGGCGATTTTCTTCTTTAACATCGGTGTTGTGCCGGGTGTTGTTGCATCTGTTATCTTCGCGATGCCGCCGACAATCCGCATGACTGTTCTCGGTATTAAACAAGTGCCGGCGGATTTGATTGAAGCGACTGAGGCATTCGGTTCTACAACAGCTCAGCGTTTATTTAAAGTTCAGCTTCCGCTTGCGACAAAAACGATTTTGGCCGGAATTAACCAGAGCATCATGCTTGCGTTATCAATGGTTGTTATCGCCGCAATGGTCGGTGCACCGGGACTTGGTTCTGAAGTATACAGTGCCGTTACACAGCTGAAAACCGGGGTCGGAGTAGAGGCCGGTATCGCCATCGTTATCGTTGCCATTACCCTGGACCGTATTACTCAAAATATTAAAGTGAAGAAGAAAAGCAGGGGGAATGCCTGATGCTTAAAAAAATCATCGGCATCGGCGTTTCCGCCATGCTGGCGCTCTCACTTGCGGCTTGCGGTTCAGAAAACGATGAAAATGCATCCGCAGCAGAACAAGTGAATAAGACCATCATCGGGATTGACCCCGGTTCAGGGATTATGTCCCTGACTGACAAAGCGATGAAGGATTATGACCTGAATGACTGGACATTGATTTCAGCGTCAAGTGCTGCGATGACCGCTACGCTTAAAAAGTCATACGACCGTAAGAAACCGATTATCATTACAGGATGGACACCGCACTGGATGTTCTCCAGATATAAGCTGAAATATCTCGATGATCCGAAACAATCTTATGGCAGCGCAGAGGAAATCCATACGATCACACGCAAAGGCTTCAGCAAAGAGCAGCCGAATGCCGCAAAGCTTCTGAGCCAGTTTAAATGGACGCAGGACGAAATGGGCGAAATCATGATTAAGGTGGAAGAAGGCGAGAAACCTGCCAAAGTTGCTGCTGAGTACGTCAATAAACACAAGGATCAGATTGCCGAATGGACAAAAGGCGTTCAAAAGGTGAAGGGAGACAAAATCAACCTCGCCTATGTGGCGTGGGACAGTGAGATTGCAAGTACAAACGTCATAGGCAAAGTCTTAGAAGACTTGGGCTATGAGGTAACACTTACTCAGGTAGAGGCTGGGCCGATGTGGACTGCAATTGCGACGGGAAGTGCGGATGCATCCCTTTCCGCATGGCTGCCGAATACCCATAAAGCATACGCCGCTAAATATAAAGGCAAATATGATGATATTGGCACCAGTATGACTGGTGTGAAGATGGGGCTTGTTGTTCCTCAATATATGAAAAATGTCAACTCAATTGAAGATTTGAAGAAGTAATCAAAAAAGCAGCCTGTGTCAGGCTGCTTTTTTTGCGTTATTTTACGTAAACGGCAGCGGGTGAATCAGCCTTTTGAAAAGTTTTTAATACGGCATTCGCTAAAATGTGAATGCCATTGAACATCGCGTTTCTGTCAAAGGTCATGTGCGGATGATGGAGCCCCGGCTGGAGCCCGCAGCCTAGTCCGAGCATCGTTGTTTTCAGATTCGGCACCTTCACGGCGTAAAAATGGAAATCCTCTCCGCCGGTGGTGACAAGCGGGTCATCAAGCCGCTCAGCCCCGATGATATCTGTAATGGCTTCTGCCATGATCGCTTCAGCTTCTTTGTTTTGTGTTGCCGCAGGAAGGCTGTGTTCTTTTTGCAGCTCGATTTTTGCGCCGAATGCAGCGGCGGCCGCTTCACAGGCTCTTTCTGTTTCGGCGATTAACGCCTCCATGGCTTCATTGGTCTGTGCGCGCAAATCAAGGCTGAACGATGCTTTTCCTGGAATGATGTTAGAGCTTTCACCGCCGGCTTGAAGTTTTGTCATTTTGACGGTATGCGGGATTTGCGGGTCAATATGAATGAGTCCGAGCTTATGTACAAGAAATGCCGCAATTTCAATGCTGTTTTTCCCGAGGTGCGGACGGGCGCCATGAGCCTCTTCCCCGATGATCGTTCCCTCAATGTGCTGGCTTGATCCGTGCAGAATAGACGGAGCGCAGCGGCCGTTCTGTGTTTCCTGAATCGGACGGACGTGAACGCCATACAAATAGTCGATATCATCAAGCACGCCTTCTTCTATCATTTTCAAGGCGCCGCCGCCTTTTTCTTCTGCCGGCTGAAAGATAAAACGGATTGTGCCCTTCGGAAGCTCAGGTTGTTTTTTGAGCAGCATTAACGTGCCCAATGCCATTGTCATATGTGAATCGTGTCCGCAGGAATGGTTGGCGCGAAATGTGCCGTTAACCTCCTGCCACAGCGCGTCAATATCAGCGCGTACCGCTACAACAGGTGAGCCTGAGCCGATTTCACCGACAACCCCGGTGCAGTCTGAAAACGTGCGCGTCCGGCACCCTAAATCCTCAAGCTTTTGTTTCAAAAATGAAGTTGTCTCATATTCCTTCCAGCTGACTTCAGGGTTCGCGTGCAGATGGTCGAAGATGTCCATAATGGTTTGTTTCATGTCTTCTGAAAGCTTTTGCATGGTTAGAAATACCTCCTTCTATCAGAATGAATTTTTACCTTCTTTACTTTATTTATATTGAAACAGGAAGATAGGCTGTATATAATATAGCACATATTGCAACTTTTCAGAATAATGAATATATTCAAACAGAGGGGATGGATCGAACATGAGTATGCCAGCAGCCGAAACACAGCCTAAGAAAAAACGAACGACATTTAAAATGCCTGACGCCTATGTCCTCTTATTTATCATTGCTTTCATTTGCGCCGTTGCTTCATATGTTGTGCCGGCGGGAGAATTTGACCGCGTAACAAAGGGAGATATTACGACTGCGGTGCCGGGAAGCTATCATTCAATTGAACAGTCTCCGGTCAGCTTGATCAGCTTTTTTACTTCTCTACAGGATGGAATGGTTGGATCAGCGCCAATCATCTTTCTGATTTTATTCACAGGCGGCACCATTGCCATTTTAGAAAAAACGGGAGCCATCAACGGACTGATTTACAATGTCATCAGCAAGTTCCGCACAAAGCAATTATTATTTATTTGTATTGTCGGCGCATTGTTCTCCATTCTCGGAACAACCGGGATTGTCGTGAATTCAGTTATCGGTTTTATCCCCATCGGCCTCATTGTGGCACGATCCTTAAAATGGGACGCAGTCGCGGGAGCCGCTGTTATATACATCGGCTGCTACGCTGGATTTAACTCCACCATATTATCACCGTCACCGCTCGGTTTATCACAATCAATCGCGGAGCTCCCTCTTTTCTCAGGAATCGGCCTGCGAGTTGTGATATACATATGCTTTTTGCTGTCTTCTATTATTTATATCTATTTGTATACGAGAAAATTAAAAAAATCAAAAGATGCCAGTGTGTTAGGAACAGATTGGTTCCCTGCGGCAGGAATGGGCGAAGCCGGTAAAGAAGAAGATCAGTCAGTGCCGTTTACCGTTCGCCATAAGCTGATTTTGGCTGTGGCGGGACTCTCACTTGTCGGATTTTTATACGGCGCTTTGAAGCTTGGCTGGTCAGATTCCCAAATGGCTGCGACATTTATTTTTATTTCTGTCCTTGCCGGTTTAATAGGCGGACTTGCGGCGAACGATATTGCCAAAACCTTCATTACGGGCTGCCAAAGTCTTGTATACGGGGCGCTGATTGTCGGGATGGCACGAAGCATTTCCGTTATCCTTGAAAATGGAAAGCTTCTCGATACTGTCGTCAATGCTTTGGCTTCACTTTTGGACGGATTCAGCCCGATTGCCGGGGCAATCGGCATGTATATCGCCAGTGCGCTGCTTCATTTTCTCATCTCTTCAGGTTCTGGCGAAGCCGTTGTATTTATTCCAATCCTGGCGCCGCTCGCTGATTTGATGGGAATCACGAGACAGGTTGCGGTTGAGGCGGTTATGCTTGGAGAAGGGGTCGTCAACTGTGTGAACCCGACATCCGGCGTTCTCATGGCGGTGCTTGCCGCCAGCGGTATTCCGTATGTCAAGTGGCTGCGGTTTATGGTGCCGCTTGCTCTGATTTGGTTCTTGATCGGGCTTGTCTTTATCGTGATCGGCGTCATGATCAATTGGGGGCCGTTTTAACGATTGCTGCCCGCCGGCTTGTACGGCGGGCTTTTGAGTTATTCATTGCAGAAGCGCAGGCTGTTATTGTAACATGTAAGCCATAAGCCATTCGTAAAAGTGCGGGAGGAAGGTCATGAATAATCTGCGTAATAGACTTTCAGGCGTGAATGGGAAAAATAAGAGAGTAAAAGAAAAAGAACAAAAAATCTGGTCGGAGATTGGGATGATAGCGGGAGCATTTGCGCTGCTTGATGTGATCATCCGCGGCATTATGTTTGAATTTCCGTTTAAAGAATGGGCTGCAAGCCTTGTGTTTTTGTTCATCATTATCTTATATTACTGCATCAGGGCTGCGGCATCCGGAATGCTCATGCCGAGATTAGACACCAAAGAAGAACTGCAAAAACGGGTGAAGCAGCAGCGAATAGAATCAATTGCGGTCGCCTTTGCGGTAGTGGTGCTTACGATGTACGACAGGGGGATTCCCCATACATTCTTCGCTTGGCTGAAAATGATTCTTCTTTTTATCGTCTGCGGCGGCGTTCTGTTTCTGCTTCGGTATGTGATTGTGAAGCTGGCTTACAGAAGAGCTGTAAAAGAAGAAGTAAAAAAGAAATCATCTTGAAAAATAGATGGTTTCTTTTTTTTGTTTGGAAAGCGAGGGAAGCGTTCACAGTTTCGGGCGGCTTTTTTATAGGAACATTGATTTGTATTCACTCTGCCAAGTTGTTTTGATAGAGTGATTGTGATAATTTAAAATGTAAGCGTTAACAAAATTATCCAGTCTTCACATCAGTTTGAAAGGAGGAAGCGGAAGAATGAAGTAAGAGGGATTTTTGACTCCGAAGTAAGTCTTCAAAAAATCAAATAAGGAGTGTCAAGAATGTTTGCAAAACGATTCAAAACCTCTTTACTGCCGTTATTCGCTGGATTTTTATTGCTGTTTCATTTGGTTCTGGCAGGACCGGCGGCTGCGAGTGCTGAAACGGCGAACAAATCGAATGAGCTGACAGCACCGTCGATCAAAAGCGGAACCATTCTTCATGCTTGGAATTGGTCGTTCAATACGTTAAAACACAATATGAAGGATATTCATGATGCAGGATATACAGCGATTCAGACGTCTCCGATTAACCAAGTCAAGGAAGGGAACCAAGGAAATAAAAGCATGTCGAACTGGTACTGGCTCTATCAGCCGACATCGTACCAAATTGGCAACCGTTACTTAGGAACTGAACAAGAATTTAAAGAAATGTGTGCAGCCGCTGAAGAATATGGCATAAAGGTCATTGTTGACGCTGTCATCAATCATACCACCAGTGACTATGCCGCGATTTCCAATGAGATTAAGAGTATTCCAAACTGGACACATGGAAACACACAAATTAAAAACTGGTCGGATCGATGGGATGTCACGCAGAATTCATTGCTCGGGCTGTATGACTGGAATACACAAAATACACAAGTACAGTCCTATTTGAAACGGTTCTTAGAAAGAGCATTGAATGACGGGGCAGACGGTTTTCGCTTTGATGCCGCCAAACATATAGAGCTTCCGGATGATGGCAGTTACGGCAGTCAATTTTGGCCGAATATCACAAATACAGCTGCAGAGTTCCAATACGGAGAAATCCTGCAGGATAGTGCTTCCAGGGATGCTGCATATGCGAATTATATGAATGTGACAGCGTCTAACTATGGACATTCCATAAGGTCCGCTTTAAAGAATCGCAATCTGGGCGTGTCGAATCTCTCCCACTATGCATCTGATGTGTCTGCGGACAAGCTGGTGACATGGGTGGAGTCGCATGATACGTACGCCAATGATGAAGAAGAGTCGACATGGATGAGCGATGATGATATCCGTTTAGGCTGGGCGGTGATAGCTTCTCGTTCAGGCAGTACGCCTCTTTTCTTTTCCAGACCTGAGGGAGGCGGAAATGGTGTGAGATTCCCGGGGAAAAGCCAAATAGGCGATCGCGGGAGTGCTTTATTTGAAGATCAGGCTATCACTGCGGTCAATAGATTTCACAATGTGATGGCTGGACAGCCTGAGGAACTCTCGAACCCAAATGGAAACAACCAGATATTTATGAATCAGCGCGGCTCACATGGCGTTGTGCTGGCAAATGCAGGTTCATCCTCTGTTTCTATCAATACGCCAACAAAATTGCCTGATGGCAGGTATGACAATAAAGCTGGGGCAGGTTCATTTCAAGTGAATGATGGTAAACTGACAGGCACGATCAATGCCAGATCTGTAGCTGTGCTTTATCCTGATGATATTGCAAAAGCGCCTCATGTTTTCCTTGAGAATTACAAAACAGGTGTAACACATTCTTTCAATGATCAACTGACGATTACCTTGCGTGCAGATGCGAATACAACAAAAGCCGTTTATCAAATCAATAATGGACCAGAGACAGCGTTTAAGGATGGAGATCAATTCACAATCGGAAAAGGAGATCCATTTGGCAAAACATACACCATCATGTTAAAAGGAACGAACAGTGATGGTGTAACGAGGACCGAGAAATACAGTTTTGTTAAAAGAGATCCAGCGTCGGCCAAAACCATCGGCTATCAAAATCCGAATCATTGGAGCCAGGTAAATGCTTATATCTATAAACATGATGGGAGCCGAGCAATTGAATTGACCGGATCTTGGCCTGGAAAACCAATGACTAAAAATGCAGACGGAATTTACACGCTGACGCTGCCTGCGGACACGGATACAACCAACGCAAAAGTGATTTTTAATAATGGCAGCGCCCAAGTGCCCGGTCAGAATCAGCCTGGCTTTGATTACGTGCTAAATGGTTTATATAATGACTCGGGCTTAAGCGGTTCTCTTCCTCATTGAGGGCAATGCTAGACGGGACTTACCGAAAGAAACCATCAATGATGGTTTCTTTTTTGTTCATAAATCAGACAAAACTTTTCTCTTGCAAAAGTTTGTGAAGTATTGCACAATATAAATGTGAAATACTTCACAAATAAAAAGACATCAAAGAGAAACATACCCTGGAAGGATGATTAATGATGAACAAACATGTAAATAAAGTAGCTTTAATCGGAGCGGGTTTTGTTGGAAGCAGTTATGCATTTGCGTTAATTAACCAAGGGATCACAGATGAGCTTGTGGTCATTGATGTAAATAAAGAAAAAGCAATGGGCGATGTGATGGATTTAAACCACGGAAAGGCGTTTGCGCCACAACCGGTCAAAACATCTTACGGAACATATGAAGACTGCAAGGATGCTGATATTGTCTGCATTTGCGCCGGAGCAAACCAAAAACCTGGTGAGACACGCCTTGAATTAGTAGAAAAGAACTTGAAGATTTTCAAAGGTATCGTTAGTGAAGTCATGGCGAGCGGATTTGACGGTATTTTCTTAATCGCGACAAATCCGGTTGATATCCTGACTTACGCAACATGGAAATTCAGCGGCCTGCCAAAAGAGCGGGTGATCGGAAGCGGCACAACACTAGATTCTGCGAGATTCCGTTTCATGCTGAGCGAATACTTTGGCGCAGCGCCTCAAAACGTGCACGCACATATTATCGGAGAGCACGGCGACACAGAGCTTCCTGTTTGGAGCCATGCGAATGTCGGCGGTGTGCCGGTCAGTGAACTCGTTGAGAAAAACGATGCGTACAAACAAGAGGAGCTGGACCAAATTGTAGATGATGTGAAAAACGCAGCTTACCATATCATTGAGAAAAAAGGCGCGACTTATTATGGAGTTGCGATGAGTCTTGCTCGCATTACAAAAGCCATTCTGCATAATGAAAACAGCATATTAACTGTCAGCACATATTTGGACGGGCAATACGGTGCAGAGGACGTGTACATCGGTGTGCCGGCTGTCGTGAACCGCGGAGGGATCGCGGGTATCACTGAGCTGAACTTAAATGAGAAAGAAAAAGAACAGTTCCTTCACAGCGCCGGCGTCCTTAAAAACATTTTAAAACCTCATTTTGCAGAACAAAAAGTCAACTAACCGCAACTTTAGAGTAAAGGGCTGATTGTCAATGTGGGAGCAGTTGTATGATCCGTTTGGAAACGAGTATGTGAGCGCACTTGTGGCGCTCACTCCGATTCTCTTTTTTCTTTTGGCTTTAACTGTTTTGAAAATGAAAGGCATTCTTGCGGCATTTCTTACCCTAGCCGTCAGTTTCTTCGTCTCCGTTTTGGCATTTCATATGCCGGTTGAAAAAGCGATATCTTCTGTTTTGTTAGGAATCGGGAGCGGGCTGTGGCCTATTGGCTACATCGTCCTGATGGCGGTGTGGCTGTATAAAATCGCAGTGAAAACCGGGAAATTTACCATTATTCGGTCCAGCATTGCCGGCATTTCGCCTGACCAACGATTACAGCTATTATTAATTGGTTTTTGTTTTAACGCGTTTTTAGAAGGCGCGGCCGGTTTTGGTGTTCCGATTGCGATTAGTGCGGCGCTGCTCGTCGAACTTGGTTTTAAACCGTTGAAAGCGGCGGCGCTCTGCTTGATTGCAAACGCCGCCTCCGGAGCCTTTGGGGCGATCGGGATTCCTGTCATCACAGGGGCGCAGATTGGTGATTTGTCTGCTCTTGAGCTGTCACGGACATTAATGTGGACACTGCCGATGATCTCATTTTTAATACCATTCCTGCTTGTATTCTTATTAGACCGAATGAAAGGAATCAAACAGACATGGCCCGCTCTTCTGGTTGTGAGCGGTGGGTATACAGCGGTTCAGACACTGACAATGGCGGTACTCGGGCCGGAATTAGCAAACATTTTGGCGGCCTTATTCAGCATGGGCGGGCTTGCCCTCTTCCTCCGCAAATGGCAGCCGAAAGAGATTTACCGCGAGGAAGGGGCCGGCGATGCTGGTGAGAAAAAGGCATACCGTGCCGCTGACATTGCGAAAGCGTGGTCTCCTTTCTACATTTTAACTGCGGCGATCACCATCTGGAGCCTTCCTGCCTTCAAAGCGCTTTTCCAAGAAGGCGGGCTGTTATATCAATCAACGCTCCTGTTCAAAATGCCTTTTCTGCATCAGCAAATTATGAAAATGCCGCCGATTGCGCCATCTGCCATGCCGTTAGATGCAGTCTTTAAAGTTGATCTGCTGTCAGCGACTGGTACAGCGATTTTAGCGGCGGTCATCGTGACAGGGCTGTTCAGCAAAAAGTTCTCCTCCCGGGATGCCTTTGCTTCCCTGAAGGAGACAGGAAAAGAGCTGTGGGTGCCGATTATGACGATCTGCTTCGTGATGGGGTTTGCCAATCTGGCCAACTTCGCAGGGCTCAGCTCTTCAATTGGGTTAGCATTGGCGAAAACAGGAGACCTGTTCCCGTTTGTCAGTCCTGTTCTCGGCTGGATTGGCGTGTTCATCACCGGTTCGGTTGTCAGCAATAACGCTTTGTTCGGTCATTTGCAGGTTGTCACCGGAGCGCAGATCGGTGCGGGTTCAGACTTGCTGTTAGCCGCAAATACGGCGGGCGGTGTCATGGCGAAACTTGTTTCTCCTCAATCTATCGCCATCGCTGCCGCAGCGGTCGGCCAAACAGGCAAGGAATCTAAACTGTTTAAAAGGACAGTGGCGTACAGCCTGATTCTGTTATTGATCATTTGTATATGGACGTTTATTCTTGCAAGATTAGGAGTGTAATAGAAAAAAGCAGTACATGCCCAGCATGTACTGCTTTTTTATGTTAATTTGCTTTCTTTGTCATTTCGGCTGTTGTTTTCACTCTGGCTTTTCCCATAAATAAAATGGTAACCGCCGCGAGGACAATTGGAATCAAAGCGAGCAAAAAGACATACGTAATACTTGATGACATCGCGTCAATAATGCGATTCAGGATCGCATCAGGAATCTGGGAACGTGTTCCCGCTTGGAATATCTCTTGCGGGTCGCCAATATTTTGCGTAGCACCTGATCCCGCTGAGCCTTTCATCCCGCTGAAGGCGTCGGTCAGCTTGTTCGTGAATACGTTTGTTTGCACCGTTCCGAAAATGGTGACGCCTAAGGTCATGCCAAATGATCGCAAAAATGAATTTGTAGAGTTTGCCGTTCCCCGAAAGCGAGGTTCAAGATCATTCATCGATGCCGCCGGCAGCAGGGAGAAGTTAAAGCCTACACCAAAGCCTGAAATCATCATAAAGACTGTCAGCCATACCCTTGCTGTGTCAGGCGTCATATTGGAAAGAAGCAGCATACCGATAAAGAAAGCTATAACAGATATCAGCATCAAATTGCGGAAGCTTGCCTTCGTTTGGAAGATTCCGCCGATCATGCTTCCGATGACTGATCCAATCATCATCGGCGTCAGAATGAAGCCCGCGCTTGTCGCCGAGCTGCCGTAGACCGCCTGAACGAAAATCGGAATAAATACCGCTAAAATAATAAATGTTCCGCCATACAAAAAAGCGAGAATCTGCGCTGTGGCAAACAAGCGGTTCTTAAACATCCAGAAAGAAATAATCGGCTCTTCTGCTTTTCTCTCCACAATAAAAAAGGCAATGAAGAAAACGGCGAATACAATAAACAGCCCGATGATCTGAATGGAGTTCCAATCGTATGTTTTGCCGCCAAGCTCAAGGGCGAACATCAGGCATACAATGGATACGACTAAGGTAATCGCGCCGCCCCAGTCTATTTTCTGCTTTCTGTGCTCCAGAGATTCTTTGTAGTAGCGAATAATGAAAAACAATGACAATGCGCCGATCGGCACATTGATGTAAAACACCCAGTGCCAGCTGATCGAATCTGTAATGATCGCGCCTAAGAGCGGACCAAGAACACTTGATAATCCAAATACAGCACCGAACATGCCGGACATTTTTCCGCGTTTTTCCGGCGGAAACAAATCAAAGATAATGGTAAAGGCAATCGGCAGGAGCGCGCCGCCTCCGATCCCTTGAATGGCCCGGAAGATGATCAGCTGATTCATCGTCTGGGCAATCCCGCATAAAGCCGAACCGATTAAGAAAAAAATAAGTCCAAACAGGAAAAAACGTTTTCGGCCGTACATATCGGAAAGCTTGCCGTAAATCGGCATGCCAGCCATAACCGCCACCATATAGGATGCCGTCACCCAGGCAAATTTATCGAAGCTTCCAAGATCGGCTACGATATTGCCCATCGCGGTGGCAACAATCGTATTGTCCATTGCAGACATCAAGATGCCCAGCAGGAGACCGAGGACCACAAATTTGGTGGAAGCCTGTTTTGCTGTTGTTGTGTCCATTTGTTCTACCTCCTCTTACTTTTCTATGTAAGTTCTGATATCATGATAATAGTTTGATCGTTGAATATCTCGATTATCAAGATAAACTCGATTTTATAGGGAGGACTGTCAGTTGTCAACAAGAAATTCCAGAAGTGAGTTGGAAAAGACTGCTGTTCAGCTTTTTCGAAAACTGGGCACAAGAACGGTTCTGTTCCATCAGGCAGCCGCTCAAGCTCTCGGTCTGTTTCCTACCGATTTGAAATCAGCTGACATTTTAAATGAAGCAGGGCCGATGACGGCCGGAGAGCTGGGAAAAAAAACCGGCCTCAGCACGGGTTCCGTCACGGCGCTTGTTGACCGGCTGGAAAAAGCGGGGTATGTGGCTCGTGAAAAGGACCCGAACGATCGCAGGAGAGTCGTAATCGTCCCTTTGACTGCTTCGAAAAAACATATAAAGGATTTGTTCCGTCCTTTGTCTGAGTCGACGATGGAGTTGTGCCGCGAATATACGGAAGAGGAGCTGGAACTCATTTTTAGTTTTGTAGGCAAAGCCGCCGATATTATGGAGGAAGAGCTTGAACGTCTGAAACAGTAAGTGAATTTGTGCATAGCTTGGCCCGTTCCCGAATAAATTGTACAAGTTACATAAGAGAAGGGAGTACGGGCCGGTGAACATTTTTTTGAGCTATATTGTGCTGGGACTGTCCTTGTCTGCGCCTGTGGGGCCAGTGAATGCGGCGCAAATAGACAAAGGAATTAAAAACGGTTTTTGGCATGCATGGATTTTCGGTTTAGGCGCCATGACAGCGGATGGGCTGTACATGCTTTTTATCTATTTCGGGTTGTCGCAGTTCTTGACCGCTCCATTTGTGAAAACGTTTTTGTGGCTGTTCGGCTTTTTTGTCCTGACCTATACCGGAATTGAAACGCTGAAAAACGTCAGAGAACCGATGGATGTGCGAAGCTCGCGGGGGAAACCGTCATACAGGAAAACATTCGCATCGGGTTTTCTCATTTCATTGTCAAACCCATTGAGCATCCTTTTTTGGCTTGGAATTTACGGAAGCATTCTTGCGAAAACAGCAGAGGCCTACAATATGAATCAGCTTCTAATCTATAGCTCCGGCATCATGATCGGCATTTTAATCTGGGATTTCTGCATGGCTATCACAGCCAGTACGTTCAGAAACCTGCTTCATGAAAAGCTATTGAGAGGATTGACCGGAATCGCCGGTGTATCCCTCCTTGTGTTTGGCTTTTACTTTGGTTATCAGGGCATCAAACAGTTATTGGGCTGATTCATGAAGGACAGTCACCTGCCGCTTCCAGTTTTAATATAGTATCCAGATGATACTGGAGGTGGATCAATGGTGAATGGGATTTACACCAAAAGTTTTCTGGAACGTATTCAGGAAGAGCTTCCTGAATGGCAAAGAATCGCTTTTGAACTGCTGGCAGAAACTCTGGCGGACGATGCGGATACGTTTCCATGCATTCCCGGACGCCAGGCGTTTCTGACTGATCAGCTTCGGATTGCTTTTGCCGGAGATCCGCGGGAAAACCGCACAGCGGAGGAACTGGCTCCGTTGCTTGCGGAGTACGGCAAGATATCGCGGGACACGGGAAAATACGCATCCCTCGTTGTGTTGTTTGATACACCGGAAGATTTGGCGGAGCATTATTCGATTGAAGCGTATGAAGAGCTGTTTTGGCGCTTTTTAAATAGACTGAGTCATCAAGACGAAAAAGAATGGCCGGAAGATATTCCGGCCGATCCTGAGCATTATAAATGGGAGTTTTGTTTTGACGGCGAGCCGTATTTCATTCTGTGCGCTACACCGGGGCACGAGGCAAGAAGAAGCCGGAGCTTTCCTTTTTTTATGGTCACGTTTCAGCCAAGGTGGGTGTTTGATGACCTAAATGGATCAACTGCATTTGGCCGTAACATGAGCAGGCTGATCCGATCTCGTTTAGAGGCCTATGATCAGGCTCCGATTCACCCGCAATTAGGCTGGTACGGAGGAAAGGATAATCGTGAATGGAAGCAGTATTTCCTCCGTGATGACGAAAAACAGGTATCGAAGTGCCCGTTTTCTTATTTAAAGAACATGTTCAACAAAATGAAATAAATAATCAAGGACTGGCAGGGCGATCTTTATGACCCTGCTTTTTTTGATAGATCATGGTAACGATGGCGATAATCACGAGAAAACCTATGCTGACGAAAAAACCGGGCCGGCTTGATTTTTCAAACAATGTACCGGACACAGCTGCAGCAATCAGAACCATCGCTAAATAAATTTGCGTTTTTCCCATGCCCTCGGGATCAGTCAGCTTTTTGCTGGAGAACAGGATAAACAGCCAAGTGTATAAAAGCATAAGCCCCGCAGCTGTTGTCATATGCTCATAAATGTTTTTAGGCAGCACTAACGACAGAATAATGGAGAGGACAAGCCCCGCAAACGTCAGCCCAAGTGCCGGCCAGCATATTTTTTTGCCTTCCTTTAGAGTAAAGCATTTCGGCGCGTCGCCGTCATCAGCCATTGTACAAAGCAATGTCGTAACCGCAAATAGCGAAGCGACAAGAGTCGAGAACCCTGCGATGATGAAAATCCCGTTAAATATATCAAGGATGATCTCAAGGTTATATCCTTTTAATGACGTAATGAACGGACTGTCCTGTTCAGTAAACGCGTGTAACGGAACCAAAAGCAGAGCAAGCCCGATTGAAATGATATAAATAATCGCCAGCGTCGCCAGCATCAGTTTCCCTGATTTTGACGCTTCCTCAGGTTTTTTTAAGTGAACCGCCATCAGCCCCATGACCTCAATTCCGCCAAAAGCGTAAAACGCGTAGATTAAACCTGTCCACAGCCCCATGGCGCCGTATGGGAAAAACTCACTCGTCTTATTTGGAACATGTATGCCATGATTTCCGCCGGACAGGATACCGCATAAAGCCAGGATGGCAATGACAATAAACATAAAAATAGCAGCTGTTTTAATGACTGCCAGCACGTTTTCTGTTTTTTCAAAGACGGACAGGCCGGTGAAAATAATAAGGAGCCCCAGTACTGCGTAAATTGAGGCAAACACCCATAGCGGCACTTGAGGAAACCAATGCTTCGTAAAGAGCGAAATGGCTGTCAGCTGGCTTCCGGTAATCAGCATTTCTGATGTCCAGTACACCCAGCCGTTGCTGAAGCCTGCCCATTTGCCGAATGCTTTTCGGGCATACGCACAAAACGAGCCCTTTTCCGGCTGCTTCGCCGACAGCTTGGCGAGCTGTTCAAAGACAAAATACGTACCGATCCCTGCGATCAGAAATGAAAGGAGAACGGAAAAACCGCTTTTTACAATTGCGATGCTGGAACCGAGAAAGAAGCCTGTTCCAATCGTGCAGCCGACTCCGATCAGTGACAGCTGCCACCAAGCCAGATTCCCTTTTGGCTGGTCTTTTTTTGTTTGGCTCATTATTTATTCAACCCCTTTTATCTAAGGTTAGATTGTGATCTGTCCGAAGCTTATATACATCGGATTTTTGCCTCTTTTTACATGGAGAAGGAAGCGGACGCTCATACTAATGAAAAAAGGAGCAAACCAATGACACAGCAATATATTGTGGAGCCGAAAAAAGGGCTTGGGCTGAAGCTGAAAAAGGGGCAGATTTTAAAAGTGGTTGATGTAGAAGGGCAGCAGGTGGCTGATTTTGTCGCATACCATGCCAAGGATTTTTATGAACACCTTGATCAGGGAGCGACGATAGACGCCAATCACTCCATTCATGTGAAGGTCAACGACCATCTCTACTCCAACCTGTATAAGCCGATGTTAACCCTGATTGAAGATACGGTCGGCAAGCATGATCTGCTGCTGCCCGCCTGCCGCCCTGATATGAACAGGCTCTTATATGGGAAGCAAAAGGATGAGTTTCAGGATACGTGCTATGACAATATGAACCGTGCGCTTGAGCAGTTTGGCGTACCGAAGCCTCACATGCATTACCCATTTGCGATTTTTATGAATACTGTCCTTGATGAGAAAGGGAATCTGTCTGTGGAAACGCCGCTTTCGAATGCCGGAGATTATGTAAGGCTCAGGGCGGAGATGGATTTAATTGTCGCGTTTTCTTCCTGCCCGATTGAAAAAGGGAAATGCAATGGCGACAGTGTGACATCCATACGGGTTGAAGTCAGCTGATCTCTCTTGTTCACTGTGAATGAAGACCTGTGCTATATTTAATAGGGATACATAACAGTCATGATTCATTTTCATTGATTTGGGGAAATGATCAGTAATAAGGGAAAATGTACAGGAGGAATGATTGGGATGAGCATGCAGGAAAAGATTATGCGTGAGTTACATGTGAAGCCCTCAATTGATCCAAAGCAAGAAATTGAGGACCGAGTCAATTTTTTAAAACAATATGTAAAGAAAACCGGTGCTAAAGGCTTTGTATTGGGAATCAGCGGCGGCCAGGATTCAACACTTGCGGGAAGACTCGCTCAGCTTGCGGTGGAGAGCATTCGCGAGGAGGGCGGAGACGCTCAATTTATCGCTGTCCGTCTTCCGCATGGCACACAGCAGGATGAAGACGATGCCCAGCTTGCTTTGAAGTTTATTAAGCCGGATAAATCATGGAAGTTTGATATTAAATCAACAGTCAGCGCTTTTTCTGATCAGTATCAGCAGGAAACAGGCGATCAGCTGACTGACTTTAATAAAGGAAACGTAAAAGCAAGAACAAGAATGATCGCGCAATACGCGATCGGCGGCCAGGAAGGCCTTCTTGTGTTAGGAACAGACCATGCTGCTGAAGCAGTGACTGGTTTCTTTACGAAGTACGGTGACGGCGGAGCAGACCTCCTGCCGCTGACAGGCTTGACGAAGCGCCAGGGAAGAACCCTGCTGAAAGAGCTGGGTGCACCGGAACGCTTATACTTAAAAGAGCCGACTGCCGATCTGCTCGACGAAAAACCGCAGCAGTCGGATGAAACAGAGCTTGGCATTTCCTACGACGAGATTGACGATTATCTCGAAGGAAAAGAAGTATCAGCGAAAGTATCAGAAGCGCTGGAAAAACGCTACAGCATGACTGAACATAAACGCCAGGTTCCGGCGTCTATGTTTGATGACTGGTGGAAATAAGTTGAAGAAAGCCCGCTCTCGGAGCGGGCTTTTGTCGTGTACAGAAGCTTTATTTGATACGGATATGATTCAGCTTTATCATTAATCTGTCGGTGAACCTTCGGAGGCTGCCTCTCGTATCAGGATCTAATGGGAGTTCGGCTCTCGCGGCAATGTTCTCTGCCACATCCTGAATCGACAGGTTGTCTGTTTGAATGTGGTCCTCAAAAATGGGTGATGATAAACCTTCAACGCAGCGGTCAATTTGTTTGGCGGCCCATGAGTTTTTTCCTTCTGCTCTGGTGCGCAGCCTTTTTAACAAGGTTTCCTTTGAAGCCATTAATGTAAAGTGGTGAACGATCCTGCCTTCATGTCTGAGCCTGCCGATGATCTCATTGAAGTATTCAGGATGTACAATCGTCATAGGCACAATAATGATGCCGCGGTATGTATCTGTCAGAGAAGCTAGCAAACTGTAATTGAACGCCCGCCATAAAGGATAGCTTTGAAAATCGTCCTTTGCGATCTCCTTCGGCACCATGGAGCGCAGCGCAAAACCCATTTTCTCGGGATCATACACGTAAGATGGGTTCAGCCTTCTGTGCAGTTCGAAGGCTGTTTGTGTTTTTCCGGAACCGAATGCCCCGTTTATCCAAATGATCATCGCCATTTCTCCCTTCCTATTTATCATACAGAAAAAGACCCTTCCATCGAAGAGTCAGCTGGAAAAACAATAAAGGCAGAAGGTTTTAACGCTTTTTTGCGTCGAAGTATTAAAATACCTGCAGAAATGTTGTACAATGAATGTCATTCAGGCAAAAATGGCTAAACAACAAAGCGCACTATAAGCTTGACCGGTAAAGCCGGTATCTATATAAATATTCGCTAAATAAGCATATAATGAATATAAAATTTCATTCCTTAGGAGGATTTCGCCGAAGATGAACGCTAAACGAGCCATCCCAGTAAGAGAAAGAAATATCGTCCTGATCGGATTCATGGGTGTAGGAAAAACAACAATCGGCCAATTGGTCGCTAAAAAATTATATAGAGATTTTATTGATATTGACCAGCAGATCGAAAAGGATTTCAATATGTCAATTCCTGAGATATTTGAGAAAAAGGGAGAAGACTTTTTCCGGAAAACGGAGAAGGAATATATTTTAGACATCTGCCATCATAAACGATTCAAAATCGTATCTCTGGGCGGGGGATCTTTTAAACAAGAAGAAATCAGGAATTGCTGTCTGGAAAACTGTCTCGTGCTTCATCTGGACCTGTCATGGGAGAACTGGAAGCAGCGCGCGGATTTATTGATCGAAAGCCGCCCTGTACTGCATAACCGTTCAATGGATGAAATGGAACAGCTGTTTAACGAAAGAAAAGTCATTTATGACAAGCACAATTCAAAAGTGGCAACAGACAACCTTTCCCCGGAAGAGGTTGCCGATTACATTGTTGAGACATTAAAAATTGGCTGGGATCTTTATCAGCCGATGTAAAAAGCCGTGCGCAGCGCACGGCTTTTTTTATCGTTTTATCCCTTGTATCAAAATCGCTTTTAAACAAAAGGAGATGGGCTGTCCGTTTTGGTTCAATGTAATACAGAACGTGTCGCGTGCTTCGTCTGATGCGTGATTCAAGTGGGTAATGATTTGTTTTTCTCGGTCAGCGGGAGTTCCGCCTCGTTTGATCCAGCTATCGTATTGAATCGGCAAATTCCACTTTTGGATGTCTTGATAGGCCAGTTGATTGGCGCTGAACATCGCCTGCCATTCTGATAATGAGCTTTCTCGAACATGGGAAGGGTCTCGAAGCCGGTTCAAATGATTGACAAACTCATCAAGAACGGGATCTTCAGGCGCGTAATGATCAACTAAGAGAAAACGTCCGTCCTGTTTTAGTACGCGTGCAACCTCTCTGACAGCTTTGCGGACATCTGAAAAATGGTGGGCTGCGTATCGGCAGGTGATGATGTCAAATGATTCGTCGGGGAAGGGGAGTGACTCTGCCGTTCCTTGCTGAAAGCGTACGTTTTCAGATCCTTTTTCTTGCGCGAAGGAGGACGCAACCTCAACCATCTCTTTCGTTGCATCAACACCGATGCACTCCTGTACATAAGGAGAAAATGCCAGGGCCGTATGGCCGGCGCCCGCTCCGATATCCAGCACCCGATGCTCTGCCCGGCATTCCGCTGTTTTGATCATCAACCCCAAATCTTCCCCCTCGGCAAATACCTTTTCATCCCGATACATCTCGGCGTTTTTAGAAAACGGTGTTTCATTTGTCATTTGAACCAGCTCCTTCTTTTCGTAAATGATGATATGGATTATGTTAGCAATTTCTGTTATGATTCGTCCAAGATATAAAAATGATGAAAACGATAGGTTCAACCTATGGAGGCTGAAATGGATATTAAAGTGATGGAATATGCAGCGGAAATTGCCCGGCGCCAAAGCTTTACAAAGGCGGCGGAACATCTTCATATCGCACAGCCGTCTCTCAGCCAGCAAATCAAAAAGCTTGAGGCTGAGCTGGGGCTTACCCTTTTTCACAGATCCCATGGCTCTGTTACACTGACACCCCACGGCAGGCGTTTCATTGAAAAAGCCGAGGACATCATTCGTTCCAGAGATGATTTGCTTCGGGAAATGCAGGAGCGATCACAGGGAATCGGTCATAAATTATCCATCGGGATTCCTGCTGTAACAGGGAGATATCTCTTTCCTCCGCTGCTGAAGCAGTTTTTGGCGCGCTATCCTCATGTGGAGGTTCAGCTTGTTGAAAAAGATCCGGTTTCATTAGAGGAGATGACGGCAAAGGGAGAAGTTGACCTTTCTGTTTTATCCTTGCCGATCGAGGATGAACGGCTCTCCATTACACCCTTGCTCACGGAACCGATTGTTCTCGCAGTACCGAAGGAAAAACAAAGGTGGATGCCGCCGGAAATGGTCGCGCTGATTGAGAAAGCGCTGGAAGGTAAGGAGGGACGCCAGCCGTGTGTGCCGATTGACATGGTAAGGAACGTGCCATTTATTCTGTTAAAAGAAGGCTTCGGCTTTCGCAGGACAGTTCTCGATCTCTGTGCGGAAAGCGGCTTTAAGCCGAATGCCGCCTTTAAGACGAGCCATATTGAAACCGCCCAATCTCTTGTGGCTAACGGATTAGGTGTGACAATGGCGCCGAATATGGTCAGAAGGGATAAAGATCCGGGTGTGATCTATTTATCGATTCAATCCGCGCCATCACGAACCCTCGTCTTCGTCTTTTTAAAGAACCGCTATGTCAGTCTGACCGCCCGGGCCTTTATGGAACTAAGCCGGGAAAGTCTTAAACAAACGTTTGATGAAGGCTGTCTGGGAAACAATGATGAAAATATTTAGAAAACAAAGCCGAAACGTGGTAGTATAGGAATACAAACTATATCTTATAAAACAAAGGGGAATAATCGGAAATGCAACTATTCGATCTGCCGCTCGACCAATTGCAAACATATAAGCCTGAAAAAACAGCACCGAAAGATTTTTCTGAGTTTTGGAAATTGTCTTTGGAGGAACTTGCAAAAGTCCAAGCAGAACCTGATTTACAGCCGGTTGACTATCCTGCTGACGGAGTAAAAGTATACCGTCTCACATATAAAAGTTTCGGAAACGCCCGCATTACCGGATGGTACGCGGTGCCTGACAAGGAAGGCCCGCATCCGGCGATCGTGAAATATCATGGCTACAATGCAAGCTATGATGGTGAAATTCATGAAATGGTAAACTGGGCACTCCATGGCTACGCCGCATTCGGCATGCTTGTCCGCGGCCAGCAGAGCAGCGAGGATACGAGTATTTCACCGCACGGTCACGCTTTGGGCTGGATGACGAAAGGAATTCTGGATAAAGATACATACTATTACCGCGGTGTTTATTTGGACGCCGTCCGCGCGCTTGAGGTCATCAGCAGCTTTGACGAGGTTGATGAAACAAGGATCGGTGTGACAGGAGGAAGCCAAGGCGGAGGTTTAACCATTGCCGCAGCAGCGCTGTCAGACATTCCAAAAGCCGCGGTTGCCGATTATCCTTATTTAAGCAACTTCGAACGGGCCATTGATGTGGCGCTTGAACAGCCGTACCTTGAAATCAATTCCTTCTTCAGAAGAAATGGCAGCCCGGAAACAGAAGTGCAGGCGATGAAGACACTTTCATATTTCGATATTATGAATCTCGCTGACCGAGTGAAGGTGCCTGTCCTGATGTCAATCGGCCTGATTGACAAGGTCACGCCGCCGTCCACCGTGTTTGCCGCCTACAATCATTTGGAAACAGAGAAAGAGCTGAAGGTGTACCGCTACTTCGGACATGAGTATATCCCTGCTTTTCAAACGGAAAAACTTGCTTTCTTTAAGCAGCATCTTAAAGGCTGATAAAATGTGAAAAGCCGCCGCATATCATCAGGCGGTTTTTTTCTGCAAACTGCCGGAATGAGAACAGACTGGAGACGAATAGATATGAAACAAAGAATCATTGATGAATTAAAACGGATCGAGCAGTCATACGGAGTCAAAATCGTGTATGCCGTCGAGTCAGGAAGCCGCGCATGGGGATTTCCCTCGCAGGATAGTGATTACGACGTCCGCTTTATTTATGTGCCGAAAAAGGAGTGGTACTTTTCAATTGAGCAGGAGCGTGATGTCATTGAGGAACCGATTCACGATTTGCTGGATATCAGCGGCTGGGAGCTGAGAAAAACGCTTCGGCTTTTCAAAAAGTCAAACCCTCCGCTCCTTGAATGGCTGTCCTCAGACATTGTGTATTATGAAGCATTTACGACCGCAGAGCAGTTAAGAAAACTGCGCACGGAGGCATTTAAGCCTGAAGCAAGCGTGTATCACTATATCAATATGGCGAGAAGGAACGTCAAGGATTATCTACAAGGACAAGAGGTCAAAATTAAAAAGTACTTCTACGTTCTTCGGCCTATTTTGGCCTGCCAATGGATTGAAAAGCACGGAACCATACCGCCAATGGACTTTACTGTTTTGATGAATGAACTTGTTGCTGAACCCGAACTGAAGGCTGAAATGGAAACCTTGCTTGAACGGAAAAGAAGAGGGGAAGAGCTTGACCTCGAAGCAAGAATCGATGTTATTCACCAATTCATTGAAACGGAAATCGAAAGAATCATGGAAGCGGCAAAAGAACTGAAGGCAGAGAAAAAAGATATGACACCTGAGTTGAACCGTTTGCTTTTGAATACGGTTGAAGAAGTGTGGAAGGATGGAGGAAGCTGATGTTTTTTGTCGCTTCCTTTTCTGCTTTATTCGACAGAATCCCCCCCGACTTTCTAACTATCTGATTGTGGCAAACCCACAAAAATAATCAGAATCTTTGTATTTTGAGAATATTGTGAACGTCGGTTTTGTCCATTTACAATAAACTCATACAAATACTTCTTAGATTGCGGGGTGTTGAGGTTGGAAGTGATCACAAGAGATTTTTTCTTATTTTTATCCAAAAGCGGCTTTCTCAATAAAATGGCGAGGAACTGGGGAAGCCGGGTAGCAGCGGGTAAAATTATCGGCGGGAATGACTTTAACAGTTCAATCCCGACCATTCGACAGCTTAACAGCCAAGGCCTGTCAGTTACTGTCGATCATTTAGGCGAGTTTGTGAACAGCGCCGAGGTCGCACGGGAGCGTACGGAAGAGTGCATTCAAACCATTGCGACCATCGCGGATCAGGAGCTGAACTCACACGTTTCTTTAAAAATGACGTCTTTAGGTTTGGATATAGATATGGATTTGGTGTATGAAAATATGACAAAAATCCTTCAGACGGCCGAGAAACATAAAATCATGGTCACCATTGACATGGAGGACGAAGTCAGATGCCAGAAAACGCTTGATATTTTCAAAGATTTCAGAAAGAAATACGAGCATGTGAGCACAGTGCTGCAAGCCTATCTGTACCGGACGGAAAAAGACATTGACGATTTGGATTCTTTAAACCCGTTCCTTCGCCTTGTAAAAGGAGCTTATAAAGAATCAGAAAAAGTAGCTTTCCCGGAGAAAAGCGATGTCGATGAAAATTACAAAAAAATCATCCGAAAGCAGCTCTTAAACGGTCACTATACAGCGATTGCCACACATGACGACAAAATGATCGACTTTACAAAGCAGCTTGCCAAGGAACATGGCATTGCCAATGACAAGTTTGAATTTCAGATGCTGTACGGCATGCGGTCGCAAACCCAGCTCAGCCTCGTAAAAGAAGGTTATAACATGAGAGTCTACCTGCCATACGGCGAGGATTGGTACGGCTACTTTATGAGACGCCTTGCAGAACGTCCGTCAAACATTGCATTTGCTTTCAAAGGAATGACAAAGAAGTAAAAAAGGAGAGATTATCATGACAACACCTTACAAACACGAGCCATTCACAAATTTCCAAGATCAAAACAACGTGGAAGCGTTTAAAAAAGCGCTTGCGACAGTAAGCGAATATTTAGGAAAAGACTATCCGCTTGTCATTAACGGCGAGAGAGTGGAAACGGAAGCGAAAATCGTTTCAATCAACCCGGCTGATAAAGAAGAAGTCGTCGGCCGAGTGTCAAAAGCTTCTCAAGAGCACGCTGAGCAAGCGATTCAAGCGGCTGCAAAAGCATTTGAAGAGTGGAGATACACGTCTCCTGAAGAGAGAGCGGCTGTCCTGTTCCGCGCTGCTGCCAAAGTCCGCAGAAGAAAACATGAATTCTCAGCTTTGCTTGTGAAAGAAGCAGGAAAGCCTTGGAACGAGGCGGATGCCGATACGGCTGAAGCGATTGACTTCATGGAGTATTATGCACGACAAATGATCGAACTGGCAAAAGGCAAACCGGTCAACAGCCGTGAAGGCGAGAAAAACCAATATGTATACACGCCGACTGGAGTGACAGTCGTTATCCCGCCTTGGAACTTCTTGTTTGCGATCATGGCAGGCACAACAGTGGCGCCGATCGTTACTGGAAACACAGTGGTTCTGAAACCTGCGAGTGCTACACCTGTTATTGCAGCAAAATTTGTTGAGGTGCTTGAAGAGTCCGGATTGCCAAAAGGCGTAGTCAACTTTGTTCCGGGAAGCGGAGCGGAAGTAGGCGACTATCTTGTTGACCATCCGAAAACAAGCCTTATCACATTTACGGGATCAAGAGAAGTTGGTACGAGAATTTTCGAACGCGCGGCGAAGGTTCAGCCAGGCCAGCAGCACTTAAAGCGTGTCATCGCTGAAATGGGCGGTAAAGATACGGTTGTTGTCGATGAGGATGCGGACATTGAATTAGCGGCTCAATCGATCTTTACTTCAGCATTCGGCTTTGCGGGACAAAAATGCTCTGCAGGTTCACGTGCAGTAGTTCATGAAAAAGTGTATGATCAAGTATTAGAGCGTGTCATTGAAATTACGGAATCAAAAGTAACAGCTAAACCTGACAGTGCAGATGTTTATATGGGACCTGTCATTGACCAAGGTTCTTATGATAAAATTATGAGCTATATTGAGATCGGAAAACAGGAAGGGCGTTTAGTAAGCGGCGGTACTGGTGATGATTCGAAAGGATACTTCATCAAACCGACGATCTTCGCTGACCTTGATCCGAAAGCAAGACTCATGCAGGAAGAAATTTTCGGACCTGTCGTTGCATTTTGTAAAGTGTCAGACTTTGATGAAGCTTTAGAAGTGGCAAACAATACTGAATATGGTTTGACAGGCGCGGTTATCACAAACAACCGCAAGCACATCGAGCGTGCGAAACAGGAATTCCATGTCGGAAACCTATACTTCAACCGCAACTGTACAGGTGCTATCGTCGGCTACCATCCGTTTGGCGGCTTCAAAATGTCGGGAACGGATTCAAAAGCAGGCGGGCCGGATTACTTGGCTCTGCATATGCAAGCAAAAACAATCAGTGAAATGTTCTAAGCGGGACTAAATGGGCATCCTCCCTGCGGGGGTGTCCATTTCATCCATATACTATAAAAAAGAGGAGGAAGTGCCATAGAAAACACACAGCTGATTATTTCGATTTGTATTTATATGGCGGGAATGTTGCTAATCGGCTACTTTGCTTACAAGCGTACGTCGAATCTGACGGATTACATGCTGGGAGGACGCTCTTTGGGTCCGGCAGTAACTGCTCTCAGTGCCGGCGCTGCCGATATGAGCGGCTGGCTGCTAATGGGGCTTCCGGGCGCCATGTTTTCTACTGGTCTGAGCGGCGCTTGGATCGTCATCGGACTTTGCCTTGGAGCGTGGGCGAACTGGCTTTACGTCGCACCGCGGCTGAGAACCTATACTGAAAAAGCGGGGAATTCCATTACAATTCCCGGATTCCTGGAAAATCGCTTCGGAGATCAAACAAAGCTTCTCAGACTGTTTTCAGGAATTGTCATTTTAGTCTTTTTCACGTTTTATGTATCGTCCGGAATGGTGTCCGGCGGCGTCTTATTCAACAGCATCTTGGGGATGGATTATCACACCGGCCTGTGGATTGTGACGGGTGTTGTTGTGGCATATACCCTGTTTGGCGGCTTTTTGGCAGTCAGCTGGACAGATTTTGTTCAGGGGATCATTATGTTTGCCGCACTCATTCTTGTGCCGATCGTTACGTTTTTCCACACGGGAGGAGCAGGTGATACAGTTGCTGAAATCCGCTCTGTAGATCCTGATATGTTTAATATTTTCAAAGGAACGAGCGTCCTTGGCATTATTTCTTTGTTTGCCTGGGGGCTGGGATACTTTGGCCAGCCGCATATTATTGTGCGTTTTATGGCGATCACGTCTGTCAAAGAGATCAAAAGAGCGCGCAGAATCGGGATGGGCTGGATGATTTTGTCTGCAGTAGGCGCAGTGCTGACCGGTTTGGGCGGAATCGCTTATTACCATCAGCGCGGCATGACACTGAAGGACCCAGAGACGATTTTTATTCAATTAGGGAATATCTTGTTTCATCCGATTATCACGGGTTTTCTGATTTCAGCGATTTTGGCTGCGATTATGAGTACCATTTCTTCTCAGCTGCTTGTGACATCAAGCTCTCTGGTAGAAGATTTGTATAAGTCGATGTTCAGACGCTCAGCTTCAGATAAAGAGCTGGTGTTTTTAGGCCGTCTGGCTGTTCTGGCTGTTTCAATTGTCGCGTTGGTTCTGGCTTGGGAGAAAAATAACACTATCCTTGGATTGGTCAGCTACGCGTGGGCGGGCTTCGGTGCATCATTCGGGCCGGTTGTACTGCTCAGTCTGTTTTGGAAACGAATGACCAAATGGGGGGCACTCGCCGGCATGATTGTGGGAGCAGCGACTGTAATCATTTGGGCGAATGCCGGTCTTTCGGACTTTCTGTATGAAATGATACCTGGTTTTGCTGCGAGTCTATTATCTGTGTTTTTTGTCAGCATATTGACGCAGGCTCCGTCACAAGCTGTCACAGACCAGTTCAACGACTACCAAGATACAATGTCACAATAAAGATTGAAAGGAGGAGGAAGGGGCTGTCCCTTTTTCCTCTTTTCTCCTTTTAAGCGGCCATTTTTTTCTTTTGGAAACAAACGTATTTTTTTCTATACAAAAAGACCCCGTATGGATATGATTAAAGTAAAAAAAGTATAGGAGAAAAAGGTATGGAAGAGCTTTTAGAGAGAGTTTTTTCATTTTCAGATGTTGATAAACTGATTGATTTTATTAGCTATGAGCTGCAAAAGCCAGTGATACTGGAAAGCGCGGATTTCTTTTTGTTAGCCTATAATTCTTACTATATTAACCATTTTGATTCTGCCAACCAGCAGACTATTTTTTCGAAAAAGTGTCCGGTCCAGATTTTTGAGAGGTTTCTGAAGGACGGAATTATTGAAAAATTGAAAACAGAGCCTGAGCCTTTTCGCGTCAATAAAATTGAAAGCATTGGGTTAAACCAGAGGGTGGTCGTGAGTGCAAAGCACAAAGGGGAAGTCATGGGCTACATCTGGATTCAGGAGCTGGACCAAAATCTGACGGATGAAGAGCTCGACTTTTTGTACGAGACCTCCTTCCATGTCGGGAAAATCATTTATAAAACGAATAAATTGAAACAGGAAAAGGAAGAAAAAGCAGAGGATCTCATCAAACGGGCGATCTATCAGCAATTTACCTCTGAGAAGGAACTCAGACGGGAAGCTGAAAGGATCAACACCGTGCTGCCTTCCATGTTTTCAGTTGTTATCCTGCACGCCGCAAATGGGGATGGGGAAGCGGTAGAGGATTTAAAGGAAAATATCAGGTCGTACCTGAATTTACGGGATAAGGTCAGTCATGTCTTAACGATCGAATCAAATATTGTCATCGTCGTAGCGAGTTTTTCCCAAAAAAGCTCCGTCTCCTCAGCAGCTTCTGAGTTTATTAACAAGCTGTTAACACATTTTCACTTTCAGAAAATACCTACCCCTATTTATATCGGTATCGGAAACGAATATAATCACCTATTAAAACTTGGCAAGAGCTACACAGAAGCACTTGAAGTCATCAAAGCCGCAGAAATCACCGGCAATCAGGAAAACATTCCATATGAATATGCCAAACTCGGCATTTACCGCTATTTAGAAAGCATCGAACAGAAAAATGAATTTTTAGAATACGAGAATAAAGATTTAGCTTTATTAAAAGCGAAAGACGAAGAAAGCAGCACTGAGCTGCTCAAAACCTTGGAAATCTATCTCCTCAACAACTGCAAAACAAAACCAGCGGCAGAACAGCTCTTTATTCACCAAAATACATTGAATTACCGCATCAAACAGATTACTGAGATGACGTCGATCGATTTAAGCGATTTCAGAACGCGGTGCCAGCTCTATCTCGATTTGATGCTGATGAAAAAGAAATAAAAAAGAAACCAGTACTTGTACTGGTTTCGTCTTCACTTAAAATCCTCTGTAAACATACGGATCATCAGGTTTTTTAATGGTATTCCAGTCAGTTACTTTGACGACAGGGAGAGTTGACTTGAATGGCTGGTAATATTCTGAGGCCAGAGTGCCCTTAATGTGAATCCATTCATCATCCTTGATGTCCATGTCCTTCGGAAATTCCACAAGCATCCCGTACACGCCGGAATCAGCGATACAGTGAATGATGCCAAACCTTAATACGAACAACTGATTTTTGTTAATTGCGTTTCCTTTGTAAGCAAATCCATGAAATTCTATCGTCCGTCCGAGAAATTCACCCGGATAGTTATAGATGGTTTCCATTCCTTTTAGGAAATCGTCATCGGTCAGAGAAATCTCTTTTTTGCTGGAATACTTATTAAACAGCTGTTTCATTTGTTTGTCATAGCTGTCTTGCGCGTAATAAAGGCTGGCATCAGGCCGCAAATACTGAGTTTGGGAGTAGTGATCTCCGCTCTCCATCGCCTTAAACGAGAACCCTTTTGTTTTGACTATGGATGAGTCAAGCGTTGCAATCGGGAAGAAGATGCCTGACACCAAAGGAAAAAGAAAAACAACATAAATCAAATAACGCTGATAAAATGGCTTGTTTTGTTCATGGTCATGCTCGTGATCATGGCCGCACCCGCAATCATGGTCATGGTGATGCCCGCTTTTTTCAGGCGACTTGATAAATAGATATGCTTGGACGGCGGTCAGAATGGCCAGCAGGAAAATCGCAATAAAGGAAAGATAGGCATATTTCATATTGATATATTTTGTTAGATTTCCTGAGGCATGCAGATGATAAAAGAAAAACGTAAATCCCATCAGCACCAATAGACGAAACATCCAATCACCCCTTTACCAGTAGTGATCCCGCTAAAACAATCACGACAATGTATGTAATCAGCAGGAAAACAAATCGTTTTTTGAAGGCCGCAAGCATCATCAATAGATTCTTAATATCCACCATTGCGCCAAAGACGAGAAAGGCGATTAACGATCCTAATGAAAATGTGCTGCTGAAGGAAGACGCGATGAACGCATCAACTTCTGAACAAAGCGACAGGACAAACGCCAGACCCATCATCACGAGGGAAGAGGATACATCATTCTGCCCGATCGCAAGCAGAGTGGATGTTTTGACATACGTCTGCATAGCGGCTGCGATAAAGGCGCCGATGATTAAATATTTCCCCACGGAGAAAAATTCATCAATGGCATGCCGCAAGGTCCCGCCCAGTTTTTGGAGCAAGGTGCCGTGATGATGATGGTGGTGCCCGGGTTCATCAGGCTTTAAAAGCTGGTTATCCTTAAATTGATAGGATAAAATGACCCCGATGATCAGCGAAACGGCGAGAGCCAGTCCGCCTCTGTAAAAGACCACGCTCCATCTATTCCCGAACGCAATATAAGTAGAAAATAAAACGATAGGATTAATGATAGGCGCGGTCAGCATGAAAGCAACGCCCGCATGCAGAGGAACTCCCTTTAACAGAAGCCGCCTCGTAATCGGGATGATGCCGCATTCGCAGGCGGGAAATAAAACGCCGGCCAGCGCACCGAATAAAACGGCGAGAAAACGGTTTTTCGGCATGATTCTTGCAATCATTTCTTCAGAAACAAACATTTGAATGATTCCGGAAAGTATGACGCCAATCAGAATAAACGGAATGGCTTCTATTAAAATGCTGATAAAAATAGAATTCAGCTGAAGAAAAGATGATTGTGCTGTCACAATAAAACCTCCGCTCATGTTAAGCTGCCTTTCTTATGATACCAGAAAAAAAGGCACTGCTTGTTTGACGGAGGAAGGGAAAGGATCGTTTCACTTTGGTTAGGATTCCAAAAAACCGAGTAGGATACTGTCTGTTTCTGCAGCTTCTTTTCCGAGCCAAATCAGGTGTCCCCATGAGTGAAGCAAACAGAGAACAGCGCCACGAATGTGCTCTTTTGCATGATGTGCATGTGACAAGTCAACCAATCCATCATAAACACTTTGCATAATCAGCACGGGACAAATGATGGCTTGCAGGTCTTTTAAAGAGACAGCGGCGGTTTGTGACAAGTCAATCAGAAATCCTTCACCCGAGCGCTGCCGGCTGTTCATTTTCCGAAATGCTTCTATGTCTTTTTCATTCATCAAGGACTTGATTCGCTGAAACGGAAGCGTGCTGAATTTGGGGCTCATAGCTCGAAACATCAAACGCGGGAAAGCGTTATTCAAGGAAGAAATCAGCTTCCATATCCACTTTTCCACCGGCGGGCGGAAGAGAATTCTCCCCAATTTATATTCAGTGTCTTTTGGGGTGAGCCACTCTTTGGTGACCGCGGATTGCAGGGTCAATGTATTTACTCTTTCCGGATAATGTGAGGCAAAGCATATGCCGCTCGGCCCTCCTGCTGAGATGGCGATCACATGGACACTCTCGATTTGTAAATGATCTAATAATTTCACATAGAAACGGCAGGCATTGGCAAGACTTTTTCCAATTTCTTTTGACGTCCGTCCATAGCCAGGCCTTGAAGGCGTAATGATGGAATACCCTTGCTCAATCAACGCTGTGTATCCGAATTCCTCGTAACAATTTGAATGCCCGCCATGCATGATAAGGATGGGGGCACCCTTTCCAGCCACTGAATATTCTAGTGTATGTCCTTCGAAGGTGATCGTTTCGACTCGTCTTTTCATCTGTTTCACCCAATTGGTTTTTGCCTATTATAGAGTTTTCAGCAATTGACCACAAGGAGAAGAAATGAATAAACAAAGGCCCTTGAATATGATATACTTTGTATTGATATTCATTCTCAATTAAAACTTTGATATAGATGTGAACGGGAGGCAGGACGGATGGCTGAGAATCAAGAGGTATATGACGTTACGATTATAGGCGGGGGGCCGATTGGGCTGTTTACTGCTTTTTACTGCGGGATGCGGGAGCTGAAAACAAAGGTAATCGAATTTTTGCCGAAGCTCGGAGGGAAGGTGTCTTTATTCTTTCCTGAGAAAATCATTCGCGATATCGGCGGCATACCGGGGATTGCGGGAAAGCAGCTGATCGAGCAGCTGAAGGAGCAGGCGGCAACGTTTGATCCTGATATCGTATTGAATCAGCGTGTGACCGGGTTTGAACGCCTAGATGACGGCACCATTGTTCTGATGGGTTCTGAAGGCGAAAAGCACTATACAAGAACTGTGATTTTGGCTTGCGGCATGGGTACACTTGAGGTCAATGAGTTTGACAGCGAGGATGCGGCCCGATATGCGGGCAAAAATCTTCATTACGGAGTGGAGAAGCTCGATGCGTTTAAAGATAAGCGCGTGGTGATATCAGGCGGCGGAGATACTGCGGTCGATTGGGCTAATGAACTTGAACCGATTGCGGCGTCTGTGACTGTCGTTCATCGCCGCGAGGAATTCGGCGGAATGGAAAGCAGCGTGACGAAAATGAAGCAATCATCGGTGCGGGTGCTTACTCCTTATCGGCTGGAGCAGTTGAACGGAGATGAAGAGCGCATCAAAAGCGTGACCGTTTGTCATACTGAGTCTAGCCAGAGGGAAGACATAGAAATTGATGAGCTGATCATCAATCATGGGTTCAAAATTGATCTCGGGCCGATGATGGAGTGGGGGCTGGAGATTGAAGAAGGCAGGGTGAAAGCTGACAGACATATGCGAACGAATCTTCCGGGCGTGTTTGTGGCGGGTGATGCGGCTTTTTATGAAAGCAAGTTGAGATTAATTGCCGGCGGCTTTACCGAAGGCCCGACAGCAGTCAACAGTGCCAAGGCTTATTTGGATCCTAAGGCCGAGAATATGGCGATGTATTCCACCCATCATAAAAAATTGGTACATAAATAAAACAGCCCTTGGGGGAAAGGGCTGTTTGCCATCAGCTGTGAAGGAGTTTTTTTTCCGCTTGTTGATTTTGGATGAAAGCAAATAATTCATCCTGTTCTTGGATGGCTGTGAATCCATAAGCCCCGGCAGCTGAGTCATCGCCTATACAGACGATAGGAGGCCGGCTTGCTGACAATTCCGGCGAAATGCCAATTTGTTCGCCACCATTGATCAATTGCTGAACGGACAGCTTGTTCGGGCAAATGACCATGTGCAGCGGGGATTCACTGATGGTACGCTGAATCATGTGGGTGAACCGGTCATCTATGACGTTTTCATGAGTGATATAAAACGAACAGGATTCATGCTTTTGCATGAATTCCACTGCATGGCGGCTCCCGACAACAAGACATTTCTCTGAATCAGGCTGAATGGCGGTGACAAGAAACCCCCGTTTTTCAAGCTCCGTCTTTGCTTGTTCAGATGCTGCACTCAGTTTGGCTGTCAGCTGGCGGATGTCGATTTTCTGAGAAGCCAGTGCTCTGAAAAATTCACAAACTGCCCGGCGCGATGTGAAAAAAACGTCTTCAAAGGTGCCAATCTTTCGAAGAATGTCTTCATTGACAGGCATGTTTTCGGTCCGCCATTTCGGCCACTCGATGACATCGGCGCCGGAATCGCGCAGCTTGTCTGCAAGCGGGTCTTCATCTTCGCCATGAGTCACAACCATCAAATGCCGTCCGATGAGCGGTTTGCTTTCAAACCAGCTGTGTGTTTGAAAGTTGACGATGTCTCCGATGACGATAATCGCAGGGTTTGTAATCTGGTGTTCCTGCACTTTTTGCTGGATGTTCTCAAGCGTTCCTTTCACACTCCGCTGGCGGCCCCACGTTCCCCATTGGATGACAATGACAGGGACAGAAGGTGATTTCCCGTATGAAATAAGCTGCTGGCAAATATAAGACAAGTTCTTGACACCCATGTAAAAAACAAGGGTTTGTACGCTTCGTGCAAGCCCTTCCCAGTCAAGGTTCGGCGTGCCTTTTAATGATTTATCATGCGCTGTAATCATGGCAAAAGACGATGCGAAATCCCGATGCGTGACGGGGATGCCCGCATATAGCGGCGCTGCAATTCCAGAGGTGATTCCCGGCACCATTTCATAGCGAATGCCGTGCTCATGAAGAGCATCTGCTTCCTCGCCGACTCTGCCGAATACGCTCGGATCTCCGCCCTTCAAGCGAACGACGGTTAACCCATTTAATGCTTTTTCAACCAGCAGGGCGTTAATTTCTTTTTGTTTCATAAAATGGCGGTTTGGCAGTTTTCCGCAATAAATAAACTGGCAGTCCGGTGATGCAAATTCGAGCAGCTTCGGGTTGGCGAGCCGGTCATATAAAATCACATCTGCTTCCTCGAGCGCCTGTTTTCCTTTGATGGTGAGCAGGCCTGGGTCGCCGGGTCCGGCTCCCACGAAATATACGATTCCGTTCTTCATGATCATGTCATCCTTCCGTCACTGTAAAAAATGAAGGACCACTAGAAAAGTGATCCGGTCTTTTGATCAATATACGAGATAAACATGTTCTCCTTCGATCAGCGTTTCATATGTTTTGACGCATCCGTGGTCAGGTTCTTGGACGATTCCGTCTTCTAAGGAAATTTTCCAGTCGTGCATCGGGCAGAAAACATATTGACCGCTGACAATGCCTTCTGCCAGGACGCCGCCTTTATGCGGACAGCGGTTTTCGATGGCGCGGATGCTTCCGTCTGAAAGCTTGAAAACCGCGAGCTCCTTATCTTCAATATACACTGTTTTACCTAATTGTTCAGGCAATTCTTCAATTTTTCCGATACATACTTTTGTTACGTCTTTGTTTACCATGCCCATTCCTCCTCAATGATTGTTTTTGTCATTATGATGTGGTCACGACATTTTCAAATAATTCTTTCGAGGTTTGTTTATCCTCTAAAAAGTCTTTCCACGGATCCTTGTGGACAGAGAGTGTTTCATTCATTCGGTCGTTCAGCTCCTGCCGCTTTTCCGGATCGTTTAACACGGATTGGACATGGGATAAACCGACGCGCTCAAGCCATGCGGACGTACGCTCCAGATAGTTTGCGGTTTCCCTGTAATATTGCAGGTAAGCGCCTGCGTATTCTAAGACTTCTTCATTTGTTTTCACCTTCATCAGCAAATCGCCGGCACGCAAGTGGGTTCCGCCGTTTCCGCCGACATAAAGCTCCCAGCCTCCGTCGATGCCGACAACGCCAAGGTCCTTAATGCCGGATTCCGCACAGTTTCGCGGGCATGCAGACACGGCCATTTTGACTTTGTGCGGCGTGTTTAGCCCTTCGAATTTTTTCTCAAGCGCAATGCCCAGTGCCATGGAGTCTTGTGTGCCGAAGCGGCAGAATTGCTCGCCTACACAAGTTTTCACTGTGCGGAGCGTTTTTCCGTACGCGTAGCCCGACGGCATATCAAGATCTTCCCATACCTTCGGAAGGTCTTCTTTTTTCACGCCGATAAGATCAATTCGCTGGCCGCCTGTCATTTTCACGAGCGGGATCTCATATTTGTCAACGACATCGGCGATCTTGCGCAAATCTGCGGAGTTAGTCACGCCGCCGTACATCCGAGGAACGACTGAGTATGTTCCGTCTTTTTGAATATTGGCGTGCATTCGTTCATTAACAAAGCGGGATGTCCGGTCATCCTCGTATTTGGTTGGATTGATCATGCCTAAGTAGTAGTTCAGAGCGGGCCGGCATTTGGAACAGCCTTCTGGCGTTTTCCAGCCGAGCACATTCATGACTTCTCTTGTATGTGACAGCCCTTTGGCTTTGATTTCTTCTACGACTTCATCTCTCGACAATGTGGTGCAGCCGCAAATGGATTCTTTTTGCGCTGACGCATCAAAGTCTGATCCGAGCGTATGCTGGAGGATTTCTTCTACGAGTGGCTTACAGCCTCCGCATGAGCGGGATGCGCCGGTGCATGCTTTGATCTCGTCCGTTGACGAGCAGCCCTTTTCCTGTATGGCTTGAATAATCGCACCTTTTGACACGCCGTTACAGCCGCAGATGATTTCATCGTCGCTCATCGCTGCGGTTATGCTTGTGCCTGCTTGTTGGTCGAGAGGCTGTAAGATTGATATTTTTGAGGTTTCAGAGATATCGGCTTCTTTTTGAATCATAGAAAACAGGCGATTGCCTTCGCTGCTGTCGCCGAATAAAACAGCACCGACTATTTGATTGCCTCTCAGGACGATTTTTTTATAGATGCCGTCCTGCTCATCGAAGACTTTAATCGCTTTTTTCTCTTCTGATTCGTTAAAGTCACCGGCAGAGAAAACCTCGACGCCTGATACCTTTAACTGTGTGGAGAGAACGGAGCCCTCATACGGTTTTGTTTCGATGCCGCAAATATGCTTCGCCAGCACTTTTGCCTGTTCATAGAGCGGTGCCACAAGCCCGTAGGCGATACCTCGGTGCTCGGCACATTCGCCGACCGCGTAAATGTGCGGGATTTCAGTCTGCATATAATCGTTGACGATGATGCCGCGGTTAACCGGAATGCCGCTCTCGGCGCCGAGTGTTGTATTCGGACGGATGCCGACAGCCATGACGACTAAATCGGCTTCAATGCTTGTGCCATCTTTGAAGCGAAGGCCTTCGACACGGTCATCACCGACAATTTCTTCTGTTTGCTTTTCAAGTAAAAAGGTCATACCTTGTTTTTCTAACTCGTTTTGCAGCAGGCGTCCTGCCGTTGCATCAAGCTGGCGCTCCATCAGGAATGGGGCAAGGTGGATGACGGACACGTCCATGCCAAGATTCAGCAGTCCGCGAGCTGCTTCCAAACCAAGAAGTCCTCCGCCGATGACGGCAGCTTTTTTATATTGTTTTGACGCGGCGAGCATTGTGTCTGTATCTTTTATGTCCCGGAAAGCTGTGACGCCTTTTTTGTCTGCGCCCGGAATCGGAAGGATAAAAGGGACCGAGCCTGTCGCCAAGATCAATTCATCGTAAGGCTGGATTCTGTCTGCATCTGTGATGACTGTTTTGTTTTCCGTGTCCACTTTGATGACTGTTTCATTTGTATACAATTGAATGTTGTTTTCTTCGTACCAGTCCCAATCGTTTAACGTAATATCTTTAATATCTGTATCGCCTTGAAGCACTTTTGACAAAAGGATTCGGTTGTAATTGGGATGCGGTTCGGCACCAAAAATTGTGATCTGAAACTCGTCTTTAGCAACACTCAGTATCTCTTCAATGGCCCTTACCCCGGCCATTCCATTACCAACAAGAACTAGCTGTTTTTTTCCCATCAGATGATCCGCTCCTTATCAATGTTTTTTCCAGCGTAGCACAGCAAAAAGGAATATTTAAGATACATGTTATAAAATGTAACAAAATATACGAAAAGTTCTAAAAATTTTATGAAAAATTTAAATGGGTCTGATTCGGACGGCACATACCTTAAAACCGGGCATTTTACAGGCTGGATCTAAGGCTTCCCCGATTAAATCATTCACATTTTGAGCGTCTGCCCAATGGATGGGAACAAAAACAGTATCTTTTCTGATTTGTTCTGATAATTTGCTGCGGACGGTGATGCTTCCCCGCGGCGATTCTATTTTTACCAGTACACGGTCCTCGATATTGTAGGTCGCTGCTGTTTGCGGATGGATTTCCATAAACGATTCAAAATGTCTCGCGGCAAGGGCGGCGCTTTTTCTTGTTTGGACGCCTGTTAAGTAGTGAGACATGACTCTGCCTGTCGTTAAATAAAGCGGATAATCGGCTGTCGGCTTCTCTTTTGGAACAGGTGGTTCGTTTGGAATCACACTTAATGCCGCTTTTTGATCCGGATGAGCAAATGATTCTGTAAACAAGCGCCCAGTTCCGGGATGATCAGATTCCGGACACGGCCAATGAATGCCGCCTTCACGTCTGAGCCTGTCGTATGAGATGCCTGAATAATCGGCAATCCCGCCTCGGCTCGCTTCTCTCAATTCATTAAAAATATCCTCCGCTGACGTATAAGAAAAGTAGCGGCCCTTGCCGAGAGCGGATGCGAGATCACAAATGATCTGCCAATCATGCTTTGCTTCGCCGGGGCATGGCCGGCTTGCTTCTCTTAATGTCACGCGTCCTTCTACATTTGTCATGGTGCCTTCATCTTCTAAGTAAGAGGAGGCAGGTAAAATCACATCTGCGTATTTCGCAGTCTCAGAAATAAACAAATCGATTGCAACAAAGAATGTCAGTTTCCTTAAAGCCTTTTTCACGAGATTCGCATTTGGGCTGGAGACAGCAGGATTGGAGCACATGAGGAACAATCCTTTGATGTCGCCGTCGTTGATTTTTTCCATCATTTCATAGGCTGAGACACCTTTTCGCGGCAGATCATCCTGATGGATTCCCCACACTTTCGCAACATGTGCCCGGTGTTGTTCGTTTTCAATAGATCGATAGCCCGGAAGCTGATCGGCTTTTTGGCCATGCTCTCTTGCACCTTGCCCGTTGCCTTGTCCGGTGATCGCCCCGTAACCTGAGTAAGGCTTGCCGATTTTTCCTGTGATCAGCACCATGTTTAAGAAGCCTTTCACAGCCGCTGTTCCATCGGTTTGCTGTTCAATCCCGCGGGCTGTAAACAGCATGCCGGACGTTTCCTTGGCAAACTTTACAGCAGCTTTTCTTATATCCACCAGGGGGACACTCGTCTGTTCGGCGATGTCATTCAGGTCCAACGAGTCAGTATGCTGCTTCAGCTCTTCGAATCCATTTGTTCGTGATTGAATGAAATCCTCGTTTATAAGCTGTTCGTCAATGATGATTTTGACGAGACCGTTGGCAAGGGCGGCGTCTGTGCCGGGTTTGATTTTCAAATGAAGATCGGCGATTTTTGTTGTCGCTGTTTCACGCGGATCAATGGCAATGATGTAAGCTCCGTTTTCTTTCGCTTTTTCAAAATATGGCATAATCGTAGGCTGGCACTCCGCGATATTGGTGCCGGCCAGAATGATCACACGGGTGTGGGGAATGTCTGATAAGGGATTCGTTAAGCCTCTGTCGGCTCCGAATGTTTGGTTGGCTGCGGTTGCTGCGGCGGACATACAAAGCCTCCCGTTGTAGTCGATGTATTTTGTCTGTAAGCCCACCCGTGCGAATTTCCCTAACAAATACGCCTCTTCATTTGTAATCGAGGCGCTTCCGTATACCGCCATGGCGTCATGGCCGTGTTCTGCTTGGATCATTGTCACTTGGTCTTTAATGTAATTCAATGCTTCTTCCCAGGAAACAGGGATAAACTCGCCGTTTTTCTTCAGCAGAGGGCGGGTGATGCGAGAGGAGTTCAAGGCATGCTGGTGAGCATTCATGCCCTTCATGCATAGCCTCCCCTGTGTTGTAGGATTATCAATCCCGATCGCAGTGTACTTTTTGCGCGTGACGATGGTTTGTTCCACGAGCTGCATTTTGCACTGCATGCTGCAAAACGGGCATTGAGTGTCATATGTTTTTTCTGATTGGACGTCTTGCTGTTTATCACGGAAATATCTAAGCAGTCGTTCAGTCAAAATGCCTCATCCTTTCTTATATGCACCCGTCTCTACAGTCGGGTTTTGAATCAGTGACAGATCTGTTTGGAGGCTTTCCAGCAGCTGTGCCCTTAGGTCTTCTTCGAATAGCACTTCTCTGATATGAACGATCCCGAGACGGTCTATCCACTGATGAACAGCTTCTAAGTAATGAGCCGTTTCCCGATAATACTGGATCAGTCCTTTGATCATGCCGGCAGTGCTGTCTTCGTTCTCAGTCACGCAAAACAGAGCTCCTGAACGGGCATGAGTTCCCCGGACGCCTCCGATGTAAATGTCCCAGCCAGCTTGTGTCCGAATTGCGCCGACATCTTGCAGGGCGGCATCGGTGCAGTCTGTTTCACATGATAAGCTGATAGAAATGGGAGCGGGTAAGGGAAGCGTCTCAAGTTGTCTTTCGATTTGGGCTGCCAGCTGCTGAATCGATCGATTTTGCCCGCATGTACATGCTTTGATGCTTTGCAGCGCGTGTCGGTGTTCATTAGTGTAAACGGGCATCTTCAGGTCTTTTTTTATGTTCGGGAGATCCGCAGGCTTGATCCCGGAAAGCTTCAGCCTTTGGCCGTGAGTGATGGATACGTCGGGAATGCTGTATGCCTCAATGATGTTGGCGATGGTTCTTAGCTGCTCCGCGTTTGTCCGCCCGCCGTACATTTGCGGAATCAGGATGCATGTCTCTTCAGTGGCTGGCTCAGGCTGGACAAACCCGGGGTACAGCATTTCCAGATAGTATTGAATCGCAGGAACACAAGTACTGCATCCTTTTTTTGTTCTCCAGTCAAGCTGGTCCATCACTTCTGCCGGATTAGTGAATGGCCTGCGCTGAAGCTCAGCGATGATGTCGTCTTCTGTAAAATCAGTACAGCTGCAAAACGAAGGTGTGCCGGCGGGCTTCGTATATTCGCTGTTGGTCATGTATCTCAAAAGGTCTTCAACGAGCGGTTTGCATCCTCCGCAGGACCCAGTGGCTTTGGTGCAGTGCTTGACTTCCTCAACAGTTGTTAAGCTATTCGTGTGCACCGCGTCTTCAATCGCGCCTTTCGTCACTGTGTTGCATTGGCAAATCGTTTCACTGGAAGGCATGGATTCTAATAAAGGGCCGCTTGTCTCCGGTTCGATGATCTGCTTTTTGACAATGGAGATGTCTCGTTGTTTAAGCAGGCTGTCGAGAAGCCGCTGCTTGTCACGGGTGTCTCCGAATAAAATAACACCGGCCAGTTTGTCATCTACAAAAAGCGCTTTTTTATAAACGCCTGCTTGTTCGTCGTAGATTTTGATGCTCGTCGTGCGTTCATCCTCTTGGATCTTTCCTGCTGACCACACATCGATTCCAGCTATTTTTAAAGCCGCAGATGGTGCTGAGCCTTGATATTCCTCACATGGAACGCCGCAAATATGACTGGCGAGCGCTTTTCCCTGCTCATAAAGCGGTGCCACCAATCCGTACACCGTTCCGTTATGTTCGGCGCATTCACCAACGGCGTAGATATTCGGTTCGCTTGTCTGCATGAAGTCATTCACGATGATCCCGCGGTTCACTTTGATTCCAGCGGATACAGCTAATTCAATATTCGGTCTGACGCCGGCCGCCATCACAATCAAGTCTGCTTTTAATGAAGAGCCATCTTTAAAATGGATTCGGTCTGCCTTGGTGGCGCCGGAAATGGAGACGGTGTCTTTCTCCAGAAGAAAGGTTAGGCCTTTTTGTTCCAGCTCTGTTTGCAGCAGCCGCGCCGCTGTTTGATCGAGCTGTTTTTGCATAATGCCGGCGGAGTGGTGAATGACGCTGACATCCATACCGAGATGCTGTAAACCGACTGCAGCTTCCAGTCCTAATAAGCCGGCTCCGATTACCGCAGCCTTTTGAAAGTGCTGAGCCATCTTCATCAGCGCTTGGCAGTCTTCTATTGTCCGAAATCCATAGACGCCTTTTTTGTCTGCCCCGGGGATAGGGAGAATATGAGGGGAGGAACCTGTTGCCACTATTAATTTGTCATACGACAGAGTACGTTTCCGATCTGTGATGACCTGCTGCTGATCTGTATCAATCTGAATAACCGTTTCGCCTGTGTAAAGCGTGATCCCGTGCTTGTCGTACCAATCCTTGCTGTTCAGTGTAATATCATCGAGTGACGCTTCACCCTGCAATACAGAGGATAAGAGAATGCGATTGTAATTGGGATGCGGCTCGCTTCCGAAAATGACAATCTCAAACATGTGGCGATTCAGCTTTAATACTTCTTCAATACAGCGGATTCCGGCCATGCCGTTTCCCGCTAACACCAATCTTTGTTTCTTCATGTATCAGACCTCCTTTGGCGAAGCTCGTAAGTTTTCTCCTATTAAAAATTATGTCACAATGCACTGTTAACGCATTAAACGTGTCACAAAAACTTACACATGTCTTTTCCAGAAAATAAGGGTCCTATATCCTTGATTCAGAAAATGTAAAATAATGAGGGTCTAGAAAGGGGAATCTTATGAAGCTGTCGGAACTGAAAACTAGCGGTCATCCACTCACTTTGCTCTGTTCCTTTTTATACTTTGATGTCAGTTTTATGATATGGGTTATGCTAGGGGCGCTGGGTGTTTATATTTCTCAGGATTTTGGCCTGTCTCCTTTTGAGAAAGGGCTTGTCGTAGCTGTGCCGATTTTATCTGGATCAGTGTTTCGTATCATTCTTGGTATTTTAACGGACAGAATCGGACCGAAAAAAACGGCAGTGATCGGGATGCTGGTGACGATGATTCCGCTGCTTTGGGGGACATTCGGCGGCCGTTCCCTGACTGAGCTGTATGCCATCGGGATTCTGCTTGGCGTGGCGGGGGCAAGCTTTGCTGTAGCGCTGCCTATGGCCAGCCGCTGGTATCCGCCTCATTTGCAGGGACTTGCGATGGGGATTGCCGGAGCGGGGAACAGCGGCACGTTGTTTGCAACCCTGTTTGGCCCTCGTCTGGCAGAGCAGTTCGGCTGGCACATTGTCATGGGAATTGCGCTAATTCCATTATTGATCGTCTTTATTCTTTTTGTATCCATGGCAAAGGATTCTCCTGCACAGCCGGCTCCGCAGCCGCTCAAAAGCTATCTGCATGTGTTCGGGCAAAAGGAAACATGGTTTTTCTGCCTGCTGTACAGCGTCACATTTGGCGGATTTGTCGGGCTCTCAAGCTTTTTATCTATTTTCTTTGTTGATCAATACCAGCTGTCAAAAATTCACGCGGGCGACTTCGTTACATTATGTGTAGCGGCGGGGAGCTTTTTCCGGCCTGTCGGGGGCTTGATTTCGGATCGTGTCGGCGGCACGAAAGTTCTTTCTGTACTGTTTGTCATCGTGGCACTGTGTATGGCCGGAGTCAGCAGCCTGCCATCTCTCTCAATGGTTATTGTTCTATTGTTTGTCGGAATGATGGGGCTCGGAATGGGAAACGGCGCAGTATTCCAGCTCGTGCCGCAGCGTTTTCGCAAAGAAATTGGCATGGTGACGGGAATCGTCGGTGCGGCCGGAGGAATCGGAGGGTTTTTCCTGCCGAACATCTTAGGATCTCTCAAACAGATGACAGGCACATATGCTATCGGTTTTATCACGTTTTCCTGTATCGTGCTGCTGGCGTTTGCACTTGTCCTTGCCGCAGGCTATTACTGGCGGAAAAGCTGGAGCGCGGAAAGCAGCCCGGCGGATGTTTAGGATTTTGACGGACACGCATTTGTGCGTGTCTTTTTTATTTTCTCTTGATTTCCAACAGTGAACCGATCAAAATAAATAGTAATTATTACGATTTGTTAGTGAGAGGAGTTTTCTGAATGAATCAACATACGCTGCTCCCGAAAAAAACGGAGCGTCTTCAATACTTTGGATCGGTCAGTCCGATCAAAGGCGAGAAACCAGTGGAAAAAGAGAAAATGAAGGACCTGCAAAATATCAGGAAGGATTATTTTTTTGACATTCAGCATGTAGGTGTCGCTAATGTGTCCCATCCAGTGACAATCACTTCTGCCATGATGCCTGCCGAGCAAACAACGGCTGCGAACTTTACAATGACTTGTAATTTGCCGAGAAATCAGAAGGGGATTAATATGAGCCGGTTAACAGAGCTGCTGCAAGTCTATCATCAAAACGGCTGGGTTCTCTCATTTTCCTCTCTTCAGCAATTTACGAAAGAGCTTGCAGAAAACATGGACATATCATCTGCCACAGTTGAAGTGAGGTTTCCGTGGTTTTTCGAACGGAAAAGCCCGAAGCTTGAGAAAGCGGGTTTGATGCATGCTGATATATTCATGTCTGTCACCTATCGCAAAGATCAGCCGTTTAAACAGCGTGCCGGCATCTCAGCAAAAGTAACGACTCTGTGCCCTTGCTCCAAGGAAATCAGCGAATACAGTGCCCATAATCAGAGGGGAACGGTCAGCATTTGGGCCGATATTCATCCGGCCGCATCGCTGCCAAGTGATGTTAAAGCTGATTTGCTTCACGCCGCAGAATCAAATGCCTCTGCGAGACTGCATCCGGTATTGAAGCGCCCTGATGAAAAAGCGGTGACAGAAACGGCCTATGAGAATCCGAGGTTTGTTGAGGATCTCGCCCGGCTGATTGCTGCAGATTTGTTTGAGCTTGAATGGGTGTCAGCCTTTGAGATTGAATGCCGCAATGAAGAATCGATCCATCTCCACGATGCCTATGCGAAGCTGTGTTTTTCGAAGGAAGTGGATAAAATATGAAACTCTCATTATTCATTGTTGCAGTTCTTATGCCAGCCATCCTGCTGTCAGCCTGCTCCGATCATGCAGAAGAACACGCAAGTATCAATACAAAGAAAACGGTCGAAAACATAACGGACGTTCGAAAAACAGCAAAAACAAGCATTGATTGGACAAAGCCTTCGGGCGGAGAGTACCCGGATATTAAACAGAAGCATGTCTGGATTGATGTGAATGTGAAGGAGCAGAAGGCTTACATCAAGGAAGGAAGCAACACCATCTATACAATGATGATCTCTTCTGGTCTTGATCAAACAAAAGATGATGCTACGCCAAAGGGCACCTTTTATGTAGAGCCTGAACGGGGAGAATGGTTTTTCTCCGAAGGATACCAGGAAGGCGCAGAATACTGGGTATCATGGAAAAATCACGGTGAATTTTTATTTCATAGTGTGCCAATGACTAAGGATCAAAAAGTCATCAAAACGGAAGCAGAACAACTAGGAACGAAAGCATCTCACGGATGTATCAGGCTGACCATTCCAGATGCGAAATGGGTATATGAAAATATCCCTGAACATACAAAAGTGGTGATCAGCTGAATTGAAAACCGTTGACAAAAAGGAAAAAAGACCATACAATTTAAATCGTAACAATTACGTTTTGCGATAAAGGGCTTATCATTGGCTGTATCTGTGAAAAGCGGAAAGGCTAAGGATCTTGCTGTCATTGATCCCCATGAAGCGTCTCTTGAAAACTGGAAACGAAACCCAAGCTACTTTCTGATGAGATATTTGCGCTTTCCATCGGTTCAGCAACGCAAGTGGAGCAATTGCCCTATGAAGCTGCTGTTTTCCGATTGTCGGCAAGGATTTGCGATGGGGAAAAAGGATTAAACGCGGTTGGAGCCTTTACTGATTTAGAAATCGGGTGGAGCGAGAAAAGAGCGCGAAAAGCTGCTCTACACCATTGTACATACGGCGAAGTATTCAATTTAAATCGTAATCATTCTATTTTAATGGAGGCACTATTATGAAAAAAATTCCGGTTACCGTACTGAGCGGTTATCTAGGTGCGGGAAAAACAACATTGCTGAACAGCATTCTGCAAAATCGCGAAGGCTTGAAAATAGCGGTTATCGTAAACGATATGAGCGAGGTGAACATTGACGCGGGCTTGGTTAAGCAGGAAGGGGGCCTTTCCAGAACAGATGAAAAGCTTGTGGAAATGTCAAACGGCTGCATTTGCTGCACGCTTCGCGAAGACTTATTAATTGAAGTTGAGAAGCTGGCAAAAGACGGACGGTTTGATTATATCGTCATCGAATCGACAGGAATCAGCGAACCGATCCCGGTGGCCCAGACTTTCTCTTATATCGATGAAGAGATGGGAATCGATCTTACAAAATTTTGTCAGCTGGATACGATGGTGACGGTGGTTGATGCCAACCGTTTTTGGCATGATTATCAGTCAGGCGAAAGCCTTCTGGACCGCAAAGAAGCATTGGGGGAAGAGGATGAAAGAGAAATCGCCGACCTCTTGATCGATCAAATTGAGTTTTGCGATGTACTGATCTTAAATAAATGTGATTTGGTCAGCGAGCAAGAGCTCGAACAGCTTGAAAACGTTCTTCGTAAACTGCAGCCAAGAGCCAGGTTCATTCGTTCCGTCAAAGGAAATGTAAAACCGCAGGAGATTTTGCATACAGGGTTATTTAACTTCGAGGAAGCGAGCGGATCGCCCGGCTGGATTCAAGAGCTGACGGCAGGCCATGCGGAACACACCCCGGAAACAGAAGAATACGGTATCTCTTCATTTGTATATAAGAGACGTTTGCCGTTTCATTCTACACGGTTTTATCAATGGATAGATCAAATGCCAAAGAACGTGGTTCGTGCCAAAGGAATCGTCTGGTGCGCATCTCATAACAACCTCGCTTTGCTGATGTCGCAAGCAGGTCCGTCGGTTACGATTGAGCCTGTATCTTATTGGGTGGCGGCGCTGCCGAAGCTTGAGCAGGAGCAAGTCAAACAGCAGGAGCCGGAAATCCTGGAGGAGTGGGACCCGGAGTTCGGTGACCGCCTAACGCAGCTAGTTTTTATCGGAACTGACCTAGATGAAGAAACGATTACGAAAGAGCTTGATCAATGCCTGCTGACTGAATATGAATTTGATTCCGACTGGTCGCTGTTTGAGGACCCGTTTAAATGGAAGCTGAATCAATAGAAAAAAAGCCGTCCCCTGGGGAACGGCTTTTTTTAATGAAACGTTTGTTTAAACATAATGAGCGTATTTTTTCTCAAGGATATTCTGAAAGACCGCGGCAATGGAGCAGATGGCCCAATAAATGAGAGCGGTCAGAATATACATGGTCATATAATCAAACTCTCTGCCCCCGATGATTTTCGCATGCTGGAGCAATTCCGGCACTGTAATCATCGCAGCGAGAGATGATGCCTTGATTAAGTCGAGCAATACATTGGCAAGCGGAGGCAGCGCAATACGTATCGATTGCGGCAAAATGATGCCCCTCATCGTCTGCCAATAGGAAAGACCCAGCGAGGATGCGGCTTCCCACTGTCCTTTTTCGACGGATGAAATGGCTGAACGGTTAATTTCCGCAATGTAGGCGGCGCTGTTTAGGCTAAAGCCGATTAAAGCAGCCGTGACAGCGGAAAATTCAATGCCGATATAAGGAAACCCGAAATAAAGGATAAACAAAATCACCAATATCGGAACGCCCCGCATAAATGAGATATAGAGCTTCGCCGGCCATCTTAACAAAGCAAGCTTTGACATTCTGGCGAGTGATATGAACAGGCCGATCACAGTTCCCGCAAACATGCTTACAAAAGAGATGAGCAGTGTATACCCAATGCCTTTTATGACATAAGGGAACGATTCAATAGCCAGCTTTGTGTTGAAAATATATTCCCATTGAATGCTATTGATCATGGCGTCCGATTACAAATCAACGTCCTGAACGTCGGCATCAATTTTTTTTGATACATCTGCTTTATTGAAGAATTGTTTCGACAGTTTAGTCAAAGAGCCATCCTTGCTCATCTCTTTCAATGCTTCGTTCATCTTTTTCTGAAGTGCCTCATTGCTTTTTTTCATGACAAGGGCCTGTTTGTTCGGCATGTACTTGATGTCAGGATGAATTGTAATGTTGAGATCCGGGAATGCCGCGAGCGCAAGTGTCTGCAGGTAATAGTCGTTTAAAATGACGTCAGTGCGTCCGTTGGCAACATCTTTTAAATATTGCTCATTCGTCGCATTATCATAAATCACTTCTTTGGCGCCGTATTTTCTCGCGACCTCCATGTAGACGGTTGTAGCCGCGCCAGCCGCTTTCTTCCCTTTTAAATCCTTAAGCGTTTTAATCCCTGATAAATCGTCTTTTCGGACAATTGCCGTACCGTATGAATATTTATATGGAGTAGAAAATGCGAACTTCTTCTCGCGGTCCTTCGTCACATCGATGTCATTCGCGGCTGCGTCAACCTGTCCGCTGTTCACCGCTGTCAGCATCCCGTCAATGCCCATCTCCTTGAACTCAACCTTCAGTCCCAGGCGTTTTGCCGCTTCACGAACGACTTCAACCTCGTAGCCCGTCAGCTTATCGGAGCCAGAGTCGGTATCATGATAAGAAGTGGGATAAAGCGTGCCTGATGTAGCGACTACGATTTTCCCTTTATCCTTAATCTGCTCCCAGCCTGTATCCTTGGAATCGGCTTCATTTTTGCCGGAACAGGCTGCCAATATAAGAAAGAAAGCCATTGTGAAACTGAATATAACGGCTTTGGAATGCATGAATGATTTCACCTATAGTTCCCCCAATCTGTTAATCAACTAAAAAGATAGCATTGAACATAAGGGGTTGCAATATGTTGATCGCGTTTTCAAAAAGTTCGAATTGTGTATACAAAAGGCATGTGTGGGTGTTTAAAAGCGTCTATGAAGGGAAGAGGTGATGAAAAAAGGAGTTGTCCAAGGATGAATGCCAGACGTACCAAGGAAACGCATGTGAAAGTGAAGGATGCAGCAGACCCGTCACTCATCTATGCCAATACCGGAAGAAATGGTCAAGAGACATGAAACCGATCTTCAGAATAATTTAAGTCTTGCTGATGCCCCTAAGGCATATGATATATTCGATGAGAAAGAAAATGGAAACATTTAAACCATAATGGGGAGTCAAATGAACATTTACAAACCAGCTGGATTTTGGATCAGACTTGGAGCAGCATTGTTAGACTACATTATAGTCTCCGTGCCTCTTTTGCTGATCTATTGGCTGATTACAGGAAAAGACCCGAATGACAGCATGTTCATCAGTTTGGTTGTTCTGCTGTACTCTATTTTGCTGCCGGTGTTTTGGCGCGGCTACCTTATCGGAAAAAGAATCTGCGGAATCAGAATCGTAAAAAAAGACGGATCACAAGTCAGCTTGTTAACAATGTTTTTACGGGTTATTGTAGCCGGCCTGGTTTACGTTATAACCTTCGGACTCGGCTTGATCGCCAGCCTGATTCTGATTGCCGTACGAGAAGACAAACGGACCCTGCATGATTTAATCGCGGGAACGTATGTCACTTATGCGACGCCAGGTGAAGAAGAACTTAATGCTGACGAAGAGATTAGAAAGAGCGAATAATGGTTCGCTCTTTTTATTTTTATGCATAAAAAATACAAGGCAGCAAAACATATGAAAAATAGATTGGAGGAATAAACTGGATGAAACGAATAACCATCAACATCATCACAATGTTCATTGCAGCGGCTGTCATTTCTCTGACCGGTACAGCTGAGGCCGCTGAAAAACAGCAGCAGCCTCCCGCAAATGTTACACTGACAGATCAGCAAAAGAAAGAGATTGAACAACTGGAAGCAGAGATTCTTAAAAAGCGCAAAGACGTGATCTCAAAGTATGTACAATATGGTGTCCTGCCTAAAGAAAGAGGAGAACACATCAAAAATCACTTGGACAAACACTTTGAAATGATGAAACAAAACGGCTTTGTTCCAAAGCACCATCCTCATCCGCATAAATTTGAAAAAAGACATTAAAATGGTAAGCATCCAATGGGAATTGGGTGCTTTTTTATTGTTAAAAGTTACTGAATGAATTTTCCAAAAAATATATCGCTTTTGTTGATTATATCTTATAATAAGATATAAATGGGGTGTATAATGATGGAGATGGATTTAATCTCTAAACTTAATCAGCAGTGGACAGATATTTATTATTTATTACATTATCAACATAAAGATAATATTTCTCACCAGGCAATACGGATTATGCAGCATATTGAAAAGCAAGGTGAGGCGACAATAGGAGCTTTGGCTGAATACTTGTCTGTCTCTCACAATACAGCGTCAGAGCATACTAAACGTTTGATTCAAAAGGGATTTATAGCTAAACGGCGAAGTCAACAGGATGAACGAAAAGTTTTAGTTTTCTTAACACAAGAAGGAAGATCTGTTCTTGAACAGCATACACAGCTAGATAAAGAGAAATTAAAAGAAATAATTGAACGAATGAGCACATCAGAAAAGAAATTACTTGAACAGGCATTTGAACTTTTAAGTAGGGAAGCTAAACAATGGCAGTTTTAAGTAAAGTAATCATCTCTGCGTTGATTATCGGTTTTGTTACTGAAATATCAAAAAGACATCCGACCTATGGCGGCATCATTGCTGCTTTGCCCTTGGTCAGTTTATTAAGCCTTTTTTGGATGCAAATACAAGGTGAAAAAACAGCTCAATTAAGTCAATTTGCATCTGGTGTGCTTACAGGAATCCCAGCTACAGTTTGTTTACTAGCTATTTTGGCTTTTTTGCTGAAAATTCATGTGCCGTTTTGGTTTGCATTATGTGTTGGAATACTAGGATGGGCTATGTTTTTATGGATGCAGAAGATCTTTCTCAATATATTATTTAACTGAGTATAGAAAGGAGATGCTATGTTTTTAAAAAAGGTTACTCTTCTTCGAGATAAGATTTTGGACTTTGACAGATTTCCTTTTACTATCCCGGCTATAAGTCAATTAAATGACATCTTATTTACTAGCCAAGTGACTTTTTTTGTGGGGGAAAATGGATCTGGAAAATCTACTTTGCTTGAAGCGATAGCAGATAAGTGTGAATTCAATACAGCGGGCGGAAGCCGAAATAATGTCTATGAATTACGGGAGTCAGATTCCCATTTAGGAGATTATATACGTTTATCTTGGCTTCCAAAGGTAACAAATGGCTTCTTCTTAAGGGCTGAATCGTTTTATCATCTTTCTCTTCATCTGGATGAGATGGAACTAGATGCTCCTCAGCCATACCGTTCCTATGGAGGGAGGCCGCTACACAATCAATCACATGGAGAGTCCTTTATGTCTCTATTCCGTCATCGTTTTAAAGAGAAAGCGATTTACCTTTTAGATGAGCCAGAAGCAGCACTTTCTCCAGCTAGACAATTAGCTTTTTTGAGAGTTATACATGATTTGGTGAAGGGCGGAAATGTACAGATGATCATTGCGACTCACTCCCCAATCCTACTGGGCTATCCCAATGCTAATATTTTAAGCTTTGATGGTGGAAGAATACATCATATTGAATATGAGAATACAGAGCATGTTCAATTAACACGATATTTTCTTGGACAAAGAGAAAAAATATTAGCTGAGCTGTTCCGCGACTAACTTCAAGTTGATATGAAACGCGTTTCATAGCCTATGATAGGTTTATCAAATAATTCAGGAGTGATAAACACTATGATCCACCAGCATCCAGAATCTTTTCCGAAACATTTTTTGTGGGGCTCTGCTTCTGCAGCGTACCAGATTGAAGGCGCTTGGAATGAAGATGGCAAAGGCCCTTCTGTTTGGGATGTGTTTACGAAAATACCGGGCAAAACGTTTAAAGGAACCAATGGCGACATTGCGGTTGACCATTATCACCGATTTAAAGAAGATGTCGCTCTGATGGCTGAGATGGGGTTAAAAGCGTATCGATTTTCCGTCAGCTGGCCACGGGTTTTTCCAAAAGGAAAAGGAGAGATCAATGAAGCAGGTCTAGCGTTTTACGATAGACTGATTGATGAATTGCTTTCTCATCACATCGAGCCGGTTCTGACTTTATATCACTGGGATTTGCCTCAAGCGCTTATGGACGAATACGGCGGGTTTGAATCCAGAAACATCATAGAGGATTTTAATCACTACTGTATTACTCTTTATAAACGTTTTGGAGACAGGGTGAAATATTGGGTTACGTTAAACGAACAGAACTACAATTTTAATCACGGATTTATTACAGCCATGCATCCGCCTGGAGTGAAAGACAGAAAACGATTTTACGAAGCAAACCATATTGCGTTTCTGGCTAATGCAAAAGCCATCGAATCATTTAGAGAATATGTGCCTGAAGGCAAAATAGGTCCTAGCTTTGCTTATTCTCCGGCTTACCCTTTATCAAGCCATCCAGAGGATATACTGGCATTTGAAAACGCCGAAGAATTTACGAACAATTGGTGGCTTGACATGTATTGCTGGGGAACCTACCCGCAAATTCCATTCCGCTACTTGGAAAAACAGGGATGGGCGCCGACAATTGAAGCAGGAGATATGGACCTGCTCGCCAAAGGGAAGCCTGATTTTGTAGGTGTCAATTATTATCAGACGATCACCTATGAACGAAATCCGCTTGATGGTGTGTCAGAAGGGAAAATGAATACGACAGGCCAAAAAGGAACCAATCAGGAGACGGGGATACCCGGAGTGTTCAAAACGAAAAAAAATCCGCATCTGACAACGAGCAACTGGGATTGGACAATTGACCCAATTGGGCTGCGTATCGGTCTTCGCCGAATTACAAGCCGCTATCAGCTTCCAGTGTTTATAACAGAGAACGGTTTGGGTGAATTTGATAAAGTTGAGGACGGCACTGTACAGGATGATTATCGAATTGATTATTTGCGTTCGCATCTTGAGCAATGCAGACAAGCCATCAGTGACGGTGTCGATTTAATCGGCTATTGCAGCTGGTCGTTTACTGATCTGTTAAGCTGGCTGAACGGCTACCAAAAAAGATACGGATTTGTATATGTCAATCGTGATGAAGAAAGCACATCCGATTTAAAACGCTTGAAGAAAAAAAGCTTTTATTGGTATCAAGATGTCATCAAGACAAACGGAGAAAGTTTATAAAGAGTCCCTGAGAGTTATTCTCTCAGGGGTTTTTCATTACACAGAAACAGCATCAATAATATAAGTGTCGGCGTGCAAATCTGACATTTCAGCCGGCACAGTCCAACATGTCAATTGATAGTCTCCTTTAGGCAGATCAAAGGACAGTCTTTTAGACATAATGCTTTCAATATGAATTCCGTTTTCTGTGACATGAAAAGGAACAGTCACTTTTTTTTCGTAGGAGTTTACTGTTTCTGAACTGTTCAGGCGCAAAAGAATAAAGGCCTTTGTATTTCGCTGTGCCTCAAAGGAAATGGCTCCGTCTGCCGCAGCATATCCTTTTTCAATCGCTTCGTCAGTCCAATCCATTACAGGAGGTGTAGAATCCTTTTGAAATACAGTAAATTGATGATATGAAATCGAAAGTTCTTGCGGCTTCCATGATTTGATCAATGTGCTGTTCCTCCTCTATGTACTGTTTACTGAATTGTGAATAAAACCTTTGTGCCGTCTGGGTAATCGGTAAGCTGATGCCCGACCCAAGAGCCTGCTCCGCGGTTGTCAGCGGGAGAAATGTATTCTACAGAAGCTCCCTCACCGCCTTCTTTGCACATGGCCATTGGCCATTCATCTCTGTCATACCCCTTTTTGGAAGGTACGTCCTGTAATGATTGCTCGCGGCGTTCCTCAGCTCCGTCTCTGTCGATAGTGCACACCTCTGAGTGCCCCTCATTTATCGCATCCTTAATATGCTTGGCCGTTTCGGGATACCGGTCAGATGGGAAGGCGATTGTTTCATCATATTCTTTCGTTTGAGACGTTTTTTGATCAGCTGAGAAAAAGTCTCCTTTTATCAGGCCGACAGCTGCAGCTGCTATGATGACGATGACGAGAAGTATTGTTTTTATGATGTCCGTCGTGATGTTCACCTCCCGCTTTTAAAACTGACACAAGAGTAATCCAGAAAGCATTTGGTGTAAAGGTTTAAATTTTATGTTTTACGCTCAGTTTATTGCAGAAATCGTAATTTTAGCAGAACGAAATATTTGTTTTCAGCAAAATACGATTGCCAATTTACAATAATGATAGTAAGTCATCAGCCGTTTTCGGCTTGATTAATCATTTTAAATTGGCTTATGATACCGGTAAGCTCCTCAGCTAATTGAGAAAGTGTTTCAGAAGCTGCGGTAATCTCCTCCATTGCAGCAAATTGCTCCTCTGTTAATGCAGCCGCTTGCCGGGTATTTTTAGTAGATTCTTTAATGTCGGCCGTATTGGCTGCAAAGGAATCATTTATTTGATGTGCACTGGCTGAAATGTTTGTTACAGATGCTGATAAATCACTAATCTCGGCGCTGATTTCACCTGTTGCAGCTGCAATTTCCTTAAATGCATCTCTGGTGCGCTGGATCATGGTGACTCCTTCTGCAGCTTCTGTTTTCACATGCTCAACAGATCTTGCAGACCGGTTCATATCCTTTTGTATTTCTATGATCAGTTTTGAAATCTGTCCCGCAGACTGTTGAGACTCTTCCGCTAATTTACGTACTTCATCAGCAACAACAGCAAAGCCTTTTCCTTGTTCACCGGCTCTGGCAGCTTCAATCGCTGCATTCAGCGCAAGCAGGTTTGTCTGATCGGCAATTTGGGTGATGACCGATAAAATTTGCTCAATTTGTTTAGAGCGGCCGTCTAACTGGTGTATGATTTCTCCGCTTTTCTGAATTGACTGGTGAATCGCATCCATTTGCGCCTGTACATTTGCAATTTCCTTTTGTCCAATGTCTGCTTTTGATTGCGCGAGCTGCCCTTTGTCAGCGATAGCGGCAGTATTTGCAGAAATATCCCGGATGTCTGCTGAAGCTTGTTTTAATGAGCTTTCACTGTTTTCAATTCGGGTGATCTGATCTTGGGCTCCATTTGCAATCTGCTGTACAGCTTCTGTGATTTTTTCTGAAGCTTGATTTGTTTCCTCTGCTCCGGCTGAGAGCTGCTGAGAGGCTGACGCAAGCTGAAGGGCTGATTGTTGTACGGTTTGTATGGTATCGTTCAGCTTCATTCTCATCTTATTATAATAGACGCTTAGTTCTGAAAGCTCGTCACCGGTTTTGTCTGACACCTCTATTGTCATATCTCCGTTTCCGGCACTTTCAAAGGCGCTTTTTAAAGCGTTCAGCCGCTTGTTGATTTTTCTGGTGAAAACCAAAACAAGGATGACTGATACTATAATGACGATAACAAGAACGATAGCGAATTGAGTGAAAAGTGATTGTGTAAGTGATGCTAAAATACTTTGATTAGCTCCGGTATACAGCATGCCGATGATGTTCCCATTTTGATCTTTTAACGGCATGTATGCAGTCTGATAAGAAGAACCTGCTACATCTGCTTGTCCGTAAAAACGCTTTCCTTTCTTTAAAACAGCGGCAATAACTTCAGAAGAAGCCTGGGTGCCGACAGCTCTTTCGCCATTCTTCATGACATTGGTTGCAACACGAGTATCGCCTTGGAAAATGGTAATGGTATCACCTGTTTTTTCACCAAGCAGATCAACAATATCTTCATTTCCATTGATTTGTGTTTGCCCTTTATAGAGCTTATTGTTTTTCACCTGCCAGTCGCCTGACATGACATCATCAATATATGTGCTGCTTAAAGCGAGATCACCTTTCGCTTTTTCAGTTGCCATTTGTTTCATGCTTTCTGTAATTTCTTTAAGCATCACAGTGCCAACTGATGCCGAAAACAAAAGAATCACCACGAAAACGAGGCAAAGAATTTTAGTTCCTAGCTTCATCTTAAATCGTTTTATCAACATAATTCCTCCTTTTATGATTTATAGGTCATATTACTTATCGGGTTTTTGGGTTTAAAGTTTTATTTTTAAAAAATAAAACCGGCCTGATTTTCAGGCCGGTTGTGTGATGCTATTCAAGGTTTGCGTGGTGAGTGAACATAGTTTCAGAATCGAGTGCTTTTTTCTCCATGAGTTTTAAAATCACTGCATCATAGAAGAGCAGCAAAGTTTGTTCAAATAATGATCCCATTGGCTGAATGGTTTTATAGCTTCCGTTTGACTGGTCTTTAGGAGAACCAGGCATTCTGATGATGAGGTCCGCTTGTTTTCCGATGCTTGATTCCGGATTGATGGTTAAAGCTGCAACAATTCCGTGTAAGCTTTTTGCTTTTGCTGCGGTATGAATCAAGCTCTTTGTCTCGCCTGATCCTGAGCCGATAATAACTAGATCTCCTTCGGCGAGCGGCGGAGTGAGAATCTCACCTACTATATGGGCGTTGAAGCCCATGTGCATCAATCTCATCGCGAAGGATTTTGCCATCAGGCCAGACCGCCCCGCACCCGCAGTGAAAATTTGGTGGGATGAAAGAATGTGATCGGCAAGCTGGTCAGCCTCTTCATTAGAAATATAAGCTGCTGAACGGTGTAACTCATTGAGAATTTCCGCTACGTATTCAGTCGTTTTCATCGGAGTTATCCTTGGGCAATCAGCTGCTTCATTTTTGAAGCTGTTTCCGCCTTATCAGCTGCGCTTGTAATTCCGCCCCCGACAATGACAAGGTCAGGCTTTTGCTGGATCACTTCTGGTAGTGTATCAAGTTTGATGCCGCCCGCGATTGCGGTTTTTGCGTTTTTTACGGTGTTTTTGATTGTCGTTAATTCTTCGAAAGAGTTCTTGCCCTCTGCTTGAAGATCATAGCCAGTGTGGACGCAGATGTAGTCAACACCGAGTGCGTCAATTTCTTGCGCACGGGACTCGATATCTTTCACGTTAATCATGTCCACTAAAATTTTCTTCTTTTGTTTTTTGGCTTCTTCTACTGCGCCTTTAATCGTTGCGTCGTCTGTAGCCCCTAAAACGGTGATGATGTCAGCGCCTGCTTCCGACGCTTTCATAATTTCGTAGCCTCCGGCATCCATGATTTTCAGGTCTGCAAGAACCTTCAATTGAGGAAATGCTTCTTTTATTTCTTTAACGGCTCTTAGGCCTTCATTAATGACGACCGGTGTTCCGATTTCAACTACGTCGATGTATTGTTCTACCTCTTTGACAAGCTCAATGGCTTCTGGAATGTTGACGAGGTCTAATGCAAGCTGTAATTCCATTGTTGATCCACTCCCTTTTTCGAATTATTGTTCATTCTATAGGTTCCCTCTTTTGTTGAGAAGTAGGCACTTTGAAGTCAACAAGTTACTTGGAGGATACTGTGAGGAGAGGCAATCAGATTTCTTTCGCTTGATTTTATGAGTGAGTATAATGAAAAAAGAGTCTGCAAAAAAGTAAGTAAGTGATGATACGTATCTAACATACAAAAAGGTTACTAAGGGGGGATTCTATTGAGCCGGATGGACGACAAAAGGTTTAATTGTGAGAAGGAATTAACGCTTGCAGTGATTGGCGGTAAATGGAAAATGCTCATTTTATGGCATTTAGGAAAAGAAGGCACAAAACGGTTCAATGAATTAAAAACATTGATTCCTGATATTACGCAGAAGATCCTCGTGAATCAGCTGAGAGAGCTTGAGCAGGATATGATTGTTCACAGGGAAGTGTATCCGGTTGTCCCGCCGAAGGTTGAATATTCTCTGACCCCGCACGGAGAAAGCCTCATGCCTATTCTTGAAGCCATGTATGAGTGGGGGAAAGGCTATATGGAATTGATTGATATCGACAAAAATGTCATGAAAGAATCGTTGTAAGACGCTCTTCGCAAGGGTGTCTTTTTTTTGCCTTTTTTTCGGTTTTTGCGCGGTACACATAGTCATGTAAAGATTGTAAATTGCAGTCAGCAATAAAAAAAGATTGAACGCAGCAGTTCGGTTTAAAAATTTTTATTTTTCTGTAAATAATGTTTAGTGGAAATGATTGCGGCATCCCGCAAAAATATCCCTGTAAATAAACTGGAATCTTTCGGCATCCCGCATGAAACTTTTCACCCATTTTTCGGTGATAAAAACATTTTTTTCATTTAAAGTGAACGGTAGTAAGATAAAAAATATTGAAAACAATGAATAAATAGCCAAAATTGTTTCCTATTAGGATAGGGGATCTTGCGGTCTTTATCCGCTTATGTTAAACGCCGCAATGCTGACTGACGGCTGCCCGTTTTTATAGCGGCAATCTGTTTTTTTGTTTGGAAGTACTGCTTTTTAAGTGTAGTACTTTGGGCTATTTCGGCTGTTAGTTCATAAGAATTAAAAGCTGATATGGATAAGAAAGAGAAAATGCGTTGCACATGTTCACTGCTTATAAAGATTAGGGGAGGTATGACAATATGGAAATAACTTTTTACCCTTTAACGGATGCACAAAAACGAATTTGGTACACAGAAAAATTTTATCCTCACACGAGCATTTCAAATCTTGCGGGGATTGGTAAGCTGGTTTCAGCTGATGCGATTGATTATGTGCTTGTTGAGCAGGCGATTCAAGAGTTTATTCGCAGAAATGACGCCATGCGCCTTCGTTTGCGGCTAGATGAAAACGGGGAGCCTGTTCAATATATTAGCGAGTATCGGCCTGTTGATATAAAACATACTGACACTACTGAAGATCCGAATGCGATAGAGTTTATTTCACAATGGAGCCGGGAGGAAACGAAGAAACCTTTGCCGCTATACGATTGTGATTTGTTCCGTTTTTCCTTGTTCACCATAAAGGAAAATGAAGTGTGGTTTTACGCAAATGTTCATCACGTGATTTCTGATGGTATCTCCATGAATATTCTCGGGAATGCGATCATGCACATTTATTTAGAATTAGCCAGCGGCTCAGAGACAAAAGAAGGAATCTCGCATTCATTTATCGATCATGTTTTATCTGAACAGGACTATGCTCAATCGAAGCGGTTTGAAAAGGACAAGGCGTTTTGGAACAAGCAATTTGAATCGGTGCCTGAACTTGTTTCCCTGAAACGGAATGCATCCGCAGGGGGAAGTTTAGATGCTGAGAGGTTCTCTAAAGATGTGCCTGAAGCGCTTCATAAGCAGATTCTGTCGTTTTGTGAGGCGAATAAAGTCAGTGTTCTTTCGGTATTTCAATCGCTGCTCGCCGCCTATTTGTACAGGGTCAGCGGCCAGAATGATGTTGTGACGGGAACCTTTATGGGCAACCGGACAAATGCGAAAGAGAAGCAGATGCTTGGCATGTTTGTTTCTACGGTTCCGCTTCGGACAAACATTGACGGCGGGCAGGCTTTTTCAGAATTTGTCAAAGACCGGATGAAGGATCTCATGAAGACACTCCGCCACCAAAAGTACCCGTATAATCTTCTGATCAACGATTTGCGTGAAACAAAGAGCTCTCTGACCAAGCTGTTTACTGTTTCTCTTGAATATCAGGTGATGCAGTGGCAAAAAGAAGAGGACCTTGCCTTTTTGACTGAGCCGATTTTCAGCGGCAGCGGATTAAATGATGTCTCGATCCATGTGAAGGATCGATGGGATACTGGGAAACTCACCATCGATTTTGATTACCGCACTGATTTATTTTCACGTGAAGAAATCAACATGATTTGTGAGCGCATGATTACGATGCTGGAGAACGCGTTAACGCATCCAGAACATACAATTGATGAATTAACGATGATTTCTGATGCGGAGAAAGAGAAGCTGCTTGCGAGGGCCGGCGGTGAATCTGTGAGCTACCGTAAGGACATGACGATCCCGGAACTGTTCCAAGAAAAGGCTGAGCAGCTTTCAGATCATCCAGCGGTTGTATTTGAAGGTCGTACATTGTCCTATCGAATGTTACATGAACAATCCGCACACATCGCCAATGTGCTGAAACAGAAAGGGGTTGGCCCGGACAGTCCTGTTGCGGTTTTGATTGAACGTTCTGAACGGATGATTACAGCTATCATGGGGATTTTAAAAGCCGGCGGAGCCTATGTGCCGATTGATCCGGGTTTTCCTGCTGAGCGCATTCAATATATTTTGGAGGATTGCGGGGCGGACTTCATCCTGACTGAATCGAAGGTTGCGGCGCCTGAAGCCGATGCTGAGCTGGTTGACTTAGATCAGGCGATTGCGGAAGGTGCAGAAGAAAGCCTGAATGCAGATGTGAACGCACGGAACCTTGCCTACATTATTTACACATCGGGGACAACCGGACGCCCGAAAGGCGTTATGATCGAGCATCGCCAGGTTCATCATTTGGTTGAATCTCTGCAGCAGACGATTTATCAAAGCGGCAGCCAAACCCTGCGGATGGCATTGCTTGCGCCGTTCCACTTTGATGCGTCAGTGAAGCAGATCTTCGCGTCGCTTCTTTTGGGACAAACCCTTTATATCGTACCGAAGAAAACAGTGACGAACGGGGCCGCCCTTGCTGCATATTATCGGAAGAACAGCATTGAGGCGACGGACGGAACACCGGCTCATTTGCAAATGCTGGCAGCAGCAGGCGATTTTGAAGGCCTAAAACTGAAACACATGCTGATCGGAGGAGAAGGCCTGTCATCTGTTGTTGCGGACAAGCTGCTGAAGCTGTTTAAAGAAGCCGGCACAGCGCCGCGTTTGACTAATGTGTACGGGCCGACTGAAACGTGCGTTGACGCGTCTGTTCATCCGGTTATCCCTGAGAATGCAGTTCAATCAGCGTATGTGCCGATCGGGAAAGCGCTGGGGAATAACCGCTTATATATTTTGGATCAAAAAGGCCGGCTGCAGCCTGAAGGCGTGGCGGGTGAGCTTTATATCGCGGGAGACGGTGTGGGCCGAGGCTATTTGCATTTGCCTGAATTAACGGAAGAGAAGTTTTTACAAGATCCATTCGTGCCGGGCGATCGCATGTACCGGACCGGGGATGTGGTGCGCTGGCTTCCAGATGGAACAATCGAATATTTAGGCAGAGAGGACGACCAGGTCAAAGTCCGCGGATACCGGATTGAGCTTGGGGAAATTGAAGCCGTGATTCAGCAGGCGCCAGACGTTGCAAAAGCCGTTGTTTTGGCACGCCCTGACGAACAGGGAAATCTTGAGGTTTGCGCATATGTTGTGCAGAAGCCTGGAAGCGAATTTGCGCCAGCCGGTTTGAGGGAGCATGCGGCCAGACAGCTTCCTGACTATATGGTGCCGGCTTACTTTACAGAAGTGACAGAAATTCCGCTTACGCCAAGCGGCAAAGTCGACCGCCGCAAGCTGTTTGCACTAGAGGTGAAGGCTGTCAGCGGCACTGCCTATACAGCGCCGCGAAATGAGACTGAAAAAGCAATCGCAGCCATTTGGCAGGACGTGCTGAACGTTGAGAAGGCGGGGATTTTTGACAATTTCTTTGAAACGGGCGGGCATTCATTGAAGGCCATGACCCTTTTAACAAAGATTCATAAGGAAACAGGCATCGAGATTCCGCTTCAATTTTTGTTTGAGCATCCGACGATTGCGGCTCTTGCAGAGGAAGCTGATCACAGAGAAAGCCGGGCATTTTCGGTGATTGAACCTGCTGAAAAACAGGAGCATTACCCGCTTTCATTGGCACAGCAGCGAACATATATCGTCAGCCAATTCGAGGATGCAGGAGTCGGCTACAACATGCCTGCGGCAGCAATTCTGGAAGGGCCTTTAGATATTCAAAAGCTGGAGCGCGCATTTCAGGGGTTAATCCGACGCCACGAGTCTTTGAGAACGTCATTTGTTCTTGAAAACAGCACGCCGAGACAGAACATTCACGACAGCGTTGAATTCAACATTGAGATGATTGAAAGAGGCGGCCGCTCAGATGAGGCAATTATGGCTTCATTCGTTCGGACATTTGATTTGGCGAAAGCTCCGCTGTTCAGAATCGGTTTGCTGGGGCTTGAAGAGAACCGTCATATGCTGCTGTTTGATATGCACCATTTGATTTCTGACGGTGTATCCATTGGCATTATGCTGGAGGAGTTAGCACGCATTTATAAAGGCGAACAGCTTCCTGAGCTTCGTCTCCAGTATAAGGACTACGCTGTATGGCAAAGCAGACAGGCTGCTGAAGGGTACAAGAAGGACCAGGCTTATTGGAAGGAAGTCTTTGCAGGCGAGCTCCCGGTGCTTCAGCTTCTGTCCGATTACCCAAGACCACCTGTTCAAAGCTTTGAAGGAGATCGGGTGTCAATCAAGCTGGATGCGGGGGTAAAGGATCGCCTCAATCGTTTGGCTGAACAAAACGGCGCCACTTTATATATGGTGATGCTGTCCGCTTACTATACGCTTTTGTCAAAGTATACGGGACAGGATGACATCATTGTCGGGACACCGTCAGCGGGCAGAAATCACTCCGATACAGAGGGCATTATCGGGATGTTCGTCAATACGCTTGCGATTCGCAGTGAGGTGAAGCAGGACGAGACGTTTACCCAATTGATCTCGCGTGTCCGCAAACGGGTGCTGGATGCCTTTTCTCATCAGGACTATCCGTTTGAGTGGCTTGTTGAAGATTTGAACATCCCGCGTGATGTTAGCAGGCATCCGCTGTTTGACACGATGTTCAGCCTTCAAAACGCGACAGCAGGCATTCCGGCTGTCGGCGATCTGTCCTTGTCTCTTCATGAGACCAATTTCAAGATTGCCAAATTTGATTTGACCGTGCAGGCGAGAGAAACCGATGAAGGCATTGAGCTTGATTTGGATTACAGCACAAAGCTGTTTAAACAAAGCACGGCAAACAGGCTGCTTACGCATTTTGCGCGTTTGCTTGAAGATGCTGCGGCTGATCCAGAGAAGCCGATTTCTGAGTATAAGCTTCTTTCTGAAGAGGAGGCCGCTTCGCAAATTCAGCAGTTTAACCCGGGCAGAACACCTTATCCTAAAGATAAAACAATTGTTCAGCTGTTCGAGGAGCAAGCGGCGAATACGCCAGACCACACTGCGCTTCAATATGAAGGCGAATCACTCACTTATCGTGAGCTGAATGAACGGGCCAATCGTTTAGCCCGCGGCATTCTTTCTCTTGGAGCTGGCGAAGGCAGAACTGCGGCTGTCTTATGCGAGCGGTCAATGGATATGATTGTGTCGATCTTGGCAGTATTAAAATCAGGTTCGGCTTATGTTCCGATCGATCCGGAACATCCGATTCAGCGGATGCAGCATTTCTTCCGTGACAGCGGAGCAAAGGTGCTTCTCACTCAGAGGAAATTAAAGGCTTTGGCGGAAGAAGCGGAATTTAAGGGCGTTATCGTGCTAGCCGATGAGGAAGAAAGCTATCATGCCGATGCGCGAAATCTCGCACTGCCTCTTGATTCTGCAGCAATGGCCAACCTGACGTATACTTCCGGAACGACTGGAACACCTAAGGGGAATATCGTGACACATGCCAATATCCTCCGCACGGTGAAGGAAACGAATTATCTCAGCATTACAGAACAGGATACGATTCTCGGTCTTTCCAATTACGTGTTTGACGCGTTTATGTTCGATATGTTCGGCTCTTTGTTAAACGGAGCCAAGCTGGTGCTGATACCGAAGGAAACCGTTTTGGACATGGCTCGCCTGTCCCGCGTCATTGAACGGGAGAACATCAGCATTCTCATGATTACAACCGCTTTGTTCCACTTGCTTGTGGACTTGAATCCGGCATGCTTGTCAACGCTTCGCAAGATTATGTTTGGCGGGGAACGGGCTTCGGTTGAGCATGTCAGAAAAGCTTTGCAAACGGTTGGAAAGGGCAAGCTCCTTCACATGTATGGACCGTCTGAAAGCACGGTTTTCGCGACGTATCATCCGGTTGATGAATTGGAGGAGCACACGCTGTCTGTTCCGATTGGAAAACCGGTCAGCAATACGGAAGTATACATTCTTGACCGTACGGGACACGTGCAGCCTGCCGGGATTGCCGGAGAGCTTTGCGTCAGCGGCGAAGGACTCGTGAAAGGCTATTACAACCGTCCAGAACTGACTGAGGAGAAATTTGTTCCCCATCCGTTTACATCCGGCGAACGCATGTATAAAACGGGAGACCTTGCGAGATGGCTGCCGAATGGCGACATCGAATTTATCGGGCGAATCGACCATCAGGTGAAGATTCGCGGACAGCGCATCGAGCTTGGAGAAATCGAACATCAGCTGCAAACCCATGATCGTGTTCAGGAAAGTGTTGTGCTTGCCGTTGATCAAGGAGCGGGAGATAAACTGTTGTGTGCTTACTATGTCGGAGAGGGAGACATCTCATCACAAGAGATGAGAGAGCATGCTGCGAAGGACTTGCCGGCATATATGGTTCCTGCGGTATTTATCCAAATGGACGAGCTGCCGCTGACAGGGAACGGAAAAATTGACCGGAGAGCGCTGCCGATTCCTGATGCCAACGTTTCAAGAGGTGTTTCATATGTTGCGCCACGCAATGGAACGGAACAAAAAGTCGCAGACATTTGGGCACAGGTACTTCAGGCAGAACAAGTCGGCGTTTATGACCACTTCTTTGACATTGGCGGACATTCATTAGCAGGCATGAAGATGCTTGCCTTGGTTCATCAGGAACTGGGCGTTGAGCTGTCACTCAAGGATCTCTTCCAATCACCGACGGTTGAGGGCTTGGCACAGGTGATTGCCTCTGCTGAAAAAGGGACAGCCGCAAGTATCAGCCCGGCAGAGAAACAAGATACGTATCCTGTTTCTTCACCGCAAAAACGGATGTACGTGCTTCAGCAGCTTGAGGATGCGCAAACGAGCTATAACATGCCGGCGGTTCTGCGCCTGACAGGTGAGCTTGATGTTGAAAGGCTTAACAGCGTCATGCAGCAGTTAATGCAGCGTCATGAAGCCTTGAGAACCACGTTTGAAATAAAAGATGGAGAAACGGTGCAGCGGATCTGGGAAGAGGCTGAGTGCGAGATAGCCTATTTCGAAGCCCCGGAAGAAGAGACAGAGCGGATCGTTTCTGAGTTTATTAAGCCTTTCAAAATCGACCAACTTCCACTGTTCAGAATAGGGCTTATCAAGCATTCAGACACTGAGCATGTGCTGCTGTTCGATATGCATCATATTATTTCTGATGGTGCATCTGTCGGTGTGCTGATTGAGGAGCTTTCAAAGCTGTACGACGGAGAAACCCTTGAGCCGCTCCGTATTCAATATAAGGATTATGCCGTGTGGCAGCAGCAGTTCATTCAGTCTGAGCTTTACAAGAAGCAAGAAGAGCATTGGCTGAAGGAGCTGGACGGAGAGCTGCCGGTGCTGACGCTTCCGACTGATTACAGTCGGCCTGCCGTTCAAACATTTGAGGGAGACCGCATTGCATTTTCATTAGAAGCAGGCAAAGCTGATGCTCTGCGCAGGCTTGCAAAAGAAACGGATTCCACGCTTTACATGGTGCTTCTGGCTTCATACAGTGCATTTTTATCAAAACTTAGCGGGCAAGACGATATCATCGTCGGTTCACCTGTGGCCGGACGATCTCAAGCGGACGTCAGCCGCGTCATCGGAATGTTCGTCAATACATTGGCGCTTCGCACGTATCCGAAGGGTGAAAAGACCTTTGCTGACTATCTTAACGAAGTGAAAGAAACGGCACTCAGCGCATTTGATGCGCAGGATTACCCGCTTGAGGATTTGATCGGAAATGTTCAAGTTCAGCGTGACACAAGCAGAAACCCGTTATTCGATGCAGTTTTTTCAATGCAAAATGCGAATATAAAGGATTTAACAATGAAAGGGATTCAGCTTGAGCCGCATCCGTTTGAACGGAAAACAGCCAAGTTTGACCTCACGCTGACGGTTGACGAAACCGACGGAGGGCTTACATTCGTACTCGAATACAATACAGCTCTGTTTAAGCAGGAAACGATTGAACGATGGAAGCAATATTGGATGGAGCTTTTAGATGCAGTTACTGGGAACCCGAACCAGCCGCTTTCCAGCCTGTCACTGGTCACAGAGACAGAAAAGCAAGCGCTTCTTGAGGCATGGAAGGGCAAGGCGCTGCCTGTGCCGACAGACAAAACGGTTCATCAGCTATTCGAAGAGACTGTCCAGCGCCACAAAGACCGCCCGGCTGTCACATACAACGGCCAGTCTTGGACGTACGGCGAGCTGAATGCGAAGGCAAACCGTCTCGCGCGGATTCTGATGGACTGCGGCATCAGCCCGGATGACCGCGTCGGCGTTCTCACGAAGCCGTCGCTTGAAATGTCCGCCGCGGTGCTCGGCGTCTTGAAAGCCGGAGCGGCGTTTGTGCCGATTGATCCTGACTACCCGGATCAGCGGATTGAGTATATTTTACAGGACAGCGGCGCGAAGCTCCTCTTGAAACAGGAAGGCATTTCAGTGCCGGATAGCTTCTCAGGAGACGTCATTCTTCTCGACGGAAGCCGCACGATTCTAAGCCTGCCGCTTGATGAAAACGACGAGGGAAATCCAGAGACGGCTGTAACCGCGGAGAACTTGGCGTACATGATTTACACGTCTGGAACGACCGGACAGCCGAAGGGTGTCATGGTCGAGCACCATGCGCTTGTGAACCTGTGCTTCTGGCACCACGACGCGTTCAGCATGACAGCGGAGGACCGCAGTGCGAAGTACGCGGGCTTCGGGTTCGACGCTTCCATTTGGGAGATGTTCCCGACCTGGACAATCGGCGCCGAACTTCACGTCATTGATGAAGCGATCCGCCTCGATATCGTCCGCCTGAACGATTATTTTGAAACGAACGGCGTAACGATCACGTTCCTGCCGACACAGCTTGCGGAACAGTTCATGGAGCTTGAGAACACATCACTTCGTGTATTGCTCACTGGAGGAGACAAGCTGAAGCGCGCAGTGAAAAAGCCGTACACACTCGTCAATAACTACGGGCCGACAGAAAATACGGTCGTTGCCACAAGCGCAGAAATCCATCCGGAGGAAGGCTCGCTTTCCATCGGACGGGCCATTGCCAATACGAGAGTATACATTCTCGGCGAGGGCAATCAGGTGCAGCCGGAAGGCGTAGCCGGAGAGCTTTGCGTGGCGGGGCGCGGACTGGCACGAGGCTATCTGAATCGAGAAGACGAAACCGCGAAGCGGTTTGTCGCTGATCCGTTTGTGCCGGGTGAGCGCATGTACCGCACCGGCGATTTGGTGAAATGGACGGGCGGCGGCATCGAATACATCGGCCGGATCGACCAGCAGGTCAAGGTCCGCGGCTACCGGATCGAGCTCTCAGAAATTGAAGTCCAGCTCGCCCAGCTTTCTGAGGTGCAGGATGCGGCGGTGACAGCTGTCAAAGATAAAGGTGGCAACACAGCGATCGCAGCGTATGTCACCCCGGAATCAGCTGACATAGAAGCACTGAAATCAGCACTGAAGGAAACCCTGCCGGATTACATGATCCCGGCGTTCTGGGTGACGCTGGACGAGCTTCCGGTTACGGCAAACGGCAAAGTGGACCGCAAAGCCTTGCCTGAGCCGGACATCGAAGCGGGAAGCGGAGAATACAAAGCGCCGACGACCGACATGGAAGAACTGCTTGCCGGCATCTGGCAGGACGTGCTTGGAATGTCTGAAGTCGGTGTCACCGACAATTTCTTCTCGCTTGGCGGAGATTCCATCAAAGGAATTCAAATGGCGAGCCGCTTGAACCAGCACGGCTGGAAGCTGGAAATGAAAGATCTCTTCCAGCACCCGACGATCGAAGAGCTTACCCAGTATGTAGAGCGTGCCGAAGGCAAACAGGCAGACCAAGGCCCGGTGGAGGGCGAAGTCATCCTGACGCCGATCCAGCGCTGGTTCTTTGAAAAGAACTTCACGAACAAGCACCACTGGAACCAATCGGTGATGCTTTACGCCGCGAAGGGCTTTGATCCTGAACGGGTGGAGAAAACGTTGCAGGCGCTGATCGAGCATCATGACGCGCTCCGTATGGTCTACCGTGAGGGACAGGAAGACGTCATTCAATACAACAGAGGTCTTGAAGCTGCTTCAGCTCAATTGGAGGTCATCCAGATTGAGGGCCAAGCTGCAGATTACGAAGACCGTATAGAGAGAGAAGCGGAGCGTTTGCAAAGCAGCATCGACTTGCAGGAAGGCGGCTTGTTAAAAGCAGGCTTGTTCCAAGCGGAAGACGGAGACCACTTGCTTCTTGCCATTCACCACTTAGTGGTTGACGGCGTGTCGTGGCGGATTTTACTGGAGGATTTCGCCGCAGTATATACACAGCTTGAGCAAGGCAATGAACCGGTTCTCCCGCAGAAAACACATTCATTTGCAGAGTATGCAGAGAGATTGCAAGACTTCGCGAACTCCAAAGCCTTTTTGAAAGAAAAAGAGTATTGGAGACAGCTTGAAGAACAAGCTGTCGCGGCAAAGCTTCCGAAAGACCGCGAATCTGGTGATCAGCGAATGAAACATACAAAGACAATTGAATTCTCGCTGACTGCTGAAGAGACAGAACAGCTCACCACAAAGGTGCATGAGGCATATCACACAGAAATGAATGATATTTTGCTGACGGCATTCGGATTGGCAATGAAGGAGTGGACGGGACAAGATCGAGTAAGTGTTCATTTAGAGGGGCATGGACGTGAAGAAATCATAGAAGACCTGACCATTTCCCGCACAGTCGGCTGGTTTACAAGTATGTACCCAATGGTGCTCGATATGAAGCATGCGGATGATCTGGGCTACCAGCTGAAGCAAATGAAAGAAGATATCAGACATGTGCCGAATAAGGGAGTCGGATACGGCATTCTGCGCTATTTGACAGCGCCCGAACATAAAGAAGATGTGGCGTTCTCGATTCAGCCGGATGTCAGCTTCAACTATTTAGGTCAGTTTGACGAAATGTCGGATGCAGGTTTGTTTACGAGATCAGAGCTGCCGTCAGGACAGTCATTAAGCCCTGAAACAGAAAAACCGAATGCGCTGGATGTTGTCGGATATATCGAAAACGGAAAACTGACGATGTCACTGGCCTATCATTCTCTTGAATTTCATGAAAAAACAGTACAAACATTCAGTGACAGCTTTAAAGCGCATCTTCTCAGAATCATTGAACATTGCCTATCTCAAGATGGAACGGAACTGACCCCGAGTGATCTTGGTGACGACGATTTGACGCTGGATGAGCTGGATAAATTAATGGAAATTTTCTAATAGAGGTGGCATATGAGCAAAAAATCGATTCAAAAGGTGTACGCACTGACACCAATGCAGGAGGGAATGCTGTATCATGCGATGCTTGATCCGCATTCTTCCTCGTACTTCACACAATTAGAGCTTGGGATTCACGGCGCTTTTGATCTTGAAATCTTTGAGAAAAGCGTCAATGAACTGATTCGGTCATACGATATTCTCCGTACGGTATTTGTGCATCAGCAGCTGCAAAAACCGCGTCAGGTCGTGTTAGCGGAACGCAAAACAAAGGTGCATTATGAGGATATCAGTCATGCAGACGAGAACCGCCAGAAAGAGCACATTGAGCGTTACAAACAAGACGTTCAGCGCCAAGGCTTTAACCTGGCAAAAGACATATTGTTCAAGGTAGCGGTTTTCCGCCTTGATGCAGATCAGCTGTATCTTGTCTGGAGCAATCATCATATTATGATGGACGGCTGGAGCATGGGCGTCCTCATGAAAAGCCTGTTCCAAAACTATGAAGCGCTCAGAGCAGGAAGGACACCGGCAAACGGTCAAGGCAAGCCTTACTCCGATTACATCAAGTGGCTTGGAAAACAGGACAATGAAGAAGCGGAGAGCTACTGGAGCGAGCGCTTGGCGGGTTTTGAACAGCCAAGCGTGCTCCCGGGCCGCCTGCCTGTGAAAAAAGACGAATACGTCAATAAAGAATATTCATTTACATGGGACGAAACACTGGTTGCCCGTATTCAGCAAACCGCAAATCTCCATCAAGTGACAGGGCCTAACCTATTTCAGGCCGTTTGGGGCATTGTTCTCAGCAAATACAACTTTACGGATGATGTGGTCTTCGGAACGGTCGTCTCGGGACGACCGTCTGAAATCAACGGAATCGAAACGATGGCGGGGCTGTTTATCAACACCATTCCAGTGCGGGTGAAAGTTGAAGGAGATGCTGCATTCGCTGATATTTTCACAGCTGTTCAGCAGCATGCAGTAGAGGCAGAGCGTTACGATTACGTGCCGCTCTATGAGATTCAAAAACGCTCAGCTCTTGATGGCAATCTCTTAAACCATCTGGTCGCGTTTGAAAATTATCCGCTTGATCAAGAGCTTGAAAACGGCAGCATGGAAGACCGCCTCGGGTTTTCGATTAAGGTAAAAAGAGCATTTGAACAAACGAGCTTCGATTTCAACCTGATTGTGTATCCGGGCAAAACGTGGACCGTCAAAATTAAATATAACGGAGCCGCCTTTGATTCCGCTTTTATCGAACGGACAGCGGAGCACCTTACCCGCATGATGGAAGCAGCTGTCGATCAGCCGGCCGCTTTTGTGCGTAAGTACGGGCTTGTTGGAGACGAAGAGCAGCGGCAAATTGTCGAGGTGTTTAACAGCACGAAAGCCGAACTCCCTGAAGGAATGGCTGTTCACCAAGTGTTTGAAGAGCAAGCGAAACGGACGCCGGCGAGCACTGCCGTCGTATATGAAGGAACCGAGCTGACGTACCGCGAGCTGAATGCAGCCGCTAACCGTCTGGCGAGAAAGCTTGTCGAACAAGGCCTTCAAAAAGGGGAAACAGCAGCGATTATGAACGATCGCTCAGTAGAAACCGTTGTCGGCATGCTGGCTGTGTTAAAAGCAGGTGCCGCATATGTGCCGCTTGATCCAGCGCTTCCGGGGGATCGTCTTCGTTTCATGGCAGAGGACAGCTCCGTTCGAATGGTTTTGACCGGAAATTCTTATACAGGGCAGGCACATCAGCTGCAAGTGCCGGTTCTTACACTGGACATAGGCTTTGAAGAGAGTGAAGCGGCTGACAATCTCAACCTGCCATCCGCCCCGTCTGATTTGGCGTACATCATGTACACATCCGGTTCAACGGGCAAACCGAAAGGCGTCATGATCGAACATAAAAGCATTCTGCGCCTCGTCAAAAATGCCGGGTACGTTCCTGTTACTGAAGAGGACCGCATGGCGCAAACGGGAGCTGTCAGCTTTGATGCCGGAACGTTTGAGGTATTCGGCGCACTGCTGAATGGCGCAGCGCTTTATCCAGTCAAAAAAGAAACGCTGCTTGATGCAAAACAATTTGCTGCATTCCTGCGTGAGCAAAGCATCACAACCATGTGGCTGACATCACCTTTATTCAACCAGCTTGCTGCAAAGGATGCGGGTATGTTCGGCACACTGCGCCATTTAATCATCGGCGGAGATGCCCTTGTCCCGCATATTGTCAGCAAAGTAAAACAGGCATCGCCGTCGCTTTCATTGTGGAACGGATACGGCCCGACAGAAAACACGACATTTTCAACCAGTTTTCTGATCGACCGCGAGTATGGCGGCTCTATCCCAATCGGGAAGCCGATCGGTAATTCCACTGCCTACATCCTGGATGAGCAGCAATGCCTGCAGCCAATCGGCGCGCCTGGTGAGCTTTGCGTAGGCGGAATCGGTGTAGCGCGTGGGTATGTCAATCTCCCTGAGCTGACAGAGAAGCAATTTCTCGAAGATCCGTTCAGACCGGGTGAGAGAATTTATCGCACTGGTGACTTGGCAAGATGGCTGCCGGACGGCAATATCGAATTTTTAGGCAGAATCGACAACCAAGTGAAGGTGCGCGGCTTCCGAATTGAGCTTGGCGAAATTGAAACAAAACTGAACATGGCTGCGCATGTGACAGAGGCTGCGGTGATCATCCGCAAGAACAAAGCGGATGAAAATGAAATTTGCGCGTACTTTACGGCGGACCGTGAAGTGGCTGTGAGCGAGCTGAGAAAAACACTGTCTCAGTCTTTGCCTGACTATATGGTCCCTGCCCACCTGATTCAAATGGACAGTCTGCCGCTCACGCCAAACGGGAAAATCAACAAAAAAGAACTGCCTGCACCGCAATCAGAAGCCGTGCAGCCGGAATACGCAGCACCAGAAACAGAGAGTGAAAAGAAATTAGCGGAGATCTGGGAAGGAATACTCGGCGTCAGAGCAGGCGTTACCGATAACTTCTTTATGATCGGCGGCCATTCTTTGAAAGCGATGATGATGACGGCGAAAATTCAAGAGCATTTTCATAAGGAAGTTCCGATAAAAGTGCTTTTTGAAAAGCCGACTATTCAAGAACTGGCACTGTATTTGGAAGAGAACGAAAGCAAGGAGGAGCAGACGTTTGAACCGATCAGGCAAGCATCTTATCAGCAGCATTATCCTGTATCCCCGGCCCAGCGGAGAATGTATATCCTCAATCAGCTTGGACAAGCAAACACAAGCTACAACGTCCCCGCTGTACTTCTGCTGGAGGGAGAAGTAGATAAAGACCGGCTTGAAAACGCGATTCAGCAATTAATCAACCGGCACGAAATCCTCCGTACATCGTTTGACATGATCGACGGAGAGGTTGTGCAAACCGTTCATAAAAACATATCGTTCCAGCTGGCGGCTGCCAAGGGACGGGAAGAAGACGCGGAAGAGATAATCAAAGCATTTGTTCAGCCGTTTGAATTAAACCGCGCGCCGCTCGTCCGTTCGAAGCTTGTCCAGCTGGAAGAAAAACGCCACCTGCTGCTCATTGATATGCATCATATTATTACTGACGGAAGTTCAACAGGCATTCTAATCGGTGATCTTGCCAAAATATATCAAGGCGCAGATCTGGAACTGCCACAAATTCACTATAAAGATTACGCAGTTTGGCACAAAGAACAAACTAATTATCAAAAAGATGAGGAATACTGGCTCGATGTCTTTAAAGGCGAACTGCCAATACTGGATCTTCCCGCGGATTTCGAGCGGCCAGCTGAACGGAGCTTTGCGGGAGAGCGCGTGATGTTTGGGCTTGATAAGCAAATCACGGCTCAAATCAAATCGCTCATGGCAGAAACAGATACGACAATGTACATGTTTTTGCTGGCGGCGTTCAATGTACTCCTTTCCAAGTACGCGTCACAGGATGATATCATTGTTGGCTCGCCGACAGCTGGCAGAACACATCCTGATCTGCAAGGTGTGCCGGGTATGTTTGTCAACACGGTGGCACTCAGAACGGCACCAGCGGGAGATAAAACCTTCGCGCAATTTCTTGAAGAGGTCAAAACAGCCAGCCTTCAAGCATTCGAGCACCAGAGCTATCCGCTTGAGGAGTTGATTGAAAAGCTTCCGCTTACAAGGGATACAAGCAGAAGTCCGCTGTTCAGCGTGATGTTCAACATGCAGAATATGGAGATTCCTTCATTAAGATTAGGAGATTTGAAGATTTCCTCGTATTCCATGCTTCATCATGTTGCGAAATTTGATCTTTCCTTGGAGGCGGTCGAGCGTGAAGAGGATATCGGCCTAAGCTTTGACTATGCGACTGCCTTGTTTAAGGACGAGACGATCCGCCGCTGGAGCCGCCACTTTGTCAATATCATCAAAGCGGCCGCGGCTAATCCGAACGTTCGGCTGTCTGATGTAGATCTGCTTTCATCTGCAGAAACGGCTGCTTTGCTAGAAGAAAGACATATGACTCAAATTACCGAAGCAACCTTTGCCGCTCTTTTTGAAAAACAGGCCCAGCAAACACCTGACCATCCTGCGGTGAAGGCTGGCGGAAATCTGCTGACCTATCGCGAGCTTGATGAACAGGCGAACCAGCTGGCGCATCATCTTCGTGCCCAAGGGGCCGGAAATGAAGACATTGTCGCGATTGTTATGGACCGGTCAGCTGAAGTCATGGTATCGATTCTCGGTGTCATGAAGGCGGGGGCAGCTTTCCTTCCGATTGATCCTGATACACCTGAAGAACGAATCCGTTATTCATTAGAGGACAGCGGAGCAAAAATTGCGGTCGTGAATGAAAGAAACATGACGGCTATTGGGCAATATGAAGGGACAATCGTCAGCCTTGATGACGGTAAATGGAGAAATGAAAGCAAGGAGCGCCCATCATCCATTTCCGGGTCTCGCAATCTTGCATACGTCATTTATACGTCCGGTACGACCGGAAAGCCAAAGGGCGTGCAGATTGAGCATCGTAATCTGACAAACTATGTCTCTTGGTTTAGTGAAGAGGCGAGCCTGACGGAAAATGATAAGACTGTATTGCTTTCATCTTACGCATTTGACCTTGGCTATACGAGCATGTTCCCTGTACTTCTGGGCGGGGGCGAGCTCCATATCGTCCAGAAGGAAACCTATACGGCGCCGGATGAAATAGCGCACTATATCAAGGAGCATGGGATCACATATATCAAGCTGACACCGTCTCTGTTCCATACAATAGTGAACACCGCCAGTTTTGCAAAAGATGCGAACTTTGAATCCTTGCGCTTGATCGTCTTGGGAGGAGAAAAAATCATCCCGACTGATGTTCTCGCCTTCCGTAAGATGTATGGACATACCGAATTTATCAATCACTACGGCCCGACAGAAGCAACGATCGGCGCCATTGCCGGGCGGGTTGATCTGTCTGAGCCGGATGCATTTGCGAAACGCCCGACAATCGGACGCCCGATTGCGAATGCCGGCGCGCTTGTCTTAAATGAAGCATTGAAGCTTGTGCCGCCGGGAGCGAGCGGACAGCTCTATATCACGGGACAGGGGCTTGCGAGAGGGTATCTCAACAGGCCTCAGCTGACAGCCGAGAGATTTGTAGAAAATCCATATTCGCCGGGAAGCCTCATGTACAAAACCGGAGATGTCGTACGAAGACTTTCTGACGGTACGCTTGCATTTATCGGCCGGGCTGATGATCAGGTGAAAATCCGAGGCTACCGCATTGAGCCGAAAGAAATTGAAACGGTCATGCTCAGCCTCAGCGGAATTCAAGAAGCGGTTGTATTAGCGGTTTCCGAGGGCGGTCTTCAAGAGCTTTGCGCGTATTATACGTCGGATCAAGCTATTGAAAAAGCAGAGCTCCGGTACCAGCTTTCCCTAACACTGCCGTCTCATATGATTCCTGCTTTCTTTGTGCAGGTTGACGCGATTCCGCTGACGGCAAACGGAAAAACCGACAGAAACGCTCTGCCGAAGCCTAACGCGGCACAATCCGGAGGCAAGGCCTTGGCCGCACCGGAGACAGCGCTTGAAGAAAGTTTATGCCGCATTTGGCAGAAAACGCTTGGCATAGAAGCCATCGGCATTGATGACAATTTTTTCGATTTAGGCGGCCATTCATTAAAAGGGATGATGCTGATTGCCAACATTCAGGCGGAATTGGAGAAAAGCGTACCGCTTAAAGCACTGTTCGAGCAGCCGACTGTTCGCCAGCTGGCGGCTTATATGGAGGCGTCTGCCGTTTCAGGCGGCCATCAAGTCCTCAAACCGGCTGACAAGCAGGCTATATATCCATTGTCATCCGCACAGAAACGGATGTACGTGCTCAATCAGCTTGACCGCCAGACGATAAGCTACAACATGCCATCTGTTCTTCTAATGGAAGGAGAGCTTGATATTTCGCGCCTGCGTTACTCACTCAATCAGCTTGTGAACCGTCACGAATCATTGCGGACATCATTTATGGAAGCCAATGGTGAGCCTGTTCAGCGCATCATTGAGAAGGCGGAGGTTGATCTTCATGTGTTTGAAGCCAAAGAAGACGAAGCGGACCAAAAGATTAAGGAATTTATCCGGCCATTCGACTTAAACGACGCACCGCTCATTCGCGCAGCTTTGCTTCGAATAGAAGCAAAAAAACATTTGCTGCTTTTAGATATGCATCACATCATCGCAGACGGCGTCTCAAGAGGCATTTTTGTAAAAGAATTGGCGCTGCTTTACAAAGGAGAACAGCTTCCGGAGCCGGCGCTTCATTATAAAGATTTCGCCGTTTGGCAAAATGAAGCTGAGCAAAAAGAACGGATGAAGGAGCATGAGGCGTATTGGATGTCGGTTCTTTCTGGCGAGCTGCCAGAGCTTGATCTCCCGCTCGATTATGCCCGTCCGCCTGTGCAAAGCTTTAAAGGAGATACGATCCGTTTCCGTACGGGAAGTGAGACGGCAAAGGCGGTAGAAAAACTGCTTGCGGAAACCGGAACGACCTTGCACATGGTGCTCCATGCTGTTTTCCACGTCTTTTTAAGCAAAATTTCCGGACAGCGGGATATCGTCATCGGCTCCGTTACTGCCGGCCGGACGAATGCTGATGTTCAGGACATGCCGGGAATGTTCGTCAATACACTTGCCCTGAGAATGGAAGCGAAAGAACAGCAAACATTTGCGGAGCTTTTGGAGCAAGCAAAGCAGACGAGCCTGTCAGCGCTTGAGCATCAGGAGTATCCGTTTGAAGATCTCGTTAATCAGCTTGATCTCCCTCGGGATATGAGCCGAAACCCATTGTTTAATGTGATGGTGACGACAGAAAACCCTGATAAAGAACAGCTTACATTGCAAAATCTGAGCATTTCACCTTATGAGGCTCATCAGGGAACTTCTAAGTTTGATCTGACACTGGGCGGATTTACTGATGAAAATGGCATTGGCTTGCAGCTCGAATATGCGACAGATCTGTTCGCGAAAGAAACAGCTGAAAAATGGAGCGAATACGTTCTGCGGCTACTAAAGGCTGTTGCGGATAACCCGAACCAGCCGCTTTCCAGCCTGTCACTGGTCACCGAGACAGAAAAGCAAGCGCTTCTTGAGGCATGGAAGGGCAAAGCGCTGCCTGTGCCGACAGACAAAACGGTTCATCAGCTATTCGAAGAGACTGTCCAGCGCCACAAAGACTGTCCGGCTGTCACATACAACGGCCAGTCTTGGACGTACGGCGAGCTGAATGCGAAGGCAAACCGTCTCGCGCGGATTCTGATGGACTGCGGCATCAGCCCGGATGACCGCGTCGGCATTCTCACGAAGCCGTCGCTTGAAATGTCCGCCGCGGTGCTCGGCGTCTTGAAAGCCGGAGCGGCGTTTGTGCCGATTGATCCTGACTACCCGGATCAGCGGATTGAGTATATTTTACAGGACAGCGGCGCGAAGCTCCTCTTGAAACAGGAAGGCATTTCAGTGCCGGACAGCTATACGGGAGATGTCATTCTTCTCGACGGAAGCCGCACGATTCTAAGCCTGCCGCTTGATGAAAACGACGAGGGAAATCCAGAGACGGCTGTAACCGCGGAGAACTTGGCGTACATGATTTACACGTCTGGAACGACCGGACAGCCGAAGGGTGTCATGGTCGAGCACCATGCGCTTGTGAACCTGTGCTTCTGGCACCACGACGCGTTCAGCATGACAGCGGAGGACCGCAGTGCGAAGTACGCGGGCTTCGGATTCGACGCTTCCATTTGGGAGATGTTCCCGACCTGGACGATCGGCGCCGAACTTCACGTCATTGATGAAGCGATCCGCCTCGATATCGTCCGCCTGAACGATTATTTTGAAACGAACGGCGTAACGATCACGTTCCTGCCGACACAGCTTGCGGAACAGTTCATGGAGCTTGAGAACACATCACTTCGCGTATTGCTCACCGGAGGAGACAAGCTGAAGCGCGCAGTGAAAAAGCCGTACACACTCGTCAACAACTACGGGCCGACAGAAAACACGGTCGTTGCCACAAGCGCAGAAATCCATCCGGAGGAAGGCTCGCTTTCCATCGGACGGGCCATTGCCAATACGAGAGTATACATTCTCGGCGAGGGCAATCAGGTGCAGCCGGAAGGCGTAGCCGGAGAGCTTTGCGTGGCGGGGCGCGGACTGGCACGCGGCTATCTGAATCGAGAAGACGAAACCGCGAAGCGGTTTGTCGCTGATCCGTTTGTGCCGGGTGAGCGCATGTACCGCACCGGCGATTTGGTGAAATGGACGGGCGGCGGCATCGAATACATCGGCCGGATCGACCAGCAGGTCAAGGTCCGCGGCTACCGGATCGAGCTCTCAGAAATTGAAGTCCAGCTCGCCCAGCTTTCTGAGGTGCAGGATGCGGCGGTGACAGCTGTCAAAGATAAAGGTGGCAACACAGCGATCGCGGCGTATGTCACCCCGGAATCAGCTGACATAGAAGCACTGAAATCAGCACTGAAGGAAACCCTGCCGGATTACATGATCCCGGCGTTCTGGGTGACGCTGGACGAGCTTCCGGTTACGGCAAACGGCAAAGTGGACCGCAAAGCCTTGCCTGAGCCGGACATCGAAGCGGGAAGCGGAGAATACAAAGCGCCGACGACCGACATGGAAGAACTGCTTGCCGGCATCTGGCAGGACGTGCTTGGAATGTCTGAAGTCGGTGTCACCGACAATTTCTTCTCGCTTGGCGGAGATTCCATCAAAGGAATTCAAATGGCGAGCCGCTTGAACCAGCACGGCTGGAAGCTGGAAATGAAAGATCTCTTCCAGCACCCGACGATCGAAGAGCTGACCCAATATGTAGAGCGTGCCGAAGGCAAACAGGCAGACCAAGGCCCGGTGGAGGGCGAAGTCATCCTGACGCCGATCCAGCGCTGGTTCTTTGAAAAGAACTTCACGAACAAGCACCACTGGAACCAATCGGTGATGCTTCACGCCGCGAAGGGCTTTGATCCTGAACGGGTGGAGAAAACATTGCAGGCGCTGATCGAGCATCATGACGCGCTCCGCATGGTCTTTCGTGAGGAAAACGGGCACATCGTTCAGGCGTATCAACCGATCGGTGAGAGCGAGGTCAGCTTCGAAATCGTGGATCTGTACGGCTCCGATGAAGAGATGCTGAGAAGCCAGATTGAAATTCTCGCGAACAAGCTGCAGAGCAGTCTCGATCTGCAAAACGGGCCGCTTCTAAAGGCGGAGCAATATCGCACAGAAGCTGGGGATCACCTGCTCATTGCTTTACACCATCTCGTGGTCGACGGTGTGTCATGGCGGATTTTGCTTGAAGACTTTGCTTCAGGCTACATGCAGGCTGAGAAAGAAGAGAGCCTTGTCTTCCCGCAAAAAACAAACTCCTTCAAGGATTGGGCGGAAGAACTGGCGGCATTCAGCCAATCAGCGCATCTTTTACAGCAGGCTGAATACTGGTCGCAAATTGCCGCTGAACAGGTTTCTCCTTTACCGAAGGATTGTGAAACTGAGCAGCGGATCGTCAAGGATACATCATCCGTCCTATGTGAATTAACGGAAGAAGACACGAAGCATCTTTTAACAGATGTTCATCAGCCATATGGAACTGAAATCAACGATATTCTTCTCAGCGCGCTCGGTTTGACAATGAAAGAATGGACAAAGGGGGCCAAAATTGGCATTAACCTTGAGGGACACGGCCGGGAGGACATTATCCCGAATGTGAATATCTCCAGAACGGTCGGCTGGTTTACGGCACAATACCCTGTTGTGCTCGACATATCTGACGCAGATGCCCCGGCTGTGATCAAAACAGTCAAAGAAAACCTGCGCCGCATTCCGGACAAAGGTGTTGGCTACGGCATTCTTCGTTATTTCACAGAAACAGCGGAAACAAAGGGCTTCACACCGGAGATCAGCTTCAACTATTTGGGCCAATTCGACAGTGAAGTCAAAACCGATTTCTTTGAACCGTCCGCTTTCGATATGGGGCGCCAAGTAAGCGGAGAATCAGAGGCGCTGTACGCTTTAAGCTTCAGCGGCATGATCAGAAACGGCCGGTTTGTGCTTTCCTGCTCCTACAATGAAAAGGAGTTTGAAAGAGCCACGATTGAAGAGCGAATGGAACGGTTTAAAGAAAACCTCCTGATGCTAATCCGCCATTGCACGGAAAAAGAAGACAAGGAATTCACACCAAGCGACTTTAGCGCCGAAGACCTTGAAATGGACGAGATGGGAGATATCTTTGACATGCTTGAGGAGAATTTAAAATAAAACGCAAGGGAATTACAGAAGGCGGGAGCGAAACATATGAGTCAATTTAGCAAGGATCAGGTTCAAGATATGTATTACCTATCGCCGATGCAGGAAGGGATGCTTTTTCATGCCATCCTGAATCCCGGCCAAAGCTTTTACCTTGAACAAATCACGATGAAAGTAAAAGGCAGCTTGAATATCAAATGTCTTGAAGAAAGCATGAATGTGATCATGGACCGGTACGATGTATTTCGTACCGTGTTCATTCACGAAAAAGTAAAAAGACCTGTCCAAGTCGTATTGAAAAAACGGCAGTTCCGTATAGAAGAAATCAATCTGACACACTTAACGGGCAGCGAGCAAACAGCCAAAATCAATGAGTACAAAGAACAGGATAAGATCAGGGGTTTTGATTTGACGCGGGATATTCCGATGCGGGCAGCCATTTTCAAGAAAGCTGAAGAAAGCTTTGAATGGGTGTGGAGCTACCACCACATTATTTTGGACGGATGGTGCTTCGGCATCGTCGTACAGGATCTATTTAAGGTATACAATGCTCTGCGCGAACAAAAGCCGTACAGCCTGCCGCCCGTCAAACCGTATAAAGACTACATCAAGTGGCTTGAAAAGCAGGATAAACAAGCATCACTGCGTTACTGGCGCGAGTATTTAGAGGACTTTGAAGGACAAACGACGTTTGCGGAGCAAAGAAAGAAACAAAAGGACAGCTATGAGCCGAAAGAGCTGCTCTTTTCACTCCCGGAGGCGGAAACAAAGGCCTTTACCGAGCTTGCAAAATCGCAGCATACCACTTTGAGTACGGCACTGCAGGCAGTCTGGAGCGTATTGATCAGCCGCTATCAGCAGTCTGGCGATTTGGCCTTCGGTACAGTTGTTTCAGGGCGTCCCGCGGAAATCAAAGGCGTTGAACATATGGTCGGGCTGTTTATCAACGTTGTCCCGAGACGTGTGAAGCTGTCTGAGGGTATCACATTTAACGGCTTGCTCAAGCAGCTGCAGGAGCAATCGCTGCAGTCTGAGCCGCATCAATATGTGCCGCTTTATGACATCCAAAGCCAGGCCGATCAGCCGAAACTGATTGACCACATCATTGTTTTTGAGAACTATCCGCTTCAGGATGCGAAAAATGAAGAAAGCAGTGAAAACGGCTTTGATATGGTGGATGTTCATGTTTTTGAGAAGTCGAATTATGATCTCAACCTGATGGCTTCCCCGGGAGATGAGATGCTGATTAAGCTTGCTTATAACGAGAATGTGTTTGATGAGGCGTTTATCCTGCGCTTGAAATCTCAGCTTCTCACAGCAATTCAGCAGCTCATCCAGAATCCGGATCAGCCTGTCAGCACGATCAACATCGTTGACGACAGGGAGAGAGAATTTTTGCTAACCGGCTTAAACCCGCCGGCTCAAGCTCATGAAACAAAGCCTCTGACGGATTGGTTCAAGGAAGCAGTGAACGTCAATCCGGATGCACCGGCGCTTACGTATTTCGGCCAGACCCTGTCTTATCGCGAATTAGATGAGGAAGCGAACCGCCTTGCACGCCGGCTGCAAAAACACGGTGCGGGCAAAGGCTCTGTTGTAGCGCTGTACACGAAGCGCTCACTTGAACTGGTGATCGGCATTCTCGGTGTATTAAAGGCGGGAGCAGCCTATCTGCCGGTTGATCCGAAGCTGCCAGAGGACCGAATCTCGTATATGCTGGCTGACAGTGCGGCAGCCTGTCTTCTGACGCATCAGGAGATGAAAGAACAAGCGGCTGAGCTGCCGTATACAGGCACAACGCTCTTCATTGATGATCAAACACGGTTTGAAGAACAGGCAAGCGATCCTGCAACCGCGATTGATCCTAATGATCCGGCATATATCATGTACACGTCCGGCACAACCGGAAAGCCAAAGGGCAATATCACCACTCATGCCAATATTCAAGGATTGGTCAAGCATGTAGACTACATGGCATTCTCTGAGAAAGATACATTCTTGTCTGTTTCGAATTACGCCTTTGACGCATTTACTTTTGATTTCTATGCTTCTATGCTGAATGCGGCACGGCTCATTATCGCAGATGAACATACGCTGCTTGATACAGAACGGCTCACAGATCTGATCCTGCAAGAGAATGTCAATGTCATGTTTGCGACAACCGCACTATTTAATCTTCTCACAGATGCGGGAGAGGATTGGATGAAGGGGCTTCGCTGCGTGTTATTCGGCGGAGAGCGCGCGTCTGTGCCTCACGTCAGAAAAGCGCTGCGGGTCATGGGGCCGGGCAAGCTGATTAACTGCTACGGGCCGACTGAGGGAACAGTGTTTGCGACAGCTCACGTCGTGCATGATCTGCCGGATTCCATCTCCTCATTGCCGATTGGAAAGCCGATCAGCAATGCCAGTGTTTATATTCTGAACGAGCAAAGCCAGCTCCAGCCATTCGGGGCGATCGGTGAACTGTGCATCAGCGGAATGGGCGTGTCAAAAGGGTATGTAAATCGTGCTGACCTCACGAAGGAAAAGTTTATCGAGAACCCGTTCAAGCCGGGAGAAACGCTTTACCGTACAGGGGATTTAGCGCGCTGGCTGCCGGATGGAACGATTGAATACGCCGGCCGTATTGACGACCAGGTCAAAATACGCGGACACCGGATTGAGCTTGAAGAAATCGAAAAGCAGCTGCAGGAATACCCAGGTGTGAAAGATGCGGTCGTTGTGGCGGACCGCCCTGAGTCTGGCGATGCATCAATCAATGCCTACCTTGTGAACCGAACGCAGCTTTCAGCTGAAGACGTGAAGGCGCACCTGAAAAAACAGCTTCCTGCTTACATGGTGCCGCAAACCTTTACCTTCTTGGATGAGCTTCCTTTAACGACGAACGGGAAAGTCAATAAACGGCTGCTCCCAAAACCTGATCAGGATCAGCTGGCGGAAGAATGGATTGGACCGCGGAACGAGATGGAAGAAACAATCGCACAAATATGGTCTGAGGTTCTCGGCAGAAAGCAAATTGGCATTCATGACGATTTCTTTGCGCTCGGAGGGCATTCCTTGAAGGCCATGACCGCCGCGTCCCGCATCAAGAAAGAGCTCGGGATTGATCTTCCAGTAAAGCTTTTGTTTGAAGCGCCGACGATCGCCGGCATTTCAGCGTATTTGAAAAACGGGGGTCCTGATGGCTTGCAGGATGTAACGATAATGAATCAGGATCAGGAGCAGATCATTTTCGCATTCCCGCCGGTCTTGGGCTATGGCCTTATGTACCAAAATCTGTCCAGCCGCTTGCCGTCATACAAGCTGTACGCCTTTGATTTTATTGAGGAGGAAGACCGGCTTGACCGCTATGCGGATTTGATCCAGAAGCTGCAGCCGGAAGGGCCCTTAACATTGTTTGGATATTCAGCGGGATGCAGCCTGGCGTTTGAAGCTGCGAAAAAGCTTGAGGAACAAGGCCGTATTGTTCAGCGGATCATCATGGTCGATTCCTATAAAAAACAAGGTGTCAGTGATCTGGACGGACGCACGGTTGAAAGTGATGTCGAAGCGTTGATGAATGTCAATCGGGACAATGAAGCGCTCAACAGCGAAGCCGTCAAACAAGGCCTCAAGCAAAAAACACATGCCTTTTACTCATACTACGTCAACCTGATCAGCACAGGCCAGGTGAAAGCAGATATTGATCTGTTGACTTCCGGCGCTGATTTTGACATGCCGGAATGGCTTGCATCATGGGAAGAAGCTACAACAGGTGCTTACCGTGTGAAAAGAGGCTTCGGAACACACGCAGAAATGCTGCAGGGCGAAACGCTAGATAGGAATGCCGGGATTTTGCTCGAATTTCTTAATACACAAACCGTAACGGTTTCATAAATGAAGTGATGAAAGGAGGAGACAGCCAATGAGCCAACTCTTCAAATCATTTGATGCGTCGGAAAAAACACAGCTCATCTGTTTTCCGTTTGCCGGCGGCTACTCGGCGTCGTTTCGCCCTCTCCATGCTTTTTTGCAGGGGGAGTGCGAGATGCTCGCTGCCGAGCCGCCGGGACACGGCACGAATCAAACGTCAGCTATTGAGGATCTTGAAGAGCTGACGGATTTGTACAAGCAAGAACTGAACCTTCGCCCTGATCGGCCGTTTGTGCTGTTCGGACACAGTATGGGCGGAATGATCACCTTCAGGCTGGCGCAAAAGCTTGAGCGTGAAGGCATCTTTCCGCAGGCGGTTATCATTTCTGCAATCCAGCCGCCTCATATTCAGCGGAAGAAAGTGTCCCACCTGCCTGATGATCAGTTTCTCGATCATATTATCCAATTAGGCGGAATGCCCGCAGAGCTTGTTGAAAATAAGGAGGTCATGTCCTTTTTCCTGCCTTCTTTCCGATCAGATTACCGGGCTCTTGAACAATTTGAGCTTTACGATCTGGCCCAGATCCAGTCGCCTGTTCATGTCTTTAACGGGCTTGATGATAAAAAGTGCATACGAGATGCGGAAGGGTGGAAGAAGTGGGCAAAAGACATCACATTCCATCAATTTGACGGCGGGCACATGTTCCTGCTGTCACAAACGGAAGAAGTCGCAGAACGGATTTTTGCGATCTTGAATCAGCATCCGATTATTCAACCGTGATCAAAAGCGGACAGCTTCGGCTGTTCCGCTTTTTTTTATGTTGAATGCCAATTTTTGCATGGTATAATAGTCGAAATACTCAAATAAAGGAAGGTCGAAACATGCGCACGTCTCCCAGGATGAAATGGTTTGTATTGCTGTTTACGTTTGTTTTCGCCATCGGAATGAACTCATTCAGAAATTCCTTTCAATTTTTTATGCTGCCAATGGCAGATGCCTTCCATGCCGACAGGTCGCTGATTTCGGTTTCTGTCAGCATTTTTATGATCACAACCGGCATCGTCCAGTTTTTTGTCGGTTTTTTTATTGACCGTTTCAGTGTCAGAAAAATTATGGCGCTTGGAGCTGTCTGCATCAGCGCAAGCTTTTTGGTGCTTCCTTATTCACCGAATGTTCATGTGTTTTCCGCCATTTACGGTGTGCTTGGCGGAATCGGCTATTCCTGCGCGGTCGGCGTGACGACCCAGTATTTCATCAGCCGTTGGTTTGACATACACAAAGGTCTGGCGCTTGCTATTTTGACCAATGCCAACTCTGCGGGCCTGCTGCTTCTCTCGCCCATTTGGGCTGCGGCTCCGTATCATGCCGGCTGGCAGAGCACCTATACGATTTTGGGAATCGTCATGGCGGCTGTTCTGCTGCCGCTCCTCGTCTTTGGGATGAAGCACCCGCCACATGCGCAAGCGGAGTCTGTGAAAAAATCTTATGATTGGCGGGGGTTTTGGTACGTGATGAAGCAATCCCGCCTCATTCATATCCTGTACTTCGGCGTGTTTACTTGCGGATTTACAATGGGAATTATTGATGCTCACCTCGTCCCGATACTGAAGGATGCGCATGTCTCTCATGTCAACGGAATGATGGCCGCGTTCGGGGCATTTATTATCATTGGCGGATTATTGGCGGGCTGGCTGTCAGATCTCCTCGGCAGCAGAAGCGTCATGCTATCCATCTTATTTATCATTCGGCTGCTCAGCCTGATTTGCCTGCTCATTCCCATTCTCGGAATTCATCACAGCGACCTTTGGTACTTCGGGTTTATCCTGTTATTCGGGCTCAGTTACACAGGCGTGATCCCGCTGACCGCGGCGTCAATTTCGGAAAGCTATCAAACAGGATTGATCGGATCGCTGTTAGGCATCAATTTCTTTATCCATCAGGTTGCCGGAGCTCTCAGCGTGTATGCGGGCGGTTTGTTTTTTGACATGACTCATGATTATTTGCTGATTGTCGCTGTGTGCATCGTGTTTGTGGGTTTATCGGCTGTAATAGAGCTGGTGCCGTTTTTAGATAAACAGAAGGCAAAAGAAACTCACCTTTCAATATAAAAGGATCAGCACTGTCAATGCTGGTCCTTTTTAAATTTGAGTTTTTTTGTTCCGGTATTTTTAAGGATAATCTCCTTGAATCTGTTCATTTCCTCTTTGGAATGAAAAAAACGTTTTGGGATCGCAATATATTGGCCACTTGATGTATTGACCCTGAAGATATTTTTATATTCGAAAACAGCTGTGATTACATCCCAATTGAAAATGAGGTCATATTTTTTAGAACATATACGAATTCCTTCTTGGTTCAGAGTATATGTTCTTTTAGATTTCATCCGTTCGTTCTTCTTGTATGCTCTGGAAAACTTCACATATAGAAGAAGGAGGAGCAGCAGTGTAAACAGAACTGACATCACGATAATCAACATACTGTTCATCAACAAGTTAAGCGCGTCACTGCCATAAACGATACGGGGCCATCCATTAATGAAGTTAACTGCAGCAAATATGGCGCAAAACAACAGAAAGTAAAAGCATGATATTTTTGCGATTTGATAAAAAAAGATTTCTCTTACATCCTTAAAAGCGATTTCTCCTGGAAGATTGATACTTTCACTAGCATATTGAATCATACAGTAAATCTACACCTCTAACCATGTTTTTCCTTTCAGTCTAGCATAATTTCTCATTTTTTTGCAGGCATACCAGGGCGCTTTGTTTTTTTCTCCAGATTGATATTGCTCCCCACCACGCCAATCATAATACAAACAGCCCCGGCAAGATGATACCAGGCCAGGCTTTCGTTGAGAATCACAACTCCTGCAATCATCGTCACAATGGTAGATACATGATTAAAAGCACTCATTTTAAACGCCTCAATTCGCGACAGCGTATAGTTAGACAGAAATGAAGTGACAAGTGAAGACAGCACGCCCAAATACACAATGGCGAGAACGAAGCCGGGCTCCCGGAACGGCAGAAAATAAGTGCCGACTGTTCCCGCCACTCCGTGACGCACAAGGGCGATGGCGTTGAAGACGACAAAGCCGATGGCTGACATGATGTAGGTGAGCTCGGTCAGCTTGAACCGCTGCGTCATTTTTCTGGCAGCAGTATTGTACATCGCTGAAGACAAAGCAGACAATAGGATCAGCAAAGACCCTTTTAAGCTGGCTGATTCCACGTCAACGCCTTTCATCACAAAAATAAACATGACGCCGGCAACGGATAAAACCGTGAACCCCTTTTGCGTCCACGTTGGGCGTTCCTTTAAAACATAAGCGGCAAAGACCATCGTGAAAATCGGAATGGCTGCCTGAATAATTCCCGCTTCAGAGGAGGACGAGTACACAAGGCCGAATGCCTGAAAGCTGAAAAATAACGCGGGATACAGCAGGGCGAGCGGCAAAATGGCAATGACGTCCTTTATGCGGATTGATAGCTTTACCCAGCCGAATAAGATCGGTATAGTGGCCGCAGCAAACGCAATGGTGAACCGATGCGCCAAAATATCAAACGGCTCTGCTGTTTGCAGTGCGATTTTTACGAATAGAAAGGATAAACCGATAATGAACGAATATAAAATAGCCGCTATATAAGCGGGGGCTTGCTGATGTTTAACCATAATGGGAAGGGCTCCTTTACCTGAATTGCAGCGCCGGTCGCTCCCTTTATTGTATGGCCGCGGTCAGAACGGTACAATGAGAAAAACAATGAACTGTACCGGTACAAAACAGGGGGAGAAGGCATGGAGAAATATATGAGTCTAGTAACGAGGATAGAGGAGATGATGCAAAGCACCGCCTATCAAGAAGGAGACAGGCTTCCATCTATCCGTCAGCTGTCCGCCCGCTACCAAGTCAGCAAAAGCACAGTGATCCGCGCGCTGCAGGAGCTGGAAAAGCGCCACCTTATCTATTCTGTTCCGAAAAGCGGCTATTATATTGTGAAAAAGACAGGGAAATCAAAAAGCGGGCAACCTGGCCCCATCGACTTTGCCACATCTGCGCCGGATCCAGATGTGTTTCCGTATCTTGATTTTCAGCACTGTATCAACAAAGCGATTGATACATACAAAAACGATTTGTTTATTTATGGGACGCCAAAGGGGCTTCCATCACTCATCCGCGTACTCCGAAAGCTCTTGGCCACTCAACAGGTATTTGCGGATGAACGGCATATTTTTATTACATCAGGTGTCCAGCAGGCGTTATCCTTGCTTTGTGCCATGCCGTTCCCAAATGGGAAAGAGAAGATCGCCATTGAACAGCCGGGCTACCATTTGATGGTCGAACAGCTTGAGACGGTCGGGATTCCCGCCATCGGGGTGAAACGAACGGAAGAAGGGCTTGATATAGCCGAGGTTGAGCGGTTATTTCAAACAGAATCGATTAAATTTTTTTATACGATGCCGCGCTTCCATAACCCGCTTGGCTGCTCATTGTCAGAGCGTGATAAACAGGAGCTTGTGAGACTGGCAGAAGCGTATGATGTCTATCTCGTTGAGGATGATTACCTCGGTGATCTGGAGGAAAATAAAAAGGCAGATCCGCTGTACGCATATGATCTGTCCTCACATGTCATCTATTTGAAAAGCTTCTCGAAAATGATGTTCCCCGGCCTCCGCGTGGGGGCGGCTGTTTTGCCCGAAGCGCTGACTGACACGTTCTATGCGTACAAAAAACTGAACGACATCGACTGTTCGATGATTTCTCAAGCGGCATTGGAGATTTACCTGAAAAGCGGTATGTATGGCAGGCATAAGGAGAAAATCAGAGATTCTTATAAAGAGCGGTCGCTGAGGCTACATCAAGCCATTCGAACTCACAGGCAGCTGGGAAGCGGACGCTTTACGTTCTCCAGCGGGCAGGCACCCTGTATGCACACCCATCTGGTGCTTCCTCAGGATCTGCCCGCCTCAAGAGTGATTCATAGACTGAAAAAACAAGGGGTTCTCCTTGAGGCGATAGACCGTCATTATTTATCAGATTATCCGAAAGAAAATCTATTAAAAATCAATATTTCCAATGTGAAAACGGAAGATATTGAGCGCGGTGTCAAGCTGTTGATGAGCCATTTATAAAAGCTCTTCGTACGAGACCATTGTGATATCCTCAGGGAAATCAGGGTGTGCGGCGCATACAGCCATTTTGTAGCCGGGATCGACCTCATACGTTTTGATATAGCATGGGGAATGGCTGTCCGGAAGCTCAATGGATACTTGTCCGTCCTGATGCAGGCGCACTGAAAAGGAATCAAGCGGAAGCGATAAGCCTTTGCCTTCCTGTTTGATAAAACTTTCTTTCATTGACCATAGATGATAAAAATAGTCTGTCTGCTCGTCCTTGTCTTTTGCTAAAAGGTCGCTGTACTCTGTTTTTGAAAAGAAGCGCTTGGCGATCTCAAGGCTGATCGGTTTCGTTTTTTCGATATCTATGCCGATCGGCTGTGAATCAAACGCACCAATGACCCAGCGGCCGGAGTGAGAAATGTTGAAATGAGCGTCGGGAAGATCAGGGATGCACGGCTTCCCGTATTCCTGTGTGCTAAAGCGGATATCGGATTTGTCCAACTGATACTGCCTGCTTATGACTGAGCGAACGAGCACATCTCCCAGCAGGGTGCGGTGAGCATCTTCTTTATGATAAAATCTCCGGCATTTCTCCCGTTTTTCAGGTGATATGAAAGACATGAACCGTTCATTTTCTTCCTGTGAAAGCGGGCGGTCCATATAAATTCCGTAAATCTTCATTCTAGATCCTCCGTCTGCAAAAGATTGTCAAAACCATCCTATCATACTTCCACAAGACTCATATAGAGGAGAAAATAAAAAAACAAAGCCAAGGCGGCTTTGTTTTAGTGTACAGGCGGAGATGCTTTCACAGCGGCGGTCCGCCTTGCCACAGCATAATTCAGCAACTGGATTGACTGGGGCAATGAAAAGCGCAAAATAAGTCCGGTGAGGATGGCGGTCAAAATGGTGCCAAAACCGATCGGCCCGCCCATGCCCCATGCCGCAAACAAAATGGTTATTTCCATGCCGTTCCGCACCCATTGCACATTCCAGCCGGTTTTTTCTGTAATCAGCATCATCAGTGAATCACGCGGCCCCGCGCCAAGGCCTGCTGATACATAAACACCGACGCCGTAACCGATCAGCACCACGCCTAGAGAGAAGACGATGATCGAGCCTGTGTAGGTCGAGGGGGCAGGCAGAATGAAATTGAAAAAATCTATAAATACACCAATGAGCACCATATTCAGGAGGGCACCAATTTTCGGCCAAGCTCTCGTAAACAATGACGTGAATCCGACGATGAGCGCTCCAATAATGATGGACCACTGGCCGACGGTAAGCCCGAAGTGCTGAAACAGGCTGTAATGAAATGCATCCCACGGACTAATGCCGAGTGCTTTTCCTTCTATCGTCAGGGATACACCAAAAGCCAAAATGATCAAACCGGCAAAATAAAATGTCCAGCGCAGAACAAGTTCTTGCTTCACGTGAGGTCCCTTCTTTCGTAAAAATCAGTCGATTGTCATTGTAGCACATCTGACAGAAGGGCGGAATAGGCGAAAGGGGCTCAACAAAAAAACAGGGCCGCCGCAGGCGCCCTGTTTCAGCGTGTTGGCAAACCCTTGCATTCGTTGTCAGGCCTGTGCTTCGGTGCTCACGAATTTAACATTCGCTGTGCTCCAATGCTCGCCCTTCCTAGACTTCAAAGGTTTTCAATCACGCTGAAAATCACAAAATCCTAAAACGAAAATCGTTTTAGGATTTTGTCAATAATCTGAAACAGGGCGCTGGCGCCCTGTTTTTCTTATTACAGCGGGTTCAAAATCCGGTTCAAGAACCGCTGTGTCCGTTCTTCTTTTGGTGCAGAGAAAATTTGCTCCGGCGGTCCTTGCTCCACGATAACGCCGCCGTCGATGAAGATGACTTCATCCGCAACTTCCTGCGCGAACTTGATTTCGTGGGTCACGACGACCATGGTCCAGCCTTCATTGGCCAAGTCCTTGATAACCTTCAGCACCTCTCCGACAAGCTCGGGATCAAGCGCTGAGGTCGGTTCGTCAAACAGCATGAGCTCAGGCTGAATCGCCAGTGCGCGGGCGATGCCGACGCGCTGCTGCTGGCCGCCGGAAAGCTGGAACGGATATAAATCCATTTTGTCCTTCAATCCGACTTTATCAAGAAGCTGAATCGCTTCTTTTCTGACTTCCTCTTTGTTCCGTTTTTGCACCTGAATAGGGCCCTCCATCACGTTTTCGAGGGCTGTGCGGTGCGGGAACAGGTGATACGCCTGAAACACCATTCCGGATTTTCGGCGAAGCTTTAGGATATCCGCCTGTTTCACCTTTTTAGAGAAATCGATGGAGAAATCATCAAATGCAAGCTCTCCGCGATTCGGGATCTCCAGAGCGTTCAGGCAGCGAAGCAGCGTCGTTTTCCCTGAACCTGAAGGCCCAAGTATGGCGATGACTTTTCCTTTTTCAATCTTCATATCTATCTTTTTTAAAATTTCATTTTCACCGAATGATTTGTTTAATCCTTTAACGGTAAGCATACTCGGAACCTCCTTATTTGGCCACGTAGCGGTCAAGACGCCGTTCGATGACATGCTGGACGAGTGAGAGCAGGAAGCAGATAATCCAATAAATAAAGGCTGCTTCAATATAGATCACTAAAATTTGATCAAGATTCCGCGCGCCGATTTCCTGGGCTTTTCTGAACAGCTCAGCGACCAGAATTTGAGAGGCGAGGGATGTATCTTTAATCAGGCTGATAAAGGTATTGGATAATGGCGGGATCGACACACGAAACGCCTGCGGCAAAATGACGCGGAACAGCGTTTTTTGATGTGTCATGCCAATTGTGTAGCCGGCTTCCCATTGCCCTTTCGGCACGGATAAAATAGATGCCCGAATGATTTCAGATGCATAGGCGCCGACGTTTAAAGAAAAGGCGATAACTGCGCTTGGAAATGGATCTAATGTGACGTTAAAGGCCGGGAACAGATAGAAAATGATGAACAATTGAACGAGAAGAGGAGTGCCGCGTATTGCGGATACGTATACGCTGAACACCCATCTCAAAGGTCTCACTTTCGACATTCTGGCAAGCGCCGTAATCAGCGCCAGGATCATTCCGAATATAAAGGAAAGAATCGTAAGGGGAATCGTATAGTAGATTCCCCCTGAAAGTATCGGCCAGAATGACTGCTGCACCAGATCCCACGGGATCGCCGTGCCAAGCGTCAATGCCGGCAGATTATTTAGAAACATCTTCGCCGAACCATTTTTTAGATATTTTAGAAAGAGTCCCGTCCTCTTTCATTTCTTTTAATGCTTTGTTGACTTGATCAACAACCTCGCCGCTTCCTTTACGGAACGTGAAATATGTTGACTGAGGATCACCTGTTTCAAACGCGATTTTCACGTTTTTATTGCCAGATGTTTTTAAGTAGTTCAATACGGCAAGCTTATCGTTGTATGTCATATCGACACGGCCTTGCTGGATCATTTGAAGGGCCTGCGCCATACCTTCAACGCCTTCTACTTTAGCGCCGGCATTTGTAGCTAATTTGTTGTAGTTGCTTGTCAGTGATTGAGCTGACGTTTTTCCTTTTACGTCTTTTTCAGACTTAATATCGTTGTTGTCTTTTTTCGTTACGACAACAGCTCTTGATGTTGTGTATTTATCTGAGAAATCATATTTGTCTTCACGATCTGTTTTTCCGACTTGGTTGGCAACAACGTCAAACCGTTTGGAATTCAGGCCGGCAAACATACTGTCCCACTGTGTTTCCTTAAAGTCGACTTTAAGCCCGAGGCGTTTTGCGACTTCTGTGATAACTTCGACATCATAGCCAGTCAGTTTATCAGTGTCTTTGTCGTGGTAAGTGAACGGCTCATATGTTCCTTCCGTTCCGACTGTGAGCACACCTTTTTTCTTAATTGAAGCCCAAAGATCGCCATCTTTGGCATTATCTTTTGACTGATTGTCATTTCCTGCTCCGCAAGCTGCAAGAGCTGCAATACTTACGACCATGAATAAAGCCAATAATGCTTTTTTCATCTTATTCCCCACTTTTCTGGTTGATTTTATTGAAATAAAAAAATAGCTTACAAATCTAAAGGATAACTTTTTTTTAGTATGAGTCAAGTAATTGGTTTTCATAAGGCAAATTCTTTTAAAATAAATCCAAAAATTGCTGTGCCGGTTTAGGCAAATAACTGTCCGTTCTCCACATGACAGCCGGTGTCATAATGAAGGGATTATTTTCGATATGGACGGTGTGAACGTGATTTCTCATATGAACGGGAATCATTGTGACGGGCAAAATAGACGCACCGAATCCGGATGACACGAGGCTGAGCAAAGTTGCAGAGTCGTGGCATTCACAAACAATGCGCGGCTCCAGATTCAAACGATGAAATTCATTCATGACCTGATTATAGACGCCTTTTCCGTTGACAGGCCGCAGCAGGATCAGCGGAAATGAAGGAATGTCCTCCATCTTAATGGTGTCTCCGCACGGATATCCGGCTTCATCTGAAAGCACGAGCACACATGGAATGTCATCAAGCTGTTTGAATTGTACCGTGTCACTTTTGATCAGTGTTGTCGTGACCGCCGCATCGATTTGCCGGCTTTCCAGCAGTTCCAACAGTGTCGCGGGTTCATTTTCCCAAATATTAAAGGTGAGATGGGGGTATCTCTCTTTGATCTGTGTTACTTTTTCAAGCATCAAAGCCGCGCAATAAATCGTTGATCCCACGGCAAGTGTGCCGGCTACTTCCTCCTTCAGCTCCTGTACCTCAATGACTGCATCTTCAAACCTATGCAGAATCTCTTTTGCTCTTTTTAGAAAAACAGCTCCTTCATATGTAAGAGTCATTTGTTTTTTCTTGTTCCGGTCAAACAGAACAACACCAAGTTCGTCCTCCAGCTGTTTGAGCTGCCTGCTTAAAGGCGGCTGCGCCATGTGAAGCTTTTTGGCTGCGGACGTGATTTTCTGTTCTTGGGCAATGGTAATGAAGTATCGAAGCTGGCGAATGTCCAAAAGAAAGCGCCTCCTTATCATACCTTTTAGGTATTAAATATAGATTTAATAGATATTTTTCATATGGATATATCAGGAGTATGATTGAAATGAAAGCAGAATTCAAGCGTAAAGGAGGGGGCAAAGTGAAACTCGTTGTCGGAATGACAGGGGCAACAGGGGCCATTTTCGGGGTCAGGCTGCTGCAGTGGCTGAAGGCCGCCGGAGTGGAAACCCATCTCGTTGTGTCTCCTTGGGCAAACGTCACGATCAAACACGAAACAGGCTATACCTTACAAGAAGTAGAACAACTGGCCACATACACTTACTCACATAAGGATCAGGCGGCAGCCATTTCAAGCGGGTCGTTTGATACCGATGGAATGATCGTTGCGCCGTGCAGCATGAAATCTCTCGCAAGCATTCGCACCGGAATGGCGGATAATCTGCTGACACGTGCGGCGGATGTCATGCTCAAGGAGAGAAAAAAACTCGTCCTCTTAACGAGAGAGACGCCTTTGAACCAGATTCATCTCGAAAATATGCTAGCGCTTACGAAAATGGGCACCATCATTCTTCCTCCGATGCCGGCATTTTATAATCAGCCGAGCAGCTTAGAGGAAATGGTTGACCATATTGTGTTCAGAACGTTGGACCAATTCGGCATTCGGCTTCCTGAAGCGAAGCGCTGGAATGGGATTGAAAAACAAAAAGGAGGAGCTTGATCATGGCTTATCAAGATTTCAGAGAATTTCTCGCTGCCCTTGAAAAAGAAGGACAGCTGCTTACAGTGAATGAAGAGGTAAAGCCGGAACCGGATTTAGGGGCCGCCGCACGGGCAGCCAGCAATCTTGGCGATAAAAGCCCCGCGCTCTTATTTAACAACATTTACGGCTATCATAACGCACGAATTGCGATGAATGTCATCGGCTCTTGGCCAAACCATGCAATGATGCTGGGCATGCCGAAAGACACACCGGTAAAAGAACAGTTTTTTGAATTCGCAAAGCGTTATGACCAATTTCCGATGCCGGTCAAACGTGAGGAAACAGCGCCATTTCATGAAAATGAAATCACAGAAGATATCAATTTGTTCGATATACTGCCTCTTTTCAGAATAAACCAAGGAGACGGAGGCTACTATCTAGACAAAGCGTGTGTTATTTCCCGTGATCTTGAGGACCCTGACAACTTCGGCAAACAAAATGTCGGCATTTACAGAATGCAAGTCAAAGGAAAAGACCGCCTCGGCATTCAGCCTGTCCCGCAGCACGATATTGCAATCCATCTGCGCCAAGCTGAAGAACGCGGCATCAATCTTCCGGTCACTATTGCGCTCGGCTGTGAGCCGGTCATTACAACGGCGGCATCGACTCCGCTTCTCTATGATCAATCAGAATACGAAATGGCAGGTGCGATTCAAGGCGAACCATATCGCATCGTCAAATCAAAGCTGTCTGATCTTGATGTTCCGTGGGGCGCTGAAGTGGTGCTTGAAGGTGAGATTATTGCCGGAGAGCGCGAATATGAAGGGCCGTTCGGTGAATTCACAGGACATTATTCCGGCGGACGCAGCATGCCGATTATCAAAATTAAACGCGTCTATCACAGAAACAATCCGATCTTTGAACATTTATACTTAGGCATGCCTTGGACAGAATGCGATTACATGATCGGCATTAACACATGCGTGCCGCTTTATCAGCAGTTAAAAGAAGCGTATCCGAACGAAATTGTGGCAGTAAACGCCATGTACACACACGGTTTAATCGCGATTGTTTCCACAAAAACCCGTTATGGCGGATTTGCGAAAGCGGTTGGCATGCGCGCACTCACAACGCCGCACGGACTTGGCTATTGCAAAATGGTCATTGTCGTTGATGAGGATGTCGATCCATTCAACCTTCCGCAGGTCATGTGGGCGCTTTCGACCAAAATGCATCCGAAACACGATGCGGTCATCATTCCGGACTTATCTGTCCTGCCGCTTGATCCGGGATCCAATCCATCAGGAATCACTCACAAAATGATTCTTGACGCCACTACACCGGTTGCGCCGGAAACAAGAGGCCATTATTCACAGCCGCTTGATTCTCCGCTAACAACGAAGGAATGGGAACAAAAACTAATGGACTTAATGAATAAATAAGGAAAGGATGTTCGAAATGCATACATGTCCTCGATGCGACTCAAAAAAGGGAGAAGTCATGAGCAAATCGCCTGTAGAAGGCGCATGGGAAGTTTATCAGTGCCAAACATGCTTTTTTACATGGAGATCCTGTGAACCGGAAAGCATTACAAATCCCGAAAAATACAATCCAGCGTTTAAAATTGATCCAAAGGAAATAGAAACAGCAATTGAAGTTCCGGCGGTGCCGGAACGAAAGGCTTGATCCGCGTGAACTGTATGTCAGACCGTCTCTTTGAGCTGCTTGACGGGAGCTGCCTGAATGAGAAGCAACATGAGGCCTTCGTTCTGCAAACAGTATCAGAGGATGGCTGGCCGCATGCCGCTATGATCAGTGCAGGTGAAATCATCGCGCTGAGCCGAACTGATATCCGAATCGCTCTGTGGAAAAACACAATGACTTCGGCCAACATCCTTCGTACAGGAAAAGCACAGTTCACGGCGTGGTGGAAGGGAGCGGCCTATTATGTAAAGCTTGAATGCGCGCCTTTACCGCCTTTGAAAGATGCTGAATATGATAGAGACCGTTTTTCCTGCCGCATCGTTTCAGTGAAGGAGGACGTTGCGAAATACGCTGATTTGACTTCAGGTGTCCGTATACAGCTTCACAGCGCTGAAGAGGTGCTGAGCAGATGGGAAAAGACCCTGGAAGATTTAAAGCGGTAATATCGATAGCCTGACGCCATGCGTCAGGCTTTTTTTATATAATGAAAACAAAGGGGGCGTGAGAAATGGAACGTGCGGGGATCTGTCACTCGGACGGCTTTGATTTAGCTTATCGAATTGAGGGCGAGGGCGCACCCATCCTTGTGATCGGGAGTGCGGTTTACTATCCGCGCCTTTTTTCCTCAGATATCAAACAGAAATATCAATGGGTCTTTATCGACCATAGGGGATTTGCTAAGCCTAAGCGGGAGCTTCGTGCGGAGGATTCGAGGCTTGATGCCGTCTTGGCTGATATCGAAAGGATGAGAACATTTCTTCAGCTTGAGGATGTTACTATCCTGGGACATTCCGGGCACGCTTTTATGGCTTTAGAGTATGCCAGGACATATCCCAAACAAGTTCGGAAGGTGGCGCTCTTCAATACTGCGCCTGATAACAGTGAAGAAAGACAGCGAAAAAGCGAATCATTTTTCATGGAAACAGCCAGCCTTGAGAGAAAGAAACGCTTTGAAAAAGACATCGCGAATTTGCCGCAGGACATCGACAAAGATCCTGAAAGGCGCTTTGTGCACATGTGTATTCGCGCTGAAGCGAAAAGCTTTTATCAAGAGCGGCCGCATGCAGCTGCCTTATGGGATGGTGTATTCACGAATATGCCGATCATTGATGAATTATGGGGCAATACATTTGCCCAGATTGATCTTATTCAGCGGTTAGCTGATGTTCGTATGCCGGTGTATATCGGATTAGGGAGATATGATTATTTGGTTGCGCCCGTTGCGCTATGGGATGCAGTTGACTGTTTATATCCCCATGTGGATAAGGTTATTTTTGAAAGGAGCGGCCATCAGCTGATGCTGGAAGAACCGGAAGCCTTTGATCAAAGCTTCAGGAAATGGCTTGATCAATAAAAAACAGCCCGCAGATCAACATCTGCGGGCTGTTTCTGATTATAAGACCCCTTTCATCGCGCGTTTGATCATCGGCGAGAGCAGCAGGAGAATGCCGCCAAGAACGATAGAAATCAAACCGATGGTGCCGAAGTACATTGTTTCAGGAATTTTATCAAACAATCCGGCTACTTGGGCATTGATCGCTTGGGCTGCTGCGTTCGTCAGAAACCACATACTCATTGTCTGTGCAGAGAAGGCAGCTGGTGCCAGTTTCGTTGTCACGGATAAACCGACTGGAGACAGGCACAGCTCTCCAAGCACGACAAGCAGGAAGCTGAGAACGAGCCAAAGCGGGCTTACGAGTGCTTCTTTTCCTTGCATAGCAGGGAATACCATAATGATAAATGACAATCCGGCCAAAATAATTCCGATTGAGAATTTAACTGGTGTAGACGGCTGGCGTTTGCCAAGCTTCATCCAGAGCCATGCGAATATTGGTGCAAAAATGACGACAAACAATGGATTTAATGATTGGAACCATGATGACTGAAGTTCGAATCCGCCCAATGAAAGTCTTATTCGTTCATCAGCGTATACCGCAAGAATGGTCGCTCCCTGTTCCTGAATGGCCCAGAACATGACAGCACCGATAAACAAAGGAATGTAAGCGGCAAGACGGGATTTTTCTGTGCTGTCCGCTTTTTTGCTTGTAAACATGATGATGAAATAAATGACAGGAATCAAAATACCGAGAATACTTACAAGGTCGATAAAACGATTGATCGTCAGCACGCCTGTTTGTACAGAGATCATCACTGCGATCGCCACGATGATAACACCGATTCCGGTGCCAATCGCAGATTTTTTAGACAGCGGATTCGGCACATTGGAACCTGCAAGCCCGAGGTTTTTCTTTCTTGTCAAAGCAAAAACGATAAGTCCGAGAAGCATTCCGACCGCGGCAGCTCCGAAGCCGAGATGATAGTTGTACTTCTGTCCGAGTGTTCCGACAATTAACGGCGCAAGTAAACCACCGAGGTTAATCCCCATGTAGAAAATACTGAAACCTGAGTCGCGGCGCGGGTCTTCTTTCGTGTAAAGATCCCCAACCACGCTTGAAACGTTTGGTTTTAATAAGCCTGTTCCGACAATAATAAGCACCATGCTGATATAGAATGCAATCGCGCTGCCCGGATAGGCGAGTGCAATGTGGCCGAACATAATGAATATGCCGCCGTAAAACACGGTGTTTGCGGTACCGAATACCCGGTCAGCGAGCCATCCGCCAATAATGGTGGACATGTATACGAGTGATCCGTAAATCGACATAATGGCAACCGCAGTGCCCTTGTCAAAGCCGAGCCCTCCGTTTACCGTCTCTGTATACAAATAGTAAAGTAAGATTGCTCTCATTCCATAGTAAGAGAAACGCTCCCAAAATTCGGTGAAAAATAGTGTAAATAGTCCTCGCGGGTGACCAAAGAACCCTTTTTGCGGGACGCTTTTAATGATACTTTCGTTATCAATCGAAGCCATGTCAGCCAAACCCTTTCTAAAAAAAGTGTATTATAAAAATCATATTCTTATATAATACTTGTGTCAATATAATTTATACTCATTTCAAATAGTTCCATAATGGAAAAATTATAAATACCTAAAAATAGTGATTTTCTCCTAATTTTTATACTCTTTATCGTGAGATTTTCTTACACAACTATTCCTTTATATTTTTTTAATAAAATTTTAGAGAAATGTACAAGCAGATCGGGCCTTTGTGAGTAACATGATAGTAATCATAGAGAAGGAGGCTCGCAATTGGCTGAATTCATATTAAATGCAGCGGATTTCGGTGTTCCTGGAGATGGTAAAACGGATTCGACAGAACGGATTAATCAGTGCCTCAGTACAGCTGTTTCGAAAGGCTATCATACTGTCTGGTTTCCAAAGGGAACATATTTAATAGACGCAACGCTTGGCGGAGATCTTAATCAGAAGTTTCGAAACGCGGGGATCATTGTTCCCGGCAACCTTGAGATTATGATGGACCCCGAATGTATCATGAAAGTGATACCGAATAGTTCGTGGGGTTATTCCGCATTTTATGTAGGCAAGCAAGAGAATATAACCATTTCCGGGGGACAAATTATCGGCGAACGGGATGAGCATACGTATGCCTCGGCAGGGATAAGGTCAACCCATGAATGGGGCTTTGGCATATGTATTGAAGGATGCTCGAATGTTGTCATTGATGATGTGAAAATTTCCGATTTTACCGGCGATGGGATCATAGTCAGCCCAAGGGGATTAAAGACCAATCAAGATTATCGAACGTCAGAGCAAATTATCATCCGCCGCTGTGAGGTTCGGCGGTCGAGGAGAAATAACATTTCCATTACCGGATGTGACATGGTCACGGTGGAGGAATGCTTGATTGAAGATGCCGGAACGGGGAATGGAACAGCGCCGAAATTCGGAATTGACATTGAAGGATATGGCGAAGGTGATGTTGATTATGAGGAACCGATTAATGTATCAATTCGCAATAACCACTTTGTTGGAAACGTTTCAAGTTCTGTGACCAATTTTAACGGGTATGGCATTTTAATAGAAGGAAATCACTCAGACAATACAATCAGCTACGGATATGGGACGCAAACAGTGATCAAGGGAAATATACTGAGGCGCCCTGAAGACGCGGCGGCTGCGCCAAGAGTCGGGATAACCGGACTCGGTGTATCACAAGGAAAAGAGACCAGTGATGCAGTGATCGCTGGCAACCTCATTACCGGATTTTCAACAGGAATTGATGTCAGGGGAAAGAGCGTTCTTGTGACGAACAACAAAATCAGCAACTTTGAAAATACAGGGATATTGGTTTATCAGTCCTCCGACGTAAAGGTAGACGGAAACCAAATTCAAAACGGACTGTCTGAAACAAGGCGCAGCATCGGTCTTCGCGCAGTGCTTTCAGATGACACCGCTTTTCTGAATAACTGTCTCATTCAAGTCGTTGACGGTGTGAGCGTTTCGGGCGGAAACATGATCATTAAAGATAATCTCCTGAGAAAATTCAGCCGAGGCATTTGGATTGCTCAAGGGAACGCGGTGATTGAAGGGAATACACTGAATCCTGGCGCGTTTGAAGCAGTGCCGGAATCATATTCTGTTTCCGTTACAAACAATGCCGGCGCTATCATCAAAAACAATACATTTAAAGAGTTTAAAAATTACCCCATTTACTGCTCCACAAGTGCAAAAACCTCAATTATCGGCAACCACTTAGAGAGATCTCCGCTTTTGGTCACCATCTATATCAGCGCCGGTGTGCATGAGATTTTTGATAATACCATTTCAGTCAACAGAACAGCCGGGAATCCGATTGTGATTTATCTCAATGGCTCTGCAGGCTCTATCATCTCAGGAAACACCATCAATAACCTCTCCGCGGGCACTGCGACAGCTATTCAAACAAACACGTCAACCAATTCCAAAATCATCGGCAACCGCATTTTTAAAGGGACTATCAACAAACACAGCAGTGATGCAATAGACGGCAATATTATGGTCTGAAAAAAGCGCCCCCTCTAGGGGTTCTTTTTTTTCGATTTATAGATCACGTACATTTCTCTCACAAGTACTAACACAAAAAATAAAAGCACGACCCATTCCGCAAATGTTGTCATCTTAAAGCTGGACATATTGTTATAAATGGCTTTTGTTAAACTGAACCCTTGAAGCATGTCCATCAATACAGAAATAGCTAATAAACAAATTAATATAACTCCTGTCACGCCCAATATCTTCATGCTTCATCATCCTCCGCTTTTAGTGTCTATCGTTGGCGGAGAAGTTATACCGCATCTAAACCTAATGCATAATCTCAGTTTTAAAAGGAAGAATATGAGAAAACGACAAGGAAAGGTATTTGTGTATGCCTTTATTTTCTAAGCGAAAGAACAATACAAGTTCGAAAGACAAGCGCAATACAGAAGAAAAGAATCAGGAACAGAAGCAAGAAAAAGAAAGGCCGGTTCTCATTTCTCCAAGTTTGGCAAAGAATATAGCGGAAACGAAAAAGGAAGTCGGAAGCAGCTCTGACGTCATCATTCGCGAGATTAAAATCGGGGAGCAGGATCATGTCCACCTAGCTGTTATCTATATTGCTGGGCTGGTCGATAATAACACGATCCATGAGTCGTTAATTGACCCATTGGTACAGGATGAGTCTATCCAGAATACTCATGCGATCCAGCAAATTCTTGAAAAAACGCTCCCGCTCGGCGGGGTGAAAGCGGAAAAGAGCTGGGACAAGCTTTTTTCCGAGTTAATGCTTGGCAATGCGCTCATTTTTGCTGATGGCTATGATGAAGCTTTGATTTGCAGCACTCAAGGGGGAGAGCAGCGCTCCATCCAAGAGCCGAGCACCCAGGTGTCATTCCGCGGCCCGCGCCAAGGGTTTACAGAGTCTCTGCAAACCAATATTTCCATGATCCGGCGATACATTAAAAATCCGAATTTATGGGTTGAAAAAATGAAAAAAGGTTCTGTTACGAATACGGATATCGCTCTCATGTACATTCAAGGAATATGTGATGAAAAGGTGCTGAAGGAAGTGAAGCAGCGCCTGGAAAAAATAGATATTGACAGTATTTTGGAATCTGGATATATTGAGCAGCTGATTGAAGATGAAACCTTTACGACGTTTCCGACTATGTATCATACAGAACGCCCTGATGTTGTAGCGGGTAATCTGTTAGAAGGAAGATTCGCGATTATTGTGGACGGAACACCGTTTGTGCTTATTGCCCCGGCCTTATTTGTCCAGTTTTTTCAGTCTGTTGAGGATTATTATTCGCGTTTTGACATTGCGACAAGCATAAGAATTCTTCGTGTTTTAGTCTTTTTCATTTCGCTTGTGGCACCGGCTGTATACGTGGCAGCCACGACGTTTCATCAAGAAATGATACCGACTCAGCTGTTAGTGGTCATTGCGGCCCAGCGGGAAATTGTCCCGTTTCCGGCTGTTGTGGAGGCGCTGACGATGGAGGTTGCTTTTGAGATTCTGAGGGAAGCGGGAGTCAGGCTGCCCCGGGTTGTCGGCTCGGCAGTGTCAATCGTAGGCGCGCTCGTAATCGGCCAGGCTGCCGTACAGGCTGGTATCGTCTCTCCGGCAATGGTGATTATCGTGGCACTCACCGCGATTGCGAGCTTCGCAACACCGGCGTTTGCAATGGCGATTTCAGCCCGGCTTATTCGGTTTATTTTTATTATTGCCTCAGCTGTTATGGGTTTTTACGGGCTGATTTTAGGGATCATTATGATGTTTGTCCACTTATGCAGTCTTCGTTCATTCGGCGTTCCATATATGTCGCCGCTTGCACCCTTTTCTTCACAAGGTGTAAAGGACGCGCTTTTCCGGATTCCGTGGTGGGCTGATGAAAAAAGGCCGGAATCGATCAGTAAGGAAGATAAGGTGCGGCAGGGGAAGGATCAACGCCCAGAGCCGGCAGCTTCACGAGGAATGGTGAACAAAGACTTGGAAGAAGGGGATCAGAATGGTACGTAAATGTCTATTAGCCGTTCTCATGCTTTTGAGCGTCATTGTGCTGCCCGGCTGCTGGGATAAGCGTGAACTGACAGATCTTGCGATTATCTCGGCGATTGGCATCGATCGGACAAACGAAGGCAACTACGTGCTGCATCTTCAAATTATCAATCCCGGAAATGTCGCCGGCGGGCTTCAGGGAGGCGGTGCTGGGGACAGGCCGCCTGTATCTGTCTATTCAATTGAAGGCGACAATTTGACGGAAGCACTCAGAAAAGCCTCCATGAAGGTATCTCGGCGGCTTTATTTTGCCCATACCAACCTAGTCGTAATCAGCGAAAAGCTGGCGAAAGAGGAAGGGCTGGATTTTGTATTAGACAATCTTGACCGGGACACGGAATTCAGGACAACGGCGACCTTCGTCGTTGCCCATAAAACAAAAGCAGAAAACATCGTGAAAATCCTGACGCCTATTGATAAAATTCCGTCAAACAAAGTCAATAAAACCCTCGATTTCACGGAGGCGCAATACGGTCGGGTGGTCAAAACCAATATTCAGGACGTTTTGAAAACACTTGCCAGCGACACAAGGGCACCGATTATTCCGGGTTATTTGATGATTGGCGATGATAAAAAAGGAGTCAGCATGGAAAACACGCAGGCAACTGACCCGAAAGCCATTCTTCAGGCAGACGGCTTGGCGGTTTTTGATAAGGCTGGGTATTTAAAGTATTGGATTGAAGATGATGAAAGCGTGGGGGCAGTCTGGCTTATGAATAAGGTCCAGCATACGTTTATTAATGCTGATTGGGGCAAGACGAAAGATGCGGTCAGCTTGCAGGTTACCCATCAAGATACAAAGCTGGTACCTGATATGCGGAACGGACGTCCGCACATCCATGTGAAAGTGACGGTTGAAGGAATTATAGATGCTGTCAAATACCCTTTCCAATTGTCTAATCCGAAGGTGCTGGCCGCTATTGAAAAAGCGCTCAACAAAGAGCTTGAAAAGGAAATCAGCCATACTGTGAAAATGATCAAGAAGAATAAGATAGATTTTGTCGGTTTTGGTGACACGATATATAGAAAGTATCCGGAGCAGTGGGAGAAAATGAAGAACACATGGGACAAAGAATATTTGCCCGAACTGCCCATCGATGTGAAGGCCGAGACGTATATCAGAAGGACGGGATTGCGGAACAATCCGATCAAACACCAGTTTAAAGATGATTAGGTCTGAAGAAAGGGGAAGTGACAGATGGAAAAAGCCAGAATAAGCATAAGGCAGCTGTTTGTCATGATTATCATTTTTGAGCTGGGCAGCTCCTTATTGATTACACCCGGATCAATGGCGGGCAGGGATGCTTGGATCGCAGTTCTGTTGGGGTGTGCGGCCGGTTTGTTTCTTTTCTATTTGTATCAAGGAATTTATCAATGTTACCCCAATTCTTCTCCGAAAGAATATATGGATGATATGCTGGGAACCAAGCTGAGCTGGCTGTTTTCATTTCTCTATATCTTGTACTTTGCCTATATTGCCGCAAGGGTCCTGCGTGACTTTGGAGAAATGCTGCTGACATTTGCTTATCATGATACACCTATCATTATTGTAAATGGTTTATTAGTGATAGTTAGCATATACGCTGTAAGAAAAGGAATCGAAGTGCTCGCCCGCGCGGCTGAGCTACTTTTCGGAGCCATGTATTTACTGGGCGCGATCGGCCTCGTGCTGATTGTTGTCTCAGGTTCTATAGACCCGCATAACTTAAAACCGGTTTTGGCAGACGGCATTTCTCCTGTCCTTTACTCAGTTTTCACTCAGACCATGTACGTTCCGTTTGGCGAAGTCGTTTTATTTGTGATGATTTTCCCTAACCTGAATGACAGAAAAGATGTGAAAAAAATGGGGATGATTGCCATAGCTATTAGCGGATTGGTTGTGGCGCTCACCGTGGCGATTAATATCAGCGTGCTTGATGTTGATCTTACACTCAGATCCCAGTTCCCGCTTTTAAGTACGATTCAGACAATCAAGGTCGAAGAATTTTTAGACCGGCTCGATGTCTTTTTTATGCTGGCGCTGATCATCGGCGGCTTCTTTAAGGTTAGCCTCTACTTATATGCCACTGTGGTTGGGACATCTACGCTCTTTAAGGAAAAGAACCCCTCTCAATTGGCTTATCCGATGGGATTGGGCATCTTAATCCTTTCTATAACGATCGCTACTAACTTTTCAGAGCACTTGAACGAAGGCTTGAAAGTGGTGCCGCTGTATATTCATTTGCCTTTTCAATTATTGTTTCCGCTCTTTCTGTTTATTGTGGCTGTTTGGAAAAAGAAACGAAGAGAGAAGTCAAAAGGGACAGGAGCAAAAAAATGATAAAAAGAGCGGGGGGATGCAGCCGCCGCTCTTTTTATGTTCACTTCTATATAAAAGGGGGATATAGGGTGCGCCCCTGTCTGCACTGGCAGAGGCGCGTTTTGTTATACGACTGCGACGTTTTCCTTCACAGTAAAGCTTCCTCTTGAAAGTCTGATATTGATGTCTGACACTTTTGCAATTTGTTCATCGTGCGTCACCATAATGACGCATTTATCTTCCTTGTGCGCCAGATCCTGAAAGAGCCGTACAATTTCTTTTGATGTGTCCTCATCAAGGTTTCCGGTCGGTTCATCGGCTACGATAAGATCCGTGTCACAGCAGAAAGCCCTTGTAATTGATACCCGCTGCTGCTGTCCGCCGCTCAGTGTGAGCACTTTTTGCCGGGCTTGTTTTTCGTTGATGCCAACCTTCTGCAGCATGTCAAGCGCATATGATTCTTTGTTCTTTTCTTTAGAACCTGTGATTTCCATAGCGGTTGTGACGTTCTGCAAAGCCGTCATATACGGGAGCAGGTTGTACGCCTGAAAGACGATTGATACATATTGATTTCTGAAATTGGTTAAGCCGATTTTAGAAACCGCTTTTCCGTCGTAAAGGATGTTTCCTTCTTTTGGTGCGTCAAGCCCGCCTGCCAGAGACAGGAAAGTGGTTTTCCCCGTCCCTGATGTGCCGACAATTGTGTAGAATTTGCCTTTTTGAAAGCTGATGTTAATATCCTGAAACAATGGCTGGCTTTTGTCTTTATACCAGTAGCCGACTTGCTGAAATTCTAATAAGCTCATAGGTTCCGCCTCTTTCTATTCCTGTTTTGTCAATATCGTTTTCGGATGAAGCCGCAGTACTGAAATTGACGGCAGCAATGTTGCAATGATTGCGATTAGGATGCCGATCCCGCCAAGAATAAGCATGTCGTTCATAGAAACCGCGACGTTCAGTGAATCGATAACGTCCACGTTTGATGAACTGTGGCCGAACATTCCGCCGCCCATGCCGCCACCGCCGCCGGGCATTTGTCCGCTTGCGGTTTGCGTTGAATCGGTTGATGAACTGATCTGCTGGGATAAAAGCTGATTTCCAAGCTGATTCGCGACGAGATTTCCCGTCACAGATGCAAGGCCGATAGCGATAACGGCCACAATCAGAATCTCAGTCAAGAACTGTCCAATCAATTTCCATCGTTTTTCACCGATGGCCATTAACACGCCCATTTCGTATTTGCGCTCCCTGATTGACATCATGACAATCAGGCCAAGGATGACGGCGCCTGCCACTGATACAAGATACACCACGTTTTTAGAGAAAGAAGCCACATTTTCAATCGGGCCGACCATTTGCTGGTAAAGCTGATCGTTTGTATTCAGTGTGTACGTATCGAAGTCAATTGATGTTTTCTTCGCTGCTTTTACGAAAGCATCCATATTTTTCGCGTCGTCCATATAGTAAACAGCTGAGTCAATCGTATTTTTATAGTCGTCGCCTTTCAGCGCCGCTGTTGCTGTGTAAGGCGTATAAAGCTTGTTATAAGGATTTAAGAAAGAGAAATTTTGGGCTTGGTCATCACCTGAAGATGTTGTTTTATAAATACCGACGATCTTCAGCTTTACTGTCGTATCTTCATCTGTTGCTGATTCAATTGTGATCGAATCGCCAACGCTCAAATCATTTTCTTCCGCTAATGTTTCGTTGATCACTGTTACTTTTTTGCCGACATCTGATTTTGTAATCGCGCGTCCGTCAGTGATTTTTGAATCTCCGTCAGAGAAGTCATCAACTAATGCTGTGCTGATGACACCTTCAATCGAAAGATCGGCTTGCACCATTTGCGGTCCGCCTTGTCCGCCACCTTGGCTGTTTTTAGCGGTTGAGCTTGAACTGCTGGAGCTGGAATCACTTGAACTAGAGCTTTCAATCGCATCAAAGTTTCCTGCGTTGGCTGAAGCTGATGTGGTGTAATTGTAGCTCTTCACATGATCAAGCGCTGCAAGCTTATTCGCATCAGACACTTTGATCGGTGTTGATTCGAAGCTGCGTTTTTCACCGCTGTCCTGCTGCTTTTCCATTTGCTTTTGGCGGTCAACCTGAAGTGTCACGCTTCCGCCGAGTTCCTGTCTGGCCAGTTCGCTTGACTTTTGTGCTGCCGACTGGATGGTGAGGCCTGATAGAACAAAGACACATATGACTGTAAACACAAATAATTGCAATAACGTTTTTCCCTTTTTAGCCTTCATATTCCAAAAGGCCCGTTTGATAAAGTTCATTTATGTTCCTCCGCATTGGTATTTTTATTGATAAGACCGCCTCTGGGGCGCGTCCCCTTGCTGATAAATTAATAGTAGTCCAAAGGTATGAAAAAAATATGAACAATCTATTTCTAGTTGATGAAATAAAAACTAACAATTGTGAAACGCAAAACCTTCTGTTTAAAATGGTGCTATTATATAAAAAAGCATCAAAACAACCGGAGGATATAATGAAAATATTAATGATAGAAGATAATGTTAGTGTATGTACGATGACGGAGATGTTCTTTTTTAAAGAAGGTTTTGAAGCGGAATTCGTTCATGACGGGTTAGAAGGGTACCAGCGTTTTACGGAAGAAAATTGGGATCTGATCATTTTGGATATCATGCTTCCATCTATGGACGGCGTGACCATCTGCAGAAAAATAAGAGAGACAAGCACGGTGCCGATTATCATGCTGACTGCCAAAGACACTGAATCAGATCAGGTCATCGGGTTTGAGATGGGGGCGGACGATTATGTCACAAAGCCGTTCAGCCCGCTGACATTGGTTGCCCGCATCAAAGCCGTCATCAGAAGATACAAGGCGACAGGCAAAGCTGTTATTGATGAAGATATGATCGAATCAGAATGCTTTACCATTAATAAGAAGACGAGAGAAGTATTATTAAACGGAGAGCCTGTAGAAAATCTCACGCCGAAGGAATTCGATCTGCTTTATTACCTTGTCCAAAATCCGCGGCAGGTGTTCTCCAGAGAACAGCTGCTTGAGCAGGTATGGGGCTATCAATTTTATGGAGATGAGCGAACGGTTGACGTTCATATCAAACGGCTGCGGAAAAAGCTTGCCAGCGAGGACAAGCCTTTCCTGTATACTGTGTGGGGAGTAGGGTATAAATTTGATGAAGATTAAATATTTATATCAGCTGCTGCTAAGCCATATCAGCATTTTGATTTTAGCGTTTGTCATTATCATTTCTCTGTTTTCCCACTTTGTGAAGGAATTTGCCTATCAGAACAAAGTAGAGGAATTGACGTCATATGCGGTGCAGATTGCAAATGAATTCCAAGCCGGCCAGGTGGACATGCGCAGGCTCTATCCTTATCAGGACATGTTAAGCACAAGAAAGACGCAGTTTATCATCTTTAATGAAGAGCAGCAGCCCTATTTTCTTCCTGAAGGCTTTCATCACCCACCAAGGGAACAGCTGAAGAAATCAGAATGGAATAAGCTTAAAAAAGGGCAGACTGTCATGATCAGGGCAGATGGCCGTTTTGATGATGAAGTGTCACTTGTGGCGCAGCCTATATTTGTTCAGAACGAATTTAAAGGCGCCGTTCTGCTGATTTCTCCGATCAGCGGCGTTGAACAGATGGTCAATCAGGTCAACCTCTATATGTTTTACGCTGTGATCAGCACGCTTGTGATTACGATTCTCGTGAGTTGGCTTCTGTCCAAATTCCATGTCAAGCGGATTCAAAAGCTGAGAGAAGCGACAGATAAAGTGGCTTCCGGCGATTATGACATCCATTTGGAAAACAGCTACGGGGACGAAATCGGCGTTCTGGCCTCTGACTTTAATATCATGGCGAAAAAACTAAAGCAGTCAAGGGATGAAATCGAGCGCCTTGAGAAGCGGAGAAGGCAGTTTATCGCTGACGTGTCACATGAATTAAAAACACCGCTGACGACGATCAACGGTTTGGTTGAAGGGTTGAACAGCCATACGATTCCTGAGGATAAAAAGGATAAATGCTTCTCGCTGATCAGTGAGGAAACGAAGCGCATGCTGCGGCTCGTAAAAGAAAATCTGGATTATGAAAAAATCAGATCCCAGCAAATTACCTTGAACAAGCTAGACGTTCCTCTGATCGAGGTGTTTGAAATCGTGAAAGAGCACTTGCAGCAGCAGGCGGAAGAAAAACAAAACAAGCTGATGATCCAAGTAGAGGATCACGTCATCGTACATGCCGATTATGACCGGTTCATTCAAATTCTCGTCAACATTACGAAAAACAGCATCCAATTTACGCAAAACGGTGACATTTGGCTGCGCGGAATGGAAGGTTATAAAGAGACGATTATTGAAATTGAAGACACGGGTATCGGCATTCCAAAAGAGGATATTGAGCATATTTGGGAGCGATTCTATAAAGCAGATATTTCAAGAACGAACACAGCATACGGTGAATACGGACTCGGTCTCTCGATCGTCAGGCAGCTCGTTGAAATGCACCAGGGCACAGTAGAAATCAAGAGTGAAGAAGGGAAAGGCACAAAGTTCATCATCCGCCTTCCTTTAACGGCAAAACAGCAATAGCATACAGGGCGGCGCATCAACTGATGCATCCGCCTTTTTTGCACACCGCTTCGGTTTATTGCGTGCTCCCGAAAACAAAGATTGCGTGTTTTTCGGGTTGGGACGGTCTATAAACATGATAAAATATGACATAAACAGTTTTTGATGGGAGAGGGTGAAGGAATGAAGAGCGGGGTAATTCCTTCTTCAGCGGTCGGTCAAAAAATTAACGAGTGGTACAGATATATCCGGACATTCAGCGTGCCGGATGCCGAAGTGTTAAAAGCTGAAATCCAGCAGGAACTGAAACACATGCAGCATGATTCCAACTTGCTGCTTTATTATTCACTAATGGAATTCCGGCACCAGCTTATGCTGGATTATCTTGAGCCGTTAGAGAAATTAAATATCGAAGACCAGCCAAGCCTGTCTGAATTATCAAGAAACATTGACAGCAACCAGGCAGATCTCAAAGGGCTGCTCGACTATTACGTGAATTTTTTTCGCGGGATGTATGAATTTGATAAGCGGGAATTTATTTCTGCCATTACATACTATAAACAGGCGGAGAAAAAGCTCTCCTTTGTCGCAGACCATATTGAACGGGCTGAATTTTATTTTAAAATCGCGGAAGCTTATTATTATATGAAGCAAACGTATTTTTCATTGATTAATATAAAAAACGCCTATGAAATTTACGTGGAGCAGGAAACCTATAATGTGAGAATCATTCAGTGCCATTTCGTGTTCGGGGTCAACCTGATGGATGAAAGAAATTTCGAACAAGCCGCACGCCATTTCAAATTGGCGCTCAACATGGCCCAAGCAGAACAAAAAGCCCAGCTGGTTGGAAGAGCATACTACAATCTCGGGTTATGCTATTACAATCAAGACCTTCTAGACCCTGCCATTGATTACTTTGAAAAAGCGGTCTCCACATTTGAAAGCAGCAGGATCGTCAATTCTCTCCCGCAAGCCTATTTTTTAATCACCCTGATTTATTATAAACAGGGAAAACATGATAAAGCTTCGGAATATCACAAGCGGGGCTATGAATATGCTAAAGAAACAGACGATGCAGACTATGCCGTAAAATTCGAGTTTTTACAATCCCTATATCAGGATCAGCCCAATGAAGAAGGAATCGAACGATGTTTCCAATACTTAAAAAATAAAAATATGTACGCTGATATAGAGGATTTAGCCCTAGAAGTAGCAAAATATTACTATGAACAGAAATGGTTTAAACTGTCTGCTTCCTACTTTCTACAAGTTGAAGAGGCAAGAAAACAAATACAAAGGAGTGAAGGTTTGTATGAAATTGAAATCTAAGTTGTTTGTTATTTGTTTGGCCGCAGCCGCGATTTTTACAGCGGCTGGCGTTTCTGCTAATGCGGAAGCACTCGACTTTCATGTGACAGAAAGAGGAATGACGTAAGAACAAGCCCCTTCTCATTAGCGAGAAGGGGTTTTTCTTTTCAAAAAACACCGCAGGACATAGTCTTGCGGTGCCGCCTTCATGGAGATTACGTTTATTTAGTAGCCTCCTACAAATGCAGTTCCCACAATGATCAAGAGGATAAATAACACAACAATCAAAGCGAAAGAAGTTCCGTAACCTGACATTTTGTGCACCTCCTTGCGAGATTGCTTCAGCATATACTGCAAAACTGTGGCGGACAGGGTTCCGCAGAGACGGTCAGCAGCTTAGTAGCCGCCAACAAACGCAGTCCCTACGATAATTAAAAGAATAAACAATACAACGATTAAAGCGAAAGAACTGATGCCGCCGTAACCGCCGCCGTTAGAGTATCCTGACATAAGGTTTCACCTCCCTATGAAGGATACTATAAGATATGCTGAACCGATCCATTTGGCAGGGATAATAGTGGACAAGAGAAAAAATGAAGAATTCGGCTATATGAAGGTGATATAAAAAATAGCGGGCGCTGCCGCCCGCTATTTATGTACGATTAAGAGATCAGCACGCCCGCGAAAAATTCCTGGTATAACGCTTGAACGGCTTTTCTTTCTTCGGCTTCTTTTACGCCAAACATCATGCTCACTTCAGAAGATCCCTGATTGATCATTTCGATATTCACCTGTGCCTCTGATAATGCTTTGGCGGCTCTTGCCGTTGTACCGACATTGTGGCGCATCGCTTCCCCTACAACCATAATTAGGGCGAGATGATGCTCGACGATGACTTCATCGGCATGCAAATCCTCTTCGATCCGTTTGATGACGCTGCGTTCAGTGGCTGCATCCATTTGCCCCTGCCGTAAAATGATTGTCATGTCATCGATTCCCGATGGAACATGCTCATACGTCAAACCATGCTCCTCCAGGATGTGAAGGGCTCTGCGGCCAAAACCGATTTCTCTGTTCATGAGATACTTGCTGATATAAATGCTGCAAAAACCGGTGTCGCTGGCAATGCCGACGACAGGCCCGTTTGTGTTATCCCGCTTGCTGACGACGCGGGTGCCTTCGGCTGAGGGGTTGTTCGTATTTTTGATCTGAACAGGAATCCCCGCTCTGAATGCCGGAATGAGCGCTTCATCATGAAACACTGAAAAACCCGCGTAGGACAGCTCCCGCATCTCTCTATATGTCAGCTCGCTGATTTCCTTTGGATTCTCAACGAAGGACGGATTGACAGAATACACAGCGTCTACGTCTGTAAAGTTTTCGTACAAATCGGCTTGTAGTCCGTTGGCAAGAATCGAACCGGTAATATCAGAACCGCTCCGTGAGAATGTGATCACATCGCCATCCTTGCTGAATCCGAAAAAACCGGGAAAAATGATGAGTCCGTCACGTTCCCGAAGACGATAGAGGTTTTGATAGGATTCAGGAAGAACTTGCGCGTTGCCGGGTTCATTTGTCACAAAGAGGCCAGCATCCTTCGGGTTTACATATTCCGCTTTGACGCCTTTATAACGGAAGTAAGCGGCGATCAACTTGGCATTGTTATCCTCTCCGCTGGCCTTGACTGCGTCAAGGTATTGCTCGGGATTGCTTTTATCTCCTTCTAAAAGCGTAAACAGATCATTTCTGATTTTTTCGATAATGCTTTGCCCCAGCTGAAGCTCATTGGCGATGAGAGCGTACCGTTCCACAACAGCTTCCGCCAGTTCAGGTGCGCTGCCTGATGCCAAATATTGTTCTGCACATGCGATTAAGAGATCAGTCACTTTCGTATCCTCGGCATAGCGTTTTCCCGGAGCTGAGACGACTACAGCTTTCCGTGCCGGGTCTGAGGTAACGATGTGAAACACCTTGTCAAGCTGGGCGCCTGAAGCAAGTGAGCTGCCTCCGAATTTAACGACCTTCATGTTTACATCTCCTAATGTTTAAAATTTTCACACAAATTTAGTTTTTATTATCTCTCTTTCAGTACTGTAAATCAAGGGGGAATTTCTATCCGGGGAGAACATTTGTATTTTCCACGAGGAATAATGTCAGGTTTGCTGACCGTATACCTGCGTTATAAAGATAAATATGGTAAACAGCCTAACGTTTTGGGATGGAAAATGGTTAGAATGATTAGTAAAATGGATAAATGACTAGGTTAATATTTTTAAAGAATATTGACTAACCCTAGAAAAATGGTAATATGTAAATGATAATGATAATCAATTACTATATGGCCATATTGTTTTGAGTCCTTGCGGAGTAGGAGATACGTTCTTTTTGCTGTAAGGATGTAAGGAGGCAGCATGAAGCTACGTTACTTATTTATTCTACTTATCATATTAGCAGTCACATCTGTATTTATCGGTGTAGAAGATCTGTCGCCGCTTGATCTCTTCGATTTAAGCAAACAAGAGGCGTCAACGCTGTTTGCAAGCCGTTTGCCGCGATTGATCAGCATTGTCATCGCGGGATTAAGCATGAGCATCTGCGGTTTGATTATGCAGCAGATCAGCAGAAACAAATTCGTGTCACCGACGACGGCGGGCACGATGGATTGGGCGAGGCTCGGCATTTTAATTTCCTTGCTGCTGTTTACATCCGCCAGTCCTTTAATCAAAATGCTGGTCGCGTTTGTCTTTGCCCTTGCAGGAAATTTTCTGTTTATGAAAATCCTTGAAAGAATCAAGTTTAACGATACCATCTTTATTCCGCTTGTCGGTTTAATGCTCGGGAATATCGTCAGTTCAATCGCGACATTTATCGCATATAAATATGACTTGATCCAGAATGTGTCATCATGGCTGCAGGGAGACTTCTCTTTAGTCGTGAAAGGAAGATACGAGCTTCTTTATCTGAGTATTCCGCTCGTGATCATTGCCTATGTGTATGCGGATAAATTCACATTGGCCGGTATGGGTGAAAGCTTTTCTGTCAACCTCGGCCTGAAGTACAAACGGGTTGTGAACATCGGGCTCATTATCGTGTCCCTGATCACGTCCCTTGTTATTTTGACTGTCGGTATGCTGCCGTTTCTCGGTTTAATCATCCCGAATATTGTATCGATTTACAGAGGAGACAATCTGAAGAGCAGCCTGCCGCATACTGCGCTGTTGGGAGCGGTGTTTGTGCTGTTTTGCGATATACTGGGCAGAATCATTATCTTCCCTTATGAAATCTCGATTGGCCTGATGGTCGGAATCATCGGCAGCGGCATTTTCCTGTTTATGCTGTTAAGGAGAAAAGCCTATGCGTAACCAGATGAAAATAGCTTTGCTCGTTGTTTTAGCCATTGTATGTATCGGCTTGTTTCTGTTTTATGACTTAGGCAATTGGGATTACACCCTGCCGAGACGAATCAAAAAGGTCTCAGCCATTGTGCTGACCGGGGGAGCGATTGCGTTTTCGACCATGATCTTTCAAACGATTACGAACAACCGCATCCTGACGCCGAGCATTTTGGGCCTTGATTCTCTCTACATGCTGATTCAGACTGGCATTATCTTTTTGTTCGGTTCTGCGAATATGGTCATCATGAATAAAAACATCAACTTTATCATCTCTGTTCTGCTGATGATACTGTTTTCTCTTGTTTTGTATCAGATCATGTTCAAGGGTGAGGGGAGAAATATCTTTTTCCTTCTGCTTATCGGAATCGTGTTTGGCACGCTGTTCAGCAGCCTGTCTTCTTTTATGCAGATGCTGATTGATCCGAACGAGTTCCAAGTTGTGCAGGACAAGATGTTTGCCAGCTTTAACAATATCAATACGGATTTGTTATGGCTCGCGTTCATCATCTTCCTGCTGACAGGCGTTTATGTCTGGCGTTTTACAAAATTTTTCGATGTGCTGTCGCTCGGACGCGAGCACGCCGTGAATTTGGGCATTGACTACGACAAAGTGGTGAAGCAGATGCTGATCGTGGTTGCGATTTTGGTTTCTGTTTCAACAGCGCTAGTCGGGCCGATTATGTTTTTAGGCCTTCTGGTCGTCAACCTGGCGAGAGAATTCCTGAAAACATATAAGCATTCATACTTAATCGCAGGCTCCGTTTTCATCAGCATCATTGCGCTGGTCGGAGGGCAGTTTGTGGTTGAGAAAGTGTTTACCTTCTCAACGACGCTGAGCGTCATTATTAATTTTGCCGGCGGGATTTATTTTATCTACTTGCTGTTAAAGGAGAATAAATCATGGTAGAGGTCAGAAATGTAAGCAAACAATATGGCGGGAAAGTTGTTCTTGAAGAGACGTCAGTCACTATTCAAAAGGGCAAAATCACCTCGTTTATCGGTCCTAACGGCGCCGGCAAAAGTACGCTGCTGTCTATCATGAGCCGCCTGATCAAAAAGGATTCCGGCGAGATTTACATAGACGGACAAGAGATTGGAGCATGTGACAGCAAAGAGCTTGCCAAGAAAATGAGCATTTTGAAGCAGGCGAACCAAATTAATATCAGGCTCACGATCAAAGACCTCGTCAGTTTTGGCAGGTTTCCGTACTCACAGGGCCGGCTGACAGAGGAAGACTGGGTTCATATTAACCAGGCGCTCAGCTATATGAAGCTGGAAGACATTCAAGACAAATACTTGGATCAGCTGAGCGGCGGACAGTGCCAAAGGGCATTTATCGCCATGGTCATTGCCCAGGACACAGATTATATTTTTCTGGATGAGCCGCTGAACAATCTGGATATGAAACACTCAGTTGAAATTATGAAACTGCTGAAACGGCTGGTAGAGGAGCTTGGAAAAACGATCGTCATCGTTATTCACGATATCAATTTTGCTTCAGTCTATTCTGACCATATCGTCGCTTTGAAAAACGGCCGAATCGTAAAAGAAGGACCACCTGAAGAAATGATAGAAACATCAGTGCTTGAGGAAATCTACGATATGACCATCCCGATTCAGACGATTGATAATCAAAGAATAGGTGTCTATTTTTCTTAATATATAGAAGAGGTGAAGAGCATGAAAAAGTTCGCATTACTATTCATCGCTTTGGTGACGGCAGTTGTGATTTCTGCATGCGGAAACCAAAGTACAAGCAGCAAAGGTTCTGATTCTAAGGAAGAACAAATCACGGTGAAACACCAGCTGGACAAAAACGGAACAAAAGTACCGAAGAGCCCTAAAAAAGTTGTCGTATTTGACTTTGGAAGCTTAGATACATTAGATAAACTTGGACTTGATGATAAAGTAGCGGGACTGCCGAAACAAGCCCTTCCTAAATATCTGTCCAAATTCAAGGATGACAAATATGCTGACGTCGGAAGCTTAAAAGAGCCAGACTTCGAGAAAGTGGCAGATTTAGACCCTGACTTGATCATTATCTCAGGAAGACAATCTGAGTCTTACAAAGAATTCTCTAAAATTGCGCCGACGATTTACCTTGGCGTAGACACAGCGAAGTATATGGAATCATTTAAGTCTGACGCAGAAACAATCGGTAAGATCTTCGATAAAGAAGATGAAGTGAAGGATGAACTCGCAAAAATCGATCATTCAATCGCAGATGTAAAGAAAATGGCTGAAAAGCTTAACAAAAACGGTCTCGTCATCATGGCGAACGACGGGAAGATCAGCGCATTCGGTCCTAAATCAAGATACGGCCTGATCCATGACGTGTTCGGCGTGACACCGGCTGATAAAAACATCAAAGCGTCTACTCACGGACAAAGCGTTTCTTACGAGTACATTTCAAAAACAAACCCGGATTACCTGTTTGTCATTGACCGCGGTACAGCGATCGGTGAAACATCATCTACTAAACAAGTCGTTGAAAATGATTATGTGAAAAATGTAAACGCAGTGAAAAATGATCATGTCGTCTACCTTGATTCTGCTACTTGGTACTTATCAGGAGGCGGTCTTGAGTCTATGGCGCAAATGATCAAAGAAGTGAAAGACGGTTTAGAAAAGTAAAACCAAAAAGAGCCTCCGCTAGCGGGGCTCTTTTTTTGTTGATCAGCGTGCCGGCTGCTGTTCGGCAGGGCGCTGAGGTTTCTTTAATGTGAATGAGAGAAGGAAGCCGACAAGTGCAATGACGGCAGCCACAATAAAAGCGGCATTCATGCCGTGCAGGGCGGCGTGCTTTACATTTGTCGTGCCTGCATGTGCCGCCTGGTTGCTCATCACGGAAACCAATAGTGCGGTTCCGATCGAGCCGCCGACTTGGCGAATCGTGTTGTTCATCGCAGTTCCGTGCGGAATCAAGTGGCGCGGCAGCGCGTTGATTCCGGCTGTTGTCACCGGCATCATGATCATGGCGGTGCCTAAGAGACGAACGGTGTATAAAACGACAATCCAAGCGAGTGACGTATGGTCAGTCAGCTGCATAAACGGCAGAGATGTCAGGAAGATGATGCAGAAACCGGCAATCGCCAGCCCTCTTCCGCCGACACGGTCAAAAATTCTGCCGATAATCGGCGACATAAAGCCCATCACAACGGCTCCCGGAAGGAGCATAAGCCCTGTATCAAAAGCTGTGACGTCTCTGACATTTTGTGTATAAAGCGGCAGGATGGTTTCCGTACCGATCAATAATGCAAAGACGAGGGTTCCCAGCAGTGTTGTTAAGCTGAAAACGCCAAACGTGAAGACGCGGAATTCCAGCATCGGTTTTTCAAGCTTCATTTGTCTTGTGATAAACAAGAGCAGCGCGATGACACCCACCAGCAGTGAAATCAAGACGGTTGAACTGGACCAGCCATAAGAGCCGACGCTTGAGAAGCCGTACAGAAGGCCGCCGAACCCAAATGTTGAAAGGATGACTGATAAAATATCAATCTGTGTTTTTCTTAAAGTCGTCACGTTTTTCATCAGGATGCTGGCAAGAATCAAATCAATCACAGCAAACGGAAGAATAATATAAAACAATGATCTCCAAGAGAAAGCTTCGACAGCCCATCCGGAAAGAGTCGGTCCGATCGCAGGCGCGAATGAGATGACCAATCCGACCATACCCATAGCCTGGCCGCGCTTTTCAATCGGAAAGATTGTCAGGAATACAGTCTGCATGAGCGGCATCATAATGCCGGCTCCAGCCGCTTGAATGATACGCGCTGTCAGCAGAACCGGGAAGTTCGGCGCGAACGCTCCGACGACTGTTCCGGCAGTGAAAATGCTCATTGCTGTGATGAGCAGCGCCCGGCTTGTGAATTTCTCAATTAAAAACGCGGTAATCGGAATTAAAATCCCGTTGGTTAACATAAATGATGTGGTCAGCCATTGTGCTTGGTTGGCATCGACATTGAAATCCCTCATGATATGGGGAAGTGCGGTAATCAACAATGTCTGGTTCAAAATCGCCACAAACGCTCCGGCTAACAAAATGCCGACAATGACAGAACGGTTAAAAGGTTTTTGTTCAATACTTGTGTTCAATACATATCCCTTCTTTTCTCTAAGTAATTAACAGTGTTTTTAACATGGAAACGGGCTGTGTTAAAACACCGGTTTGTTCCAGATAGCCAATCAGTGATTTGAGTAAAAAAGCGCGGGGTTCTTCCTTCTTCGCTTCTTCCTCCAGCATGGCGGCTGCGGATGTCAGTTCATCTACGTCATAGTCCGCGGCGGACAGGGAAGAGATGCCTTTATGTAATTCCTTCAGGCTTTCCGATAATAGGACTGATTTATCCTTTGGCTTGTAGGAGGATGCTGAATGAATATAAAGCTCGATGGCTTCGGGCGGAAGAAGAGACTGGCGGGTTTCCCTGTTTTTGATAATCTGATTGAGGGTGCTGATGATAAACTCTGCGATCGGGTCAAGCTCAAGCGGTTTTTCCTCGATTTTGATCAGCATTAAAAACTCACGCATCATGCCGTGAAGAATGATAACCAAATCCCACACAAACGGGAGAATGGTTTCTCCATACGCCTGGATCAGCGAATCGCGGTGCCAGCAGATAATCGTCGATCTGGTCTGATGGATATGCTGTTTGACCCGGTCATTGTGCAGCTTGGGGTTTCCGTAGGTCAGCATATTGAAAAACTGCTGGTTCCGCCTGAAGCCCTCCAGTTCCATTTTGACCTTTTGTGTCAAACGCTCCTCCGGTGTAAGCGCGGTATTTTCCTGAAGTCTTGAGGCTGCGGCCACCATTTGCTTCTGGTTAAATGACAGCAGCTCCAAAAGCAGATCTTCTTTAGATTGGAACAGCTTATATATCGAAGCTTTTGACATCTTACATTCTTCTGCGATCGCCTGCATGGAAACCGACGTAAAATCCTTTTCCGAAAAAAGCTTTCGCGCGGCTAACAAGATATCTGTTTTTTTATCAAGCATCTCATGGCTTCCTTCTTTCTTGAACATTAGAAAACCCATTGGTTCACAGAAAACCAATGAGTAACTATGAAAAAATTTTACCAAATAAACAAAATAGAAGTCAATGGATTTTAACCGGGTAAATGAAAGGCCTGCCGGAAAATCCGACAGGCCGAATAAGAGCTTATTTTTCAACTTTAAATCCTTGTTTTTCAAGCATTTCACGGATGTGCGGATAGTACAGGCGCTCATAGTAGGAAGCGATGCTCTGTGACCAGTTTCTTGTTTCTTTTCCGTTTGTCCGTTTATTCATGTATTCAGACATCTGTTTGTCGTATGCCTGAATGTGAGACGTCAGCTCATCCTGATTCAAATAAGTTTCCTGATGATTGACAGCTTCCTGCGGCAAGCGCGGTTTTTTCGCTGAACGGTCGGCAGGATGCCCAATGACAAGGCCGGATAAAGGGAACACGTATTTTGGAAGCTCAAGCAGTTCGATCAGCTCTTGAGGGTTTCCGCGAACTGCACCGATCGGAACTGTGCCAAGTCCGAGTGACTCGGCCGCTGCTGTTGCTGTGCCGAGTGCAATACCAGCGTCTACTGCGCCGACAAGAACAGATTCCAATCCATTTGTGATTTCCATTTTGAAATCATGCAGATCTTCAAGCGCAATTTTGGCCCGGTTGAAATCTGCGCAGAACAGCAGGAAAACAGGAGCTTGATCGATCCATGGCTGGCCGCCTGCCAGCTCGGAGATTTTCTTTTTGCGCTCTTTATCCTGGACTGTGATCACAGTCACTTGCTGTCCGTTGATAGAAGAAGGGGCTGATTGCACCGCTTCAATGATTTGGTCCAATTGCTCCTGAGCTACAGGCTCATCTGTGTAGCTGCGAATCGAGCGGTGGTCTGTTAAAGATTTAATCACTTCATTCATATGAGACACCCTTCCTTTACTCGCTAAGCTCTGTGCGGACAACATCAAGAGGAGCGCTCAGCAGTTCTTTTCCTTTTGCGACAAACCCTTGGAAATGCGCAGTTTCGTTATGGAATTTCATTGCCGCTTCATCTTTCCATTTTTCAAGCATGACAAATGTATTTTCTTCGCCTACTTTTTCGAATAGGTCGTATTGCGCGTTGCCTTCCTCAGCTCTTGAATGCTGAACAAGTGATTGAGCCTCGCTCAAAAATTCCTCGCGTTTTTCTGGTTTTACTTTGATGTAAGCTTGTAATACGATCATTTAAATCTCCTCCGTTGTTATGCGAATTTATTGTTCGAATTTCATCGAACTAAATGTAACATGTATTCTAAATGAGGTAAAGGAAAAACCCTTATATAGTAAAATTGTCATTCTAATTGTTGTGTGATACATTTGTGTCATGAACATTCCAAACCATCCAGAAACAGAAACATTGCAGCTGACAAAGGTTCTTCATGCACTTAGTGATCCGCTTCGTTTAGAGCTCGTCAAGCAATTAGCTGAAGCAAAAGAAAAAACGTGCAGCACCTGTGCAGATGTGCAGGTTGCCAAATCGACTTTGTCGCATCATTTTAAAGTTTTGAGAGAATCAGGCATCGCTCAAGTTCGGATAGAAGGAAAGCGCCGGTATTATTCGCTTCGCGCTGAAGACCTTGAAAAGGCATTTCCGGGCCTGCTTGAAGCCGTGCTGAATGTAGACCAGGACCGCTGGTGAATCAATCCCCTGTAACGGGGATTTTTTTATGTCCGTAAACCGCTTTGAAAAGCCGCTGCACACCCTCCTGAATATCTTCTTCCTTCAGCCGTGCAAAGCCGATAATGAGAGCGGGCCTGCCCGTTTGCCGCTTGTTTTCCTTCAAGTTAAATCGGCTCATTCCGAATATTTCAAGCTGCAGCCCGGCAGCATGTGACAGGATGTCTTGTTCGGTGCGCCTGGTATCAAATTCGGTAACAAAATGCAGCCCCGCATTTGCCCCTTTTACGGTAACCTCTCCGCTGAACTCTGCTTCTAAAGCGGTGATCAGGAGTTCTCTCTTTTCTTTATAATGCTGCTTCATTTTTTTTATATGCTTCTGATATTCACCAGACTCGATAAATTCCTGCAGGGTGAGCTGTGTAAGTGATGAGCAAGTCTGCAGATCGTAGCCCCGCTGTTTGTATGTCCTCAACAGCTCAGGCGGCAACACCATATAGCTGATCCGCAAGCCGGGGAGAAGGGACTTTGAAAAGGTTCCCATATAGATAACATTTTGAAAACGGTCGAGGCTTTGCAGCGCCGGAATACTGTCTACATCATATGTGAATTCACTATCATAATCGTCCTCAATGATATATCGGCGCGGCTCCTCGGCTGCCCAGTTCAGCAGCTGAATTCTTCTGGATACAGGCATAATCGTTCCGGACGGAAACTGATGCGACGGGGTGGTCACCAGCACATCTGGCTGCTGTCTGGTGATTTCAGCAATCGACATGCCCTTTTCATCCAGCATGATCGTCTTGACTTGTTTTCCGGCATTCTTCAAAAGCTGATACATGCGCCTGTAGCCAGGCTCCTCCATCGCATACACGGCTTCCTTGGGTAAAAGCTCAGTCAACAGCTGCATGAGCACCTGTGTGCCTGCCCCTATGATCATTTGTTCTGGCCTGCATTTTACACCCCTCGTCAGGGAAATGAGCCTGGTAATGGCCGCTCTCACTTCATATATCCCTTGCGGATGTGACATATCGCCGAGCGTGCGGTATGAGCGGGAGGCCGCTTTTTGCTCGCAGCGGAACCAGCTTTTGATCGGAAAATGGTCTGTATCGGAACTCATGTGTGAAAACGATATCCAATCGCTCTGGTCGATGTGAATCTCTTTTAGATCATCCGGCAGTGCAAATGGAGGGTGCTCCTCGGCGGAAAACATGTCTAGTTCCTCCACGAAGAAACCCTTTCGTTCAATGGCGTACAAATACCCTTCAGCCAGCAGCTGCTGATAGGCTGAATTCACTGAATTTACGCTGACCTTGAGATTTTCAGCCAGCTCCCGCTTGGAGGGAACCTTCGAGTGCGGCAGCAGATTGCGGCTGAGGATTTCTTTTTTCAGCTTTTGATAAATTTGCTGATAGATATAATCGGCTTGCTCTGAACGATCGAGTGTAATTGTGATATCCATTTTGTAGTTTCTCCTTCTGATACCATCAAAAAGTTATAATTGGTACTTTTCATCATACCAAAGAGAAGTCAGAATGATAAGAAAATACCGACAGGGGGATATTCACATGAGTCAAACAACAGCAAGCATCACAACTGCACAATGGCAGCAAAAACGGGATCAATTTGTGTCAAAAGGTGTGAGCAACGGCAACCGCAGTCTGGCGGTCAAAGGAGAAGGGGCCGAGCTGTACGATCTGGATGGACGGAGATTTATTGATTTTGCAGGCGCCATCGGCACGTTAAATGTCGGACACTCGCATCCGAAGGTGGTTGAGGCTGTGAAGCGGCAGGCGGAGGAGCTGATTCATCCTGGTTTTAATGTCATGATGTATCCGTCTTATATCGAGTTAGCCGAAAAACTGTGCGGCATCGCGCCGGGCAGCCATGAGAAAAAAGCGATTTTTCTTAACTCAGGGGCAGAAGCGGTCGAAAACGCTGTGAAAATCGCCAGAAAGTATACAAAGCGCCAAGGCGTTGTCTCGTTTACACGCGGGTTTCACGGGCGCACGAATATGACGATGAGCATGACAAGCAAGGTAAAACCTTATAAATTCGGTTTCGGGCCTTTTGCGCCAGAGGTTTATCAAGCGCCGTTCCCTTATTATTATCAGAAGCCGGCCGGCATGAGTGATGAAAGCTATGACGATATGGTCATTCAAGCATTCAATGATTTCTTTATCGCTTCAGTGGCGCCTGAAACGGTGGCGTGTGTCGTGATGGAGCCAGTGCAGGGAGAAGGCGGGTTTATTATTCCTTCGAAACGGTTCGTACAGCACGTCGCTTCATTCTGCAAAGAACACGGCATTGTTTTTGTTGCTGATGAAATCCAAACCGGCTTTGCCAGAACTGGCACTTATTTCGCAATTGAGCACTTTGATGTAGTGCCCGATCTGATCACGGTTTCTAAATCGCTTGCGGCAGGCCTGCCATTAAGCGGTGTGATTGGGCGTGCGGAAATGCTTGATGCGGCAGCGCCAGGGGAGCTGGGCGGCACGTATGCAGGCAGCCCGCTCGGCTGCGCGGCGGCTTTGGCAGTCTTGGATATTATCGAAGAAGAAGGACTGAATGAGCGATCTGAAGAAATTGGCAAAATCATTGAAGACAAGGCGTATGAGTGGAAACAAGAATTCCCGTTCATCGGTGACATCCGCAGACTCGGGGCGATGGCCGCAATCGAAATCGTCAAGGATCCTGACACGCGTGAGCCTGATAAGGCAAAAGCAGCAGCGATCGCGGCCTATGCGAATCAAAACGGATTACTTTTGCTGACAGCGGGAATTAACGGTAATATCATCCGCTTTTTGACACCGCTCGTCATCTCAGACAGCCTATTAAATGAAGGGCTCAGCATCTTGGAGGCGGGCCTGCGAGCTTAATCATTGGAAAGAAAACGGCTGGGTCTGCTATCATTTTAAGTAATCATGAAAAGAAAGGAATGTTCAATATGCCAGATCAATTAACGGTCTACAACCCGGCTACGGGCGAGGAGATCAAAACGATTCCTCAGCAATCAGCCAAAGAAGTAGAAGAAGCCATTGAACGTTCACATCAAGCGTTTAAAACGTGGTCTAAAACATCAGCGAACGAAAGAGCGTCTCTTTTGAAAAAATGGTATGAGCTGATTGTTGAACATAAAGAAGAACTTGCAGATTTAATTACAAAGGAAAACGGAAAACCATACAAGGAAGCAGTTGGCGAAGTGCTTTACGGCGCAGGCTATATCGAATGGTTCGCAGAGGAAGCGAAGCGTGTGTACGGAAGAACGGTCCCGGCCCCGACAACGGGTAAACGAATTGTTGTCACACGCCAGCCGGTCGGCCCCGTTGCTGCTATCACGCCCTGGAATTTCCCGAATGCGATGATTACACGCAAAGCAGCGCCTGCTCTTGCCGCTGGCTGTACATTTATCATCAAGCCGGCGCCGGACACACCGCTGTCTGCTTATGAACTAGCGCGCCTCGCATATGAAGCGGGCATTCCGAAGGATGTTCTTCAGGTTGTAATCGGCGATGGAGAAGAAATCGGAAATGTGTTCACAAGCAGTCCGAAAATCCGCAAAATCACGTTCACAGGCTCAACACCTGTAGGGAAAATCCTTATGAAAAACAGCGCGGACACCGTGAAGCACGTCTCAATGGAGCTCGGCGGACACGCCCCGCTGATCGTAGATGAAGATGCGGACATTGACCTTGCTGTTGAACAGGCGATGGCGTCCAAATACCGAAACGCCGGCCAAACCTGCGTATGTGCCAACCGCCTGATCGTTCATGAATCCATTAAAGATGAATTTGCTGCGAAACTGAGCGAGCAAGTGTCTAAGCTGAAAGTCGGAAATGGACTTGAGGAAGGCGTCAATGTCGGCCCGATTATCAACAAACGAGGCTTCGAAAAAATCGTCAGCCAAATTGATGATGCGGTTGAAAAAGGCGCGAAGGTTATTGCTGGGGGCACATATGACCGAAACGATGACAAAGGGTGCTACTTTGTGAATCCGACAGTGCTCACCGATGTCGATACGTCCATGAACATCATGCATGAGGAAACATTCGGTCCGGTCGCCCCGATCGTCACGTTTTCTGATATTGATGAAGCGATTCAGCTTGCCAACGATACACCGTATGGCTTGGCTGCTTACTTCTTCACAGAAAACTACCGCCGCGGCATCTATATTTCCGAGAATCTAGAGTATGGCATTATCGGCTGGAATGACGGCGGACCGTCAGCGGTTCAAGCGCCATTCGGCGGAATGAAAGAAAGCGGCATTGGCCGTGAAGGCGGTTCAGAAGGTATCGAGCCGTACCTTGAAACAAAATATTTGTCCATCGGTTTATAAAAAAATGCACGCTCCTGAGAGCTGCCGGATTTTCCGGCAGCTCTTTTTGTGTTCCGGCGAATAATCACAACAATTCCAGCCAAAATAACAGCAAATACATTTTGAAAGAAGGTTCCCCAACAATGGATTTATTATTGGCTCTTCTCCCGGCTTTGTTTTGGGGGAGCATTGTTCTCTTCAATGTGAAATTAGGCGGCGGGCCGTACAGCCAGACACTGGGAACGACGATCGGGGCACTCATTGTTTCTATCGTTATTTACTTTTTTGTTCAGCCCGTTCTGTCACTTCGCATTTTTATTGTTGGAATCGTATCCGGCTTATTTTGGTCACTTGGACAGGCCAACCAGCTGAAAAGCATTCAATTGATGGGCGTGTCGAAAACAATGCCGATTTCCACAGGAATGCAGCTCGTTTCCACCTCATTGTTCGGTGTGATCGTGTTCCGCGAATGGTCAACACCGATTGCGATTACGCTTGGCGTTCTCGCTTTGATCTTTATCATTGTGGGAATCATTCTCACGTCCTTGGAAGATAAGAATGATAAAAAAGAGGGCGAGCCAAGCAATTTGAAAAAGGGCATTTTGATTCTCCTTGTTTCGACTCTTGGTTATTTGGTTTATGTAGTCGTGGCTAGATTATTCAATGTGTCCGGCTGGTCCGCGCTGCTGCCACAGGCAATTGGCATGGTGGTCGGGGGGTTAGTTTTAACCTATAGACACAAACCCTTTAACAAGTATGCGATCAGAAATATTCTCCCAGGGTTAATCTGGGCAGGCGGAAATATGTTTTTGTTTATTTCTCAGCCGCGAGTCGGCGTTGCAACGAGCTTTTCCCTTTCACAAATGGGAATTGTCATTTCTACGCTCGGCGGTATTTTCATCCTGCGTGAAAAGAAAACGAAACGCCAGCTTATAGCAATTGCGATCGGAATTATCCTGATTATTGCCGCGGCTATATTCTTGGGAATCGCCAAAACAAATTCATAACAAATGGAGGAAGATGTATATGTATCCGGATTTAAAAGGAAAAGTCGTCGCTATTACAGGAGCTGCTTCAGGGCTCGGAAAGGCAATGGCCATTCGCTTCGGCAAGGAGCAGGCAAAAGTGGTTATCAACTATTATAGTAATAAACAAGATCCGAACGAGGTAAAAGAAGAGGTCATCAAGGCGGGCGGTGAAGCTGTAGTCGTCCAAGGAGATGTCACGAAAGAGGAAGATGTAAAAAATATCGTGCAAACAGCAATTAAAGAGTTCGGCACACTTGATATTATGATTAATAATGCTGGTCTTGAAAATCCTGTGCCATCTCACGAAATGCCGCTTAAGGATTGGGATAAAGTCATCGGCACAAACTTAACGGGTGCCTTTTTAGGAAGCCGTGAAGCGATTAAATATTTCGTGGAAAATGATATCAAGGGAAATGTCATCAACATGTCCAGTGTGCACGAAGTGATTCCTTGGCCGTTATTTGTTCACTACGCGGCAAGTAAAGGCGGGATAAAGCTGATGACAGAAACATTGGCGTTGGAATACGCGCCGAAGGGCATTCGCGTGAACAATATCGGGCCAGGTGCGATCAATACGCCAATCAATGCTGAAAAATTTGCTGACCCTAAACAGAAAGCAGATGTAGAAAGCATGATCCCGATGGGATATATCGGCGAACCGGAGGAGATCGCCGCAGTGGCAGCCTGGCTTGCTTCGAAGGAAGCCAGCTACGTCACAGGCATCACGTTATTCGCGGACGGCGGCATGACACAATATCCTTCATTCCAGGCAGGACGCGGTTAAATAAAAAAGCGACCCAGACATGACATCTGGATCGCTTTTTTTATTATGCACGCTTTTTCTTAACAAGCGCTGCTACAGATAAAATAATGGCAGCCGCAGACAGCACAATCGCTGTAATGTCTAGAGCTGAAGAACCTGGGTTTTCGGAATCGTCTTTTGTTTTCGTGGCGCCGTGCTCATCTGTCACTTGTTTTGCAGACGTGATGTTTGTAATGGAATGAGGTGTATCGGCATCCTCGTCACCTGTCCACTCAACAATACTGCCGTCTTTGTAATATTGGTATGCGTCCCAAGCAGCTTCCTCCGCTTTGTCAGGGTTTTTGGCAACAAAGGTAAACTGCTGGAACTGTCCTTCCTGAATGCCTCCGTCAGTCGCCTCCCATGTCACGGACACTGATTTGTCATCATGTTTTTGAGTGGAAACCTTCCAGCCCGGAATTGGCTCATATTGCTGGAATTCAACATCCTTCGGCATTTTGAGGACAACCTTCGTTGTCGGCAGATTTTTCTCAGAAGGAACCTTCATTGTATACGTTTCCCAAGAGCCTGCAGCAGACTCAGCCGGTTTTACAGAAACATGCGCGCTGGCAGGGGCCGTAAAGAATAAGAGGGAGCCGACAATAGCCGGACATAGTGTCAATGCGATTTTTTTCAACAACGTAAACACTCCTTAATTGGTCTTTGTAAACATGATATTGATTTCGTTAAAGTCGCCGGTCAGGCCGTGGACTTTGATCTTCCAGTTTCCTTTTTCATTAATCGACAGGTTTTGATCTTGGAAGACGCCTTTTGTTTTTTCTTTTAATGTAAAGGTGCTTTTGTTTTCGCTGCCTGACAGGCCTGTTTTATAAACGGTTAACGTGATTTGCTGGATGTTTTTCACGGGATCTCCGTTATGGTCGGTGACACGCAGCTCAAAAACATTTTTTCCGGGCTGGTTTGGGCTGATGCTGAGAGAAACGCTTTGTCCGTTTTCAATCGCTTTGGTTTGGTAGAACGGTTCCGGCGCTGGCTCAGGCGGGCTTGGCAGGCTTGTAAACACGGCAGCTGTGATCAATACAGCGATGCCGATTGCCCACTCCGCTTTCAACGTTCGGCTGATTCCTGTGCGGCGCTGCTTTCTGGTAAGCAGAAAATGAATCGCACCTAAGACCAGCATGAAAACAAACAGCCCGCTTTTCACTAAAAGAGCTTGGCCGTACGCTGTATGGAACAGTGAATCCATTGAACGAATGATGAAAAATCCATTGAGCAAGCCTGAAAACAAAATGACGCCGACTGCAGTGAGCGCCCAGGGAGAGAACCGTCTGACCGTCTCCCACGCGAGCGTTTTGTCAGGCTGCCTCCATTCTTTTGAGAGCAGCAAAACGAGTGCCGCTATTCCGCCGACCCAGATGGAAGCGGAAGTTAAATGAAGGAAATCCATCAAAATGCCGACCGTTTTTTCTTCAACGACAGCAGCATGCCCGGTAAACGCCTTGGCAAGCAGGAGACCGAAAAAGAAAATGAGCGGCGCTGTCCAATAGCCAAAGGATGAAAAGCGGTTTTTCCGTATCGCAGGGATGACAGACAGTGCGAGCAGCACGAACAGCGCGGCCTGTATGATCCAAATGGAGCCGCCTGCTGTCTCAAACAGTGTTTCTCTGATGTAGCCCGGCTGGAATGCGCTGCCCCAGCCGCCGCCTGTGTTCGCTTTTGTCTGAATCGGAAGCTGAAGCAAAAGCGCCAGCCCCAGTGCTGCGATCGAGCCGGTCAGGATACGTCTCGTCCGTTTGACGAGCTGTTCTGATTTCCCTTTATACCAGAAAAGATGGAAGAAAACCGTTCCGATAAACAGAGATAGGGCTGTATACAGAATCGCGCGATCTGCTGCTGTTCCCGGATTCAGCGCTGAATCGGCTGCTTTTTGGCTGCTGAATCCGCCATCCGCTTTCCCGATACTGAACGGGATGACGCCGGAAACCGGATGCCCGTCCGCGGATACGGCATTCCATTCCGCTCTGTACACATCATGAGGCAGATTCTTCTTCAGCTTCACTGTCATGATGTGATGATTATCTTTTTTGATTTCAGTCTTGTCCGTATCCACACGGTCGCCGTTTGAATTATAGACTTTAATGTAATGAAACCCTTCTTCAACCGGTTCATTAAATTCGATTTCCACCTGTGCAGGGGCGCTTTTTAATTCGCTGTTTTCCCCAGGTGAAGATTTGACAATATAGGCGTGAGCAAAGCTTGTTTTCGGCAGGAAAACAAGAAAAAGCAGAAGGATGATCCACCATCTGTTTCGCTTCATCACTCAGACACCACCTTCCGCTGTATGTGTTGTGTTATTTCTTGGTGCAGGTGCAGCGTTTCTTTCGGTCTTGAAGCATGTCTTCCAGTGCTTGGGCGAAAGTGCGGACGGCTCCGCCGAATCCTTTTTGAAATCGTTCGGCATGGTCAAGTGTCGCAAACGGAATGGCCTGCGGCTGGCAGCAGTGCAGGTTTAATTCAGCATTTACGACGAAATAAGCCGAACCGGCACTGACGGTTGTCTGTAACAGAAAATCTCTGCAAATCAAGTGTGAAACCTCTTCCGTTTTATCCGCGTAACGCAAAAACGCGCAATGTGCGCAGCATAGCTGTTCAATGTCTTGGTTTACCGTAATCAGCTGAACCGAATGAGCTTGATTGACGGGCTTCAAGCAATAGCTGCACATATGATCTGTTTGAGGTGTTCGGACGGGGAGCGTGATACCGCCGGCGGTTTTTATGACCTGATTTGACTGAACCAGCTGATTGACATCTCTATATACCGTCATTTCCGAAACGCCGAACCTTGCGCTGATGTCAGAAATTCTAAGCGAGCCTTCTTCTTTCAGCCACTTCAGTATGTGTTGCTGTCTATTAATCGGAAGCATTCATACACCCTCTTCATTAAGATCTATTTAAGCGTAGAGGATTTTAGAGACGGAGACAAGTAAGTGGATGATAAAAAATGTGAAAATGTGTTGAACAGCAACAAAACGAAACAGAAGGGACTCTGGTATAATAGACAGATGGAATAGAAAGTGAGGAATACCCTATGAAAGGAACACCATGCCCGAACTGCGGCAAACCTTTGACAGGCGATATGGTCAGATCATCAAATGTGCCTTGTCAATTTCGCTGCGGCCACTGCCGGGAACGGCTTTATGAATATAAAGTTTCAGCTCCGATTATGCTGGTATCATTAGCGGCCATCGTGCTGCTTATTTATCTTTTGCTGCTCCTCCGCAATGCGGCAGGCTCAGTGCTGCCAGCTGTACAGCACGTGCCGATGGCTGTATTTGCGCTTGTGTGCGCGTATCCCGTTTTTATTGTGAGTGAGCGGATGATCGCAAAGTACGTGATTCAAAACGGCAACATTATTTATAGAGGAAAGAGAAAAGGCTCCTGATATCAGGAGCCTTTTTATTTTTAAAAAATTGTCACAGTCATGTGCCAAAGTCCTCTTTACTTTCAATTGTATAGGGACTGTAAGCGTTTTAACATAGAGTCAAAGGGAAGCATCATTCTCTGAACATATTTTTTTATCTTACAGCGACAAACAAAACAGGGAGGGTTTATATATGCAGCAGCAAGAACAGCAGCAAGGCGGCATGAAAGTGAAAGTGCAACGCTTTGGGAGTTATTTGAGCGGAATGATCATGCCGAATATCGGCGCGTTTATCGCGTGGGGTATCATTACCGCGCTGTTTATTCCGGCAGGATGGTTTCCGAATGAACAGCTGAACACGCTGGTCAGCCCGATGATTACGTATTTATTGCCGCTTTTGATAGCGTATACAGGCGGAAAAATGATCTACGACCACCGCGGCGGAGTTGTCGGAGCGACAGCGGCAATTGGGGTGATTGTCGGATCGGATATTCCAATGTTTTTAGGCGCAATGATTATGGGTCCGCTTGGCGGATACCTCATTAAACAGACTGATAAATTATTCAAGGATAAAGTCAAGCAAGGCTTTGAAATGCTGATCAACAACTTTACGGCAGGGATTGTCGGCGCGGCTTTAACGATTCTCGCGTTTTACGCCATCGGCCCGGTTGTCCTGACGCTAAATAAATTGCTGGCGGCTGGTGTGGAAGTCATTGTACACGCTAATTTACTGCCCGTAGCCAGTGTTTTTGTAGAACCGGCGAAAGTGTTGTTCCTCAACAACGCCATCAACCATGGAATCTTAAGCCCGATCGGAATCGAGCAAGCATCCCAAACAGGAAAATCAATTCTGTTTTTAGTAGAAGCAAACCCTGGACCGGGGCTCGGCATTTTGCTGGCGTACATGTTCTTTGGCAAAGGATCTTCAAAATCAACGGCTCCCGGTGCGGCGATCATCCATTTCTTCGGAGGGATTCACGAGATTTACTTCCCGTACATTTTGATGAAACCGGCCCTGATTCTTGCAGCCATTGCCGGCGGAGCAAGCGGACTCTTAACGTTTACGATCTTTAATGCCGGACTTGTCGCGGCAGCGTCACCGGGAAGCATTATCGCATTGATGGCAATGACGCCAAGAGGAGGCTATTTCGGCGTATTGGCGGGTGTATTGGTCGCTGCAGCTGTATCGTTCATCGTTTCAGCAGTGATCCTGAAATCCTCAAAAGCTAGTGAAGAAGACCTGGCTGCCGCAACAGAAAAAATGCAGTCCATGAAGGGGAAGAAAAGCCAAGCAGCAGCTGCTTTAGAGGCGGAACAAGCCAAAGCAGAAGAAGCGTCTGAGCTGTCTCCTGAAAGCGTGAACAAAATTATCTTTGCGTGTGATGCGGGAATGGGATCAAGTGCCATGGGGGCATCCATCTTAAGAAACAAAGTGAAAAAAGCGGAGCTTGACATCAGTGTGACCAACACGGCCATTAACAATCTGCCAAGCGATGCGGATGTTGTCATCACCCACAAAGATTTAACAGACCGCGCGAAAGCAAAGCTGCCGAACGCGACGCACATATCAGTGGATAACTTCTTAAACAGCCCGAAATACGACGAGCTGATTGAAAAGCTGAAAAAGTAATCTTATAGAAAGAGAGTGATACTCATGCAAGTACTCGCAAAGGAAAATATTAAACTCAATCAAACGGTATCATCAAAAGAAGAGGCCATCAAATTGGCAGGCCAGACGCTGATTGACAACGGCTACGTGACAGAGGATTACATTAGCAAAATGTTTGAACGTGAAGAAACGTCTTCTACGTTTATGGGGAATTTCATTGCCATTCCACACGGCACAGAAGAAGCGAAAAGCGAGGTGCTTCACTCTGGAATTTCAATCATACAAATTCCAGAGGGCGTTGAGTACGGAGAAGGAAACACGGCAAAAGTGGTATTCGGCATTGCGGGTAAAAATAATGAGCATTTAGACATTTTGTCTAATATCGCCATTATCTGCTCAGAAGAAGAAAATATTGAACGCCTGATCTCCGCTAAAAGCGAAGAAGATTTGATCGCCATTTTCAACGAGGTGAACTGACATGATCGCCTTACATTTCGGTGCGGGGAATATTGGGAGAGGGTTTATCGGCGCGCTGCTTCACCACTCCGGCTATGATGTGGTGTTTGCGGATGTAAACGACACGATGGTCAGCCTCCTCAACGAAAAAAAAGAATACACAGTAGAACTGGCAGAAGAGGGACGTTCATCAGAGGTCATTGGCCCGGTCAGCGCGATTAACAGCGGCAGTCAGACCGAAGAGCTGTACCGGCTGATGAATGAGGCGGCGCTCATCACAACAGCTGTCGGCCCGAATGTGCTGAAGCTGATTGCTCCATCTATCGCAGAAGGTTTAAGACGGAGAAACACTGCAAACACACTGAATATCATTGCCTGCGAAAATATGATTGGCGGAAGCAGCTTCTTAAAGAAAGAGATATACAGCCATTTAACGGAAGCAGAGCAGAAATCCGTCAGTGAAACGGTAGGTTTTCCGAATTCTGCCGTTGACCGGATCGTCCCGATTCAGCATCATGAAGACCCGCTGAAAGTATCGGTTGAACCATTTTTCGAATGGGTCATTGATGAATCAGGCTTTAAAGGGAAAACACCAGTCATAAACGGCGCACTGTTTGTTGATGATTTAACGCCGTACATCGAACGGAAGCTGTTTACGGTCAATACCGGACACGCGGTGACAGCGTATGTCGGCTATCAGCGCGGACTCAAGACGGTCAAAGAAGCAATCGATCATCCGGAAATCCGCCGTGTCGTTCATTCGGCGCTGCTTGAAACTGGTGACTATCTCGTCAAATCGTATGGCTTTAAGCAAACTGAACACGAACAATATATCAAAAAAATCATCGGTCGCTTTGAAAATCCTTTCATTTCGGACGATGTGACCCGCGTAGCGAGGTCACCTCTCAGAAAACTGGGAGAAAATGATAGGCTTGTAGGCCCGGCAAAGAAAATAAAAGAACCGAATGCACTGGCGGAAGGAATTGCCGCAGCACTGCGCTTCGATTTCACCGGTGACCCTGAAGCGGTTGAACTGCAAGCGCTGATCGAAGAAAAAGGATACAGCGGCGTACTTCAAGAGGTGTGCGGCATTCAGTCCCATGAACCGTTGCACGCCATCATTTTAAAGAAACTTAATCAATAACCGATCACCCGTGACACAATGTCACGGGCTTTTTTTACTATCTCGCAATCTAGTATAATAGAAAGCGCTTACGAAAACAGGGGAAGGAGAATGACAATGAAACAATTCGAGATTGCGGCAATACCGGGAGACGGTGTAGGAAAAGAGGTTGTAGCGGCTGCTGAGAAAGTGCTTCATACAGCGGCTGAGGTACACGGAGGTTTGTCATTCTCATTCACGGCTTTTCCATGGAGCTGTGATTATTACTTGGAGCACGGCAAAATGATGCCCGAAGATGGAATACATACGCTTACTCAATTTGAAGCGGTTTTTTTGGGAGCCGTCGGAAATCCGAAGCTGGTTCCCGATCATATATCGTTATGGGGACTGCTGCTGAAAATCCGGAGGGAGCTTGAGCTTTCCATTAATATGAGACCCGCCAAACAAATGGCAGGCATTACGTCGCCGCTTCTGCATCCAAATGATTTTGACTTCGTGGTGATTCGCGAGAACAGTGAAGGTGAATACAGTGAAGTCGGCGGGCGCATTCACAGAGGCGATGATGAAATCGCCATCCAGAATGCCGTGTTTACGAGAAAAGCGACAGAACGTGTCATGCGCTTTGCCTTCGAATTGGCGAAAAAACGGCGCAGCCATGTGACAAGCGCCACAAAGTCTAACGGCATTTATCATGCGATGCCGTTTTGGGATGAAGTCTTTCAGCAGACAGCCGCTGATTATAGCGGAATCGAAACATCATCTCAGCATATTGATGCGCTGGCCGCTTTTTTTGTGACGCGTCCGGAAACGTTTGATGTCATTGTGGCGAGCAACTTGTTCGGTGATATTTTAACCGACATCAGCTCAAGCCTGATGGGAAGCATCGGCATTGCGCCTTCTGCGAACATCAATCCATCCGGCAAATATCCGTCCATGTTTGAACCGGTTCACGGCTCAGCTCCTGACATTGCCGGACAGGGCCTTGCCAATCCGATTGGCCAGATTTGGACAGCGAAGCTGATGCTCGACCACTTCGGAGAGGAAGAGCTGGGGGCGAAAATTCTGGATGTAATGGAGCAAGTGACTGCCGACGGCATCAAAACACGCGACATTGGGGGACAAAGCACAACGGCTGAGGTCACTGATGAAATCTGTTCGCGCTTAAGAAAGCTCTGATGAATCAGGCCGGGGCAGATGGCTGCCCGGGCCTGTCCATTTCCTTACGAAAATTTCCACGAAAGTCTAACCAAGCAGATCCAAATGCTGTATAATAATTTGGAATTCTTAGGAAAGCATCGGGTGAAGGAAGTTGAATGCAAAAACAATCACGTTAAAGAAAAAAAGAAAAATCACAACGATCGTTATACTCAGTATCATTATGATCGCAGCTCTCATTTTTACGATCAGATTGGTGTTTTACAAGCCTTTTCTTATTGAAGGATCATCAATGGCCCCAACGCTTAAAGACTCAGAAAGAATACTGGTTGATAAAGCAGTCAAATGGACTGGCGGGTTTCACAGAGGCGACATCATAGTCATTCATGACAAAAAGAGCGGCCGCTCTTTTGTCAAACGTTTAATCGGTTTGCCTGGTGACAGCATTAAAATGAAAAATGATCAGCTATACATAAATGATAAAAAGGTGGAAGAACCATACTTAAAGGAATATAAACAGGAGGTCAAAGAGTCGGGTGTAACCTTAACGGGTGACTTCGAGGTTGAGGTTCCTACCGGTAAATATTTTGTGATGGGAGATAACCGTCTCAATTCACTGGATAGCAGAAACGGAATGGGCATGCCTTCTGAGGACGATATCATCGGTACTGAATCTCTCGTCTTTTATCCATTCGGTGAGATGAGACAGGCAAAATAAAACTCAGTGCAACAAAGAACATGGAACGTACGGAACCAAAACACGCGATAATAAAGCGCTGTAAGCGATTAAAAAATTTCTGATGAAACAGGGCGGAGCCGTTTTTCCGCCCCGTTTTTTATGATAGAGAGCGTTTTGAAGAAAAGGGCCCTGTTGAAATAAACAGAATCAGGATTGGCGAAGCCGTGAAGCGCATCGAATTGATAAATCTCAAGATGGGTATGCTGTTTTTCCCGCAGTTTTTTGATAAGAAGCGCTACGTCAAACGACGGCTCATAATTAGGGAAAAACAATAGGACCGGGCAGGCTGGCACGTGATGAAGAGAGTCGCGTATCCGGGAACCGTAATAACAAACCGATCCGCTCACCTCAGGCATACTGCTGCATTTCCATGCGATAGTAGCCCCCACGCTGAATCCAATCACAAAGATGTGCCGTCCGGCGTTTTGTCTGATCACATTCTGGATGATGGTTTCTCCCGTTTTCAGCCGTTCGTGTTTTGTAAATTGTTCGTATGCCGTTTTTTCTTCTTGCAGTGTGTAGACTTCATCCTCGCCGAGCAGGTTGGGCGTCAACACATCATATCCAGCCATTTTGATCAGCCGGCCCATCTTTTTCATATGGCTGTTTACACCGTATATTTCGTGTACGAGAATGACAAGCGGTTTTGGGGACATAACGGCCTCCTTTTGTGTTTTTTCCATTATATCCTATCGTTTCACTTTAGGCTGAGATATAATGGTCAAAAAAAGGAGATATAAAATGAACTCATTATCTTTGCCTCACCGCTATCCATTTTTGTTTATTGATGGCGTGACGGACAGCGAGCCCGGCAAACATGCGGCAGCTTATAAGCTGATTAGTGAGAACGACTGGTTTATCACTGATACGCAAACAGAAATGCCGTTTTCATTTGTGATTGAAGCGCTTGCGCAAACCGCGGCTTTTACAGGAATTACAGATGAGAACAGCTTGGGATTATTGTCTTCGGTGAAGAAAGCGGAAAAGCTGGGAGAAGCTGTGCCTGGTGACCGGCTTGATCTTACGTTTGAAGTCACGCGCAATCGGCGCGGGTTTGTGTTCGGACATGCCAAGGCGTCAGTTGGAGAGCAGCCTGTTGCTGAAGCTGAAATCGGCATCTATATTGAAAAATGAAAAAAACCCTTCACAACATTTTGTGAGGGGTTCTATTTTGTGTCGTAATCCCGTTCGCTTTGAGAGTTATCTCTTTGCTGGCGTTTGTGTTTTTCATCATTCATATTTTCCTTCAGCTCTTCATTAGGAATCGGATCGGTTAAGTCGTTGTGCTCGGGGTTTTCATTTGGTTTGTTTTGCTGTTTTTTTTCTGTCATGTTTGATCACCTCACCGTTTGTTTTCCTCTTATCCATTCTCCTCAAACATAGGAAATCGCTTTTTTGTCCCGCTGGGTATAATGTATTAGAATAGAGAGAAGCACAACAAAAAGATAAAGAGAGGTACATATATGTCTGTTCAAAGAGAAGATGTAGATATCAAGCTGATCGCAATTGATATGGATGGTACACTGCTGAACGACGAGCAGCTGATCTCGGATGAAAACCGCAAAGCCATTCGTGAAGCGGAGGATAAAGGTGTGTATGTGGTGATCAGCACGGGCCGGACGCTGATGACATGCCGGGAGCTGGCGGAATCGCTAAAGCTGTCATCCTTTCTAATCACGGCAAACGGCAGTGAAATTTGGGATTCGAATTTTAATTTGGTGGAACGGAAGCTGCTTCATACGGACCATATTCAAATGATGTGGGATTTGCGGAATAAGCACAACACTAATTTCTGGGCTTCTACGGTGAATAAAGTATGGAGAGGCGAGTTTCCGGAAAACATTACGGATCATGAATGGCTCAAATTCGGCTTTGACATTGAGGATGACGATATCCGAAACGAAGTGCTTGAGGAGCTGAGAAAAAACAAAGAGCTCGAAATCACAAATTCAAGTCCGACAAACATTGAAGTCAACGCGCTTGGCATCAACAAAGCTGCAGCCCTTGCCAAGGTTACGGAAAAACTCGGCTTTACAATGGAGAATGTGATGGCGATGGGCGACAGCCTTAATGACATTGCGATGATCAAAGAAGCGGGTCTTGGCGTCGCAATGGGCAATGCGCAAGACATCGTAAAAGAAACGGCTGATTATATCACGGATACAAATATTGAGGATGGTGTCGCTAAAGCGATTCGCCATTGGGTACTATAAAAAAAGAGAGTCCTAAGATGGACTCTCTTTTTTAGTTTGGCAGGTTTTCTTCTGGGACCATGGTAGGTTTTCTGACAAAAGTATTTCACAAACTGATATGATTCACTTATAATGAAATAAAGTTCAAAAATTCGGAATAGTCGTTCCGGATTTCGGGACAATAAATGACATAAAGCATATCGTTTGCTTTGGCAGGAGGGATTCTGTGTTTCAGATTGATTTAAACTGTGATTTGGGAGAAAGCTTCGGAGCCTACAAGATAGGCCTTGACCAAGATATTTTAGAGTATGTGACATCAGCGAATATCGCATGCGGATTTCATGCAGGAGATCCTAGTGTTATGCGAAAAACCGTCGCGCTTGCAGCGGAAAAAGGCGTAAAAATCGGCGCGCATCCGGGCTTGCCGGATTTACTCGGTTTTGGGCGCCGCAATATGGCGATTTCTCCTGAGGAAGCGTATGATCTTGTCGTTTATCAAATTGGCGCGCTCTCTGGCTTTCTAAAAGCAGAGGGACTTCACATGCAGCACGTCAAGCCGCATGGCGCTTTATACAATATGGCGGCAGTCGATCAAAAACTGTCGGATGCTATCGCGAAAGCTGTCTATAAGGTTGATCCCGGCCTGATTCTTTTCGGTCTTGCTGAGAGCGAGCTTGTAAAAGCGGGAGAACGGATCGGACTTCAGACCGCAAATGAAGTGTTCGCCGACAGAACATACCAATCGGACGGCACGCTGACACCGCGCTCCCAGCCGGACGCACTCATTGAAAGTGATGATGCCGCCGTCACCCAGGTCATCAAAATGGTGAAAGAAGGGGCGGTCAAATCTCAGCAAGGACATGATGTGTCATTAAAAGCAGATACAGTCTGCATTCATGGAGATGGAGCCCATGCGCTGACATTTGCGCAAAAAATCAGAAAACAGCTCAAAGCGGCTGGAATTGAAGTGACAGCTATTTCAGAACAGAAGTCAACATAAAGGAGGAACAATAGATGGAGCAGCAGAAAAAGACAGCAGGAAAAAAAGCGGGCAGCTGGTCATTGCTGATGGGCGCCGCCTTTTTAATGGCGACATCAGCAATCGGACCGGGTTTCCTCACCCAAACCGCAACATTCACAAACACACTCGCAGCAAGCTTCGGTTTTGTCATCTTAATCTCTATTATTTTAGATATTTTCGCCCAAACCAATGTGTGGCGCATCATCGCAGTTTCTGGAAAACGAGGTCAGGAAATTGCGAATATGGTGCTTCCCGGACTGGGGTATTTCATCGCCATTCTCGTCGTGCTTGGCGGACTAGCTTTTAATATTGGGAATATCGGAGGGGCCGGGCTGGGACTTCAGGTGCTGTTCGGCATTACACCTGAAACAGGCGCTTTAATCAGTGCCGTTATCGCCATTTTGATTTTTGTCATCAAGGAAGCAGGAAAAGCGATGGACCGTTTTACGCAAATCGCGGGGTTCGTGATGATTATTTTAACGGTCTACGTTGCGGCGACGACAGCTCCTCCGGTCGGACAGGCAGTCGCAAATACATTCGTCCCGGAACACATCAGCATATTTGCCATTGTCACCCTAGTGGGCGGAACCGTCGGCGGTTATATCACATTTGCCGGGGGACACCGTTTGCTTGATGCCGGAATTAAAGGGAAGGAATCCATTCCGCAGGTGACAAAGAGCTCGGTTGTCGGCATTTTAATTACATCTGTCATGCGTATCGCTCTTTTTCTTGCGGTTCTAGGCGTTGTATCGAAAGGCCTGCACATCGATGAAAGCAACCCGGCGGCTTCTGTCTTCAAGCTGGCTGCTGGAAATGTCGGTTATAAAATTTTCGGATTGATCATGTGGTCTGCGGCGATTACGTCTGTTATTGGAGCAGCCTATACATCTGTTTCATTTTTTAAAACCTTTTCTCCAAAAATTGAAAAGAATTCACGCGGTATTATTATCGGATTTATTGTGGTTTCTACGTTAGCTTTTGTCACAATCGGCCAGCCTGCGAAGATCCTCGTCCTTGTCGGTTCACTGAACGGCTTAATTCTGCCGATTGCGCTCGGAACGCTGCTTGTTGCCGCCTACAAGAAAAACATTGTCGGTGATTATAAGCATCCGCTTTGGCTGACAAGCACAGGCGCGCTTGTAGTGATTGTAATGGCAGTTATGGGAATCTACACGTTATGTACACAACTTCCTCAATTGTGGAGCTGATATAAGTGGAGCAATTAAACAAAATGGCGCCAAAGGATGTACGCGCCCTGATACGAGAGGGGACAATAAACGGGCCGACCGCAGGCATGTCCGGCGGCTACGCCCAAGCGAATCTTGTGGTTTTGAAAAAGGACCTTGCGTTTGATTTTCTGCTGTTTTGCCAGCGAAATCAAAAGCCCTGCCCCGTGCTGGATGTGACTGAAGCAGGTTCGCCTGTGCCGTCTCTGGCTGCGCCGGATGCTGATATCAGAACGGACTTTCCGAAATACCGTATTTACAGACACGGTATCTTATCGGAAGAAGTATCTGATATTACGCCATACTGGGAGGACGATTTTGTCGGCTTTCTGATCGGATGCAGTTTCTCCTTTGAACAGGCACTGATCAATAATGGGGTAGCTGTCCGGCATATTGATGAGGGGACAAACGTCTCGATGTATAAAACGAATATCGATTGTGTTCCTGCGGGGGCGTTTCACGGACAGATGGTTGTCAGCATGAGACCGGTTCCTGAACGGCTGGCTGTACGTGCCGCGCAAGTGACCTCGCGTTTTCCGGCTGTGCACGGAGGGCCGATCCATATCGGCAATCCGGGAGCAATCGGGATTCGCGATCTTGGGAAACCGGATTTCGGAGATGCCGTTTCCATTCGAGAAGGCGAGGTTCCTGTTTTTTGGGCATGCGGAGTGACACCGCAAGCCGTGGCTATGAATGTAAAGCCTGAAATGGTCATCACACATGCGCCGGGGCATATGCTCATCACAGATATTCGAGACGAGTCGCTTGCGGTGCTGTAACCTCTCGTCATCCTGATGAACGAGAAATAAAAGAGGTGAGAAAGATGACTGTACGATATCAAATCGAACAGCTCGGTGATTCTGCAATGATGATCCGATTCGGAGAAGAAATCAACGAACAGGTCAACGGCATTGTCCACGCCGCGGCCGCTTATATAGAAGAACAGCCATTTCCGGGATTCATTGAATGTATCCCGGCTTTTACAAGTCTAACCGTATTTTATGATATGTATGAAGTGTACAAGCATTTGCCTCAAGGCATAAGCTCACCTTTTGAGAAGGTCAAGCGCGATGTCGAAGAGCGGCTGGTAGAAATAGCCGAAGACTATGAGGTCAACCGCCGCATTGTAGAAATTCCCGTTTGCTATGGCGGTGAATTCGGTCCGGATTTAGAAGAGGTGGCGAAGATCAATCAACTGTCACCGGAGGAAGTAATCGACATTCATACAAACGGTGAATATGTGGTGTATATGCTTGGCTTCGCGCCCGGTTTTCCTTTTCTAGGCGGGATGTCAAAATGCATTGCAGCTCCGAGAAAATCATCGCCAAGACCGTCGATTCCCGCAGGTTCGGTCGGTATTGCGGGATTGCAGACAGGCGTTTATCCGATTTCAACGCCGGGCGGCTGGCAGCTGATCGGCAAAACGCCGCTGGCTCTTTTCCGGCCGCAGGAAAACCCGCCGACATTGCTGCGGGCGGGAGATACTGTGAAATTCGTTCGCATCTCAGAAAAAGACTATCACGCCTATAAGGAGGAGTCCAATTGAGCATGAAAGTATTAAAGCCCGGACTGCTCACAACGGTTCAGGATATAGGCAGAACGGGTTACCAAAAATACGGCGTTCTGGCCAGCGGCGCTATGGACACGGTTTCACTGCGCATTGCCAATCTGTTGATAGGAAACGGCGAAAATGAAGCAGGTCTCGAAATAACGATGATGGGGCCCGGTCCGTCGTTTCATTTTTCAAAACAGACACTGATTGCTGTGACAGGGGCGGACTTCACGCTGCGTATTAATGACGAGGAAGCGCCTTTATGGAAACCTGTGCTCATCAAGGAAAACAGCACGGTCAGCTTTGGCCCCTGCAAACTCGGCAGCCGTGCTTATTTGGCGGCAGCCGGTGGCATTGAGGTGCCTGCCGTCATGGAAAGTAAAAGCACATACGTCAGAGGAAGCATCGGCGGACTTCATGGCAGAGCGCTTCAAAAAGAAGATGAACTGAACATTGGAGAGATGTCAGCTCTTTCGCAAACCATCCTTTCCCGCTTAAGTTCGCAGCTTGGAAAACAGGGATTTGCAGCACCGAAGTGGTCAGTCAGCCGCGGCAGATTTTTACCATTGAAGAAGAATCCCGTCATTCGGGTGCTGGAAGGAAAGCAATTTGCCTTTTTCACAGAAGAATCAAAAACGCGTTTTTATGAAGAAGCATTTCGTGTCACGCCGCAGTCCGACCGTATGGGCTACAGGCTCAAAGGAGAACCGCTCGAACTGAAGGCCCCGCTTGAGATGGTGTCGGAAGCGGTTTCATTCGGAACAGTTCAGGTGCCGCCTGACGGCAACCCGATTATCCTGCTTGCAGACCGGCAGACGACTGGCGGCTATCCGAGGATCGCGCACATCATATCCGCTGATCTTCCGATTGTTTCCCAAATCATGCCGGGCGAGCACGTTCAGTTTGAGCCTGTGTCCCTCCAGGAGGCAGAAGAGCTTGCGGTAGAACGGGAACAGCATATAAAAGAACTGAAAACGAGAATGAAGATGGAATGGCTGACATAGCAAAGGGGATGAATGATGCAGAATAAAAATAAAACCGTAGTCAAATCTATGGCGCTGCTTAATTTGTTTTTGCATAAACCAAGCCTAACCTTAAGTGAACTGGTGTCGCTGACGGGAATGCCGAAGACCTCTGTTCACCGGATGGTCAGCTCCTTGGAGGAAATGGGGTTCCTCAGTCGGGATGCGTCCGGCGCTTATTCGCTGGGATTGGTGTTTTTGGAATTCGGACAGCTTGTCGCTGACAGGCTGGATATCAGAAAAATAGCGAAACCGGTGATGGAAGAGCTGTGCCGGGAAGTGGATGAGGCCGTGCAGTTGATCATGAGGGACGGCAATGAAGCGATATACGTTGAGAAAATAGAAGGGACACAGACTGTGCGGCTGTATACAGCGATCGGCAGGCGTTCTCCCCTATACGCGGGAGCGTGCGCCAGAAGCATTCTGTCCTTTCTTCCCCGTGAAGAAATCGAAGCATACATCAAACAAACCGAGCTCATTTCGATTGGCTCCGGAACGATTACCGATCCCGAAAAACTGCTTCAGGAGATTGATGCCTCTGTGCAAAATGGCTATACTGTCAGCTATTCAGAGCTCGAAAACTATACGGCGGCGATCGGCGCCCCGATCTTTAACCATAAGCGCCAAGTGGCAGCCGGCATTAGCATTGCAGGCTTTGAAGCGAGATTTACAGAAGACAGGCTGCCCTATTTAACAGAAAAGGTGAAGGACGCCGCTTTACAGATTTCAAGAAAAATAGGATATACATAAGTAGCCAATCTTTTCTCTGCTGCGTACATTAACGTATCGACGTTCAAGAGTGGAGGAAAGAACATGGTGCTTCGATATACAGCTCTGGGCGATTCCTTGACGACAGGGAGAGGCTCCGGGCTGTTTTCACCCGGCTTCGTCCAGCGTTTTGGGGACATGATGGAAGCTGACTTGAAAACAAGAACGGCAATAAACATATTTGCCAGATCAGGCCTGAATACAGAAGAGATTTTGGGACTCCTGTCATATCCCTATGTGCAAAAATGCATTCAAGATGCTGATATGATAACGATCACAGGGTGCGGAAACGATCTCATCGATTCGGTCTTAGCCTACCAAACCTCTAAGGATGAAACGATTTTCAGCCGTGTATCCGCCCATTGCCATGAGAATTTTGAAAAGATGATTGCCAAAATCGCCGAGATTAAAGGAGAAAAACCTTCCCCGTACGCAATCCGAGTGTTCAACTTATACAATCCGTTTCCCGGCATTGAAATCGCCGGCAAATGGATCACATCCTTTAATTCACATTTAGAAACACTTGCATCAGCACCCCATGTCAAAATCGCAGATGCCTATAGCATCTTCAAAGGCAAGGAGCGGGAATATCTGTCCTTTGACGGTGTCCATCCGAACTGCAAAGGCTATCAAGCGATGGCTGAAGCCGTTCACAAGCTAGGCTATAAAGAACTATCAGTTTCATAAAAAACGCGCCTCATGACAGGCGCGTTTTTTATGTGTGATCGAAATATTAAAAGAAACTTAAAATTCTCTGTCTTCTGTTCTACAGACAAACAAAGTGCGCTAGAATAATGGAGGACGTAGGCAAATATAGCCATAACGTTCAATATTTCGTATATAAGGAAGGATGGTCCTTTTGTTTCGGATTTTTAAAATGTCTTTTGCGGTTATCATTATTATACTGGCGCTTATTGCTTTTAACTATACGGAACACACCTCTGTTATCCAATCGGTCATGCTCGTCTTTCTTGGCGCGGTCATGTTTATGCAGGGGCTTGAAGAGCGCAAAAAAGAAAATGACGGCTCAGGCGCTTTTAATATTTATACCGCCGTTTTTGTATGGTCTGTCTCCCTTATCGGTTTTACACTTCATATTATATAAATCTATTACACATCCTGAAAATGCTCGACCGTCGGGAACGGGTTATAGAATCGATGAAGCAAGGCTTTCCACTCTTGATACTCTGAAGAACCGCGAAAGCCTTCCGTATGGTTCTCAAGTGTTTCCCACTCCACAAGAAGCAGATATTTATGCGTTTCCTCCATGCATTTTGATAACGAGTGAGTGATATAGCCCTTCATGCCGGAAATAATCGGCGCCGCTTGCCGGAATGCATCCTCAAACTCTTGTTCAAGGCCTTCTTTAATGTGAAGCATTGCTGCCTCTCTGACCATGCTATCCCTTCTTTCTGTCTTTTCAAATAGTCTACAGCAAACGATAGGAGATTTCTGCAAAATCGGTGAACTTTTCCTTCATTTTCAAAAAAATCTTGCACGCACCAATTCAATTAAGAGAAAATAACAAGTGGAAGGCAGGGGAAAGTCATGTTAAAAAAGTGTATTCTACTAGTATTTCTATGCGTCGGATTGATTGGGTTAATCGGATGCTCCAAAACAGATTCACCAGAGGATCGCATGGAAGCATTCGTGAAACAGTGGAACGATCAGCAATTCGATGACATGTATCAAAGCCTGACTAAAGATGTCAAAAAAGAAATCTCCAAAAAAGATTTCGTCAACAGGTATAAAGCCATCTATGAGCAGGCCGGCGTAAAAAATTTGAAAGTCACTGCGGGAGAAGTAGATAAGGACGATCAAGACAACAAGACAATGAAACATATCCCGTATAAAGTCAGCATGAACACAAATGCCGGCAAAGTCAGCTTCAAGAATACTGCTGTGCTGAAATTAGAAAAAACAGATGACGAGGAGTCATGGAATATAGATTGGGACCCATCGTTTATTTTCAAGCAGCTGGCTGACGACAAAACCGTGCAAATTATGAGCATTGAACCGAAACGAGGCCAAATTTACGATAAAAATGGAAAAGGTTTAGCTGTCAATACAGATGTTCCGGAAATTGGAATTGTTCCCGGAGAGCTTGGCGATAAAAAAGAGAAAGTTATAAAAGAACTCGCCAAAAAACTTGATTTGACTGAAGACGACATCAAGAAAAAGCTAGATCAAGGCTGGGTAAAAGACGATTCGTTTGTGCCGCTCAAAAAGGTCAAGCCTGACCAGGAGAAATTAGTTTCTGAAGCGACGTCATTACAAGGCGTAACAAGAACGAATGTCAGCTCCCGCTACTATCCGTATGGCGAAAAGACAGCCCATTTGACAGGCTATGTCCGCGCCATTACAGCGGAAGAACTGAAGAAAAAGAAAGAAGGAACGTACAGCGATACGTCTAACATCGGTATCGCCGGACTTGAAAATGTGTATGAAGACAAGCTAAGAGGCACAACTGGCTGGAAAATCTACGTGCCGCAAACCGGGGAAGTCATCGCTGAAAAGAAAGCAAAGGACGGCGAGGATCTTCACCTCACAATTGATATCAAAACGCAAACGAAGCTGTATGATGAACTGAAGGATGACAGCGGGGCGGCAGTCGCGCTGCAGCCGAAGACAGGCGAAACACTCGCCCTTGTCAGCGCGCCTTCCTACGATCCAAACGGATTTATTTTCGGCTGGAGCGATAAGGAATGGAAAAAGCTAAACAAAGATAAAAACAATCCGTTTTCAGCGAAATTCAATAAGACATACGCGCCAGGTTCTACCATTAAACCGATTGCGGCTGCTATTGGAATCAAAAACGGCACCCTTAAAGCCGATGAGAAGAAAACAATCAAAGGCAAGGAGTGGCAAAAAGATTCGAGCTGGGGCGGCTATTCAGTGACACGTGTGTCTGAGAGACTTCAACAAGTCGATTTGGAAAACGCCCTTATTACGTCAGACAATATTTATTTTGCCCAGAATGCGCTTGATATGGGAGCGGACACCTTCACAAAAGGCTTGAAGACATTCGGTTTTTCAGAGGACGTTCCGTACGAATTCCCGATCCAGAAATCGTCTATTGCAAATGACAAGCTTGATTCAGACATTTTGCTTGCGGATACAGGCTACGGACAAGGGCAAATGCAAATGTCTCCGCTTCACTTGGCAACTGCTTACACGCCATTTGTTGACAATGGAGACCTTGTCAAACCGACGCTGATCAAAAAAGATTCACAAACAGCTGATGTTTGGCACAAGCAAGTGGTCACCAAGGAAGGAGCAGCAGACATTACAAAAGGTCTGAAAGGCGTTGTGGAAGATGAGCGCGGATCAGCGTATCAGCCTGTCGTGAAAGGAATCACAGTGGCCGGGAAAACAGGAACAGCCGAGCTGAAAACATCAAAAGATGATAAAGACGGCACGGAAAATGGCTGGTTTGTCGGCTACGATTACAAAAACAAAGACCTGCTTGTCGCCATGATGATCCAAAATGTGCAGGACCGCGGCGGCAGCCACTATGTCGTTGAGAAAGCGAAAAAGCAATTTCAATCGAATTAAAATGTCTTTTTAAAAGGAGCGAAAGGAAAAAGGGGATCTGAGGCCGAATGAACTAGTAAGGGGCAAAACCCGGTTTATACAAAGAAAAGAGGGATTTTGCATGCAGCGTATTCAATTGGCGGAGGATCTTCAATTTTCAAGAGTCATACACGGGCTTTGGCGGCTGAATGAATGGAACTATTCAGATGCTGAACTTCTGAGCCTCATTGAATGGTGTATCGATCACGGCATCACGACCTTTGATCATGCGGATATTTATGGAGGCTATACGTGCGAAAAGCTGTTTGGAAACGCCCTTGCCCTTTCGCCTGGATTAAGAGAAAACATAGAGCTGGTCACAAAATGCGGTATCGTTCTTGAATCGCCTGAACGGCCAGCTCACAGATCGCATCATTATAACACAAGCAAATCGCATATTTTGGCATCCGTTGAGCAATCGCTTATGAACCTTAGGACGGATTATATCGATGTGCTGTTGATTCACAGACCGGACCCGCTCATGGATCCGGAGGGGGTAGCAGAGGCGTTTCAGGCCTTGAAATGCTCTGGCAAGGTCAGGTACTTTGGCGTTTCAAATTTTAAAGATCACCAGTATCGGATGCTGGAATCATATTTGCCTGAGCAGCTCGTAACCAACCAGATTGAGCTTTCCGCATACGAATTAGAAAATATGCTCGACGGCACTTTGAACCTGTGCCAGGAAAAACGGATTCCGCCGATGGCTTGGTCGCCTCTGGCAGGCGGCAAAGTATTCACTGGAAACACGGATAAAGACCAGCGTGTCCGCACGGCGCTTGAATCCGTCCAAGGGGAAATCGGCGTTGCTTCATTGGACGAGGTCATGTACGCATGGCTGTTCACGCATCCGGCCGGCATCATGCCGATTGTCGGAAGCGGAAAGCGTGAGCGGATTTCCGCCGCGATAAATGCGTTGTCATACAAGCTTGACCAGGATCAATGGTTCCGCATTTTTACAGCCGTACAGGGTTACGATATTCCATAAAAAGCATCAGCTTACCAGCTGATGCTTTTTCAATATTGTCACACCGCATAGTGCCAAATTACCATTTATAAGTGATTGATTCTTGCTTGAAAGCGTTTTATATTAAAAGGAAACCTCTCTATATCCTCTACTGCATCTCCTTGCGACTTCATCCGCACATCAAGATAGTCTAGGAGGTCTTTTTTATGTATATGACTGCCAGAGAACAAAAGCTGTTAAAGCACTTATTATTACAAAACAGATATATAACCGTAACTGAGCTTGCTGAGCTGATGCAAGTCAGCACGAGAACCATTCACAGGGAACTCAAATCAATTAAACCGCTGATGGAAACCGTGGGGCTTACGTTAGATAAACAGCCCGGTAAAGGGTTGAAAGCAGTGGGAAGTCCCGAAGATAAACAAAAGCTGCTTACTGATTTATCATATGAACAGCATGAATACAGCGCCGACGAACGGAAACTGCTCATTCTTTGTTCGTTATTAGAGTCTCAGGAGCCAGTCAAACTGTACACGCTTGCTCATGATCTCCAGGTGACGAATGCCACGGTCAGCTATGACTTAGATGAGCTCGAGAAGTGGATTTCTCCCTTCGGACTGACACTGATCCGCAAAAGAGGTTTTGGCATCCAGCTTATAGGGCCGGAGAATGCGAAACGGAAAATTGTCGGCAACTTGATTGTGAACCGTCTCGACATCCAAATGTTTTTGGAAGCGGTTGAATTAAACATCAAAGGAAAAACCGATTCTTCAGAGAAAATGTTCGGGGTTGTCAGCAAAGGTGAGCTGTTAAAAATGGAGCGCATCTTATTTCAGCTCAAAGAAAAAATCGCTTTTTCATTGTCCGACAGCTCCTATATAGCGCTCGTCGTCCATCTGACGTATGCGATCGAACGAATTAAGCTTGGGGAAACCATCACCATGGAGCAAAATGAGCTTGAGGAACTGATGAATGCGAAAGAATACAGTTCCGCTCTTGAAATCGCGGGCGAGCTTGAACGTGCCTTCGGCGTGACGATTCCAGAGGCGGAGGTCGGCTATATTACAATCCATCTTCGAAGCGCCAATCGAAAATACAAAACAGAATACAAAGCGCAGGAAATTGAGCTGGAAACAGCCCTGCAAACAAAGCGGCTCATTGCTTTTATTTCAGACAAAATCAGAATGGATCTGACGAAAAACTACTCTTTATATGAAGGCTTGATTGCCCATTTGGAGCCGGCCGTCAGCCGCATAAAAGAAAATATTGAGATATACAATCCGATGAAGGAACAGATCAAGCGCGATTATTTTCTGCTTTATATGGCGATCGAAGAAGGCGTCGAAAAGTATTTTCCGGGCATGTCCTTTTCTGATGATGAAATCGCTTTTATCGTTCTTCACTTTGGCTCGGCTCTTGAAATCAAAAAAGAAGAAGCAAAAGTGAAAGCGCTTGTCGTCTGCTCAAGCGGGATCGGCTCCTCGAAAATGCTTGCCTCCAGACTGAAAAAAGAGCTGCCGGAAATTGAATCGTTTGATATGTCATCCCTGATCGAGCTAAAGGGGAAGGATGTTCAAGCCTATGATATGATTGTGTCCACTGTACCGATTCCTTATGAAAACATTGATTACATCATGGTCAGCCCACTATTAAATGAGGAAGACGCAAACCAGGTCAAGCAGTATATCAAGCGGAAGATTCCCCTTATTCTTAACAAAAAAAGAAGCCCGAAGGAAGAGGCGCAGCAAGCTGATGTACCTGACATGCTAGAGGCGGCGGAAAGCATAGGGCGGTATATGGAAGTTATCCAAGATGTTCTGCGCCATTTTACGCTAGCTCCACTCAAAACAAACCCGGACCATAGCATGCTTTTGCTAGAGCTTTTTCAACAGCTGAAGAAGGATGGCCTGATCCGTAATCCGGAAAAAGCCGCGGTTTGCCTGGCTGAGCGGGAGAAACAAGGGGGATTGGGAATCCCCGGAACAAACATGGCGCTTTATCATCTCAAAAATGATGAAATCGTCCTGCCTTTTTTCAAAATGTTTGATCTCACCACCTCCTATGAAGTGGATGGCATGGACGGAAATACCCTCAGGATGACACGCATTCTCGTCATGATGGCGCCTAACTCATTATCTGCTGAAGGCTCGGAGATTTTAAGCGCGATCAGCTCGGCAATTATCGAGAGCGGAGAAAGCATGGCGGGGTTTCAGGAAGAAGGAGAACAAGAATTGTATCAGCGGTTAAACCGCATATTTTTCACATGGATGAAAGAAAAAAACATACTGTAATCCTGCATGGCACACGTCAAAAATTTGGCGTGTGTTTTTCTTTGGACGGGGAACAAAATAAGAAAATGTGGGACTATTTTATCATTCAGTATTGGAATAATTCCAAAATGAAATAGTTTTACAAGTTATCTTTTTTGGGTTAAAATGGGTGAGGTAAGGAAGAAAATCTAACAAATTATTGAAGATTCAAGAGAATATAGGAGATGACGATATGGAAACATTACAGCATCTGATTCTGCATGACATGCCGAATAGCGAAGATATAGAGGCTGTAAAAAGCGGAGACCATACACTGACATATAAAGGTTACCGTAAACGGATTAATCAGCTGGCGAATGCCATGCTTCAAAAAGGAATTCAAAAGGGCGACCGTGTTGCATTGCTTTGCAAAAACGGCCATCCCGCCTCAACTGTTATGTTCGCCGCACTTGAAATAGGTGCTGTTGTCGTACCTGTCAGCTGGCAGCTGAAACCATATGAAATGACAGGCATTTTAAAAGCAAGTGAACCGAAAGCAATGTTTTACGGAGCGGAGTTTAAAGAGACACTGGATGAAGTTCTTCCTGAATTGTCCTCACTGTGTGTAACAATGGAAACAGGAACAGCTTACGAAACATCTGCTGAATTTGAAGCGCTGTTTGCAGGTCCTGATCATTTGCCAGAGACGGAAATGGTTTCCCCTGATGATACAGCACTTTTGATGTTTACATCTGGAACAACGGGTAACCCGAAAAGATGCATGATTACACATGGCGGCATATACAGATACGTTAAAAAATCCAACAGCTCAATAGCACGCATGAAGGGCCTTCGTTTTCTCGCGTGCCATCCGATTTATCATACGAGTGCGCTCATTTGCATCATGCTTGGAACGTTTGCAGAAACAACCTTTGTGTTTACAAAGGATCAAGATCCTGTTCACATGCTGAAGGTCATTGAAGAAGAGAAAATTCAGACCGTGATGGCTCTTCCTGTGTTCTACACGTATTTGCTTGAGGCGTGGGAAACGCACCAAACTGACTTATCTTCGCTTGTTATTTTAATGACAGGCGGAACAAAAGTGCCGAGCAGCCTAATCCGCCGCTATCTTGATATTGGCATTCCGCTTGCGCATGGCTATGGAAGTACTGAGGCTTGGGGCATCAGCACATGGACGCCTGATATGGGAATGGATAAAGCGGCATCTGCAGGAAAACCTGTGGCAGGTGTTAAAGTCAAAGTGGAAGATCCTCTGACCGGAGAAGAACTTCCTCAAGGAGAAATCGGCGAAATCGTTGTTCATACTCCATTCTTATTTAAAGGCTATGAAGACAATCCTGAAGCAACAGCGAAAGTGCTGCAAAATGGATGGTTTAGAACCGGAGATTCAGGATATGTAGATGAAGATGGCTTTATTTTCATCACGGGACGCTACAAGGATGTCATTATTTACGGAGGCGATAACGTCTATCCTGATCAGGTTGAAGAAGTTATCCAGCAGATCCCGGGAATCCTTGAAACGGCTGTGGTCGGTATTCCAGACCCGCTTTACGGTGAAAAACCGAAAGCTTTTATCGTGAAAAATGGCGGCCAGCGCATCACGGAAGAGGATGTCATCGCATTTTGTAAAGAACGCCTGTCCGCTTACAAAATACCTGAAGTTGAATTTGTTAACGAACTGCCGAAAAACAACCTTGGCAAGGTGAAAAAAGACGTCCTGCGCAATCAGGCTGTACATTCATAAAAAAGAAGCCCGCCACTTTATGTGGCGGGCTTCTTTGCACTTGCACAGACGGAAAGCTCAGGCTTAATGTTCTTAAATTGTATATCAATGTCTTCGAAGCCGGCTGCTTTAAAGTCAGCAATCATCTGTCTTCCAAATGATTTGGTTTTCTCAGGACTGGCATCCGCTTCCCGCGGCTGCATCGTAATGGCTGCTTTGCCGCCTGGCTTTAATGCCCGATAAATCTGTTTCATGCCTTTTGTTTGGTCATTCCAAATGGTGTAGTTATTAACGGAAATCACTTTATCATAAAACGAGGCGGGGAGAGGAAATGTCTCGATGCTTCCTTGTATCAGGCGTACGCCCTTTGGTTTCACTCTGCGGGCGGCCAGCTTCAGCATGGCCTCTGACACATCAATCCCATGGAGATGAACATCCTTCTCGCGTTTCAGCATCTGCTGCATGCAGTATCCCGGGCCAAACCCGACTTCTAAAATGCTGTCCCCGCGCGTGATACCCAGCTGATTGATTGTCCACTGATTCAGTGTTTGATTTTCAGCAGCCATTATGTACCCGGCAATCATGCCGATGACGCCCTTTGGCCTGCTGAATCTTCTAGAAAGCATGTTAATCATTCAGCAACCAACCCCCTTTTTGAGTTAATTTCCTCCCAGCGTTCCATGTGAAACATTTTTCTGATAAAGCAATGCGAAGGTGCTACGCCATGTTTATCCAAAGAGTGTGTGAGGTACACAACAAATAGACATGAAAACAAAGGAGGAGAATCATCATGGCAAATTATCCAAAAGAACTGCCGGCACAAACTCAAAGTCGCCAGCCGGGAATTGAAAGCGAAATGAATCCGAGTCCGGTGTATGAGTACGAGGATTATAAAGGAGCAGACAAATTAAAAGGAAAAGTAGCTCTTATTACAGGCGGCGACAGCGGGATCGGACGCGCGGTTTCCGTCGCTTACGCAAAGGAAGGCGCTGACATCGCCATTGTGTATAAGGATGAGCATGAAGACGCTGAGAAGACGAAGAAACGTGTTGAACAAGAAGGCGTAAAATGCCTGCTGATTGCTGGTGACGTAGGTGAAGAGGAATTCTGCAATGAAGCGGTTGAAAAAACGGTCAAGGAACTAGGCGGCCTTGACATCCTTGTCAACAATGCAGGTGAACAGCATCCGAAAGAAAGCATCAAAGATATTACGAGCGAACAGCTTCACCGCACATTCAAAACAAACTTTTATTCTCAATTTTATTTGACTAAAAAAGCAATTGATTACCTGAAACCGGGCAGCGCCATCATCAATACGACATCCATCAACCCGTACGTAGGGAACCCGACACTGATTGATTATACAGCGACAAAAGGGGCGATCAACGCCTTTACAAGAACAATGGCGCAGGCGCTTGTTAAAGATGGCATCCGTGTAAATGCAGTCGCGCCGGGTCCAATCTGGACGCCACTAATCCCAGCTACGTTCCCTGAAGAAACAGTTGCTCAATTTGGGCAAGATACGCCGATGGGCCGTCCTGGACAGCCTGTTGAGCACGTCGGCTGTTATGTGCTCCTGGCATCAGATGAGTCCTCTTACATGACAGGACAGACCCTGCATGTCAACGGCGGAAACTTTGTGACGACATAAGAGGGAGTGAGACATATGGGCATCACGAAAGAAGAAGTGAACAGCTACTATCAAAAAGCAGGGATTGTATTAACGGACGAGGAAGTAGACCAAATCCAGCTGATGGATTACGGCTTAGGAAAAGAAAGAAAAGTCGGGCTCCAGCTCTTCGTCTACGTCAATACAGACCGTTATTGTTCAAAGGAATTGGTGCTGTTTCCGGGACAGACTTGCCCGGAACACCGCCATCCGCCGGTCGACGGCCAGGAAGGCAAGCAGGAGACCTTCCGCTGCCGCTACGGAAAAGTGTATCTTTACGTAGAAGGAGAAAAAACGCCGCTTCCAAAGGTTCTCCCTCCTCAGGAAGACAGAGAACACTATACGGTCTGGCACGAAATTGAGCTAGAACCGGGCGGGCAATACACGATTCCACCAAACACAAAGCATTGGTTCCAGGCCGGGGAAGAAGGTGCCGTCGTGACGGAGATGTCATCGACGAGCACGGATAAACATGATATCTTTACCGATCCAAGAATATAAGGATGGGCTTAACAGCCCATCCTTTTTGTATTGAAAAAAACAGAATCATCGCTATAATGGTTAAAAAAGGAAAGAGGGCGAGGCAATGTTCACTTGCAAGGTAAATGAGCACATCACCATCCGATTATTGGAGCCAAAGGATGCGGAGCGACTGGCCGAACTCATTATCCAAAATCAGCAGCGGCTTGGCAAGTGGCTGTTTTTTGCGGAAAATCCAAGCAGCGCTGAAACGTACCGAGAAACAATCATTCCAGATTGGCGGCGCCAGTATGCCGACCTGAACGGCATTGAGGCGGGGCTCCTTTATGACGGCAGCCTATGCGGCATGATCAGCCTGCATAACCTTGATCAAGTGAATCGTAAGGCGGAAATCGGATATTGGATTGCCAAAGAATTTGAAGGGAAAGGCATTATTACAGCTGCCTGCCGAAAACTCATTACGTATGCTTTTGAAGAGCTTGAGCTGAATCGTGTGGCGATCTGTGCGGCTGTCGGAAACGAAAAAAGCAGAGCGGTTCCGGAGCGGCTCGGGTTTCTAGAGGAAGGCAGGGCACGGGACGGCTTATACGTAAACGGCATGCATCACGACCTCGTCTATTACAGTCTGTTAAAGCGTGAATGGGAAGGCGAAAAATAAAGAGCACACTTTCTTGTTTAAATCTTCCCCGGATGTGGAAAAGTAACAGCGGAGACGTTAAAAAGGAGTGATTCGAGATGAATCAGCAAGACATTAAACAAAAAGTGCTTGATGTTCTAGATCACCATAAAGTAGGTTCGCTCGCAACAGTTCAAAAGGGCAAACCGCATTCCCGCTACATGACTTTTTTCCATGACGGGCTGACGATTTACACACCGACAAGCAAGGAAACTCATAAAGCGGAAGAAATTGAGAACAACCCCAATGTCCACATTTTATTAGGCTATGATTGTGAAGGCTTTGGCGATGCATATGTCGAAGTTGCCGGAAAAGCCAAAATCAACAATTCGGCAGAACTCAAGGACAAAATATGGAGTTCCAAATTAGAGCGCTGGTTTGACGGCAAGGATGATCCGAATCTGGTGATTCTTGAAATTGAACCGGAGGATATCAGATTAATGAATGCCGGGGAGAAAACACCGGTCTCACTCGAACTATAAAAAATTTGTGTTTTCAGGGGCGATATGTTATTATGAATAGCTAGTAAGAAAAATAAGCAAATAAAAAAGAAAGTAAACTTCTTTTTTCTGTTTTGAGAGAGAAGCTTACCGCTTCCCAAGCAGCATAACCAGCTGCCCTTATTCTTTTCCTTCATAACAAATCGCCCCTAACGATGAGATGGAAAAAAGACTTTTTTGTTTTACAATTCACACCGGCGCGGCTTCGGAGCCGCAGTGACGATTGAGAGGTAGGGCTTTCGTTGTCTTGTGTTCAAGAAATTTCCATGGTGTTTACTTTCCAGAATGATTCTTCGGAACAATGCTTTATGAATCTAACCCGCCTGACTTGGCGGATGATATAATCTTTATTTGCGTATAGAAAAGAATAAGACAAACCGCCCGGCGTACGCCGGACGGTTTTTTTATTGCAAAAAACACATCGTACTGAAACCTCCTTGTCTTCTTTCCAGTCTTATCTCTAGGATGAAATTGGAGGAAGAATAACGTGCATGTCATTACAACACAAGTACTTTTTATTTTTTGTTTTTTATTGCTGATTCACTCGATAGAAACCTTAGCCTATGCTACAAGGCTTTCCGGGGCCCGCGTTGGATTTATTGCGTCCGCTCTTTCCCTGTTTAATGTCATGGTCATCGTGTCCAGAATGTCGAACATGGTGCAGCAGCCCTTTACCGGGCATTTAATTGATGATGCTGGAAAAAACGCACTGGCGATTGTAGGGGAGCAGTTCCGCTTTTTAATTTTCGGATCGACAGTCGGCACCATTTTGGGCATTATCCTGCTCCCGTCTTTTGTCGCTCTTTTTTCACGGGCGATTATTCACTTGGCGGGCGGCGGCGGCTCCGTTTTTCAAGTTTTCCGAAAGGGATTCTCGAAACAAGGATTCAAAAATGCCCTTTCCTATTTGCGTCTGCCGTCTATTTCATATGTAAAAGGATTTCATATGCGCTTGATTCCGAAGCGTTTGTTTGTCATCAACATGCTGATCACATCGATTTATACGATTGGCGTGCTTTCGGCTTTATATGCAGGCCTTTTGGCGCCGGAGCGCAGCACGACAGCCGTCATGGCTTCGGGTTTGATCAACGGAATTGCGACGATGCTGCTGGCCATTTTTGTTGATCCTAAAGTATCCGTTCTAGCCGATGATGTGGCAAAAGGAAAACGAAGCTATATCTATTTAAAATGGACCTCTGTCACAATGGTCACATCAAGGGTGGCGGGCACACTCCTCGCCCAGCTCATGTTTATTCCGGGGGCCTACTATATCGCGTGGCTGACAAAGTGGTTTTAATAAAAAAGGCTGGATCATAAAAATCCAGCCTTTTTTGCGTTCCCTTATTTATATTTCCTTAATCCGCGGTCGTACAAAAAATTTCCGAATGGGACGAAAGCGGCGACGAAGCCGGCAGCTGACCATTTCAGCGGCCATTTGACAGAGAAGGTTGCATAAGCCAAGACAAGCAAATACAAAATGAACAACCCGCCGTGAACCGAACCGACAATTGTCACCGCAAGCGGAAGGCCTGCCCAATATTTAAGCGGCATAGCGATGAACAACAGGATTAAGAGTGACATTCCTTCAATAAAACCCATCGTGCGAAGTCTTCCAATCGGCGTGTGCAGCATAAATCGCCCTCCTTGTGGACACGTTTTCATTTTATACTATAAACAATCCGGAGGGGCATATGACAGCTTTCAAAAAATGTTCGGAAAACATTCATTTTTACATGCCTTTTCTAGGGAACTGTACTTGTCATTTACAAAAATACCCGAGATAATGTGTACAAAATCAAAAAAAGAAGGATGTTGAAATGAAACTTGACCAGATTGATCTGAATATCATTGAGGAGCTGAAGAAGGACAGCCGTTTGTCGATGAGGGAATTAGGCAGAAAAATTAAGCTGTCGCCTCCATCTGTGACAGAACGGGTAAGACAGCTTGAATCGTTTGGCATCATTAAGCAATACACGCTGGAGGTCGACCAGAAAAAACTGGGGCTTCCCGTTTCCTGCATTGTGGAAGCAACCGTTAAAAATGCGGATTACGAGCGGTTCAAAAGCTATATTCAAACATTGCCGAATATTGAATTTTGCTACCGGATTGCGGGTGCAGCCTGCTATATGCTGAAAATCAATGCCGAAAGCCTCGAAGCGGTAGAAGATTTCATTAACAAAACATCGCCCTACGCGCAAACCGTCACTCACGTCATTTTCTCAGAAATTGACACGAAAAACGGGCGCGGTTAGAGAGTGCCGCGTGAAGTCTGTTATAATAACAGGATGAGCGCGAAAGAAAGAGAAGTGATCAAGCATGTCAAAAACAGTTGTATTAGCTGAAAAACCTTCAGTCGGCCGGGATTTAGCCCGGGTGCTGAAGTGCCATAAAAAAGGAAACGGTTATCTCGAAGGCGATCAATATATTGTGACCTGGGCTTTAGGCCATTTGGTGACGCTTGCTGATCCAGAAGGCTACGGAAAAGAATTTCAATCATGGCGCCTGGAGGATCTGCCGATTATCCCAGAACCCTTAAAGCTTGTGGTAATAAAAAAAACCGGAAAGCAGTTCAATGCAGTCAAATCCCAGCTTACCCGTAAAGACGTCAATCAGATTGTCATCGCGACTGACGCAGGCCGGGAAGGTGAGCTTGTTGCGCGCTGGATCATTGAGAAAGCGAATGTCCGAAAACCAATCAAGCGGCTGTGGATTTCATCTGTGACGGATAAAGCGATCAAGGAAGGTTTTCAGAAGCTGCGCAGCGGCAAAGAATATGAAAACCTGTACCATTCTGCCGTCGCCAGAGCGGAAGCGGATTGGATTGTGGGGATCAACGCCACCCGTGCACTTACCACAAAATTCAATGCCCAGCTCTCATGCGGTCGTGTGCAGACTCCGACGCTTGCCATGATTGCAAAGCGTGAGACAGACATTCAGGCGTTTACACCCGTTCCGTATTACGGCATACGTGCTGCAGTCGACGGCATGACGCTGACGTGGCAGGATAAGAAATCAAAGCAGACGAGAACGTTCAATCAAGATGTAACAAGCCGTCTGCTAAAAAATCTCCAAGGAAAGCAAGCGGTCGTAGCTGAGCTGAAAAAAACAGCGAAAAAAAGCTTTGCGCCTGCGCTTTATGATTTAACGGAGCTGCAGCGTGACGCCCACAAGCGCTTCGGTTTTTCTGCTAAAGAAACGCTTTCTGTCCTGCAAAAGCTATATGAGCAGCATAAGCTCGTCACATATCCGCGGACGGACTCTAGATTTTTATCCAGTGACATCGTCCCGACGTTAAAAGACCGTCTGGAAGGCATGGAAGTAAAACCGTATGCCCAATATGTCAGCCAAATTAAAAAACGCGGCATTAAATCTCATAAAGGATATGTCAATGACGCGAAGGTGTCAGACCACCACGCGATTATCCCGACCGAAGAGCCGCTCGTTCTCAGCAGTCTGAGTGATAAAGAACGAAAGCTGTATGACCTGATTGCGAAACGTTTCCTGGCTGTATTAATGCCTGCATTCGAATATGAGGAAACAAAGGTCATCGCAGAAATCGGCGGAGAAACCTTTACGGCGAAAGGCAAAACCGTGCAGTCGCAAGGGTGGAAAGCCGTTTATGATATGGCGGATGAGGATGATGAGCAGGAGGATGATAGAGACCAGACCCTTCCTGCGCTTCAAAAAGGCGACACACTTGCCGTCCGCACGTTAACGGAAACAAGCGGCCAAACGAAGCCGCCTGCCCGCTTTAACGAGGGGACCTTGCTGTCAGCGATGGAAAACCCAAGCGCATTTATGCAGGGAGAAGAAAAAGACCTCGTCAAAACGCTTGGAGAAACAGGCGGCCTCGGCACGGTGGCAACGCGTGCCGACATTATTGAAAAACTGTTCAACAGCTTTTTAATCGAGAAAAAAGGCCAAGATATTTTTATCACATCTAAAGGAAAACAGCTCCTGCAGCTTGTTCCGGAGGATCTGAAATCACCGGCCTTAACAGCAGAATGGGAGCAAAAGCTGTCTGCGATCGCGGCCGGCAAATTGAAATCGGCTGTTTTTATTAAAGATATGAAGGCTTACGCTCACCAAACGGTAAAAGAAATCAAAAACAGCAGCCAAACCTTCCGACATGACAACATCACGGGAACGGCATGTCCGGAATGCGGCAAAATGATGCTGAAAGTAAACGGCAAACGCGGGACGATGCTCGTGTGCCAAGATCGTGAATGCGGAAGCAGAAAAACGATTGCCCGAAAAACAAACGCACGCTGCCCGAACTGCCATAAACGAATGGAGCTTCGCGGCCAAGGCGAGGGCCAAACCTTTGCGTGTGTGTGTGGTCACCGTGAAAAGCTCTCTGTATTTGAAAAACGAAAAAACAAAGACAAAGCGCGTGCTACCAAACGGGACGTATCCTCTTATATGAAAAAACAAAATAAAGATGAGCCGATTAACAACGCGCTGGCAGAACAGCTGAAAAAACTTGGTTTGGATAAATAATAAAAAAACCTGTGCATATCGCACAGGTTTTTCTATTGGACTTAGGTCCTGTTTTTTTAATGTCCAAAAAGGGAAAAAAAAGCTAGCAATCTGCATTTTTTTCTTTTATAGTAAATGTACTTTGTAACGTGGCAGTCATATTTTCGTCTATAACTATTTGTGAGCGTCTGATTTGCTTCAGGCGACAAAGGGGGATTTGCCTGTGAGGCATGTACTAATTGCTGTCATCTTATTCTTCTTATCTATCGGACTTTCCGCAGGGTGTGCTGAAGCTGGAAACAAGACCCAAAATCAGTCGGCAACAGAAGTGAATGCCAGCCCGCTCCAGCCGGCGGAATATTTCATCTATCACAATTTAATGAATGACCAAGGGCTGATCAAAACCGATTTTTCAGACCAGCCTTCTTACTTGTCGGAATCTCTCGGCCTGTGGATGGAGTTTCTGCTCAGCAAAAATGACGCACCGCATTTCCAGGATCAATATCAGCATCTGACTGATTCATTTCTGCTGAGCAATCACTTGGTGACGTGGAAGATTCAAAATGGCCAAGCGAGCGGGACGAATGCGCTGATAGATGATATGAGAATTATGCTGTCTCTTGACCAAGCCGCCGCAAAATGGGGCCGCAGCGACTACGCGCAAACGGCTAGGGATATCGGCACGTCTTTGAAGACATACAATATGAACAATGGGTTATTTACAGACTATTACGACTCACAGGCCGCTTCAAAGGATGTGACGCTTTCATACGTCATGCCTGACGCCTTAGCTGTCTTAAAGAAGAATGGAATCATAGACGAAGACACAGAACAGCGGAATGCCAATGTTCTCTATTCAGCTCCTTTAAAAAATGGCTTTCTGCCGAAAACATACAGCTCGGAGACGAAGGAATACACATACGACAGTGAAATCAACCTGATTGATCAGCTTTACACTGCTTGGCATTTGCCGGAAGGGGATGAAAAAGCATCTGTTTTAGCGGACTGGATCAAGCAGGAATTTCAGAAAAACGGAAAGCTGTACGGGCGGTATTCGGCAGATACGAAGGAGCCTGCCGTCCAATATGAGTCTCCATCCGTATATGCATTAGCCGTATTGTTTTTGACAAAACAGCATGAAAACAGTTCTGTCATCAAAGCCATATATGACAGAATGAATGACTTTGAAATTCATGATCCGGTGAAATCGTATTATGGAGGCTATATGAGCGGCACTCAGACGCATTCATTTGACAATCTGCTGCCGCTGTTAGCCGAAAGGAAGCTTTTTAATGAAAATATCATTCAGTGAATCACATAAATTATTTGCTTATTTTTCAGGGCTCATCGCGGCCCTGTCTCTGTTTATTTATTATGTGTTAGCCCAGCAATCGGAAGGTGCTCTGATCCTTTGCATCACATTTGTCGTCATCGCCGCAGGCATCTGGTTCGGCCCGATTTACGCGCTGGCAGTGACCTTAATCGTACTCTTTGTTCTCGGCACCTTAATGATGTTTTTCCAGACTGGACAGACATCGCTCTTTCCGGCTGAGGAAGGGCTGCGAATGCTTGTCGTGTGGGGAATCGCGCTTTTGCTGTTTTCTTTTATTTCTGGACGAATCCACGATATTACGGCAGAGCTTCGGCGCTCAATGACACGGCTTCAATCCGAAATCAAAAGCTTTGTTGCTGTTGACAGAGTGACCGGTTTTGATAACAAGCAAAGGATGAAGCTGGAACTTTCAGAAGAAATCAAGCGGGCGGAGCGCTATGGCAATTCTTTTGTGTTTTTGCTGCTCCATATGCATTATTTCAAAGAGTTTAAGTCTTTGTACGGTGAAAAAGAAACGGACCGCCTCTTCCAATATGTCGGTCAGCAAATCAGGACAAGCGTTCGGGAAACGGATAAGAAATTCCGTCCCTCTGACGAGCGTATCGGGATCGTGCTGACGCACACGCCTGCTGAACATATGCCGGCCGTTCTGACCAAGCTGAAGAAACAATTGGATACATATCAGCTGGAAAATGGAAAGTATGTGTCGCTTACGTTCCACGTTTGCTATTTGCCCTACCGCAACGATATCAAAACAGCTGATCAATTTTTAGAAGAACTGGAAAACGAGATGATGATGAATGAACTATAAAGGAATCACATTGCTATGCGTCATGATGCTTCTATTTTTAGCTATTGCGACTTTTCCCGTTTCTGCGCAAGCGAAAGATCAGGATGCCGGCATTCTCATCATCTACTCAACCTTGGACGGCAAAGAGTCGTCACAAGTCAAAATGCTCGATTTGCTTGCGGGTCACTTTACATCCCATGTGACAGTCAAAAAAGATTCAGACGTTGAAGCGTCGGATTTCAAAGGGAAAGACCATGTGATTTATTACGGCCAAACGAAAAGAAAGCTCAGCAAAAAATTGCTGTCTCTTATCAGCGGCGTAAAAAACCCGGTTGTCGCCATTGGCTATAACGCAGGCCAAATCAACCAATTTTCCGGGCTTTCATTAGCCCGCAAAGAAAATGTGTTTCAGGTTCACAGCAGGTCGGAAAAGGCCGATGTGTCTCTGGAAAGCGGGCTTAACGTGCTGAGCATATCAGGCCTGAAAGGAACGGCGCTTTACACCTTCAAAGCTGATGACGGCACAACGCATTCTTTTATATGGAAAACAAAAAAAGGGAATGTGTACATTGGATTAACAAATTTGTTAAATGACAATTTGATCGTGGCGAAACAGCTCAGAGAAGCTTTCGGAGAGAAGGCGGGGACGACGTTATTGTATTTGCGTCTCGAGGATATCAGCCCGATGTCTGATGAAAAACTGCTGCTTCAAGCCGGTACATACCTGCATAAGCGGCATATTCCTTTTATCCTGGCGGTCATTCCGGTTTACTTGAATCCGGAAACAGGTGACAAAGTGTATTTGTCTGATAAACCGAAGATGGTCAAGGTGCTGAAAAAGCTGCAAAGCATGGGCGGCAGTATCATTGTTCACGGCTATACTCACGCTTATCGCTACAGTGAAACAGGAGAGGGCTTTGAATTTTGGGATGCAAAGGCGGATCAGCCGATTACATCCGGAAATGCCGAAGACCCCCCATCCATTTTGGAGAAAGAACAGGACTTCCCGAACGAACAAGCCTATCACAGCTATCTTGAACCATTTCGGGAAAAGGAAGAAACGTATACAAAACAAAAACTGACGCGTGCCATTGAGGATTTGACATCATCGGGTCTTTACCCGCTGGCGTTTGAAGCGCCGCATTACACGATGTCCGAATATGGCTATCAAATCGCCTCGCAGTATTTTACAAGCATTTTCGGCCAGGTCCAGCTCAGCAGCACAACATGGAAAACATCCGGTGCACCTCCGTTTGTGACTGCTCCTTCGATGTTGCACGGAATGACGCTTTATCCGGAAACGATCGGTTTTGTCGACACATCGAAGCAAAACCCGCTCGGTGAGATGGAAGAGTACATCTCCCAGATGATTGATTTTGAAGGCGGAGTAGCCGGTGGATTTTATCACCCGTACCTTGGGATGAAATATCTGCCGGAGCTGGTTGATCAGATGGAACGCATTCCAGACAGTGAATGGCTTGATTTAAAGAAAACGAAACAAACCGTCAAAACAGACAAAGTGGAAATTCATACAAGCGGTGACGGAACGATTCAGGTGAAAAACGGCGTAAGCGCCATTGACGAGTTTTTCGATCATCACCGGCAAACCCCTCTTGAAAAGGCGTTATGGATTCTATCCGCTGTTGTGCTCTTATTTGTCATCATGTTTGTCAGTTATACGTTTTACTTGAGAGCCACATTGAAAAAACGAATTTTTAAGGAGAGAAGAAGCCTTGGGTAATACGCTGTTCTTTATCTCGCTAAGTTTAATATGGGTTATGCTTCTCTACCACATGTTCCTCATGCAGGGCGGGTTTCGCCACTATATGACCTTCGAACGGAATATCCCAAAGTGGAGAGAAAACATGAAGGAACTGCCGAAGGTCAGCGTCCTCATCCCGGCGCATAACGAAGAGGTTGTGATTCGGCAGACGCTGAAGGCCATGGTCAACCTTTATTATCCGAAGGACCGGCTGGAGATTATCGTCGTTAACGATAATTCATCAGACCGGACGGGTGATATCGTCAATGAATTTTCCGAGAAATACGATTTCATCAAAATGGTGATTACGAAGCCGCCAAATGCAGGAAAAGGAAAATCCTCTGCACTTAACTCAGGTTTTGCCGAATCAAACGGCGATGTGATCTGTGTGTATGACGCCGACAACACGCCTGAGAAAATGGCCGTGTATTACCTCGTGCTCGGCCTGATGAATGACGAAAAGGCAGGCGCCGTGGTAGGGAAATTCCGCGTCATCAATGCGGCAAAGACGCTGCTGACGAGGTTTATTAATATCGAAACGATCTGTTTTCAGTGGATGGCCCAGGGAGGCAGATGGAAGTGGTTCAAAATCGCCACGATCCCAGGCACCAACTTTGCGATCCGCAGAAGCATTATCGAAAAGCTCGGAGGCTGGGATGACAAAGCGCTCGCTGAGGACACTGAACTGACCATCCGGGTGTATAATCTCGGCTATCACATCCGCTTTTTCCCTGCCGCCATCACGTGGGAGCAGGAACCGGAAACATGGAAGGTATGGTGGCGCCAGCGCACCCGATGGGCGCGCGGCAATCAATATGTCGTGCTCAAATTTTTGGCGCAGTTTTTTAAGCTGAAACGAAAACGGATTATCTTTGATTTGTTTTATTTTTTCTTTACGTACTTCCTGTTTTTCTTTGGCGTGATCATGTCGAATACGATTTTTGTTGTGAATTTGTTTTATGATTTGCATTTATCGGTTGGATTTTTGGCAATGATTCTCTGGATTTTGGCATTTTTCTTATTTATGACAGAGGTCATGATTACGTTGAGCATTGAAAAAACAGAAATGAACAAGCAAAACTTTTTTATCGTATTTCTCATGTACTTCACATACTCGCAGGCATGGATTGTGCTTGTTATTTACTCTTTATTCGTAGAAATCAAGCACCGTTTATTCAAGCAAGAGGTCAAATGGTACAAGACAGAACGATACAATCAACATAAAAGCGGGTGACCTTTTTGAAACAAATAATGATTTTTCTCACAAGCTTCATGCTGCTGGCGATGACTGGACAAACGGCTCTTGCCAAAGACGTACAGGTCAGCGGTTCGCTCCTCGGGAAAAGCAGCCAAGAACAAGCCAAACAGCAGGTGCTGACAAGCGAGCTGATTACACTGTATGGATCAAAAGACAGCGCAGAGCTGACGTATCAGATCCCGGCAGGCGCTTCTTCAGGCAATCAGCAATTGGTAATCGAATACGAGGCATCAAATCTTTTAATTTCTCCATCATCGTTAACGGCTGTCATTGATGATGAACCGGTCAAGACGTTAAAGCTTGATGGTGATTCCAAACGGAAAACAGTGAAGCTGAATCTGAATAAAAGCCAGTCTGCGCAAGGCTATCACAACGTATCGTTGAAATTCTACGGCGTAATGAAAGAGGGCGTGTGCGTCAGACAGGATACATCAGGCAACTGGATCAAAATTTATCCGGACAGCCGGCTGACACTTGCTGACAGCAGTGAAGCGAAGGGAACGTCGCTGGACCATTATCCGTATCCTTTCGCCCAATCTGGAAATACAGCGGAAGAAACAGCTATCATTATTCCGGATAACCCAAGTTCAGCAGAAATAGAAGCTGCTGTTAAAACAGAAGGCTATTTGAAAACGGTGGACAGCAGTGTCAGTATTGCGTATGTCACGGAATCTGAACTGAAAAAAATCGATAAGCCGACGATTGTTATCGGCGTGGACAAGCATTGGAACGGCAAAGTGAAAAACCTGTTGAAACAAGCCGGACTACAGGCAAAAGGAGAAAACCTTCTGCTTGCGGAGCGGGTGCTGAAAGCAGAGGGCAAACAGCAGCCGGTTCTGTTTGCGCAAGCAGCGTCCGAGGACGCGCTCACTAAAAAAATCAGCGTGATGACAGATCAGACATACACAGGCCAGCTCAGCGGCGATACACTTTCAATCAGCAAGCTTCAGCAGACTGAAAAAAAAGAAAGCGATAAGCTGACCCTTGAGAATTTTGGAGCGGGCGATATCACAATTGGAGCTGACAAAACATCTTCAGCACATTATTTTTATCCGGCTTCGGCTGTTTTAGATGAAAACCAATTGGCGAAGCTGTCGCTTAAACTGAAAAAGTCTGAAACGATTCAAGCCTCAACGGCTGAAAACGAGTCAGTCTCTCAGGCCGCAGAACTGAAAGTGATGATCAACGGCCAGCCGCACTCGGTCCGGCTTGATGAATTAGGAAAAGAAGATAAAAACGGATTCTATCATGTCACAGTGAAAGTGGACCCTAAGCTGCTGCAAAAAAAACGCTACATTGATATTCAGTTCGTCACGACCGGTTTAAAGGAAAACAACCCTTGCAACACCACTGATGAAGAAAAGTGGGTTTTTATCGATAAAAATAGTACATTATCATACGCCATCAAAGGCATGTCTCCGTCAGCGGATTTTCAAGAGTGGCCGCTGCCTTACGCCGGAAACCAGGATCAAACAACGTTAATCGTGCTTCCTGACACCGTAAGCCAATCGAAGCTAGAGGAGCTTTCTCTCGTGACGGAATCCTTTGGCAGCGAAGCACAGCATTCATATACGGTAAAGAAATCATCTGACGTTACAGCAAATGATGCAAAAGGACGAAACCTCATTTTCATAGGAGGGATCAATCAATTTTCTCTTCTGAAGGAGAAATCATCAGATCTGCTTGTGCCGCAGGAAAAGAACGGATCGTTTGATGTATCTGGTTTCGAGATGCTGAATGAGACGACAAAACAAGTGGTATTTACCCAAGCATCGGTTTGGGATTCACGCTATACAATGGCTGTCTTTGCACCGTCAAAAGGAGATGGCACGGCTGTCACAAAAGAGATCATCAGTTATCTGAACAGCAACGATGAGTCGGCAACCGTCCTTAATGAAACAAACAGCCAGCAGGTGTTTACAAACCACCAGCAGCTCAAATCGGAAACAAACAGTTCCGATGCAGAACAACCAACACAGGATCATAGCCAGAAATGGATGTATATTGGTGTGCTGGCACTCATTATGGTGGTTGCGGCAGTGTTCATTTGGATTGCCGTAAGACGCAGAAAAAGAAAGACAGATACAGAATAAAACAGAGGCGATTTTAGCCTCTGTTTTTTTATTTTTGGTAAGTAAATTCCATTTGTGGAACCTGTCATTTTATTTTTTTCTCTCAGCCAATAAGCCTCTTTACAACGTGCGGGAACGGGAGTATGATCTCTTTTAGAAAACAAATCGCTTAATCTGAAATCAGAGCGGGGGACCCAATAGAACGGCTTTTTGCCGTTGGGGTGAATCCTTTTTAGGTAGGGCTAACTCTCATATGCCCGAATCCGTCAGCTAACCTCGTAAGCGTTCGTGAGAGGAGATGAATGAAACCTGTGTTCGATGTTATGGCACAGGGGCATCCGTTTGCCTCTGTGTTTTTTGTTGTTCATTTTTGAATGCAAATCGCATACAGAGACATCATAGCAGAAAGGACTATCAACAACATGTGAGAGCAAGACACTGATGTTTTATTGTTTTAATTGAAAAATGAGAAATTAAAAGGGGAAGACATCGATGTATCATTCAATCAAACGTTTTTTGATTGGGAAACCACTAAAATCCCAAGCAGCTGGAGAGCAAAAACTGACGAAATTAAAAGCCTTGGCTATGCTTTCCTCAGATGCGCTGTCATCTGTTGCATATGGGACAGAACAAATTCTAATCATTTTGGCAACAATCAGTGCTGCCGCATTTTGGTACTCCATTCCGATTGCGGTTGGCGTTCTCATATTACTGCTCGCGCTGATTCTTTCATACAGGCAAATTATTTACGCTTATCCGCAGGGCGGCGGGGCGTATGTCGTTTCTAAAGAAAATCTCGGTGAAAAACCGGGATTGATTGCGGGCGGTTCATTGCTTGTTGATTATATTTTAACAGTAGCGGTAAGTATTTCCGCAGGCACGGACGCCATCACGTCAGCCTTTCCTGCATTGCATGATTATCATGTGCCGATCGCTATTTTTCTCGTGTTAGTGATTATGATTTTGAACCTGCGCGGTCTTTCGGAATCGGCATCCATTCTTGCCTACCCGGTTTATCTGTTTGTGGTGGCGCTTTTGGTTCTCATTGCAGTCGGGTTGTTTAAACTCATGACAGGACAAATAGACCAGCCAGCCCATCATACACCGCTGGGCACACCAGTAGCCGGCATTACGCTGTTTTTGCTGCTTAAGGCTTTTTCCTCCGGATGCTCAGCGTTGACCGGGGTTGAGGCCATTTCTAACGCGATACCTGCATTCAAAAACCCGCCTGCGCGAAACGCGGCAAGAACGCTTGCGATGATGGGGATTTTGCTGGCGATTCTGTTTTCCGGCATCACGGTGCTCGCGTACGGGTATGGTACGGCGCCGAAGCCTGATGAAACAGTGGTTTCACAAATTGCGTCCGAAACCTTCGGACGGAATGTGTTCTACTATGTCATCCAAGGTGTCACATCGCTTATTTTGGTTCTTGCGGCAAATACGGGATTTTCAGCCTTCCCGCAGCTTGCCTTCAACCTGGCGAGAGACCAGTATATGCCGCGAATGTTTACAGTCAGGGGCGACCGCTTAGGCTTCTCAAATGGGATTATCTTTTTAGGCTTTGCCTCCATTGTTCTCATTATCTTATTCGGAGGACAGACGGAGCACTTAATCCCGTTATATGCTGTGGGCGTATTTATTCCATTTACGCTTTCACAAACCGGCATGTGCATGAAATGGATCAAGCAAAAACCAAAAGGCTGGATCGGAAAAATGCTGATCAACTCCTGCGGTGCTCTGATATCGTTTATGGTTCTATCCATTCTGTTTGTGACGAAGTTTAATGTCGTATGGCCTGTGTTAATCTTTATGCCTATCGTCGTTTTGCTGTTTTTTGCGATTAAAAATCACTATACAGCGGTTGGTGAACAGCTTCGCATCGTAGACAAAGAGCCGGAAGAAATCAAAGGCACCGTTGTGATTGTGCCTGTGGCCGGTGTCACCACCGTCGTGCAAAAATCGATTCACTATGCGAAATCACTGTCCGATCAAGTGATCGCCGTTCACGTGTCATTTGACAGAGAACAGGAAAAGAAATTCGAAAAACGCTGGGAAGAGCTTAATAACGGCGTGCGTCTCGTTACGCTTCACTCCTCGTACAGAAGCCTTGTCCATCCGTTTGATAAGTTTTTGGAAACAGTTGAGGCAAAAGCGAAGAAGGAGCAGTTTTCCGTTATGGTGCTGTTTCCGCAATTTATAACGAAAAAACGCTGGCACACCATCCTTCACAACCAATCGGCCTTCCTCCTCAGAGTCCGGCTGTTCTGGAAAAAGGACATAATGGTTGCCACACTGCCGTATCATTTTAAAAAGTAAAGCTCTAGGACCAAGGGAATCACCTTGGTCCTTTTTTGCGTGAAAAGGAGGTATGGCGGTGTATACACAAGGTGCTTTTGTGATCGTATTGAACGAAAGTCAGCAAATTCTGCTGGTGAAACGAAAAGATGTCCCTCTATGGGATTTGCCGGGCGGCAAGGTTGATCCCGGGGAATCGGCTGAGGAAGCGGCAGTGCGGGAGGTATTGGAAGAAACGGGATACAATGCAGCGCTTTCTGCGAAAATAGGTGTTTACCAAAGGCCAAAGTTTCAAGATGAACAGCATCTGTTTTTCGGAAGCATAACAGGCGGACAAGCAGTGGCTGACGGCACAGAGACAGCGGGATTAAAGTGGGTTTCCCCGGGGCGTTTGCCGCTTTTTATGGTGCCGAATCGAAAAAGGCAGATCAATGATTTCAAGAACGGCGCTCAAGATGTAAATGTCACCGTCAAGGATAGAGGGTTGCTCGCGGCGATCGACCTGTTGAAAAGAAGACTTGGCAAGTGATTCAGGTCTCCGGGTTTTAAAGCCTTTCTCCTGTGGTATTGAAAAAAGGAAAAAGGAGGATACGTTATGGCACATAAAACTGCAGGACAAGTAATGACAGAGCTGCTTGAGCAATGGGGAGTTGATCATGTATACGGCATCCCCGGAGACAGTATAAATGAGTTTATTGAAGAATTAAGACACGAAAGAAATCAACTGAAGTTCATTCAAACCCGCCACGAAGAGGTAGCGGCACTGGCAGCCGCAGCTGAAGCAAAACTCACCGGCAAGATCGGAGTCTGTCTGTCAATCGCAGGGCCGGGAGCGGTGCACTTATTAAATGGTTTATATGATGCAAAAGCGGACGGCGCCCCTGTGCTTGCGATTGCAGGACAGGTTTCTTCTGGCGAAGTCGGACGGGACTATTTCCAGGAGATTAAGCTGGAGCAAATGTTTGAGGACGTGGCTGTGTTCAACAGAGAGGTACATAGCGCAGAATCACTTCCGGATCTCTTAAATCAGGCGATCAGGACCGCCTACAGCAAAAAAGGCGTTGCGGTATTGAGCGTGTCAGATGATTTGTTTGCGGAGAAAATCAAACGGGAGCCCGTGTATACTTCACCGGTGTATATTGAAGGGAACCTTGAACCGAAAAAAGAACAGCTCGTCACCTGCGCCCAATATATTAATAACGCTAAGAAACCGATTATCCTGGCAGGGCAGGGAATGAAAAAGGCGAAACGGGAGCTCTTAGAATTTGCGGACAAAGCCGCCGCTCCGATCGTTGTTACACTCCCGGCAAAAGGTGTCGTTCCCGATAAGCACCCGCATTTTCTCGGCAACCTCGGGCAGATCGGAACAAAGCCGGCTTACGAGGCAATGGAGGAATGTGATTTATTAATCATGCTCGGAACATCATTCCCGTACCGTGATTATTTGCCTGATGACACGCCGGCAATCCAGCTCGATTCAGACCCGGCAAAAATCGGAAAACGGTATCCGGTGACAGCGGGCCTTGTCTGCGATTCGGCTCTCGGTCTGCGCGAATTGACAGAGTATATTGAACGCAAGGAAGACAGAAGATTCCTGAATGCCTGCACAGAACATATGCAGCATTGGTGGAACGAAATTGAAAAAGATGAGACAGAGGCAACAACACCGCTTAAACCTCAGCAGGTCGTGGCCCGTCTTCAGGAAGCGGCAGCCGATGATGCGGTGCTCTCTGTCGATGTCGGCACTGTGACAGTCTGGATGGCGCGTCATTTCAAAATGAACGCGAACCAGGATTTCATCGTCTCCAGCTGGCTTGCGACAATGGGCTGCGGCCTGCCGGGAGCGATCGCCGCAAGCTTGTCCGAATCGGAACGCCAGGCGATCGCTGTCTGTGGTGACGGGGGATTTTCCATGGTCATGCAGGATCTTCCGACCGCTGTCAAATATAAGCTCCCGATCACAGTCGTCATTTTAAACAATGAAAATCTTGGCATGATTGAGTACGAGCAGCAGGTCAAAGGCAATATCGACTATGTCACAAAACTTCAAAATGTCGACTATGCCGCATTTGCAGAAAGCTGCGGAGCAAAAGGCATCAAAGTGACCAAAGCGGAAGAGCTTGCGCCGGCATTCCATGAGGCGCTGCACTCTGACCAACCTGTTGTTGTGGATGTCATGATTGGAAACGAACCGCCGCTGCCTGGCAAAATCACCTACGGGCAGGCGAAAGGCTTTAGCAAGTACATGCTGAAAAACTTCTTCGAAAACCAAAAATTTGAAATGCCGTCACTGAAGAAAAGTTTGAAACGGTTATTCTAAAAAAACAGAGGCCCCAAAAGGCCTCTGTTTTTTGTTGGAAACAAACGTATTTTCAGCTATAGCATGTTTGAATTCATAAAATGATCGGTGTATGTATTAGGAACTGATTTCGCCATACTCGAAACAGACAAAAGGACAAATGCATCTTGTTTCAAAGGAAGATGCATTTGTCCTTGCATGCTTATTCTTATCAAATCTTACAGAACTCTTCTCATTATAAGCTTATTTCTCTTTTTTCTTCAGCCCGAAAAAGAAAGGAAAAGCAGAACCGACCAAGAAGGTGCCGAATAAAAACATGCCGCCGATAAACACGTGGAAATTTGTGTGTCCGGCCGTAAACGCCGTGATTAAGGAAATGATACTGAGCACGATCATGGCAATGCCGGGCGCGACTCTCATTTTTCCCTTGGATCTATGGGCAGCAACAGAACATAAAATGCCGATAACAATAGGAACAATCCACAAATAAAACAGAATAAATACTGACATCATCAAAACTCCGATTTTTCTTCTATCATAACAAATTTCTGTCAAAAAGGGTATCAATGAGCTTTTGCGAAAAAATAAAAACCGGCTTTAGAAGCCGGTTTTTTATCGAAACGTATCTACAATTAAAAACACATTCAAAGCAACGATCAATACAGCAATCAGCCAAGACACCACTGTGACCCATTTGGCGTTGATCAGAGATCCCATGATCCGTTTATTGCTTGTAAACATAATAAGCGGAATGAGGGCAAAGGCGATCCCGAAGGACAGCACGACCTGGCTCAGTACGAGAGCGGTCGTCGGATTAACACCTGACGCGATGATCAAGATCGGCGGAATAATCGTGATAAATCGCCGTACATACAGCGGAATGCGGTAGTTGATAAATCCTTGCATAATCACGTCGCCTGAAAGTGTGCCGACAGACGAACTGGATAGACCGGCAACGAGCAGCCCGATCCCGAATAAAGCCGCAGACATAGGGCTGACAAGATGTCCGAATTGCTGAAATGCGACGTCAAGATCCTCAACAAACAGGCCGTTTTTGAAGAATAATGCAGCAGCCACAATCAGCATACTTGCATTAATAGCCCCTGCAATCAGCATCGCTATTAAAATATCAATAAATTCAAACCTAAAGATTTTTTTCCGTTCTGCATCAGTTTTGCCAACCACCCGCCGTTGTGTAAGGGCAGAGTGTAAATAAATGGCGTGCGGCATAACAGTTGCGCCAAGAATACCCGCTGCAAGAAGCACACTGTCGGTGCCATGAAACGCCGGGACAAAAAGGCCCTTCATCACTGACACGGCATCAGGCTTTGCGAAAAAGGTCTGCAGCGCAAAGGCGATCACGACCACAAACAGCATACCGGCAATACCGGCTTCAAGTGAGCGGTAACCGCGGCGCTGAAGCTCCAATATCGCGAAAGAACCGATCGCAGCTATAATAGACGCTTCAAGCATCGGAATGCCGAACAGCAAATACAGTCCCAGAGCCGCTCCGATAAATTCCGCCAGATCAGTTGCGATAATGACCAGCTCGCCCTGAATCCATAATCCGATCGAGACAGGCTTCGGGAATTCTTCACGGGCAACCTCAGGCAGATTTTTGCCTGTCGCAATACCGAGTTTGGCGGATAGGGATTGAATTAAAAGGGCCATGATATTAGAAAATAAGATCACCCATAAGAGCATATATCCGTATTTAGAACCCGCCGAAATATTCGTTGCGAAGTTGCCGGGATCAATATAGGCAATGGCTGCTATAAATGCAGGGCCGAGAAAAGGGAGCAGCCCTCTGAATCCTCTGATTTTCCCGTCAAGCGCATCTTGGACGGCTTTGGAACGGGGAGATTGTGCTGTGATGTCCTTGTTCATCATGTCTCACCTGAATTCTGTTTGTTTTTGCCGTACAACAAAGAGTTTCCTTAAGGCAAATTATTTTATCTACATCATATGACCATCCCGGTTTCTTGTCAACCGAAAATGTTCAAAATACACTTCTGAATTTTTCCCTGTTATGTAACATGATATGTAGGGATTCGGGATAAGGTCCCATATAAAAAGACATCGTTTCAGTTCGAAACGATGCCTTCTGTATCTAATGAGTCTAGGCTTCCTTCCGCAGCCCGCGGAATATAAGGCCCAGCAAGAATACGAAGATGGCTGCCCCGATGATGGCCGGGAAAATAGCAAAGCCGGCGAGGCTCGGTCCCCATGTGCCAAGAAGTCCGTGCCCAATCCAAGCGCCGATCAGCCCGGCAATCATAGAGCCGAAAATTCCTCCCGGCAGCCGGTTTCCTACAATGGCGCTCCCAATTAATCCGATAACAATAGCAACAACTAATGAAACCAAAAAGCTAAGCATCATGATCACCTCTCATAAATGATTTACCAATCAATAACCGCTCCTGATCATTTCGAAACACTTAAAAGCATATTCCTTTATGATCCTGTTTTAATCTTTCTCTGCACACTGCCGTCAGCTAAATGAACAATGACCTCAGTGCCTTTATGCGCCGCGATTTCCTTTGCCCGTTCAATCGCTTCTTTCTTTGTATCCTTGATTTCAGACACGCGTTTGGCGCCCTCGGCTTTGACTGCCCAGCCTTTTTTATGCTTAATAACATGTTCTGCTTTGTTCATGAGCTCGGGGCCGCTGCCGCTGCTTGGATCAGCATCGCGTTCTGTCTCATCATCATGCGTCAGGAAATCATCAATTTCATCTGTAGAGGCGTTTTCCGCCCATTCCTTCGCTTTGCTTGTCGCAATTGGAATCGCGCGCCCTTCCTCATAGCCTTCATCAATCATCGCATTCGCAATGTCTATCGCCTTTTTTCTCACCGGCTTCTCAAGATTTTTTAATGAAGCAGGATAATCCTTCATCGACCAAGGCATGTCCATCACTCCTTTTCCTTTTATAAAAATGGTACCCGCAGGTGAAAAATAAAAACGCATCCGAAAAAATGAAGGTATACTATATAGTAGAAAAAACGGAAGGGAAGTGCGGATTGGGTGCCAACAGAACGAAAAGAAGACTTACATCAGCAATTAAAAGAGATAGAGAAATGGGAAAAAGATCAGCAAAAAGTCTGGTTTTGGGAAAAGCTCAGCCGTCTCCCGTTTCAACTCCTGGACAAGCTGACACCAGAATTCATCCAGAAAAAGATCGGCAAGCTCTTGGATGAGGTCGGCAGCTTTGTTCAAACAGGCGGACAGTACCTGACATCTGAAAAACAGATTATCAGGATGTTTCAAAAGAAACTGCCGGGGGAGATCTTTGAATCGCTGGAGGACATCCGGAAAGCTCCTCTTCCTGTCATGGATGAAATTGCGGAAGGAATGGGCAAAAACAGAACCAACGCAGCAACCGTTCAAGGCGCGACAACCGGTGTGGGCGGCGTGTTTACGCTGGCGGCAGACATTCCGGCAGTGCTTGGCTTATCACTAAAAACATTACAGGATATCGCAGTCGCATACGGCTATGACCCAAAGGAGAAAAAAGAACGCGTCTTCATTGTGAAATGTCTGCAGCTGACGTCGGCTGATGTTGTCGGCAAAAGATCGATTTTGCAAGAATTAAAACACTACGATCAAGACCGTACATATAAGAATGTCGCTTCTCAAATCCAAGGCTGGCGAGAAGTTGTTTTAGGCTATCGAGACACGTTTGGCTGGAAAAAACTTTTCCAGATGGTGCCGGTTGCCGGAATGGTTTTTGGCGCCGCTGCCAATCGCTCAACATTAAACGACATTACCGAGACAGGCATGATGCTGTACAAAAAGAGGCGCATTCTTGAACGACTGAAAGAAACAGAACGAGAGATGGAATAGCAGAAAGCAGACGGACACCGCGATCCGCCTGCTTTTTTTAGTGGAAACACACCCAATGTGTTTTGTTTGTTTAAAAGAATTGATAGCGGGAATACAACAACCAACACCAATTAAAGGAGGAATTCAAAATGGCAGACGATAACAAAATGAGCAGAGAAGAAGCAGGTAGAAAAGGCGGAGAAACAACAAGCAAGAACCATGACAAAGAATTCTATCAAGAGATTGGGAAAAAAGGCGGAGAAGCCACAAGCAAAAATCATGACAAAGAATTCTATCAAGAAATCGGTGAAAAAGGCGGAGAAGCCACAAGCGAAAATCATGACAAAGAGTTCTATCAAGAAATCGGTGAAAAAGGCGGAGAAGCCACTAGCGAAAACCATGACAAAGAATTCTATCAAGAAATCGGCCGAAAAGGCGGAGAGGCAACAAGCAAAAATCATGATAAAGAATTCTACCAAGAAATTGGCTCAAAAGGCGGAAACGCCCGCAACAACGACTAATCAAAAGCATAAAGGCAGACAACCTGTAAATAAAAAAGCGATCCGGCACATCAGCTGGATCGCTTTTTTTTGGAATCTTCTCAATTTATGCCGCTATTGAGATACAATAAGTGAAAAAGGGGTTTTCGCTAATGTCCAAGATGCAAAACTTGCTCGCCATCGCAAATGAAGTCAAAGAAAAGCACGCCAATTTTTCAATCTCAGAGGTCAACGACCACTGCGTGCGCCTTGCGGTGTTTACGGGAGAATATGACTGGCACCATCACCCTGACTCAGACGAATTGTTTATTGTTCTTGAAGGGGAGCTGCTGATCGATTTTAAGGACAAAGAAACCGCGGTGCTCAAAGCAAATGACAGCCTGCTGATCCCTAAAGGCACGGTTCACCGCACACGCTCTTACGTCAGAACGGTAAATCTCTGTGTGGAGCATAAACAAGCCGAAACCGTCATCATAGAGGAGCAGCCATGCTAATCAAAAAGATGATATGTGAAGTAGATGCTGCAAACGCTGAAGCATTTGCAAAAGCGCAGTCACAGTGGGAAGCGTTATCGCATATAAGCGGCTTTATCAAACAGGCCGGCGGCTGGCGAAAAACGATAGACGAGCCGCTCACCGCAGAAATCATCAGTGTATGGGAAAACAGAGAAGCCTATGATCATTTTATGGAGAACGAACATGACAGCATATACGAGGAAAACGATCAGAAGGCTGTAATTCTTTCGATAGAGGTGACGGTGTACGAAGAGGATAAACCGTTCGTTCACGATCTGTTACATAACCCCGATATCCGGTACGAACCAAACTGGACGGTTCTGAAGGCATAATCAAAGCCCAAAACATCATGTTTTGGGCTTGTCTCTTTACTCGCGTCCCGGAAGTGTATTATGAACAAAAGGCGGTGCTGGTTTTAACTCCGGTTTTTCTCCAAACGTTTTTGCTTCTTTCACATATTCAAAGGCTTCTCCGTCCGGCGCTTTTTCATTCAGCCAGTTTTGCTCGGCGCTTACTTCGCCTTCAGAGAAATTGATAAGCTGATGTGAGAACTCTTGTTTTTCGAGCGCTTTCGGGAATGTACCCGGCACAACCGGACCTTCCTGTGCTTCTAATTCTTTAATGGCGGCGAGCCATTGGTTCTGGTGCATCGTGTCACGCGCCAGCAGGAAGCTGAGCATATCTTTGACGCCTTTGTCATCCGTCATTTCAAACAGGCGTGCGACCTGCAGACGGCCCTGAGATTCCGCATTCAGGTTGGCGCGGAAGTCTGCCAGCAGGTTTCCGCTTGCTACGATATAACCGCCGCTCCAAGGTACGCCTGTACTGCTTTCCGGCATGGCGCCAAGTCCTGATACAATCGCATGGTGAGGGTTCATGCCGCCTAGGATGGAGCCGATGACCGGATCTTCAGCAGCTTTTTCCTGCTGATCAAGAGGGGCATCCTCAAGAAGTCTGGCAATCATCGTTGCAATCATTTCAACATGCCCGAGCTCCTCAGTTGCCGTATCCATCAGCAAGTCCTTGTATTTTTCATTTCCTCTTGTGTTCCAGCCTTGAAATAAGTACTGCATGGCAACTGAAATTTCTCCGAATTGCCCGCCTAAAATTTCTTGCATTTTTTTAGCGAATAATGGATCTGGACGATCTGGTTTAGCAGGATGCTGCAGCATTTTTGTGTGCTTAAACATGTACCCATCTCCTTTTTCGTTTATCTCTTTTTATATTTCCGATCGATAGAAAGATAAACGAAAAACAGCGTATCGAGATGGGAACTATGAATCTTTTCGCAGCTCCAACAGTTCCCGGATCAGCTCCCGGCCAAAGATGGGCTCATACTGCCGGTAAACAGGGTCAAGACGCTTCATCCATTCTTGTTTCTCTTTATCTGACAGCTCATAAATATGTATAGCAGAATTCTTTTTGATTTCTTCCAGCTGCTCCTTGTTCATTTGTTCGGCATACGTTTCATTCCACTCCGTTGTCTCCTTCATCGCTTCAGTCAAAATGCGTCTTGTTTCTGGTGTTTGCGCCTTCCAGAAGTGTTCATCAGTCATGACAGCGTAGCCGAGATAACCGTGGCTGCTTATTGTCAAATAGTCCTGAACATTATAAAATTTTTTAGAATAAATGTTTGAAATTGTATTTTCTTCGCCATCGACTACATTGTTTTCTAACAGCTGAAAGGTAGAATTGAAGGATTCCTGATGAGGTGTTGCGCCAAGCAGCTTGAACTGATCCTCAATCACATCGCTTTGCATAATGCGCAGATCCTGCCCTTTTAAGTCATCCGGTGTTTTGACCGGCCCTTGATTTGTTGTGATTTGCTTAAAGCCGTTCGTCCAATAGGCCAATCCTTTCAATTGGTTTTTCTTTAGAGAATCAAACAGCTGTGTGCCGATGCTTCCGTTCAGCCCTTTTTTGACGGCGTTGTAATCTGTAAATGCATACGGCAGATCCAGCACTCCCCATTCAGGCGAGAGCATGCCGAGCTTCGATGTGGAGGGGGCGATAAATTGAACATCGCCGTTTTGCAATGCTTCAATTTCTTCAATGTCCGAGTACAGGCTTCCATTCGGAAATACCTCTATTTTTATTTTTCCGCCTGATTTTTCGTTCACCAGATCAGCGAATTTATTGGCGGCCAGCCCTTTTGGCGTATTTTCAGCAACCACGTGGCTGAATTTAAACACGATTTGATCCTGCAGGCCTTCCTGGTCGTCATCATAAACAATCTTTTTATTGCCGGTATGATCATGGAATCCGATAAATAAAGCGGTTGCAATTCCAGCGATCATCAGTGCGAGACATGCAAGCAAACTCTTCATGAAAAGCCCTCCCCTATGTTAAGGATAATGGGGGCTATGACATTCGTAAAGACCTGAAAGGAGAAGCTGATGAACAAAAAGAAGCTCTCAATCCGTTGGAAAATCACGATCTTATCCTATATACTCGTCATTTTCTCCTTTTTGATCGGCGGCATTGTGCTCATCGGCAACATTCAGCATACAGAGGAGCGGGAGCTGAAAAAGCGGTTGATGAATACGGCCCGGACGGTGTCAGAGATGACAGAAGTGAAAGAAGCCTTGGCGCGAAAAAAACAAACAGAAGCGGTTCGCCATGCGGTTGAAGAAATCAGGATGATTAATGAAGCAGACTATATTGTCGTCATGGATATGAATCACATCCGATATACGCATCCTGTCAGCACAAGCATTGGCAAGAAATCAGAAGGTGCAGACGAGGAGGCAGCTTTTGCGGAGCACATTTATTTCTCTGAAGCAAAGGGCGAGATCGGCACGGCGGTTCGCGCTTTTTATCCGGTAAAGGATCAAGACCTGAACCAAATAGGCGTGGTGCTTGTCGGAAAAACGCTGCCGGGGATCGCTGACATCCTGCTTCATTTAAAGCGTGATATCGCCTTCATCGTTGTGCTGACACTCGGCTTTGGCCTTGCTGGTTCCTTTTTGCTGGCCCGCCATATCAAAAAACAAATGTTTCAGCTTGAACCCCATGAGATTGTCCGAATGTATGAAGAACGGACAGCGACGTTTCACTCGATGAATGAAGGGGTGATCGCTATTGACAATCGTCTCGTCATTACGATCTTCAATGAAAAAGCGAAACAGATCTTTGAAGTGCAGGGGGATCTAATCGGCAAGGTGATTTGGGAGGTTCTCAAGGATTCGCGCCTGCCCGAAATCGTGGAGCGGAACAAAGCGGTTTATAATGAAGAAATTCGTGTCAGCGGTAAGGTGATCATGAGCAGCAGAATTCCGATCGTCATGAAGAAAAAAGTGATCGGCGCCGTTGCGATTTTTCAGGACAGAACGGAAGCGGCCAAGATGGCAGAGGAATTGACTGGTGTCAGAAACTTTGTGGAGGCGCTCCGTGTCCAAAACCATGAGCATATGAATAAGCTGCACACGATCGCCGGTCTCATCCAGCTGGGGAAATCTGAAAAAGCCTTGCAGCTTGCATTCCAGGCGTCAACTGAGCAGGAAAATGTGACTGAATTTCTGCACCGCTCGATTCAAAATGACGCTGCGGCAGGCCTTCTATTAAGTAAAATCAGAAGGGGAAGAGAGCTCGGCATTGCTGTTCATATAGATGAAAACAGCAGTCTTCAGCAATTTCCCGAGCATGTTGATCAGCATGATATTGTCGTGCTTTTGGGGAATCTGATTGAAAATGCCTTCGGCTCATTTGAAACCGTTCAATCTGAAGACAAACGAATTGACATTAGTATCGAACAAACAGATGATATCCTTGCTATTTTAATAGAAGATAACGGCTGCGGAATTGAACCGACACATATGCCTCGCCTTTATGACAAAGGTTTTACGGTCAATAAAACTGGCGGCACAGGCTATGGCCTGTATTTAGTGAAACAAATCATAGACAAAGGATCGGGCACGATAGAAGTTGATTCACATGCGGGGCAGGGGACATCTTTTTCTATCGTTTTTCCAATGAAGGGGGAGGAAGCACAGCATGGCTCGTAAAGAATGGAAGGTTCTGCTCATTGAAGACGATCCGATGGTTCAAGAGGTCAATAAGGATTTCATTACAACTGTTAAAGGCGTTACTGTCTGTGCAACGGCAGGAAACGGAGAGGAAGGCATGAAGCTGATTAAAGAAGAACAGCCGGATCTCGTCATTCTCGATGTGTACATGCCGAAAAAAGACGGCATCAAGACCTTGCAGGAGATCAGAAAGCAAAAGCTTGAAGTGGATGTCATTGTCGTCTCCGCTGCAAAAGACAAGAAAACGATCTCACTCATGCTGCAAAACGGGGCGGTTGACTATATCTTAAAGCCGTTTAAGCTTGAGCGAATGAGACAGGCGCTCGAAAAGTACAAGCAATATAAACAAAAAATCGAAGCGAATGATACGCTGTCCCAGGAACAGCTCGATGCGATCCTGAATATTCCGCAGCAGGCCGTACAGGATCTGCCGAAAGGGTTGAATCACTTCACGATGAATGAAGTCACTGCTTTTTTGAAACAGCAAACCGCATCCCTTTCTGCTGAAGAGGTTGCCAAGGCGCTCGGCATCGCCAGAGTGACAGCCAGACGATATCTTGATTACTTAGAAAAAACCGGGATCATCAAATTGGACGTTCAATACGGCGGAGTCGGCCGGCCGGTCAACCGCTACGTGTTAAAAGGATAAACCTGAGACCAAAAAGACCAAAATGTCCGTTATGATCATAAACTTCCCTAGACTGTATGAAAACGCTATCATTCTAGTAAGAAAGACACAAAAGGCGAATAGGACAGGGGGATGAAGATATGAAACTGTTTAAAAATTTAACAGTTCAGGTCATAACCGCGGTCATCATCGGGGTCATTGTCGGGCTGGTCTGGCCGAATGTCGGCAAAGAAATGAAACCGCTTGGCGATACATTTATCAACGCTGTTAAAATGGTGATCGCACCAATCATTTTCTTCACAATCGTTCTCGGGATTGCAAAAATGGGCGATATGAAGAAGGTTGGAAAAGTAGGGGGAAAAGCGTTTATCTATTTCGAGGTTGTCACCACCCTCGCACTCATTATCGGTTTATTTGTCGTCAATATTATGAAGCCGGGTGCGGGTCTTGATTACAGCAAGCTTGAAAAAGGAGATGTATCACAATACACGCAAAATGGCGGTCAGGGAATCGACTGGATTGAATTTATTACACACATTGTTCCGTCCAACATGGTTGATGCCTTCGCAAAAGGGGACATTTTGCAGGTCTTATTCTTTTCTATTCTTTTCGGAGTGGGTCTTGCGGCATTAGGCGAAAAAGGAAAAAGCGTCATTGATTTCTTCGACAAGGTTTCTCACGTTTTTTTCAAAATTATCGGCTACATTATGCGTGCCGCGCCAATCGGGGCATTCGGGGCGATGGCGTATACAATCGGACACTTCGGGCTCGATTCCATCAAACCGCTGGCAAGCTTAATGATGTCTGTTTATATTACGATGTTCCTGTTCGTATTTGTTGCTTTAAATATCATCTGCAAGCTTTACGGATTCAGCCTGTGGAATTACCTTCGCTTCATTAAGGATGAGCTTTTGATCGTGCTTGGCACAAGCTCTTCCGAATCGGTGCTTCCGCGTATGATGGATAAAATGGAGCGCTACGGCTGTTCCAAATCCGTTGTCGGGCTTGTTATTCCGACGGGCTATTCGTTTAACCTCGACGGCACATCCATCTATTTATCAATGGCGACTGTCTTTTTGGCACAGGTGTTTGGAGTAGACCTCAGCATCGGCCAGCAAATTACGATTATCCTCGTTCTGATGCTGACATCGAAGGGAGCGGCAGGTGTGACGGGAAGCGGATTTATCGTCCTTGCCTCAACGCTGTCAGCGCTGCAGGTCATTCCGCTGGAGGGGCTTGCACTCCTGCTCGGGGTCGACCGTTTCATGAGTGAAGGAAGAGCCATTGTGAACCTGATCGGAAACGGAATCGCCACGATCATTGTTGCCAAAAGCGAAAATGAATTTGATGAAGCAAAAAGCGTAGAGGCTGTTGAAGGCATGAAAAAAATGAAAACAGCAGTCTGAAAAAAGAACGGCCCATCCATGGGGCCGTTTTTTTAATTGTTTAAGAATTATTAAGGTAAGGACAGAGACCTCAGCATTTTTTTGTTATATAATTTACAAATGGATACTATATTGAATGAAGGACGTTTGTCCTAACAGGAGTGTATAAATGGCCGCTTTAGTTAAATTTTTTCAGCACCCGGGAGTAAGGCGTTTCTCCATCTTTGTCGTGTTAACTGGTGTGTTATATCTATTTAAGAGCATGATCAACTTAATATTGCTTACCTTCATTTTCACATTTCTAATGGATCGTTTGGAGCTTGTCGTGCGGCAGTTTGTAAGCCAGTTCTTCCGCGTGAGCCAGCGGGTTGTCATTACGTTTCTTTACATGTTGCTGGCTGTGCTGCTTACAGTCGGGGGCTTTGTGTTTTATCCGGTCGTCGCGGCGCAGATCCAGCAGCTGGTAAAGCAGATTAAACATATTGCGTATCATCCTGACAGCATCCCTTTCTTTGATGAGATCACCAGTGTCTTCGGAGATATTAACATCAGTTCATATGTCAAAGAGGGCTTCAATGTAGTGTATACGTATCTGGCCGATATCAGCACATTCGGCTTGCAGGTCGTGATGGCGCTCATTCTTAGCATGTTTTTCTTATTTGAGAAAAAACGGCTTTCTGAATTCATGGCGAAATTTAAAACGAGCAAACTGAGGGTCTTTTATGAGGAGATTGCTTTTTTCGGAAGCAAATTTGCAAGAACGTTCGGCAAGGTGCTCGAGGCTCAATTTATCATTGCGCTCGTCAACTGTATTCTGACGTTTATCGCGCTTTGGATTATGCATTTTCCGCAGCTGTTTGGGCTTTCGATTATGGTGTTCTTCCTTGGATTGATCCCTGTAGCAGGCGTCGTCATTTCCCTGATTCCGCTCAGCATTATCGCCTACAGCACTGGCGGTGGAATGTATGTGCTCTACATTGTCCTTGTCATATTCGCCATTCATGCGATCGAAACATATTTCTTAAATCCGAAGCTGATGTCGGCGAAAACAGAGCTGCCAATCTTTTTCACCTTCACAGTACTCATTTTCTCTGAACACTTTTTCGGCATTTGGGGTTTAATTATCGGGATTCCGATCTTTGTGTTTCTCCTTGATATTCTGGATGTCACCAACAAGGAAGATAGGTCTAAAGGACCCCGAGAGAATAGCGATAAAGTTTAAAATCGAATAATGAGTGTGCCTCGATCTGCCGGCCTGCCTGTTCAGGGCATGGAATTAAGACTCGGAATCGGAGCTTGGCATTGCTTCGCACAGTGGTGAACACAACAGGTGACAATGCCTGTCATCATTACAGAAACTGAAAAGAACAAACAGTCGGAGTAAACGCTCATCATCGGTTTAACCAAACATTTGGAAGCAACAAATGCTATAATACAAACAGTGCCTAATGTTGGGCACTGTTTATTTTTTGTCGAAAAAGGAGGAAGGCTTTATGGCTGAGCCGATTTTACATATTGAAGGCCTCGATAAAAAGATTGGGTCTAAACAGATTTTAAAACAGATCAGCATGGACGTCATGGAGGGTGAAATCATCGGCCTTCTCGGTCCAAATGGTTCCGGAAAAACAACACTCATCCGTATTATCGTCGGGCTGCTGAAACAAAACAGCGGAAGCGTGACAATCAGCGGATTCCAGCATGATACAGAGTTTGAAAAAGCGATGGAAGCGGTTGGAGCGATTGTTGAGAACCCTGAGTTCTATCCGTACCTGACAGGCTGGGAAAACCTCAAGCACTTTGCGAATATGCACAAAAAAATAGCGGATGAACGGCTTGATGAAGTGGTGGAACGTGTCGGGCTGACGTCAGCGATTCATGATAAGGTGAAAACCTATTCCCTTGGGATGCGCCAGCGTCTGGGAATCGCCCAGGCAATTCTTCACCGGCCGAAGCTTCTCATTCTAGATGAACCGACAAACGGCCTCGATCCTGCGGGGATGAAGGATTTTCGCGATCATATTAAGGAACTCGCAGAAATGGAAGGAACAGCTGTCCTGTTTGCCACTCATTTATTGCGCGAGGTTGAAGACTTGTGCGACCGTGTCATCATCATTCAAAAAGGTGAGATCAAAGCGGAAGTCAGCTTACAAGGAACTGATCAAACCACAGAAAAAGCGATTATAGAAGTGCAGCCGCAAGAAAAAGCGCTCAATTGGCTGACAGGCAATCAATATCAAGCTGAGAGCCAAGACGGGACGATTGTAGTTGATGTGGCAAAAGAAAACATACCGGAGCTGAACCGATCACTTGTCGGACAAGATCTGAATGTATTTTCCATTACGCCTTACACGCAATCACTGGAAGACGAATTTATAAAAGCGACGACCGCTCATCAAGAGGAGGGAGAAGAGCTTGTCTAAATTAATTTGGAATGAACATATGAAACTTTTTAATCGGAAGGTCACTTTGGTTTCCCTTATCCTGATGGCTGTCTTTCAATTCTTCATGGCTTTGATCATTAAACGGATTGTCATCAGTGCCGGAACAGATGAAAACTTCATCGGCTATTTATCGTATACACCGAGCCTGAACATTTTGCTGCAGGCTTTAACGATCGTAATTGCAGCAACAATTGTTTCGATGGAATTTGATAAAAAGACGATCAAATTTTTGCTCATTCGTCCGGTTAAACGCCAAAAGGTCTTTTGGTCAAAATTAATCACAGTCGTGATGGTCAGCTTCTATTTGTATCTGGCATACTACATTCTGGCATTATTATTCGGTCTCGTGTTTTTTGGCACATCGGTGACTGCGGAATCAAAGACATTGCTGGTCAACACCTTGGCGCTGATCGGGTCAAACTGGCTTGAAGCTGTAATGATGGGATTATTCGGGCTGCTTTGTTCTTCGCTGTTCCGCAACAGCGCGGTAGCAGTTGTTGTTTCTTTTGTCGTTTTATACGGAGCGAGTACACTTGTTCAGCTCATGAAGTTGTTTGAAAACAAGTGGGGCAGCTTTTTGCTTTTTGCGAACACTGACTTTACGCAATACAGAAGCGGAGAGACAGCGTTGTTTTCAGGCATGACGCCATTGTTTTCAATTGGAATTCTCATCATACATGCCATATTCTTCATCGTTGTTGGCTGGTGGTGCTTCTGTAAACGGGATGTTCGGGTCTAAAGGCAAGGAATGACATTTTTGTGAAAAAGCTCACGTAAATCAATATCATTTGATATTTTGGTTTATACTAAAGGTACTGACGGAGGTGTCTCGATTGAGGAACTTTATTACCGCTTTACCGATCGTATTGCTGCTTGGATTCTCATTTGTGTCATTCATGTTTCAGTTTGAACATCTTGTTTATTTCAGGCTCGCGCTTGGGTTGTTTTCTCTCGTGGGACTGTACATGATATATAAAATGAAGACGGGCATCCGCTATTTTATCATCTATCTGTATGCCAGCTGGATTGTGTTGGCCGCAGTGACCGCTTTTGAAGAGCCGATTTTCTCAAGCTTTTTCTTTGGCGGCCTGGTGATGACGATGGGTTACCTGACATATATGCTGATTTATCTCGGCATGAAACAAGACCGGGATGCAAATCCTGTGTAATCGCGCTGTTCCCTTGGGGAACGGCGTGTTTTTCTATACTGGACAAAAAGATTAACAGTTGCGGAAAAATGGCAGGAAATCTATAATACATATTAAATTTATCGGAATTAAAACTTGGGGGGCTGCCGGATGTCATTATTTATACAAAACGATCAACAGCGGCAATGGATGGAGAAAATCGGACGGATTGCGGATGAATTTCAGCAAACAGCTGCTGAAGATGACGAACAGGGACGTTTTCCTGCAGAGAAAATACAAAAACTGCGTGATGCTGGGTATACAGCATTAACATTGCCGGCATCTCATGGCGGAGGGGGCATTTCTGTTTACGATATGCTCCTGTTTCAAGAACGGCTTGCACGGGGAGATGCTCCGACGGCTCTTAGCATCGGCTGGCATTTGAGCGTGATCGGGGAGCTTGGAGAAGGCAACAGCTGGGATGAAGACGTATTTGCATTTGTTGCCAAGGAAGTCCAGAACGGAGCTGTCATTAACAGGGCGGCGACTGAAGCGAAAACCGGAAGCCCGACAAGAGGAGGGCGTCCCGGTACACACGCCGTCAAAAAGGATGGCAAATGGGCAGTGAACGGGAGAAAAACCTTTACGACGATGTCACAAGCTCTGGATTATTTTTTAGTAACCGCATGGATTGAAGACAAACAAACAACAGGCGTGTTTCTCATTCATAAAGATGATCCCGGCTTGTCGATTGAAGAGACGTGGGATATGATGGCGATGCGGGCGACTGGGAGCCATGACCTTGTACTGAACGAAGTAATGCTTGATGACAATAAGCTGGTGGAACTGCTTCAAGGGCCTCGTGGAGCTAAGCCGAATGGCTGGCTGCTTCACATTCCTGCGATTTATCTTGGTGTGGCTCAAGCTGCTCGTGACTATGCAGTGCAATTTGCATCTGAGTATTCTCCAAACAGCTTGAATGGACCGATCAAGAATGTCCCGGCCGTACAGCAAAGAACAGGCGAAATGGAGCTTGAACTGCTCAATGCCAGACACTTTCTTTTCCATATCGCTCAATTGTATGACGATCCGGAGCGGCGTCCACACTTGACCAGCGAGCTCGGTGCGGCGAAACATATCGTCACAAACGCTGCGCTGTCTGTTGTTGATAAAGCGATGAGAATTGTCGGGGCCAAAAGCCTGGAACGAACCAACCCGCTTCAGCGCTATTACCGTGATGTGCGCGCCGGTCTTCACAACCCGCCGATGGATGACGCCGTGATACACAAGCTGGCAGCTGAAGCGTTTGAGTCATAAAAAAAGAGCCTAGCCGGCTCTTTTTATGTATTGTTTTGCTCTTGCAGATTTTTTTGATGCTTGCGGTCGATCCTGTCATAAATAACGTTCATCAGCTTTGGATTGCCCATAATCGCCTCTTTGTTTTCCTGGATCAGCTGTTGGTAAGTTTTCACTTTACGCTTCGGCATGCTCCGGTGCCCTCCTGACATGGTTGTATTCACTTTCTAACTCCGTCAGCGACAATTCATACAGATGACGCTTTGACTTTTTGTATATACCATTCTGTATTAACAGATGAATGAGCTGTTTTTTTCTGATTTCTGCAGACTGAGGTGTCATTGTGTCACCAACCTCCAATCAAACGATATTGATAATCATTATCAATTAACTTCAGTATACAATGTCCGCGTTAGCCTGTAAAGGTGAAAACAGTCCTATTCTTTCGCCAATTTACAAACATTCAACAAATCGACAAAAAGTTTCCCGGGCAATAATTTGCTGTCGAAATATTCCGCTTCATTGAACGCACCCTGCTATTTTTCATGTTTTGAACCATACTATGTAATAGAATGGAGGCTGGTATTCAATGGAGCGGACAGAAAATCTGAAAAAGGGAGAAAAAGGGGCGCTCCTCAATATTTTTGCATATGTCATCCTTGCTGTTGTAAAGCTAGTTATCGGGATTCTATATCATTCTGAAGCGCTGAGAGCAGACGGGTTAAATAATGGAACAGATATTGTTGCGTCAGTAGCGGTGCTGATAGGATTGCGGATTTCTCAAAGACCGGCAGACAGCGATCATCCATACGGCCATTATCGGGCTGAAACAATTTCGTCTCTTGTTGCGTCTTTTATTATGATGGCAGTCGGCATTGAAGTGTTAATCGGCGGAGGAAAAGCGATTGCGGGCGGCACAACGGAAACGCCAAATCTTATCGCGGCATGGACGGCGTTAGGCAGTGCTGTGTTTATGTATGGCATCTATTTATATAACAAAAGGCTGGCAGCGTCCATTAAAAGCTCTGCCCTGATGGCAGCGGCAAAGGACAGCAGGTCAGACGCTTTTGTAAGTGCCGGCGCGTTTATCGGTGTTTTTTCGTCCCAGCTGAAGCTGCCGTGGATTGATCCGGTAACGGCTTTTATCATCGGCATCATCATTTGCAAAACAGCGTGGGATATCTTTAAAGACGCTTCACATTCCTTAACAGACGGCTTCCATTTAAAAGATCTTGAGCCTTACAAACAGACCGTCGGCAGGATCGAAAATGTGCATCGCCTAAAGGATGTGAAAGCGAGGTATTTAGGCAGTACAGTTCATATCGAGATGGTCATTACGGTTGATCCGAAGCTTACAGTAGAAGAAGGCCATGGAGTGGCGGATGAAGTAGAAGACAAAATAAAACATGAACACGATGTCACTCATGTTCATGTTCATGTAGAGCCTGACGACATAAAATAAGGGTGTTTAACGAATTAGCTTATATGTTCAGATAAAAATTCAGTCACTTCTTCAGGCGTTTTGGCATTGGCGCTGTGAAGGTGAGCTGTTTTTTCACCATTTTTGAAAATAAGCAGGCTGGGAATGCCCATTACTTGGTATTTTTCAGCCAGGTCAGGAAGCTCGTCCTTATTCAGCTCATACCAATCGTTTTGGTTGTACTCTTCCAAAATATCGCCGATGAACATATTCATGCGTGTGCAGTCTGGGCACCAATCAGCATAAAACTTTACAATGATTTCTTTATCAGATTGAATCAGTTCATTAAATTGTTCGTTTGTCGTGATTTTTTTCATATGTCACATCTCCTTTTCAATGCCATTTTAATATAAAATAAAAAGGAATTACATACAAATGCATTCAACATCAGCATGCCCAAAAATAATTAGATCATTTTCCGGTGAAAATGATAAGATAGTAAAGATGAATTGTAGTGGGGGGAGTATCCATTGAAAACAAGTCTAGGATTAGTGTACGGAGGAAAGTCGGCAGAACATAATGTTTCCCTGCAGACGGCTCTGGCTGTAATCAAAGCGCTAAATACTGAGAAGTTTGATATACATCCGATTTATATAACAGAAAAAGGCGAATGGGTTAGAGGCGCCCGTTTAACTGAGCCTGTTTCAAACGTGAAAATGCTTCAATTTGAGCAAGGAGGCAATGCTTTTTCTCCAGCTGCCCTGAACCAGGAGATGTTTCCGCAGGAAGCGTCACAGCAAAATGAAGCCATCGACGTCGTATTCCCGCTCCTCCACGGACCGAACGGAGAAGACGGTACGATCCAGGGAATGCTCGAGCTGTTGAACATTCCTTATGTCGGCAACGGAGTGCTTGCTTCCTCAGCTGGCATGGATAAAGTTGTCATGAAACATTTATTTGCTCAGGCCGGCCTTGCTCAGGCTAAATACGCTGCTTTCCTTAAGAAAGACTGGAGTCGTTCTCCGAAAGAAAGCTGTGAGCAGGTTGAACAGGAATTAGGCTACCCTTGCTTCGTAAAACCGGCGAACCTCGGCTCAAGTGTCGGAATCAGCAAATGCCGAAACCGTGAAGAACTGCAAAAAGCATTTGAGCTTGCTTTCCAATATGATCGCAAAGTCGTCGTTGAAGAAGGAATTAACGGCCGCGAGATTGAGATCGGCGTTCTTGGAAATGACGATCCTAAATGCTCTGTTGTGGGAGAAATCGCACCGAAGACAGATTTCTACGATTACAAAGCGAAATATGAGGATGGAGATACTGATCTGATGATTCCGGCAATTGTGACTGATGAGGAATACGCTACAATCAGTGATATGGCGATCAAGGCGTTTAAAGCGATCGATGGTTCAGGACTCGTCAGAGCGGACTTTTTCCTGACAGCTGACGGCGAAGTTCTGATCAATGAAGTCAACACAATGCCTGGCTTTACGCCTTTCAGCATGTTCCCGCTGCTCTGGAAAGAAGCCGGAGTGGAATATGCTGATCTGATTGAACAGCTTGTGGAGCTTGCAAAAGAACGCCACGCTGAAAAACAATTGATTAAGCATACATTCTAATGAAGAAGGACACTGCCGGTAAAAGGGCAGTGTTTTTTCCCGTATATACAAAGAAAGAGAGGGACCTTACTTGATTAAGCGAACAGTAAAAAACATTGCCGAAATGGTTAATGGCACACTAACAAATCCGCAATATGAACAAACAGTCATTCATGGAGTGGCAACCGATACAAGAAAACTGGAACAACATCAGCTCTTCATTCCGCTGAAAGGGGAACGTTTTGACGGCCACTCTTTTGTGGAGCAGGCTTTTGAAGCTGGTGTAGCGGCTGTTCTTTGGGATCGGTCAGTACCAAATCCGCCAGAGAATCACGCCGTCATTTTAGTGGATGATACCCTTACTGCACTTCAGCAACTTGCAAAAGCCTATTTGCAGGAGCTTGGCACGCGTGTCATCGGAGTAACCGGAAGCAATGGCAAAACGACAACAAAAGATATGATTCACGCCGTATTGGGTACCCAGTACCGTGTCCACAAAACTGGAGGAAACTTCAATAATCATATCGGTTTGCCGCTGACAGTTTTAGCGATGCCTGAAAATACGGAGATCGCCGTATTGGAGATGGGAATGAGCGCCAAAGGAGAAATTGACCTCTTGAGCCGCTTGGCAAACCCGGATGCGGCAGTGATTACGAATATCGGCGAATCGCATATGCAAGACCTCGGCTCTAGAGAGGGCATCGCGGAGGCGAAGCTTGAAATCATTAACGGGCTTAAAGAAGATGGAGTGCTGATTTATATCGGGGACGAACCGCTCCTTCAAAATGCATACAGCTGCCAGACGAAAACGTATGGTACGGGAACGCATAATGATTATCAGCTTAAGGATGTCAGCCAGAGTGAGGAAGGAACCCATTTTACAATCAAAGGGATAGAAAAAACGTTTTTTATTCCGATACTCGGCAAGCACAATGTGATGAACGCCATGGCTGCAATTGCTGCAGGGGCTTATTTTGGCATCGCGCCTGAGGATGCGGCAAAAGGACTGAGCGGCCTTAAGGTAACCGGTATGAGACTTGAACTCATCAAAACAGACAGCGGCCTTTCGATAATCAATGACGCTTATAATGCGAGCCCGACTTCCATGAAAGCTGCAATTCAATTGACAGAAAGCCTCGAAGGCTACGGCAAAAAAATGCTCGTGCTCGGTGATATGCTTGAGCTCGGCGATCTTGAAGAAACGTTCCATAAAGAGTGCGGCGCTGTGATCAGCCCTGATAAAATTGACCGCGTCTTTACGTACGGAAAACTGGGAGCTTTTATCGCGGAAGGCGCCCTGAAACACTTTGAGAAAGACCGCGTCAGCCATTACACTGAGAAAAAAGATCTCCTCCAAGCTGTGAAGGAAAACGCATCAAAAGGCGATTTGATTTTATTCAAAGCGTCCAGAGGTATGAAGCTTGAAGAAATCGTTAAAGATTTAATAGAGAGCCCGCTTTCATAAGAAAATATTTTGCGAAAAAACGCATATTGCATCATAAAATAACCTGATATGCAAACACTAATGTATGCCGGCCGAAAATTATGTATATCTGGCCGGCTGCGGCTATGATACAATATATATAGGTTATTTCGCGATACGAACATATTCGTCCGGACTTTTCATCGTGACCCGAAGTTCTCCGCTGGATTCTTGGGAGCGGATGGAGCAGCAGCCGGCATATTCGAGATGCCGATCTGCTTCTCATCTTATTGAAAAACAAATAGTGTAATGGTAAGATAAAACTTAAAGTAATTCGGGCTTTGTATACGGATGGATCCTGTCCTTCTTGTCTAAAGGGCAGTTTTATAAGTGGTAAATCACGACATTACTGAAACAGCAATTAGAAGGAGTTTGAATAATTTGACTATAACGTTTCAAGATTTTAATTTAAGTTCTGATCTCATGAAAGCAATTAATCGTATGGGATTTGAAGAAGCAACACCGATTCAGGCACAAACGATACCGCTCGGACTTTCAAATAAAGACGTCATTGGACAAGCGCAAACAGGTACAGGTAAAACAGCTGCGTTTGGTATACCCCTTGTTGAAAAAATTAACCCCGAGTCTCCTAATATTCAAGCAATCGTAATCGCGCCAACCCGTGAATTAGCCATTCAAGTATCTGAAGAATTGTATAAAATCGGACAAGATAAACGTGCGAAGGTTCTTCCTATTTACGGCGGACAGGATATTGGACGGCAAATCCGGGCGTTAAAGAAGAATCCGAATATTATTGTCGGAACACCTGGACGTCTTCTTGACCACATCAATCGCCGCACCATTCGTTTAAACAATGTAAATACTGTTGTAATGGATGAAGCGGATGAAATGCTGAACATGGGATTCATTGATGATATTGAATCTATCCTTTCAAACGTGCCAAGCGAGCATCAGACACTTCTGTTCTCTGCCACAATGCCTGCGCCGATCAAACGCATTGCAGAGCGCTTTATGACTGAGCCGGAACACGTAAAAGTAAAAGCGAAAGAAATGACGGTTTCTAACATTCAGCAGTTCTATTTGGAAGTGCAAGAACGTAAAAAATTCGATACACTGACTCGCCTTCTTGATATTCAGTCTCCTGAGCTTGCGATCGTATTCGGACGTACAAAACGCCGTGTCGATGAGCTGGCTGAAGCTCTGAACCTTCGCGGATATGCAGCTGAAGGTATTCACGGTGACTTAACGCAGGCGAAACGTATGGTTGCGCTTCGTAAATTTAAAGAAGGCGCAATCGAAGTTCTAGTCGCAACTGATGTTGCCGCTCGCGGACTTGATATCTCAGGTGTTACACACGTATACAACTTCGACGTGCCTCAAGATCCTGAAAGCTACGTTCACCGTATCGGAAGAACGGGCCGTGCAGGAAAAACAGGTATGGCGATGACGTTCATTACACCGCGTGAGAAAAGCATGCTTCGCGCAATTGAACAAACAACAAAACGCAAAATGGACCGCATGAAGGAGCCTACACTTGATGAAGCGTTAGAAGGCCAGCAACAGGTTACTGTTGAACGTCTTCGCACAACAATCAGTGAAAACAACCTGAACTTCTACATGACAGCTGCAGCTGAGCTGCTTGAAGATCATGATGCAGTAACAGTGGTTGCGGCGGCTATCAAAATGGCTACAAAAGAGCCAGACGACACACCGGTTCGCTTAACAGACGAAGCGCCGATGGTCAGCAAACGCTACAAGAACCAGCGCTCTTCTAAACGCAGAGACGGTCAAGGCGGCGGCTACCGCGGCGGAAAAGGGAAAAGCAACAACCGTTCTTCCTATGACAAAAAGCGTTCAAACGATCGCCGTTCTTCAGGTGACAGACGCCAGAAAAAATCTTACTAATTTGATCGATCGAGAGCCCAAAACATGATGTTTTGGGCTTTTTTATGTTCGCGATTTGTTATTCAGCAAACTTTCAGCTGACGGAAGTCATTTTTCTCTGTATGCTTAAGAATGAAACCTTTCTGTAAAAGAGACGTATAAATAACGACGAAAAAAAGGGAGGTAGGTATTTTTGAGAGAGCAGCCAAAAAACCAAATCAGTCCAGACGGATTAAAGGTTTGGCGACTTCAAGAGATCATCATATCCGCTGTTTGCTTACTTATTGTCATTGCAGTTGCAGTGTTAAGCTATTATTTTCATTGGCCGTACTGGATCAGCGGCGTGCTCGGCGCAGTTTGGCTGCTGGGATCGATTGTGACGGTCTTTATCATTCCGAAGGTCCGTCATAAGGTGTGGCGATATGAAGTCCATGAACATGAAATAGATATTCAGTCAGGTATTTTTGTGGTGACACGTGTGATTGTTCCGATGGTCAGAGTTCAGCACGTCGATACGTCACAAGGGCCATTATTAAAAAAATACAACCTGGCAACGGTGAAAATTTCCACGGCCGCGACCGTTCATTCGATCCCCGCTTTAGAGATGGAGGAAGCGGATCGGCTGAGAGACTCCATTTCCCGTCTGGCGAGGGTGACTGACGATGATGTCTGAACCGAAACGCCTGCACCCGGCAGCAGTCATTTTGAATTTATGCCATACCATTATTCAAACGATAAAAAATATCATTCTGCCATTCTTTTTTGTGTATATTGTCAATTCAAACCATACTGTCCGTTTTTACGGAGCCATTGCGCTCGGTGTGCTGTTCATCTGGCTTGTAGCGGCAAGCATTATCAAATGGAGAAGGTTTACCTATCGAATTGAAGATGATGAATTTAGAATTGAAGAAGGCTTATTTGTTACGAAAAAGCGATACATATCGATTGATCGGATTCAAACAATGAATACGAGCGCGGGCCTTGTCCAGCAAATCTTTAAGCTTGTGAAGCTGCAAATTGAAACAGCAGGCGGAGGCAAGGAGGCAGAAGCCGTTCTTTCTGCTATTTCTGTTGAAGAAGCCGAACGCATCAAAGAAGCTGTCTTTAAGAAAAAAGCGCAAAGACGAGAAAATGAACTTGATGAAGAATGGCTTGAAGCTGAAGAGGAGTTGGTTCCGGTCGTTGAGGTGCAAGAGCACTATCGCATGAACGCAAAAGAATTGCTCATGGCCGCTTCTACCTCCGGCGGAATCGGAGTCATTATCTCCGCTGTATTTGCACTTATTTCCCAGCTTGATGAAGTGCTGCCGATGGATTGGTTATTCGATAAATTTTCCTTCCTTCAGCACGCCAGTATTGGTATTTACGCGGTACTCATTTTTATCGGTTTATTTATCGCCTGGATTTTCAGCATCGCGGGCATGATGTTTAGATACGCAAACTTTCAAATCATAAAAAAAGAACAGGAACTGGTGATTTCTAGGGGAATTATTGAAAAACATCAAGTCACGATTCCGCTGCGGAAAATACAAGCCATTAAAATCAAAGAAAATATCATTCGCCAGCTTTTCGGCTTTGTAACGGTGTCCATCGTCAGCGCAGGAGGCGGCGACCGGGAAAAAGAAGAAGGCGCTTTGACCATTCTCTTTCCAATGATTCATAAAAAAAAGCTTCCGCACATGCTCCGAACATTTACACCGGAATATACGCTGGAAGAAAACTGCCGCCGCCTGCCGCGGCGCGCGTTGAAACGCTATTTGTTCCGTTCTGTCATTTTTTCACTCTTTTTGATCATCCCGTTATGTATCTTCTTTCAGCCATGGGGCTATCTGTCAGTGATCCTGCTGCCGATAGAATTGCTCTTCGGCTATCTCGCGTATAAAGAGGCTGCATGGACGATCAACGGGGACCGTCTTCAGCTGACGTCTAGATTTATAGGCAGAACAACCGCCATTGTACTGAAAAAACGAATGCAGGTCTGCAAGTTCAGCCAATCCTATTTCCAAAAGAAAGGCCGCTTGTATACCATTTCTACTTCGGTGAAATCATCGAGCCATATGGAAGAATTAACGGTGAGGGATGTAGGTGAAGAGGATGCAGCCTTCATTTTAAAGTGGTACTCATATGAAAAAGCGGACGGTTAATACCGCCGCTCCAGCGTGTCGGCAAACCCTCGCATTCGTTGTCAGGACTGCGATTCGGTGCTCACGAATTAGAACATTCGCTCCGCTCCTATGCTCGTCCTTCCTAGACTTCAAGGGTTTTCAATCACGCTGAAAAGATGACAAAATCCTAAAATGAAAACCATTTTAGGATTTTGTCAACAATCTGAAGCGGCGGTTAATACCGCCGCTCTTTTTTTTGCACGCATAAAAACGAAAGAAGAAACCCGCCGCATAGTCCAAACAAATGGGCCATCATGTTAATATTGGAGTTGATAAACGACATGAGAACGGCAAATGCGAGCAGTGTGATGATCATTTTGGAATGCTCCTGCCCAATTAACTCATTGCGAAAAAGAACCATAAACAGGTATACGCCAAATAGCCCGAAAATGGCGCCTGAAGCCCCGACATGCACGTAATCAAGCGGCTCTGTAACATAAGTGCCGATATTGCCGATGATGCCGGAGCCGGCGTATACAAGAAGGAAACGCGCTTTTCCCAGCATGCGCTCCAAAGCCGGGGCAAATAAAAAGATGGACATGGAATTAAACAGCAGATGTGTGAAACCGGCATGCAGCAAAATCGGTGTGATAAGCCGCCACCATTCACCGTTTGCGACACCTAGATTATAGCCTGTGACGGTATCCCTCCATAACACGACTGAATGGGCAGGAAGTGAAAAAAACAGCCAGAGAACAGCTTGCAAAGCCAATATAAAGGTGACAACGGGGTAAAGCCTGATAAATGTTTGAAAATTTTCAGTCCGTATAAACATTCCGAGCCCCTTTTCTTCATTTTGGTATATCTATAGTAACACGTTTATGAGACAAACCATTTAAATAGTACGTACGCAAAGGAGGTTATCATACATGATTTACGGCATTGGGCTGGACATTACCGAGCTTAAACGGATCGCCTCTATGGCTGGGCGCCAGAAAAGGTTTGCCGAGCGGATTTTGACGCGAAGCGAGCTTGACCAATACTATGAGCTTTCAGAGAAAAGAAAAATCGAATTTCTCGCGGGCAGATTCGCGGCAAAAGAAGCGTTCTCGAAAGCATTTGGCACCGGCATTGGGAGGCAGCTCAGCTTTCAGGACATTGAAATTAGGAAAGACCAAAATGGCAAGCCCTATATCATTTGCACGAAACTGAGCCAGGCTGCCGTTCACGTATCAATCACTCATACAAAAGAATACGCTGCCGCGCAGGTTGTGATTGAAAGGTTGTCAAGCTAGTCTGCATATTAGGGAAACCCCACTCATATATTTGATAGTGCATTAAGGGAGACAAGTTGTTTGAGGCTTTTATGGTACGCATCTGTTCTGCCTAAACGTGTACCGAGCGTACCGTTAAAGTCAAACAAGCGATTTCTTCCTTTTACATCAATTGAGAAAAAGGGGTTGAAAAAGGTGAGAAAAAGCTTTGTTTTGCTTTTAACGGGACTGCTTGCTGTTCTTATTCTTTCTGCCTGCGGGCAAAAAACACAGCAAGATATTGTGGCCGGGTTAGATGAAAAGGCGAAAGAATACACCTCGTACAAAGCAAAAGCGAAAATGACCATCGAGACAGGGAGTGAGCCTCAAGTATACAATGTGGAAATCTGGCACAAAAAGCCGTCTCTGTACAGGGTTTATTTAGAAAATCCGAAAAAGGACCAAAACCAAGTCATTTTACGAAATGAAAGCGGAGTATTCGTTCTCACGCCGTCTTTAAATAAGAGCTTCAGATTTCAAAGCGATTGGCCGAACAACAGCAGCCAGGTTTATCTGTTTGAATCGCTCGTAAAGGATGTTCAAAACGATTCGGATGCAGTTTTCACAGCGAAAGAAAAGAAATACGTATTCGAAACAAAAACAAACTATCAGCATAACAAAATGCTGCCCACGCAAGAAATCACATTTAACAAAAAAGATATGAGCCCGTCATCTGTCAAAGTGATGGATACTGACCGGAAAGTGATGGTCAAAGTAGAATTCAGCAGCTTTGAATTTAATAAACAATTTGATAAAGAATCATTTGATGAAAAGAAAAATATGACCCTTTCTCAAATGGATGTCGCCACAAGCGCGAAGCCTTCCGATACATTTGCGGTCAAAACGCCGCTGGAACTGCCGCTTGGCGTCAAGCTGCTTGAAGAAAAAGATATATCTACTGAAGACGGGAAGCGCATCATCATGACGTACGGAGGAGAAAAATCATTTACGTTAATTCAGGAAAAAGCCCAGATTGCCAAGGCTTCCTCCTCCGTTACGCTGAACGGCGAACCGGTAAATCTCGGCTACACCATCGGCGCCCTGTCGGATGCATCATTATCATGGACATATGACGGCGTAGATTACCTTCTCTCTTCTAAAGATCTTTCTAAAGAGGAAATGGTGACAGTAGCGAAAAGCATGCAGGGACAATCATCGAAATAACCGCCAAAGGCCAAACATGATTTGGCCTTTTTTTCGTTAGACATCGTTTCCCTTTAGCCTTTAATTTTAGTATGATATGTAAATGATATTGAATAAAAGCTAGGAAGTGTCGTAATGAGCACAAAACCTTTTTACAGAGATACGTGGGCGGAAATTGACTTGTCCGCGATAAAGGAAAATGTCAGCAATATGAAAAAACATATCGGTGAACATGTCCACTTGATGGCAGTTGTGAAAGCAAACGCCTACGGGCATGGTGATGCAGAAACAGCAAAGGCTGCTCTTGACGCAGGTGCTTCATGCTTGGCCGTGGCCATTTTGGATGAAGCGATTTCACTGCGCAAAAAGGGATTGAAGGCGCCTATATTGGTGCTTGGCGCGGTTCCCCCGGAGTATGTTGCAATCGCTGCTGAGTATGACGTGACCTTAACAGGTTATTCTGTTGAATGGCTTCAGGAGGCAGCCCGCCACACGAAAAAAGGTTCTCTTCATTTTCATCTGAAGGTCGATACGGGGATGAACAGACTTGGTGTAAAAACAGAGGAAGAAGTTCAGAACGTGATGGCCATTCTTGACCGCAACTCTCGTTTAAAGTGCAAAGGGGTATTTACCCATTTTGCGACAGCGGATGAAAAAGAAAGAGGCTATTTCTTAATGCAGTTTGAGCGTTTTAAAGAGCTGATTGCTCCGCTGCCGTTAAAGAATCTGATGGTCCACTGCGCGAACAGCGCCGCCGGACTCCGGCTGAAAAAAGGCTTTTTTAATGCAGTCAGATTCGGCATCGGCATGTATGGCCTTCGCCCGTCTGCTGACATTTCGGACGAGATACCGTTTCAGCTGCGTCCGGCATTTACCCTGCATTCGACGCTGTCACATGTCAAACTGATCAGAAAAGGCGAGAGCGTCAGCTACGGAGCCGAGTACACAGCGGAAAAAGACACATGGATCGGGACGGTGCCTGTAGGCTATGCGGACGGCTGGCTCCGAAAATTGAAAGGGACTGACATCCTTGTGAAGGGAAAACGCTTGAAAATTGCCGGCCGAATTTGCATGGACCAATTTATGGTGGAGCTGGATCAGGAATATCCACCGGGCACAAAAGTCACATTAATAGGCCGGCAGGGGGATGAATATATTTCCATGGATGAGATTGCAGGAAGGCTCGAAACCATTAACTATGAGGTGGCCTGTACAATAAGTTCCCGTGTTCCCCGTATGTTTTTGGAAAATGGGAGTATAATGGAAGTAAGAAATCCTTTATTGCAGGTAAATACAAGCAATTAACTTACCTAAATGGAGAATTCATAAAACAGCTTTGCTTGAAGAGTGAATAATGGTATCATTATCACTGGATGGATAAAAGAGTCGTATCCGTAAGTTTGGTGGAGGTGTATGTTTTTTGTCTGAATCCAGCGCAAGAACCGAAATGAAAATCAGCTTGCCCGAAAACCTAGTAGCTGAATTGGATGGTGTAGCGATGCGGGAGAAACGAAGCAGAAACGAACTGATATCACAAGCAGTGAGAGCGTATGTCAGCGAACGAACAACTCGTCACAACCGTGATTTGATGAGACGCGGCTATATGGAAATGGCGAAAATCAACCTGAATATTTCTTCTGAGGCTCACTTTGCGGAGTGCGAGGCTGAAACGACAGTTGAGCGCTTAGTCAGCGGAGGATAATCATTTGATTGTGAAACGCGGCGATGTTTATTTTGCTGATTTATCTCCTGTTGTTGGCTCAGAGCAAGGCGGGGTGCGCCCGGTTTTAGTGATCCAAAATGACATCGGAAATCGCTTCAGCCCAACTGCTATTGTTGCAGCCATAACAGCACAAATACAGAAAGCGAAATTACCAACCCACGTCGAAATCGATGCAAAACGCTACGGTTTTGAAAGAGATTCCGTTATTTTGCTGGAGCAAATTCGGACGATTGACAAGCAAAGGTTAACGGATAAGATTACTCATCTGGATGATGAAATGATGGATAAGGTTGATGAAGCCTTACAAATCAGTTTGGCACTCATTGATTTTTAGACATATTTGCAGGTTGCTCAAATAGAGCAACTTTTTTTGTTTTCAAAAAACATAAACGATATAATAGTGAAATAACGAAAAAAATATGTTGTTTTTTATTGGGAGGTAAGCGAATTTGATGTCGAATCAGACTGTATACCAGTTCATTGCCGAAAATCAAAATGAACTGCTCCAATTGTGGACTGACACACTAAAAGAATTAAGCGAGCAAGAATCCTATCAGCTGACTGACCAAGTGTATGAAAATATATCTAAAGAATATATCGACATTCTGCTGCTGTCTGTTAAGGACGAAAACGCTGCTGAAAGCCAAATCAGCGAACTGGCGCTTCGAGCGGTCCAAATCGGACTGTCTATGAAGTTTTTGGCTACTGCGCTTGCTGAATTCTGGAAGCGTCTCTATACGAAAATGAATGATAAGAGATTGCCAGATCAAGAGAGCACGGAATTAATCTGGCAGATTGACCGCTTTTTCAGCCCGATTAACACAGAAATTTTTAATCAATACTCAATCTCATGGGAAAAAACAGTATCCCTGCAAAAAATCGCACTGCAAGAGCTGTCAGCCCCGCTTATCCCGGTGTTTGAAAATATCACTGTGATGCCTCTTGTCGGAACAATTGATACCGAACGCGCGAAACGAATTATGGAAAACCTTCTTAATGGCGTCGTCAAACACCGTTCCCAAGTCGTGCTGATTGACATTACAGGTGTCCCTGTCGTCGATACGATGGTTGCCCATCATATTATTCAGGCATCAGAAGCTGTAAGGCTTGTCGGAGCAAAATGCCTGCTGGCCGGAATCCGTCCGGAAATTGCTCAAACAATCGTCAACCTGGGGATTGATTTATCCCAAGTTATAACTAAGAATACCCTGCAAAAAGGAATTCAAACAGCATTGGAAATGACGGATCGAAAAATCGTTTCATTGGGGGAATAACATTTTGAGACATCCGAAAATCCCGATCTTGAAACTGTATAATTGCTTATTAGTATCCATTCAATGGGAACTTGATGACCAGACAGCATTAACTTTTCAAGAAGACCTATTAAATAAAATATACGAAACAGGTGCTAACGGAGTCGTCATTGACCTGACATCTGTGGATATGATTGATTCATTTATCGCGAAAGTGCTGGGCGACGTCATTACAATGTCTAAGTTAATGGGGGCTAAAGTCGTCTTGACCGGCATTCAGCCCGCTGTGGCAGTGACGCTGATTGAACTTGGAATCGCGCTTGAGGAAATCGAAACTGCGCTCGACTTAGAGCAGGGGCTTGAGACATTGAAGCGGGAATTGGGGGAATAGCGAATGAACGACCAATCCTGTGTAAAAATCATGACAGAATGGGATATTGTGGCCGCCAGACAGCTGGGACGAAACGTTGCGAAAGAACTGGGTTTCGGCACGGTAGACCAGGCTAGAATTACAACGGCTATTTCAGAATTAGCCAGGAATATTTATTTATATGCCGGCAAAGGGCAGATTGGAATTGAACAGGTCGCAGACAGAGGAAAAAAAGGCCTGAAAATCATAGCGGAAGACCAAGGGCCGGGAATTCCTGATATCCGAAAAGTCATGGAAGACGGGTTTTCAACGTCTGGAGGACTTGGTGCGGGACTTCCCGGGGTCAAAAGGCTGATGGATGAATTCAGCTTAAATTCCGTAGCGGGGGAAGGAACAGAGATACAAGCCATCAAATGGCTTCGGTAGGAGGTAAGAACGTGGATTTTAGGGAGGTTATTGAGCAGCGGTATCATCAGCTGCTTAGCCGATATATAGCCGAATTAACAGAAACATCTTTATATCAAGCCCAAAAATTCAGCCGAAAAACAATCGAGCACCAAATTCCTCCGGAAGAAATCATCAGCATTCACAGAAAAGTGCTGAAGGAGCTGTATCCAAGTCTCCCGGAAGATGTGTTTCATTCGCTGGATTTTTTAATAGAAGTCATGATTGGTTATGGAATGGCTTATCAGGAGCATCAAACCCTTAGAGGGATACAGCAGGAAATCAAATCAGAAATTGAAATCGCGGCAAATGTCCAGCAGACGCTGCTCGGAACTAAAGTTCCTCAGGAGGAAGCGCTGGATATCGGCGCCATCAGTGTTCCCGCTAAACAGATGAGCGGTGATTACTACCACTTTGTCAAAGACAAGGAATCCATCAATATCGCAATCGCGGACGTGATCGGAAAAGGCATTCCAGCGGCTTTATGCATGTCTATGATTAAATACGCGATGGACTCTTTGCCGGAAACGGGCATACACCCTTCTCAAGTGCTGAAAAATTTGAATCGTGTTGTTGAACAAAACGTTGATGCCAGTATGTTTATTACGATGTTTTATGCGAATTACAATATGGACAATCATCAATTTACATATGCTTCAGCGGGACATGAACCGGGATTCTATTATTCTCAAAAGGACAACACGTTTTACGATTTAGAGGCCAAAGGACTCGTTCTCGGCATCTCGCAGGACTATGACTACAAACAATTCGATCAGCATCTGGAAAAGGGCGATATGATTGTTTTATTTTCTGATGGCGTCACAGAATGCAGAACGGAAAACGGTTTCTTGGAGCGTCCTGATCTGCAGAAGCTCATTGAGGAACATATGTGTTCCTCCGCGCAGGAAATGGTCAAAAACATTTATGACAGCCTCCTCAAATTGCAGGATTTTCAGCTTCACGATGATTTTACGTTAATTGTTTTGCGGAGAAAGGTTTAACGTCTGCCAGACGAGGGTATAAAGCAACTAGTGATTAGTGATTTGAAGGAAAATTTGAGGTGATACGAATGAATATAAATGTTGATGTGAAGCAAAACGAGAATGATATACAAGTAAACATTGCAGGAGAAATTGATGTATACTCAGCCCCGGTGCTCAGAGAGAAGCTCGTTCCTCTGGCAGAACAAGGAGCTGACTTAAGAATTTGCCTGAAAGATGTCAGCTACATGGACAGTACCGGATTGGGCGTTTTTGTAGGGACCTTTAAAATGGTGAAAAAACAAGGCGGTTCGCTGAAACTTGAAAATCTTTCTGACCGGCTGATCCGACTGTTTGACATTACAGGCTTGAAGGACATCATTGATATTTCTGCAAAGTCAGAAGGTGGAGTGCAATGAAGAATAATGTTGATTACATCGAAATGAAAGTGCCGGCCCAACCTGAATATGTTGGAATTATAAGACTGACGCTATCAGGGGTCGCAAGCAGAATGGGCTATACGTACGATGAAATTGAAGATTTGAAAATCGCAGTCAGTGAAGCGTGCACAAATGCGGTTCAGCACGCTTACAAAGAAGATAAAACTGGGGAAGTGTCAATACGATTCGGTGTGTTTGAAGACCGTTTAGAGATTATTGTGGCGGATGAAGGAGACAGCTTTGACTTTGATCAAAAGCAGCAGGATCTAGGGCCGTACACACCTTCGCACACAGTTGATCAATTATCAGAAGGAGGGCTCGGTCTATATTTAATGGAAACGCTCATGGATGAAGTCAGAGTGCAAAACCACTCCGGCGTCACCGTAGCGATGACAAAGTATTTAAATGGGGAGCGAGTTGATCATGACACAACCATCAAAAACTACGAAACTAACTAAAGATGAAGTCGATCGGCTCATAAGCGATTACCAAACAAAGCAAGATGAACAGGCGCAGGAAACGCTTGTGCGGGTGTATACAAATCTGGTTGACATGCTTGCGAAAAAATATTCAAAAGGCAAAAGCTTCCACGAGGATCTCCGCCAGGTCGGCATGATCGGGCTGCTAGGCGCGATTAAGCGATACGATCCTGTTGTCGGCAAATCGTTTGAAGCTTTTGCAATTCCGACAATCATCGGTGAAATTAAACGTTTCCTCAGAGATAAAACATGGAGCGTTCATGTGCCGAGACGAATTAAAGAACTGGGTCCAAGAATCAAAATGGCGGTTGATCAGCTGACCACTGAAACACAAAGATCGCCGAAAGTCGAAGAGATTGCCGAATTCCTCGATGTTTCTGAAGAAGAGGTTCTTGAAACGATGGAAATGGGCAAAAGCTATCAAGCCTTATCCGTTGACCACAGCATTGAAGCGGATTCGGACGGAAGCACCGTCACGATTCTTGATATCGTCGGATCACAGGAGGACGGATATGAGCGGGTCAACCAGCAATTGATGCTGCAAAGCGTGCTTCATGTCCTTTCAGATCGTGAAAAACAAATCATAGACCTTACGTATATTCAAAACAAAAGCCAAAAAGAAACTGGGGACATTCTCGGTATATCTCAAATGCACGTCTCGCGCTTGCAGCGCAAAGCTGTAAAGAAGCTCAGAGAGGCCTTGATTGAAGATCCCTCGATGGAGTTAATGTAATGATCCAGGTTGAAGAAAATGAGCATATTCAAACTCTAGTATATCAACTGAATAAAGAAGGGAAATCGATTTGCGGTGACAGCTTTTTTATGAAAGCTGATGATAAGGAGTTAATTTGCGCGGTTGCTGACGGACTGGGAAGCGGATCACTTGCTAACGAATCCTCTGCAGCCATCAAAGACTTAGTGGAAAACTATGCGAATGAAGACGTACAAAGCATTATCGAACGCTGTAATCAGGCGATGAAAAACAAAAGAGGCGCTACAGCATCTATCCTGAAAATCAATTTTGAGCAAAGGCAGTTTACGTACTGCTCTGTCGGAAATGTACGGTTTATTCTGCATTCCCCGTCTGGTGAAAGCTTTTATCCTCTGCCGATTTCGGGCTATTTATCAGGCAAGCCGCAAAAATACAAAACGCACACCGCCACCTATGAAAAGGGTTCAAAGTTCATTATACATACAGATGGACTCAACGTACCTGATATCCGCTCCCATTTAAAAAAAGGCCAATCGGTAGAAGAAATATCGAATTCGCTGAAAATGTATACGACATCGAGAAAAGATGACCTGACCTATATTCTCGGACAGCTGTCCTAAAAAACCAGAAAAAGAAGCTGGACATCCGGCTTCTTTTTTTTTTTGCGGTTGACTACTAATAAGTGCGCTTATTATAATTAATAAGTGAACTTATCATTCTGGGAGCTTATGGATGTGGAATTATGAATACACAGCGATAGCTGATGCGGATGTGGGAAAACCTGGAACTGTTATCAGGAAACAGAAACAATGGATCAATGGGAGACGGGTATTGCATCAGATTCTTTGAAAGGACAATTTCAAAATGGAACGGAAGGAACATTGCTTCTGCAAGGAAAAACAATTCTCTTATGGCTTGAGCATGTGGAGAAACATCGGGCGTTTTCTGTCATGGTCAACATGCCCGCATAGCAATGTAAAAATGGAGTTTTTTCACGTGCTTCAAAAGCAAAAAGAAGATTTGTGTATCACATATGGAATTGTATTAGAAGGCGCTGAAGCAAAAAAGTGGGGAGAAATCATTGGGACTGAACTGTCTAAAGACATGCCGACGGCTGTCAGCAGGCTTGTTCACCTTTGCGGAGGAGTGATAAAATGAACACAAATTATTGGATCGGCGTTGTGTCAGAGCAGCATGTATTAAAAGGCGCTGCCGGCGGTTTTGCACAGCTGTGCCATGGAAAAAAAGCCCCGCTCGCCAAAATGAAAGAGGGAGATTGGCTGATTTATTATTCTCCGAGAGACGCATATCCAGACGGCAAACTGCTGCGAAGCTTTACTGCGATCGGCAAAGTAAAAAGCGGAAACATCTATCCGTATCAAATGGCTCCGAATTTTATTCCATACCGATTAGATATAGACTATTATCCATGCCATAAAATCGGTTTTTACGACATTAAATCAAAGCTTGAATTTGTTCAGGAAACCAAGCATCTTGGCTTTTTATTTCGCAGTGGACACTTTGAAATAAGCAAAAAAGATTTTTTGACAATAGCACAAGCGATGGGAGTTAACATAAGTGGAATGGCACTCTAAATTTAGCGGTCCGAACACAAGCCCGGGCTTTTTATTATGGCAGGCCACGCAAAGCTGGCAGCGGAAAGTGGGAAAAGCATTGGCTGAGTTTGACCTGACCCACGTTCAATTTGTTCTGCTGACCTCGTGCAAGTATATGATTGCTCACGGAGAAACCGTCACGCAAAAAAAACTTGCAAGCTTCAGCCAGACCAATATCATGATGGTTTCGGAGGTTGTGCGGACGCTTGAGAAAAAAGGATTTATCGAAAGAAGCAAAAATCCCCAAGATAAAAGAGAGGTTCTCCTGTCTCTTACAGAAACAGGAGGAGAAAAAGTAACAGCGGCTTTGCCAATTGTTGAGAAGATTGATCAAGCCTTCTTTGCAGCTGCGATGAAAAAAGAGAATTTTCTGAGCGGATTACAGGAACTATTGAAACATGAGTAAAGAGACGGGCAGCGTCAGCTGTCTTTTTTTATGTGTTTTTTTCGGTTTTTGATACACTAGAGAAAGAACGACAAAATTGGAGGCTTTGGTTACATGGAAACGTCAGCCCTTTTAAAACAGCAAATTGCGAAAGAAATAGGTTTATCACAAAAACACGTTGAAAGTGTCATCCGCCTGCTTGAGGACGGCAATACAGTCCCGTTTATTGCCCGGTATCGAAAAGAGCAGACGGGTTCAATGGATGAGGTTCAGATTCAGACGATTTCTGAACGCTGGCAATACATACAAAACCTGAATCAGCGAAAAGAAGAAGTCATCAGGCTGATTGCAGAGCAGGATAAACTGACAGATGATCTAAAACGTAAAATCGAGCAATCGGTGAAGCTTCAGGAAGTGGAAGACCTTTATCGTCCTTATAAACAAAAACGTAAAACAAAGGCGACAGTCGCCAAAAGCAAAGGCCTTGAGCCGCTAGCCGACTATATCCTGACACTTCCCCAAGATGATCGTCTGGCAGCAACAGCAGACCAATACATCAGCGAAGAAAAAGAAGTGTTCACACGAGAAGAAGCGATTGAAGGCGCCAAGCACATTATTGCGGAACAAATTTCAGACGAGCCGACCTTCAGAAAGTGGATTCGCCAGGAAACCTTCAAAAGAGGAACCATTAAGTCCGCAGCCGGAAAGTCGGCAGACACCGATGAGAAAAATGTGTATGAAATGTATTACGAGTATGAAGAGCCAATTGCAAAAGTCGTTCCGCATAGGGTACTGGCAATGAACCGCGGCGAAAAAGAAGATATTTTAAAGGTGTCAATCGAACCGCCTGCGGATCACATTAAGGCGTATTTAGAAAAACAAATCATTAAAAATCGCTCAACATCCGTAAAAGAGATTTTGCAGGAGACAATTGAAGACAGCTATAAAAGGCTGATCCAGCCGGCAATCGAGCGTGAAATCAGGAAAGAGCTCTCAGAAAAAGCTGATGAACAGGCGATTCATATTTTCTCAGAGAACTTGAGAAAACTTCTTTTGCAGCCGCCGATGAAAGGCAAAACCGTTCTCGGTGTTGACCCAGCCTTTCGAACCGGCTGTAAGCTCGCTGTGTCAGATGAGACTGGAAAAGTCTTGAAAATTGATGTGATCTATCCGCATGCGCCAGTCAACAAAACAAAAGAAGCCCATGAAAAAGTGAAAAAGATTCTTGAGCAGTATCAAGTCGAGATGGTGGCGATCGGAAACGGCACAGCATCCAGAGAAACAGAACAATTCATCGTCAATGTACTGAAAGACATGCCGCGCAAAATTTATTATGTGATCGTCAATGAAGCGGGTGCAAGCGTCTATTCGGCTTCAGAGCTGGCCCGAGAAGAATTCCCTGACCTTAAGGTTGAAGAGCGCAGTGCCGTGTCTATTGCGCGAAGACTTCAAGACCCGCTCGCGGAGCTCGTTAAGATCGATCCGAAGTCTGTTGGTGTCGGACAGTATCAGCATGACGTCAGCCAAAAACGCTTAAATGAATCTCTGCGGTTTGTCGTCGAAACGGTCGTAAACCAGGTGGGAGTAAACGTCAACACAGCCTCCGCCGCGCTGCTTCAATATGTAGCTGGATTATCGAAGTCTGTAGCAGGCAACGTTGTCAAAAAACGTGAGGAAATCGGAAAGTTTTCAAATCGAAAGGAACTGAAGGACATCCCAAGGCTCGGTGCGAAAACCTATGAGCAATGTATCGGTTTCTTAAGAGTGCAGGAAGGGACAGAGCCTTTGGATAGAACAGGCATCCACCCGGAAAGCTATAAAGAAACAAAAGCGCTTTTGAAAAAACTCGGACTTTCAACAGAACATATCGGCACGGCGGAATTGAAGGACAAAATCAATCAGCTGGCGCTTTCTGAAACGGCAAAAGAGCTGGGAATCGGCGAAATCACTCTGAAAGACATTTGTGAACAGCTGACAAGGCCGGAACGCGATCCGCGCGATGAGGTGCCTAAGCCTTTGCTGAAAACAGACGTCCTTCAGCTGGAAGATTTGAAAGAGGGAATGGAACTGCAGGGCACCGTGCGCAATGTAGTGGACTTCGGAGCGTTTGTTGATATCGGAGTCAAACAAGACGGGCTTGTGCATATCTCAAAACTGAGCAATCAATTCGTCAAGCATCCTCTTGATGTCGTATCTGTGGGCGATATCGTGACAGTTTGGGTTGACGGCGTAGATGTACAAAAAGGCAGAGTATCGCTGTCTATGGTAAAATAAAAGCACTGCTTACGAGCAGTGTTTTTTCCTATAGAAATACCAGCATTGATTCAGCAGTTTAATTTGGTAATTATCTTTTTCAAGGAACGCTTTTTGCATCTGCTTTTTAAGCCAATTTGGCATAGGCTCATTCCTCCTCAGCTTTTATCATAAGAGGGACGGTGATTACCATATTGTATGCGAACGGTGAATTGTCCCGTTCAATGTTTTTTAAGTGAGGTGCACTATGGATAATATAGAGCTTCAAAAGCTGACAGAGGATATTTCTAAAACATATTTTAAAAAGCCGTTCCGCCATCAGGCGCTTTTTAATGACAGGCTTAAAACCACGGGCGGAAGGTACCTGTTAACCTCTCATAACATTGAATTGAACAGAAAATATCTGATTGAACACGGCAGGGAGGAGCTGATCGGCATCATCAAGCACGAGCTCTGCCATTATCATCTCCACCTTGAAGGAAAAGGGTACAAGCACAGAGACAGAGATTTTAGAATGCTACTGCAGCAGGTCAACGCGCCGAGGTTCTGTACACCCCTTAAGAAAAAAGCGGAAAACAAAAAAACTTATATGTATATCTGTACGGCCTGCGGCCAACAGTATATAAAGAAGCGCGCCATGAACCCTGACAGATACAGATGCGGAAAATGCCGCGGAAAAATAAAAAGAATTTTTTCGTGAAAAAGGTTGACGAATATGGCAAGCCTATGTTACATTATAAAAGTCGTCACGAGAGATAAATAAAAACATTTACCTCTTGACACTGCAAATCAAGGCTGATATAATAAGTCTTGTCTCATTATTCCACAGTAGCTCAGTGGTAGAGCTATCGGCTGTTAACCGATCGGTCGCAGGTTCGAATCCTGCCTGTGGAGCCATATTGGAGAAGTACTCAAGTGGCTGAAGAGGCGCCCCTGCTAAGGGTGTAGGTCGCGTAAGCGGCGCGAGGGTTCAAATCCCTCCTTCTCCGCCATAAGATTTCGATATAAGTTCTCAACCATCGGCCCGTTGGTCAAGCGGTTAAGACACCGCCCTTTCACGGCGGTAACACGGGTTCGAATCCCGTACGGGTCATTCCATTTCGTTGGGCTATAGCCAAGCGGTAAGGCAACGGACTTTGACTCCGTCATGCGTTGGTTCGAATCCAGCTAGCCCAGCCATTTTTATTTTTGAAATCTAATAGTAAGAGCCATTAGCTCAGTTGGTAGAGCATCTGACTTTTAATCAGAGGGTCGAAGGTTCGAGTCCTTCATGGCTCACCATTTGTCTTTTTGCGGGTGTGGCGGAATTGGCAGACGCGCTAGACTTAGGATCTAGTGTCTTACGACGTGGGGGTTCGAGTCCCTTCACCCGCACTTTATTTACAAAGTGCACGCAAATCGGTTTTACTAGGTTAAGAGCCTACTAAACCAGCACAAACACAATTTAATGATCACGCGGTCGTGGCGGAATGGCAGACGCGCTAGGTTGAGGGCCTAGTGGGTGAATAACCCGTGGAGGTTCAAGTCCTCTCGGCCGCATCTCAATAATACCAAGGGTTTAACCACCTTTGGTTTTATTTTTTTGTGCGGAAATACGGCTATGAGAGAAGAGTTGCTCATCAAAACTCACCAGTTACTTAAAGTAATCATCCAAACGGTCGGCAGTTCCTTCTGTTTATTAGGAAAAAGATATCCGTTCATTGTAAAAGAAACGAACCATGTCCTATTCGTTCAAAAAAACTAAAGGGTGATACATATTATACATGATTAATATGTATCACCCTTTTCTTTCTTGTTCAACAATCGCGCTTGAGGAGAACATAAGCTAATACAACTGACTCGATTTCTAAAGTTGCTCCATTCTTTTTTTAAACAACTCATCCACAACCTGTTTTAAAATCTCGTACGACTGAATTTCCTTGCTCAATTCGTAAATATTAGATAACACAATTAATTCATCTGCGTGATACATTTGTTGGAAATCAATTAGTTCGCGACGAATTGTTTCTCGATCACCCATGATTGTATACCCCAGTCGACTGTGGAGAATTTCTAATTCAAACTGTGATAACGATTCTAGGAAGTTTTCAGTGGGTGGAATAAGCTTACTTAAATTATTTGTATAAATATCAATATACACCTGCAAATGACTTGCAGAAATAAAAGATGCCTCGTCTATAGATTCTGCTGCAATCACATTAATGCAAGCGATCACATAAGGTTCTTGTAAATAAGAAGACGGTTGGAAATTTTCTCGATAAATAGAGAGCGCTTCTTCCATCGAATGGGGTGAAAATTGAGCGCCAAATGCATAGGGTAAACCAAGATTTGCAGCAATTTCCGCTGAATCCGTTGAGGATCCTAACACAAAAACAGGCACATGCGTTCCAATACCCGGATAAGCGCGAACCTCACCCTGTACACTCTTATCCCCGACAAAACGCAAAATATCATTTACTTCTCTTTCAAAGAAAAACACTCCATTATGGTTGGAACGACGAATCACATCGGCCGTTTTTTGATCCGTTCCGGGTGCGCGTCCTAATGCCAAATCTACACGATTTGGATATAATGTTTCAAGTGTTCCAAATTGCTCCGCTACGATTAATGGGGAATGATTTGGCAACATAATACCCCCTGAACCTACGCGAATGTCTTTTGTATTTGCTAATATATGTTGTACAATTGATACGGTTGCTGCACTTGCATAAGCGTCGTGATTATGATGCTCTGCAAACCAAATCCGTTTATAGCCCATATTATCTACAGCTTTAGCTAATGACACTGCAGAATCAATCCCTTGTTTCATTGTTTCTCCTTGTCTTAATGGAGCAACTGATAAAACAGATATATCAAATTTTTTCATAATTTCACCTCTAAAATAATGAACTTATACAAGATCAATGGAAAAAACATTTTGAAAAATTGTTTCATATTAAATGGTGTCCATTCCTCTTTGATTTGCATGCAAATAAATATATACTTTCTCAAACGATCAATACATAGGCAAAATAAAGTTATTTCACAATTTCACTTTACTTTTAAAGTTTTAAGCAAACATAAAAAAATGTTCAGTGAACAAAATATGTAAAATACATCTTATTTTTTCGGAAAGGATACAAGAAAATGATTGATGAAATAGATAAAAAAATACTCGATGAGCTGTCTAAAAATAGTCGCCTTACAATGAAAAAATTAGGGGAAAAAGTACATCTCACTGCACCAGCAACCGCATCAAGAGTAGTAAAGTTAATAGACAATGGCATAATAAAAGGATGTAGTATCGAAGTGAATCAAGTGAAATTAGGCTTCTCTATACATGCTTTTCTTAATATTTATATCGAAAAAATCCATCATCAACCCTATTTAGCTTTTATAGAAACACAAGATAACTATGTAATAAACAATTATAAAGTTAGTGGAGACGGTTGCTATTTGCTTGAATGTAAATTTCCTTCAAACGAGGTATTAGATCAATTTTTAAATGACTTAAATAAACATGCAAACTATAAAGTGTCGATTGTTATTGGTAAATAGTTAACTTTATAAAACGGAGATGTGCGGTCATATAACATGATATATATGCTCTAAAAAAGCCCTAGGTTGGATATGGAATTTGCCAAGCTGGGGCCTTTTTATACATTATAATAACAAGCGCATTATTCATCAGACATTAATGAAGTATTATAATGCTTTTTTACTTCCTTAATAGACAAATAAAGCTGATAGTTTCCATACTTCAATAAATCATTCAGAAGGTGATTTAAAACTTCTTGTGAATGAACCGTTACCTTCAGAAGATAACATGCATCTCCCGAAATACGATGAGCTTCGCTAATTTCATTACGAGTAGCAATAAATTTCAATAAATCATCATGCGTATATGCATTCATGAAAAAGAAGACAAAGGCTGTAAAAGAAAACCCCATCTTCAATTCATCAACCACAATCGAATATGCTTTAATGATACCGTTATCCTCCATTTTTTTGATGCGATTGCCTACCGCTTGTCCTGTCATATGAATTTTTTCACCGATTTCTTTCCATTGTATCCGAGCATTTTTATTTAATAATTGGAGAATTTGAAAATCAATTGAATCAATTTGCATAGTAACTCCTTTCACAGTGAAAAAGTTTTACATAATAGTATTTCATGAGACCATCGAAAATTCAATGGAAATTATATATCCTTATACAGTATAAAAATTTTAAGAGGTGAAAAAATGACAACAGCTTTATTAGTGATTGATATTCAAAATGATTACTTTCCAAATGGGAAGATGGCTTTAACAAACCCAGAGAAAGCAGCACAAAATGCGGCTAAACTACTTTCACACTTTAGAAACACAGGCGCACCTGTCTTTCATGTACAGCATATCACAGAAGGTAACATCGCTCATTTTTTCCATCCAAATACAGAAGGTGTCGAAATTCATGAGTCAGTACGTCCATTAGAGAAAGAGACAGTCATTGTAAAACATATGCCGAATAGCTTTTTCAATACAGATTTAAATGGAAAGCTACAAGAAGAAGGGGTTAAAGAATTAGTTGTTTGCGGTATGATGTCCCATATGTGTATTGATGCAACAGTTCGTTCTGCAGTTGAACATGGTTATGTATGCCAAGTGGTAGAAGATGCTTGCGCAACAACAACATTGCAAATTGAAGATAAAATCGTTCCTGCTGAGCATGTCCATTACGCATTTATGGCCGCATTAAATGGTGTCTATGCAACAGTAAAAACCACAGAGGCATTTTTAAAATAAAAGAATTTCCTGCGCGAACATAACGTCTTTCTTTTCACAAGAAAGATGATTCAACAACTTAAAAAAGGATGTTCAGAAAAATACTTCTGGACATCCTTTATTCATTATCTTTTATTGTTTTTCAGTATCATTATTCCCATCTGATAAAAGATCAAGATGTCCTGTTTTTGATCCATAGTAAGACCATATACAGGAATTGTTTTTGCCATAAATATAGATATTGATGAAGGTTTACATAAAGCACCTAATTGCTTGATTTACTTTAATGTTAGATCCCTCAATAACTCCATTCTCTTCTAATTTCTCTACTCTAGCTGTAGCAGTTGGGCATGTTAAATGTACTCTCTCCCAGATCTTTCATTGAATTCGGCTATTATACATAATTTCTCTATAATTTTTTATCTGTTTGATCTATTTGAACGTTAATTCCTTTCGAAAATAAAGTCAAAGAGTTAAAACACTTTTTTTTATCTATGTATTCGAACACTGCTGATATTATACACTTAACTCTGTCGATCTAAGACAAATAAAAAAAGAAAGTGAGTTGTAAATATGAATATTACACAAATTCGAAATGCAACAATTGTTGTAAAATACGCAAATAAAAAATTTTTGATAGATCCTATGTTAGCAGAGAAAGGTACGTACGCTACTTTCCCTGAAACGATCAGACAAGATCTATTTAATCCTTTGGTGAGTTTGCCAACATCAATTGATAACATTCTGGATGGAGTAGATGCGGTAATTGTTACTCATCTACACCTAGATCACTTTGATGATGTGGCAAAAAACGTATTGCCAAAAAACATCAAAATGTTTGTTCAAAATGAAGCAGATGCAAAAGAAGTAAAAGCAAGTGGTTTCAAAAATGTAGAAGTGCTACATCAAGACACTGTTTTTGAAGGGATCCAATTAGTAAAAACAAAAGGTGAACATGGCAGAGGGGAAGAGTTATTAAACTTAATGGGTGATGTTTGTGGATTAGTATTCAAGCACCCAAGTGAAAAAGTTTTATATGTAGCTGGGGATACAGTTTGGTATGATGCTATCGAAGACGAGATTCATACACATCAACCAGAAATCATTGTGGTTAATGGTGGAGACAATCAAAGATTAGATTTAGGTTCACTCATCATGGGAAAAGAAGACATCTATGAAGTTCACAAGGCTGCTCCTCATGCTAAGATTATATCTGTTCATATGGAAGCTGTTAACCATTGGACACTATCTAGAGAAGAATTAAAAAACTTTAGTAAAGAAAAAGGATTCTCAAGTAATATTTTAGTGCCAGAAGATGGCGAGTCTTACACATTTTAATATGAACACCGACAAATAAATAGAAGAAGCTCATAATTATAAAAACTAATCATGAGCTTCTTCTAATAATGAATATTTTAAATTTTAAATATATCGAAATTCCTAAATATACGGAATAACAAAGATGGAATGTTCCAATGATGACAAAAAAACTTGAAAAGCAACAAAGATGTGTCGTTAGGAGGTAGAATTCATGGTAATGACAAAAAAAGATACAAATATATCAACACAGCAGCCTCTTTGGTTACAAGGTTATATTGATTCACCAGAAAAACAAAACCAACTTTATAAAAAAACATTAAAAATCTTGATTTTTTCACAAATATTTGGGGGAGCAGGACTTGGAGCTGGGATAACAGTTGGGGCGCTTCTTGCACAAGATATGATAGGATCGGAAAATGTAGCAGGAATTCCAACTGCCCTCTTTACTTTTGGATCTGCCGTAGCTGCCCTGCTTATAGGAGCATCCTCACAACGTTTTGGTCGCAGAGCTGGACTTGCAGGTGGTTTCCTTATAGGCGGATTAGGTGCTATAGGTGTGATAATCGCGGCTTTAATTAACAGCGTTGCCCTATTATTTGTTTCTCTTCTTATTTATGGAGCAGGTATGGCTTCTAATCTTCAAGTTCGGTATGCTGGGACAGACCTTGCAAATGAGAAACAACGGGCAACTGCTGCAAGTATGGCCTTAGTTTCTACTACTTTAGGAGCTGTAGTAGGTCCTAACTTAGTTAATACAATGGGGGAATTTGCAGATTCAATTGGTGTTCCCAATTTAGCTGGTCCGTTTATTATGTCAGGAGCAGCTTTTATAATTGCTGGAATTATTCTCTTAATTTTTCTTCGTCCAGATCCGCTGTTTGTATCAACAGCTATTGCGAATGCTGAGAAAAAAGACGATAAAGTACAAATAGGAGGAAGTCTAAAAAATCCTGCTATAGACAAAAAAGGAATAATGGTAGGAGCTGTCATTATGATTTTAGCTCAACTAATCATGACAGCTATTATGACAATGACACCGGTTCACATGGGTCATCACGGTCATGGTTTAAGCGAAGTGGGATTAGTTATAGGACTCCATATTGCAGCGATGTATCTTCCTTCACCATTGACTGGTTTATTAGTAGATAAGTTTGGTCGCACAACTATGGCTATTGCTTCAGGTGCCACACTTCTTGCCGCTGGATTGGTGGCAGCTATTGCACCGGCAGACTCATTATCATTACTAATCCTAGCACTAGTATTACTAGGGGTAGGTTGGAACTTTGGTTTACTAACGGGAACTGCCCTTATTATAGATTCAACACATCCATCTCTACGTGCAAAAACACAGGGAACATTCGATGTTTTATTAGCACTATCAGGAGCGGCAGGTGGAGCCTTGTCAGGAATGGTTGTTGCACATTCTAGTTATACAATACTATCAATTTCTGGAGCCGTATTTTCATTATTACTTATTCCAGTAGTTATTTGGTATTTTAGAGGCAACCAGATAAAAGCATAAGCTTATATAACTGTCTTTGAAGAACCTAAGTAGACATTACTTTACCGGAACCTCCTTTTTCTATTTATTATAGTAAGGAGTTGACATGGCATTAGTGGCATGTGTATAACTACACAATTATTTAGTTGTTCGTTGACGGTCTAAAAATAGTGCCCATTTTGTGCCCCGAACTCGTGAAAAATGATGAAAATAGGTATAAATAAAATAAACAGACGCTTTGAATAAAAGCTTTTGTAAACCATGATATGTTTTTATTAGGTTGAAGGTCTAGCTTAGAAAACCATACCAAAACATCTCGGTATGGTTTTTTATATTACAATTATTCAATCCCCAAAACAACTTTGGAATGGAAAGATTATTCTTCCCAACCCTCATCTTCGTCAAAATCCTCTTTACCTTTTTTAAGTTGCTGAAGAAGAAATTCAAGAAAACTATTTGCAGCAGTATAACCATATCCTTCATGGTTGTCCCAAAGGATAACAGGACATTCTCCATCTACCATTTTATTTGTATCAAGACAATAAGAGAATTCATCTATATACTCAATAACAACAAGACCTGGTATAAGATTGTAGAACGTTCTGTATTCTTTGGTTTGCTCTACAACTTCAGCTCCATGAGAGTCATAACCGAGTATCATGGTCCCGAACGCGCCTCCTGAACCATACTCAGTTAAAAACCACTTATAACTGTCTGGTAGGGTTACTTTGAGATCTTTTTCTATCTCTTTAATATGTTTGTCAGTGACGCCTCCAGTAAGAATTGAATATTCTTTATTCTCATCAAAGAATTTTTTCACTCTAGAGTAATTCACATTTAACCTCACATACATTTGATTTTGGTTTGCAATTCATCGATCTTATTAAGTTCATACTCATAATCACAGTTTTCTTCTAAAACAAAATTCATAGTTTTAAAGAAACTTCTCGCATTCTTTAAGAGTGATTCAAAAAAATCAAGTTTCGGTAGTAATACTTTTTGTTTTTGGTCAATTTCAAATAACAACATATCATTCGATATTGATTTCATTTTCAATAGAAGGGGTTGATCTGGAAAATAAGTTTCGCTTTTTCCTGTTTCAATAGCTTCTTCAATTAGATTTAAAAAATAAGCCCACAATTGGTCAACCAAGTCCCACATAGTGACATCAAGCAAATCTTGTTCACCATATTTTAAAATAATCGCCCCAGATAAATAGTAAGAGTCTAACTGTGGTTTTATGTTCTTTAGTCCCTCTATATTGCTAAGTGGAACAAAGTAATCGTCAATATTATTTTTTAAGATTGAAAGATCGTTTATCTTCTTATTTGGCCTAAGAATTAATGATTCAATATAAAACATTTTACCTCTCCTATTTTTCCGGATAGAATTGTCCTACTCTTCCTTTTTGAAAGCCAACAACATATTTTTGACCCTCATATGTTCCTCGAATTTGATAACTAAATTTAGTTCCTTTTTTTGTTAACTCTTCACGGTTTTGTTTCATAATTGATTCTATCGCATCTGCAACATCGTTAACAATCATCTCTTTATTAAGAAAAGATTGTTGAGACTTAATTGAACCATCCCATAAATTAGGATGATGGCGCTCTAAAATATGTTTCATTCCTCGCTTATCAATGAGGAATGATTGTCCTCCAAAAGTGTATTTTCTGCTTTGGAAAGTTTTTAATTCGTTTACAACTTCATGCGGCTTAGCTTTCTTTAATCCTTGTACAGTAGATGAGGTCTTGAATATTTCAAGTGCAGAGCTTTTATAATTCTCTCCATCAATCACATTGAAAGGAAAAGTCCCTGAACCACCAGCCATTGCATAATGTTGTTCAAAAACATTTGGTATTTTTACGTATTCAATACCTTTTTTTATTCCTGCTTTTGAAGCTTCAAGTGCCTTAATTGCAGCAACTTTTGAACCGGCTTTTGCAACTTTGGATACTTTATCAATACCTTTCGGACCAACTATTGCAAGAACAACAGTACTGCCTACATAGGAAACCCATTTTGCTCTGCTGTAGCTATCTCCATTAATCATATCACGTTGAAATGTGTCTTCTATGTCTTTTGCTATGATCTTATAAGTATCGATTGGATGTAAGGCTGCGTTCACAGTTCCAGAAAGCGTTTCAATCGGGTGTCTTGCAAGTTGATAGAGACCCATCACTGTATCTTTACCTGCTTCATACATTCCCATTGCAATACCTTTTCCAATTTCAGCTTTTTGTTGGAGTTCTTCGAGTTGGCGGAAATAAACTTGCTGCTCAGGTTCCAAATTCTCGTATCCTATTTTCTTCGCAATTTTTAAATACTCGTCTGGATCTGTTACCTTTACAAGCTGTCTTTTCAAATCTTTTATTTCGTGTTTTTTAGCTTCTTCTTTTTTGATCTTCAAATAGGCTTCAGATTGCTTCTCGATATCGCCTTTTTTCTTATGTATATCGCTCTCACGATATGCCTTGGCATTATAGTGAAGGGGTGTAGCATTCTTGCCCTTACCTGTTGATTCCTGTAACTTTTGAAAGTCTGCTTTAATGAATTGTTCGTTAAGTTCAGTTATTGCATATTCAGTTTTTAAGTTTTCGTCCACATCGCATATTTTATCAACAGTCTTTTTCCGTTTGTTTTCGGCAGAGGAGAGCTCATCCTTAAAAGTCTCTGTTGAAAATAAATCAAGTGGAAGAATGTCATCGATATCATTCAGAATATCTTTCATTGCTTTCTTCTGCTCAGACATAATTGATTTTGATTTTTTATATGCGTTTGCTAGTTCATGTTCTAAGAAGGATTCTTCGATATATGCATCAGATAAGCTGGCCTCTTCTAGAACACCGGAGATACTAGTAAGGAAAGCGATCTTCATTTCAATTAAATCAATCCATTGATCAGTGACACCCACATGATCGTGATAAAAAGCTTTAATATTGTTTGCTCCCTTGCCAGAGAACTCACTGTCATCAAGATCGGCAACAGCCTTAAATGCTTTTCTTAGCTTAATCATTTGATTTTTCAATTCTTTAAATCTTTTGCGCGGTTTTCAGCTTCAGATAACAAAGACTTAGCTTCAAATACCTTCATTGTCCAATCCTTTCAGTGATTTTATATCCAAATATTACCATGGATAAGTTATGAAGTTCGAAAAAATTATTTAAGGATAGGTAATGAATTGAACGAAATGAGAATTCATTGGTGTAAAATAAGCTTACATCCCATTTATTACATATAGAGATTGGAGTTAACAATGAAAAAAAGTAAGTTTATTTTAGCGAGTATTGTTTCTGTTGGGCTGCTAGTTTTTTTAGCATGGTTTATTTATGCTGGCACCCACCAACCTCCTATTTTGAAGGGTAATTCAAAAGATGGAAAATGGAGTGTTATCTATTCTCCTGAAAAAGACATAGATCTTGCAAGGCAAGACTTATGGGCGGTTCATATTACATGGAAAAGGGATTCTGAGTTTTCAATAAAAGAGGTTGTGTTTAAAGAAAATGGTGTTGTTGAGGCATCAGGTGACGCAACAGATGAACCTAAGAATGCTAAAAAAATAGCAGTAGCGATAATGGGAGATCCACCAAATATGAATAATGATTATACAGTAGAAGTTACTTGGGAAGAGAATGGGAAAACACAAAAAGACATTATACAAGTAAATAAAGAAATCAAGCGGTCTTTTGTTATTCCTAATGTAATAAAAAGAATTTTAAGTTTAGGATAAAGCTAAAATACTCTCATGGCATAAAAATTTTTAAAAAGCAGGTAAATAGCGCCTGCTTTTTCGTGTTTAATCTTAATTTTTCACCTTAACTGATTACTTCGAGCAGGGCTGTTACTAAGTAAACATCAATAAAAAGGTAATTTTTTTAAAAAGACCGCTACTCCAATTTTACTCCTCAATATGAATAAATCATTATAAAACTTTATAATCAATATAAATAAACACTGATATATAAAGGTTTTATAACAGAAAACAAAGATTCACTTTATTGAGGGCCCAGTGGGGGAATAACCCGTAAAGGTTCAAGTTCTCTCGGCCGCATCCCAATAATACCAAGGGCTTAACCATCTTTGGTGTTATTTTTTGCGGAAAATACGGCAACAAATGTACCGCATTGTGGAGTTCACTAAAAAAGTGCTGACCTCTGCACAACATCGTTGCGCGAGTCTGCACTTTTATTCTGCGATTATGGGGAGTTTATTTTAATCCGTTGTTAGCCGCGCCGATACTTGGCTTTTAGAAGCTTTTTTTAAGTGGCTAAAACCAACAAATTTTTTGCCTTCTTCATCCCATAGGCGGAACTTTAACGACTTAAGGCTTGTTGCCAGTGTAATAGTCGGAACGTTTTGCAATGGTTCAGTGTTGTTATGCACTTTTTCAAGCTTATAGTTTGGGACTCTCGGGCTTAAATGATGAACATGATGAAAACCGATATTGCCTGTTAGCCACTGCATGACTTTTGGAAGCTTATAAAAAGAGCTTCCTTCAACTGCTGCTTTTACATATTCCCAATGCTCATCTTCTTCAAAATAAGAATCCTCAAACGTATGCTGAATATAAAACATCCAAATTCCGAGAGAGCCCGATATCATAAAAATCGGCACCTGAACCAGCAGGAAGTTTTGCCAGCCGACAGCCAAACATAAAAGTGCTGCCAAAGCGACGATCCCCAGGTTCGTTACATACGTATTCATCCGTTCTTTGCGTTTTGCCCCTTTTCGATTAAAACGATTGGCAATCCCGAAGACGTAAATCGGCCCAATAATAAACATAACAAACGGATTTCTGTACAAACGGTACATTATTTTTGTCTTAGTTGAGGCTTCTTTATATTCCTCTACCGTCAGTACCCAAATATCGCCTGTACCGCGTTTGTCCAGATTGCTGCTTGTCGCATGATGGACAGAATGGTCGTGTGCCCAATGATCAAAAGGATGCAGAGTCAGAATTCCTGTTAATGTTCCAAGGATTCGATTCGCCTTTCTGTTCTTAAAAAAGGAATAGTGGCAGCAATCATGAAAGATGATGAAGGTTCTCACTAAAAAACCTGCCGCAACAATAGAAATTGCTAATGTAAGGAAATAAGAAATCGACAAGCTCTTATATGCCAAACACCATAATAGGAAAAATGGCACCAATGTGTTAATGATTTGACAAATGCTTTTGTGTAAATCGGACTTTTCATAAGGTGTAACCAGTTTTCTCAAAGTCCTTAGGTTTTGTTCTTTCATATTCAAAAGTTTCCCCTTCCCTGGTGATCTTCTAAGTGTAGAAAACGTTTTATAGCCTTTGGAGGCCCAACGTTATACACCCCATATATGATAAGTATTCTTCTCATCCATCTGTAAAATTATTGTAAATAATAAACTGATTTCCAGTTTATTATTAGCAGAGTCAGCCGGGATACAAAAGGCGTATGAAGATTATACCCAGCACTTTATCGGGTCAAACTCTCTCAATGCTCCGCCATGGGGATCGATTTATTTAGATCGTGAACATTGATTGTTTGAGGAAAAAACGGAATGAAGTATGGGGATATCCATGAGTGACTGTTTGGAAACATCTGCAGAAACAAAGTTTTATAAGTGAACAGCCCTGTGTTTTAAAAGATTATCTTGCACTTGAACAAGAAACAGCTGAGCTAAGTACTATTAAGCAAAGAAAAAGGTTTGAAGACAACTCGTGATTCATTTTTCACGGTGTTTTCAAACCATAGTTTTTAATAGGCCTCTTATTCTGCGCTGGTATACACATGTTTAACAAATAATGCCATGAATAAATCGTAAATATAATTTGCAGTTATTTCCGATTCCTGATATAATAAAGAAGAATTATTTTTGTTCGGTGTAAAGGATAGTATGAAGATTGACTTTTCGTCTTGATGATACTTTGGGCAAGGATAGTATATACTGTGTGGTTACACACTAGGAGGCAACAAAAATGGAACAAGGTACAGTTAAATGGTTTAATGCAGAAAAAGGTTTTGGTTTTATCGAACGCGAAAATGGAGACGATGTATTCGTACACTTTTCTGCAATCCAAAGTGACGGATTCAAATCTTTAGACGAAGGTCAAAAAGTATCGTTTGACGTTGAGCAAGGTGCTCGTGGAGCTCAAGCTGCTAACGTTCAAAAAGCTTAATCTTCAATCGTTTATACAAACAGGCTCTTTAATAGGGCCTGTTTTTTTATGTCTATATCATACTCAATAAAAAACCCTACTCAACGTTCGAGTAGGGAGATGCTACAAGGTATAGAAAAAGATTTAAAACTTCAAAGGTTTGTTTACAGTATAACATACTGGATTGACAATATGCGGAATGTATATAAATTATTTAATGTTTTGTTCAAATATAACTCTTTCTTTTTTCACGTTCGTTACTTTAAGTAAGATTAGATGAATTATAAAAATGGTTTCATCTAGATGTTACCAACTCGCATATCTCTTGTATGAAAAGAAGATAAACAATTATTATTCAATGTGGCAGTGGATATAAGAAATTCTTAAAAATAATGAGGAGATCGATTGTTTTTTTTCTCCTGGAAATAATCACTTAGAGATACCTAAAACAATGAAAGCCCTACCTCTCTTCCATCCTTACGGCTCCTTGTCCGTGCCAGTGTGAATCAGGATACTAAAAAAAGTGACTATTTTATTGAGTTTTTTGGTAAAACTTCAATCTTCGCAGAAGAAATGTAAATAATAAAAATGGATTAGAATGTAGGAATAACAAAAGAGGTCGTTAATGTTCTAAACATAAGTTGGAGAAGATTTGCTTTTCATCATAATATTCCGAAATATCTTTTGGGATGTATCTAACCAAAACTTTTTATTTGTTTTTCAGTGATTCCTTTAATTACTTCCAGTTCACTAATCAAAAATTCATATGCATTATCCAGCATTTTTTTTTCGCTTGCATTAAGTGCTTTTTCTTTCTTCATACGCATTAAATCACGTACAACTTCAGCGCCTTCTTGTATTTCACCTGTTTTTATTTTGTCCGTGTTTATTTTATACCTTTGCTTCCATGGCAGTAACCTATCTGATTCTCCATGCTGAAAAATGTGCATAATGTGTTTTAATGCAAGTATATCGGTAACTGGTCGTATATTCGAACTCAATATTTTACTCGTTGGAATCATAACTGTCATATTACTGATTGACATTCTTATGACATAATACTGTTGTTTTTCCTCTAAGAATTCTTTTTCTTCTATGGCTTCAATTATACCTGCTCCGTGCATTGGATAAACAATGTTATCGCCAATTTGAAACATATCATCCACCTCCATATATGGTATCCTTCTTAAGATTACCATATATGGAGGTGTAATATCAAAATTTTAATAATAACATGATCGAATTTTTGATGTCAATAACTTTTTTGAAAAAACAGATCAAGCAAAAACAATAGGGAACGTGTCGGATTTCCAATCAAGGAAAAGGTCAATTGATCCGTGTATATCCTAAAACTTCGACTAATTAACATAGATCAGTTTTTCATTGAAAATGGGTTATTCCATTTCCTTTAGGAATTCATGACTTGGCTCAATGACATCACAGAAATGATTTGAGTAGAAATAAGAAGGAACGATATTTGTGAAATGTCAGCTAAAAATATTTAAAGCACATGATTAAGTTCTAATTTCTTTATCGATCGTTCTCAAATTTGATATGGATAACGGCCCACTTACTTAATGATGCATTTTCACTTATCTTGCGAACAGAAAAAGGTTTGTGGATATTGAACATTTTGCCACAGAGATTGGCATTATTATCAGGGAAATTGACAACCTTCAAATGGGTATTGAGGTGAGAAGAAAAATAAAGAAAGGAGAGATTATAAATGAAGACCAGAACATAAAGAAGTGAAGGGGAAAGAACAAGGTTAATTGAAAAGCAAACTATATAAAATAGTTTGCTTTTTTTTGTTATGAATTCACTTCTTTTTCTTACTCTTTAATGACTAATAAAACACCGCTAAGAATTAAAAACGAACCTATCCAAAATGTCCCGCCTATTTGTTCTCCAAGCAGAATCCATCCGAGTAAGGTTCCAACTAGAGGCTGAAAAAAGAAAAAGAGGCCTCCACTTGAAGCATTTAATAATTGTAAGCCGCGATTCCACAATAAAAAAGCACAAGCGGTTGAAACAATTCCCAAATACAAAAGCCACCTAGAATTTTAGGGTCATGCAGTTGTGGCGTAAAAATCGTGCTAGGGGAGTATCATTAACAGGGACTCCATTTATTAATAGAATAAACCTTATGAAATAATGTCTCATATGAATTTTTTTGTAGGATAATGGCGTCATATTCATCGCTTGTTGAAATTTACTTATAAAATAACTGGTACTGTTAAATCCAACTTGATAAGACACTTCTGTCACATTGGATTCAGGGTGTTGCAGTAATAATAAGCTTTTTTGAATTCTATAATCCATTATATAACGTAATGGCGTCTTATTCAGCATTCGTTTAAAATAACGGCAGCACTCAGAACGGCTCAGTTGGCCAGCTTTTGCAATGTCGTCTAATGTGATTTTTTCTGCATAATGGAGATGGATCCAGTTTAACATTTGTTTTATTCGATGACTTTTTATCATTTCAGATTGATCGTACTCTAATTGAAAACCATTAACGACCAGGTTTTTCCACATTAACGTTAATTGCATTGTAATGTCAATCTCATAGAGCGATGGCTTTTGTTGAACCAATTGATTTATTTTTTTAACAGCTTCTAGAATGTTTTTTGCCCACTGTTGATTTCCATCCAAAAATAAATAGGGCAAATTGGTTGAAAACATATAGGGCTGAACATAGCTTGAATACAGTTCCTGAGATAAAACGAAATGGGGTGACACATTTAAGCAAATATACGTACAATCCGAGCCTTCCTTTTCTTCTGCCATGTGCAGGCAGCCGCTATTGATAAATAATCCATCCCCTTCGTGAACCTCTATTTTTTCTTCATTTATTTGAAAGAGAGCTATTCCTTTTAGTATCAAAACAAATTGGATTTCATCATGCCAATGAAGCGGAATATAGCCATTTATATTTTGATTGATCCTTGTCTTGTAACAGGCAACTGGTAATTCTACCGTTCGGTGCTCTGTTAATTCTTTTAAATTTTGATCGATCGCAAAATTCTTCATTCTGACTTCTCACCTCAATATATTTATATTTTTTCATTCAATTTGAGTATTTTTTATCATGTTTTGCATTTATTATAACACTATTATTATATTTATTAGTGAGGAGTCATGTATGATTACTTCCAATAGAAAAATGGGATTGTTCTATGTTATAACAGGGGCGACATGTTGGGGAATTGGAGGCACAGTAGCCAAAAAACTTTTTCAAGAATATCAAATTGATGTCAATTGGCTTGTAACGACACGTTTGCTTACGGCTGGAATGTTACTTTTAATGCTGCAATTGTTCAGAAAGGATCGGTCTCAGGTTATTGAGGTTTGGAAACACAAAGCGTCGGCTGGCCAGCTTCTTATTTTTGGCCTATTGGGAATGCTAGCTGTGCAGTACACATATATGGCATCCATTCAACATGGGAATGCTGCCGTTGCTACGTTATTGCAATATTTATCCCCAGTAATCGTCATTATCTACACGCTGTTGCGAAAACAAACGGTTCTTACCAAACAAGATATCATAACTGTTGTACTTGCTTTAGTGGGTTGCTTTTTTTTGTTAACAAATGGTTCAATGTCTCAACTTTCAGTGCCGGCAGCTGCAGTAGTATGGGGAGTTTTATCAGGATTCGCGGCAGCTTTTTATACTTTGTATGCCGTTGGTTTATTACATAAATTTGATTCTCTTGTCGTTGTAGGTTGGGCTATGATTATTGGCGGTTTTGCATTGGGTTTTATCCATCCGCCATGGCAACTGGATTTTCAACGATTAACTGCTGAGGCGTATGCATATATTTTATTTGTGATATTATTTGGAACAATGATTGCGTTCTGGTTCTTCATAAAAAGCTTGGAAAGCCTTTCTCCCAAAGAAACAAGCCTATTAGGTAGTTTAGAGCCTCTATCCGCTGTTGTAACAACTGTCGTTTGGTTAAAAGCGCCATTTGGTTCTTTTCAATGGATTGGTGCTATTTGTATTATAGGGATAACTTTAATATTGGCTTTACATAAAGAGCCTTCTATGCAGAGTGAAAAGTCGATATTACAGATTAGGAATCATGCAAATCGGGATATATAGGGGCTTTTTTTGCTTATATGACCGGTCCGGCAATGAAAAACACTGGTGGAGTTTGAGCCCTCTCGGCAATATCAAAAATACCAAGGGTTTTGACGCCCTTGGTATTTTTTCTTCAAGAACCTTCAATTTTTCTTCTCTGATCAAAAAACGTATTCCTTTTTTGTAATTGGTATCCAAATTTCACTTTTAAAAGATGGTGATGTTACATCCTTATGCTCGTTCCACAATATTTCTGGACCTTCTATTTGTTCGTAATTTGACGATGGAAACCATTCGGAATAAATGCGTCCCCATACTTCTTGCAGTGTATCCGGAAATGGCCCGATTGATTCGAATACAGCCCATGTTGAGGCAGGAACTTCAAGCCGTGAGAAGTTATCTGGACACCGTTTCGTTGTGGCTGCGCCAATATAGTGATCGAGCTCTCCGTTTTCCTCTGTCCGACCTTCAGAAAAATTCGTGGATGCACTAATGAGGCCTGATGGTGCTACATTAGATAGCTCTTTTAGTTTATTTATTGCTTTTTCATCTAAACTTTCCCACATAGATGCAATTTCCGGATTAATTCCTTTGAAAATAATAGGAACTCTTTTTTTAATGCCAACGATGCGAAATGCCTCTTTTTCTTCAATACGGTAGTTCATTTCATTTCCTCCTTTAATTGTTAGCTGGAAGGTCATTCGTGGATAAGCTTTAAGGGAATGGCCATTAAGTCTGGCTTGTGATGGGTTTATGCCATGTAAATTTTGGAATGCCCGTGCAAAAGAATCTGGTGAGTTATAACCGTACTTTATTGCAATATCAATCACTTTTACATTGCTGTCTTTCAGTTCAAAAGCTGCAAGAGTAAGACGTCTGCGACGAATATATTCCGATAATGAAATACCTGCAAGGAAGGAAAACATCCTTTTAAAATGATATTCAGAGCAGAAAGCAAGCTTTGCTGCCTCTTGAAAATCAATATCATTAGTGAGGTTTTCTTCAATATACTTTAACGCCCTATTCATACTTTTAAGCAAATCCATTTATTTGGCCTCCTTTAACCAAAGAATAACAGGAGTGAAATGTATTTATCCGACATTCTGTGCACAGTTTTGCAGGATGACTTATATGAAATAAAGTAAGTGATTCACTTGTATTTGTACAGGTTTTATTGAAGCATGCTGTTCATAAAAAGGCATCAATAAAAGAAAGTTATAATTGTCTTATAAACGGCACATTCATATAATTGAGTGAAAAAGGATGCGTATCATGCCTATCAATTCTTTTGAAAACTATCCGATGAGCTGGAAGCCATCAATTGATAAAGCTGAAAAGCCTATCTATAAAGCACTTGCAGGGCAATTGGAACAGGATATTATAAACGGAGTTTTAATACCTGGAACAAAACTTCCTCCGCAGCGAGAATTGGCCGATTATTTAGATATAAATGTGAGTACGATTTCCAAAGCATTTAAAGTGTGTGAGTTAAAGGGGCTGCTGAGTGCGACTGTAGGGAGCGGCACATTTGTATCGTATGATGCGTTGTCGAATGCGTATTTACTTGAGGATACAAAGCCGACACATTTAATTGAAATGGGAGCGACACTTCCAGATCACGCTTCATATGAGCCCTTGTTACTCCAACTGAAAAACATGGTTCAGGAGGAGGATTATGAAAAATGGTTTAGCTACGGCCGGGCTGGCGAAAGCCTTTGGCAAAAAGATGCAGCTGTAAAGCTCATCCAAAGAGGCGGATTTGAAACATCCGTTGATCACATTTTATTTGCAAATGGAGGGCAAAATGCGATTGCAGCGACATTGGCGAGTCTTTGTAAGCCTGGAGATCGCATCGGAGTTGACCATCATACGTACCCTGGATTAAAAACTGTTGCATCATTGCTTAGTGTGCAAATCGTACCGATAAAATCAGAAAACGATGAAATGAGTCCGGAGTCACTTGAATATGCGTGTAAAAACGAAAATATTAAAGGTTTGTATTTAATCCCGGATTATCATAATCCGACGACTTCCTTTATGTCTGTTGAGAATCGAAGAATGGTTGCAGACATTGCAAAGAAATATAATCTATTTGTTATTGAGGATGCATCGTACCATCTTCTCAACAAAAATCCGCTTCCGGCACTCGCCTCATTCGCACCGCAACAGGTTATTCATATTGCAAGTTTATCAAAATCGTTAGCGCCAGGCCTGCGTTTGGCTTATGTAGCAGTGCCGAGACAATATAAGGAGCCAATATCAAAGGCGCTTTATAATTTAAATATAACCGTTTCCCCGCTATTAGCTGAACTTACTGCTCGCACGATTGTATCAAATCAATTTGAAGTCTTAATTGAGAGTCATCGTGAACAAACCATTCGCAGAAATCAAATCGTAAACCGATATGTTGCGGGATATACATGTTTAGGTGTTGAAACAGGCATTTTTCGTTGGTTGATGTTACCCGGTAAAATAACTGGCGCTCAATTTGAAGAGTTGGCTGCTCGACATGGCGTGCAAGTGTATGCGGCTGAACGCTTTGTAGTAGGCAATAGTTGTCCTGAAAGGGCTGTAAGGGTTTCTGTCTGTGCACCAAAAACACTTGAAGAGCTTGAACAAGGATTAATGATTCTGAGACGTTTGCTAGACGATCTTACCTAATATTGTTTGCCATACAATTATGACATTGTATGGCTTTTTTGTGCGTGTTATGATGATCCACATCTAGAGGGAGGTTTATACAAAATTGGCTTTTAGAAAGGAAGGTCAGATGATGTTAGACAAGGACAGCGTAAAAGCAATAGATGTTCAAACTGCTTCATTACAAAGCTACATCAGTTCACCAGAAAAACAAAAATCGTTATACAAGCGTACACTATTCGTTGTGAGTATCTCACAAATTTTTGGTGGTGCGGGGCTGGCGGCAGGAGTGACTGTCGGTGCGCTTATTGCACAGCAAATGCTTGGCACTGATGCGTTTGCTGGTCTTCCTTCTGCTTTATTTACTTTAGGGTCAGCAGGATCTGCATTAATTGTTGGAAGACTTTCTCAACGTTATGGCCGTCGAACAGGTCTTTCGGCTGGCTTTATGATTGGCGGACTTGGAGCAATAGGCGTTATTATGGCAGCAATCATAAATAGTATTTTCTTGTTATTTATTTCGTTGCTTATTTACGGTGCAGGTACAGCCACTAATTTACAGGCCCGTTATGCAGGTACAGACTTAGCAAATCATAAGCAGCGAGCGACTGCTGTTAGTATAACCATGGTTTTTACTACATTTGGCGCAGTGGCAGGTCCAAGCTTAGTGAATGTGATGGGGGATTTCGCTCTTTCTATTGGTGTTCCATCACTTGCTGGCCCTTTCATTTTAGCCGCAGCAGCATATATGTTAGCAGGTGTGGTCCTTTTCATTATGCTTCGTCCAGATCCATTAGTTATAGCAAGAACAATAGAAGCGGCAAATGAAGAGCCTGATGATAAAGGATATTTGGCGGCAGCTGAGCATACAGAAAACAAAAAAGGCATCATTGTTGGGGCAACGGTTATGGTTCTTACCCAAATAGTAATGGTAGCTATTATGACAATGACACCGGTTCATATGAGACATCATGGCCATGACTTGGGTGCAGTCGGTCTTGTTATTGGTTTTCATATAGGTGCTATGTATCTCCCTTCACTGGTTACAGGTGTTCTTGTAGATAGGTTGGGACGTACCGCAATGGCTATTTCCTCTGGAACAACGTTGCTTTTGGCAGGTGTAATAGCAGCATTTGCTCCGGGAGATTCTATGGTTCTTCTCGTCATTGCTCTTTCTTTACTGGGATTAGGGTGGAATTTTGGTTTGATAAGCGGGACTGCCCTTATTGTAGATTCAACTGATACTGCCACACGAGCTAAAACGCAGGGGACAGTGGATGTTCTGATTGCGTTGTCAGGAGCTGCTGGCGGAGCATTATCTGGAATGATTGTGGCAGGTTCAAGTTACCTCGCATTATCACTTATTGGAGGGATTTTGTCCTTATTACTCATTCCGGTGGTGGTATGGTCTAGGGGCCGCTAAAGGGTAGGATTGTTTAATTTACATTAATTTGTTATATTGTTAGATAAAGTCTATTGCGTCGTCTAATATTCTAACTAACTATAGTTGCTCCATTAAATCTATTATAAAGATTTGACCAGGATTCCTTATAGCTGTGTCACTCACTGCATATTCTTTAATTGAATCACATAAAATGGTTATCGGATTTGAAAAAGGCAGGATTACTCGCTTTAGGTAAAGGAGTCATAACGTTGTTAAAAAGGTTTTCTCTTGTTTTTGTTACACTAATGATGTCTATCGTTGTTGTTTTAGCGGCCGCTAAAGAGTCGCCTGGAGATTATGTCATCTCATTTGATGAACCTATTATCTTGATGATCTCAATTGGAATCGTTGTATTTTTATTTATCCCTCCATTAGTCATGTCCTTTTTTGGCAATTTGGTTGTAAGAATAATATCTGGTGTATACCAATGTTTTATCGTTTTCACTTTTCTGGGGCTCATTCCAATTGGATTTCTTATTCCCAATGGCTTTTTGACAATTCTAGTTTCTATTGCAGGAACTTTAGTCAGTATAGCTAGTGTTGCCGTAACCTTATGCATTGGCAAGAATAAAAAAGATATATAATCATCGAATTGTTACTTTTTCAGATTGTCAGTGAAATAATTATACAAGAAGAGAAGGCTTGTGGGCCTTCTTTTTTTGTTGTTGCATCATCCCCACTTTAAGCTTAATCTATTGAATAATAAGAGAAGGAACCTATAGAAGAATAAATTAAATACCGAGATGTCAAAAATAAAACTGGACTTCATTATTGTCAATTCACGTAAATGTAAAAAGCTTGGAAAGAGAGGAATTCCTTCATGACAAATAGCAGAACGAATCCGAAGGTTGATGAATTTTTAAGTAAAGCGAAAAAGTGGAAGGAAGAATTTGAGAAGTTGAGAACCATCATTCTTGACTGTGAGCTGACTGAAGATTTTAAGTGGATGCATCCTTGTTACACATACAATAATAAAAATGTCGTTTTAATACATGGGTTTAAAGAATATTGTGCGCTTCTGTTTCACAAAGGTGCCCTATTACAGGATACCGATGGAATTCTCATTCAACAAACGGAGAATGTACAGGCGGCGCGCCAGATTCGGTTTACAAATGTTCAGGAAATAAATGAGCTAGAAAACATTTTGAAAGCCTATATTCACGAAGCCATTGAAGTTGAAAAAGCCGGTTTGAAAGTGGAAGTTAACAAAAATATTGAATTGAACATTCCTGAAGAACTTCAAAAAAAATTCGATGAAATCCCTGCATTGAAAATTGCTTTTGAAGCTTTGACCCCGGGACGGCAAAGAGCGTACACTCTTTATTTTTCTCAAGCCAAACAATCCAAAACCCGAGAATCGAGAGTCGAAAAATATGTGCAAAAAATTCTCGATGGAAAGGGATTAAAGGATTAGGCACGCCAAGGTTCAGGCTAAAGGAATAGCATCATAGCGTAATAAGATCCTTTCTATAGAAGAAAAACAAGCATAGTAAGATGCTTGTTTTTCTTAGGACAACATTCACTTACTGCTGAAATGCTTCTTTTGATTAACATTGTATGCCACTAGACAGCGTTATAAAATATTAATGCAACACCTAGAAATAGCTCAATGGCACGGCTCATCACATTTAGAATGCCTCCAACTGATAGGAGAACTAATAGAACCGGAAGATTTTTAGCAAGTTACTACACTCCAAACTTTGTTTTTGTATTAATATACCTTATTAACCATTGTATTTAGTCAGGTACAGACAAACGAATACTGATTAATGAATCATCATGATATCAATGAGCCGCTTGATTTTTTCATTGTCACCTGTATCAACATACACTGTTTTTCTGTTTTTTATGATATTCTCAGTCACTTCCCTCATGACGCCTTTTTCTACATCATCAGCAGAATCCCATCGTAAAGGCACATTATATACATGAATCGTGCCATCCCCATTGCCATGATAAGTGACTGATCCATCCACTAAACGAGAACCTGCTAACTGGGTTACATCTTCTGGATAGCTGGCACTTGTATCATCATTAGGATTAATTGGCTCGCCAGCCGAAATATGTCGAACATTTAATTCATCTATCTCTTGATTAGGTCCGAGTTGAAGCCAAACTCTGGCATATTCGATTTTTTCCGAAGAGTATGCTGCCAATACATTGTCTTCTTTGCTTTTCTCTTCTGCTGAAGAGGTATCATTTGCAGCTTTTGTTGCGGATTCTTCTGATTCTGTTATTGGCTCCGCTTCATCCTTGCGTATTTTGGTGCTCTCTTCAGGCTCAGTGTGTTTTTCGTCAGATTGTACAGCAGAAGCTTGATTTGAAGGTTGTTGTGCTTCTCCATTCTTACTGTCCGTACATCCAGCAAGCAAAATCATAAGCAGCAGGGCAGTATTGCAATAACATATCTTTCTGCGTTTCTTCATTTTTTCATTCCTCTCTATTAATTCAGGTCAGCTTCATATATAAGTTTATGTATCTAAATATTACCATGGAATAGATAGGATGATATTGAAAACTGTTTAAGAAGAGGAAACGATCTTGAATAGCATCGCGAAAACTTAAGAATTCTTAAGAAGTTTTGCCCCTTTTTCTTCAGGTTTTGAATGTAAAGTGGGATATAAATGCAAACAAAAACGAAATGCCTTATCCGCCTCGTGTCATGGCAGAAAAAGTGGGAGATTTATTAGAGAGGATTTGATAATGGCGGCAGGTAAATGGGTGTTGACTTATATGTCTAAGCGCGAGACTCAAGTTTGCTCGATCGCGTGCAAAATACCAAGGGCCAGCAACCCTTGGTATTTTTATACCTTCATGCATTTTTGAAGTTTACGATAAAGGTCTGCCTTACTTTGCAAATCGCCGTGCAGCAGCAACGCACATGATAACGGCGATATTCACTGCTACGAGTGCCCAGCCTACTTTCTCGTGCAGTATCACTGAGGCAAGCAGCAGTCCAAAAAAAGGCTGGAGAAGCTGGAGCTGCCCAACCGCTGCAATTCCCCCTTGGGCAAGACCTCGATACCAGAACACGAAGCCAATCAGCATGCTGAATAAGGATACATATGCAAGACTGAGCAGCGCGGGAACGCCGATCGCCGACCATGAGTCCGGCGTAAAAAAGAACGACAATGGCAGCATAAGAGGAAGCGACAGAACGAGTGCCCATGAGATCACCTGCCAATTCCCCAGACGCCGTGAAAGCCTTGCCCCTTCTGCATAACCGAGACCGCATACGACAATAGAAGCCAGCATGTACGCGTCGCCAAGCGGGGATGAACCTCCCCCCTGAATGAGGGCGAAACCTGCTACTAACAAGCTGCCAACGGTTGAGAAAATCCAGAAGACGGGCCGAGGGCGTTCACCCCCGCGCAGTACGCCGAAGACCGCCGTTGCGAGTGGAAGAAGTCCAATGAAGACAATGGCGTGTGCGGAAGTGACATGCTGAAGCGCTAAAGCTGTCAGCAACGGGAAACCAATCACTACGCCAAACGCTACCACTAATAATGAAATGAGGTCTCTTTTGGAAGGATGCTGCTGCCGGAAGATGAGAAGGAGACCTCCCGCCAGTACACCAGCTATCGCAGCGCGGCATACGGTGAGGAACAGCGGATCGAAGTCCGACACAGCCAAACGGGTCGCAGGCAGCGAGCCGCTGAAAATGAGTACGCCTATAAAACCATTTATCCAGCCATTTGTTCGTTTGTTCATTACAATCACTCCACATATCTTTCTTGTTCATTGTCTGTATTTTCTTAACAAAACCAGTAGCTAAGGATTACAATGACTATAAACTGGAATTGGCCTTTTATAAACAGCCAGTTTTCATAAAAAAATGCATACCAGTTAGGAGAACAACGCGCAAATGGATATCACGCCTTTTTTGGATAGAAATCTGGATATTCCGCTTTATCAGCAGCTTTATCGATATTTTAAAGAAAATATGCATCGGGGCCGTATTCAAAAAGGAATGAAGCTTCCTTCAAAAAGACTCCTGGCGAATCAGCTTTCCATCAGCCAAACGACTGTTGAACGTGCCTATGAACAGCTCGCTGCTGAGGGCTATATTGTGAGCAAGCCAAGAAGCGGGTGGTTTGCTGATTATCTTGATTCTGATTTTGCCTATGGTAGGGTGCCAAGCACATCACCCATTCAACAAGAAGCAGAAGAAAATAAACAATCGATTGATTTTCATTATGGGAATGTAGATTCTTCTTACTTCCCTTTTTCCGCATGGCGAAAAAGCATGGTCAATAGCTTAGACCAATATGGACACGAGCTTTATCGGCCGGGACATGTTTTAGGAGAGTTTGAGCTGAGAACACTCATTGCAGAGTACCTGTATCAATCTCGGGGTGTTCATTGCGGCCCTGAACAAGTGATTATAGGTGCCGGGAACCCTATTCTGCTGCAAATCTTGTGCCAAGTTTTTGAGCCGAATATTTCTATAGGGTATGAGGATCCTGGTTATCCAAGAGCACGCAAAATTTTTGAAGCCAATCGCATGAATATTGTTCCGATACCAGTCGATGATGAAGGAATCTGTATACAGAAGATCAAAGAACAGCAGCCAAACCTTGTATATGTCACACCTTCCCATCAATTTACGCTGGGAACCATCATGACGATCAACAGAAGAATTCAGCTGCTCAAATGGGCGGCTGAACATCAATCCTTTATCATAGAGGATGATTATGACGGGGAATTTAGGTACACAGGACAGCCGGTTCCTTCTCTGCAAGGGCTTGATCAGCATAACCGTGTCATTTATATGGGCACTTTTTCTAAGTCTCTTTTGCCCTCGCTGCGTATCAGCTATATGATTCTTCCTTCGCCTCTTTTAAAAAAGGGGCATGAAATCACGTCCTTATATAAGCAAACAGTGTCCTGCCACAGTCAGCTAACCCTAGCTGAATTTATAAAAAATGGAGAGTGGCAAAAACACATCAACAGAATGAGAAAACTTTACCGCAAAAAAAGAGCCATTGTATTAGAGGCAGTGCAAAGGGAATTAGGAGAGCATGTCAGAATTCGCGGAGAAAACTCTGGGCTTCGTATCTTACTTGACGTTTATTTGCCATTTGGTGAAAAAGAGTTAATTGAGAAGGCGAAAAAACATGGAGTAAAAATTTATCCTGTTTCTCTTTCTTATCAACATCATCCTCCTACAAAAACGGTCTCGCTCGGGTTTGCAGGGGTTTCTGAATCCGACATAAGAGAAGGCATAAAAAAACTGAAGGCTGCCTGGAAGATATGAGGGAGCTTTCAGTTTAGCAAAACGGCCAAGTGACGACTAAGTGTTGAGAGCTGTTCAATATTTTTTAAGTATATGATGAGTGCCTGCAGTCCAGGCCACGATACGTCTGTTTAGCGAAAAACAGAATTTTTTATTTGCTCATCACAGTGCTAAAATAAACAAAATAGACAATTGAAAAAATAGAGGTGTAAGAATGAAGTTAGATGAGTTTACAATTGGCCAGGTCTTCAAAACGAAATCATTAAAAGTATCAAAAGATGATATTATGCGGTTTGCGGGTGAATTTGACCCTCAGTATATGCATGTAGATGAAGAAAAAGCGAATAAAGGCAGATTTAATGGAATTATCGCTTCCGGCATACAAACACTGGCCATATCTTTTAAACTTTGGATTGAAGAAGGTTTCTATGGAGACGATATTATAGCCGGAACAGAGATGAATCATATGACATTCATAAAACCTGTATATCCGGATGATGAATTGTTTACAATTGTTAAGGTTCTTGATAAGCAGCCAAAGAGAAATGAATTGGGAATACTCACAGTATTGCTATCTACTTATAATCAAAAAGAAGTAAAAGTGTTTGAAGGTGAGTTATCTGTATTGATCAAACGATAACTCAGAAAGCCCGCTTTTCGCGGGCTCGATTGAAGCAGATGGGTGAAAGATGTTAGCGAGTTTCCTTTGAAAAATAAGAGGTTAAAACATCATAAACAATAGGCAAAGAAGTAAATCCCTCATCTTCTAGAAAATGACCTCCGTGCTGAACTTCATATAACGCAGCATCAATTTGTTGTGCCAGATCCTTGCTGAATGAAAAAGGCACAATTTGGTCGTCCTTAGAAGCAATGACAGCACGGTGCTTCGCGGACTCAATGATTGTTTGATGATCAAACGATGCCTGTGTAAATTCATCTAGCATCTTTAAAGTGGGCAATGATTTGGCAAAGCCGGAAACAAGTATGATTCCGCCAAGCTGTTTTCGTAATTGAAGATGTTCCAAAAATCTCAAAATGGCGGGGCAACCTAAGCTGTGCGCAACCAAATACGTATTTTCATGTAAAGTGTGCTGATATAAAGAGAGTGTATCCAGCCAATCCTCAAGTCTTGGCTGGAGCGGATTAGGCATGTTTAAAATGTCTGCTTTGACCCCATCTGCGAGCAGGCGTTTTTTCAGCCAAGGGAACCAATGATTTGTTGAGGAGGCTCCGTAGCCATGAATGATATAGACTTGTTTTGTCATTTTTTCCTCCACACGAAGCATTTTCATTCAGTATAAAATTCCTCTCAATGGGAAACAAGTACGCACTTTTTTGTAAGTAGTTTTACATATGAGGCATTCCTTGTGCCATTCCCCACTTACACATTTCATCTATGAGGGGGTACAAAGATCGCCCTCTGTCAGATAACGAATACTCTACTTTCAGTGGGGTTTGAGAAACCTCATACCGATGAATAAGGCCGTCAGTTTGCAATTCCTTAAGCTGTGCGCTTAACATTTTATGGGTGATGAAGGGCATAGCCCTTTTCAGCTCGCCGTATCTCATCGTTTTTTCACACCCTAACTCATAGAGGATTCTCATTTTCCATTTGCCCCCTATAAGAGATAAGGTGTATTCAAATGGGGCTTGTTTACTGCGGCACAGGTTATTCATTGTAATCAAACCTCCTTTTTTAAGTATCATATCAGAATAAATTAGGATTTTCGGTGTTGAAGTTTGAGGGCGATTCACGATCTGAAGTGAAAGGGGCCGCTTGCTCAACAGGCGGCACGGTACATGAATGTTCTAAGTCAAAGAGGGTTACCTTACTGTTAATTACTTTATTTAAAAAAACGCATGTTTTTAGCTGAAAATATCTATTATGGTATATTTAAATATAACGAAATATTTGAGAAATGAGGAATGGTATGAATACAACCAAAAAACATAAGAAATTTAAAGCGAAAATGATTTTCCAAATCATCATGGTTATCATTGGAGGAATCATAGCGGCGTATGGACTAGAAACAGTGCTCATTCCAAACAGTGTATCTGATGGAGGGGTGACGGGTCTGAGCATCGTTGGTTCACAGCTATTCAACTTGCCGCTGGGGATTTTGATTGCTGTGATCAACATTCCATTTGTCTGGTTAGGATATAAGCAAATAGGGAAAAGCTTTGCATTATTATCAATTATCGGAATCGTATCGCTTGCCGCGGGGACAAGCTTTTTCCACCACACACCCGCAATCATAGAAGGAGATACCCTGTTAATTACCGTTGTCGGCGGGATTATCCTTGGATTTGGAATGGGGCTGGCGCTGCGTAATGGCGGCGCATTAGATGGTATTGACATGCTTGCTGTGCTGCTATCCCGAAAACTGCCCTTCGGAACGAGCGATCTCATTCTATTCTTAAACCTATTTGTGTTTATTTTTGTTTCCACAGTATTTGGCTTACAAGGGGCATTGCTTTCAGTCATTGCTTACTACATTGCATCCAAAGTGATTCATGTTGTGGAGGAAGGCTTAAGCGGCTCTAAAACCTTTCAAATTATTACAACCCAACCAGAATTAATGGTAGAGACAATACGTGATCAATTAGGCCGAAGCGCCACATATAAAGAAGCTTACGGGGGTTTTTCCCACGAGAAATTTAAAGAAATCACATGTGTCATCAACCGTTTAGAAGAAACCAAACTAAAGGAAATTATTAATGATATTGATAAATCCGCCTTTGTCACCGTATATGACGTAGCTGAAGTGAAGGGCAGCAATTTTAGAAATCTTAATCATCATTAGAAAAACAACGGTACTGACATGCCGCCGGTACATGTAATCAAAAACACTTTTTTGAGGCTTGTGGGTGAATAACCGGTGAAGGTCTCGATCATAAATACCAAGGGTATCAAAACCCTTGGTATTTTTTGTATTTTGCTGATTGCTTATTGTATTATGCTTTCCCGTCCGATATCCATTTCAGTTACTGATTTGGGAATGAAATGCTTTGTCCGCCATAAGTGTTGTCCTGGCCATCCTTCCTGCCAAAAACCAAAAGCAAACACAAGCTATATTGCCGTACTCGGTTCAATGTACAATGGGTAAAGGCAAATAAAGAGATTGATATTAATTGAATCAAACATATCTGATGTTCCAAATATAAGGGATTGTTTATATAAATAAAAGTTTATATAATGACGGTGGCGCTAAGGAAACGCGGGGAGCGACTCAGGTTTTCGTTTCGAAGTTTTGATCCTTAAGATATACGGAGCGCTACATATAAACGTAAAGGGGAATGTAGAATCATTTGGCGTGTATATAATGATTTGCTTATATATTGATTTGGGAAGGAGGAGCTCATATGACGATTGATTGTGCGGCGATGACTCGTTGTTTGAAAACACTTAGTGATCAAACTAGGCTTATAATGATGAGATTATTTCTTGAAAAAGAATATTGTGTCTGTCAATTGGTTGATATGTTCGAAATGAGCCAGCCCGCCATAAGCCAGCATTTGCGGAAATTAAGAAACGCAGGTTTTGTGAATGAGGACAGAAGAGGCCAATGGCGTTATTATTCAATAAATGGTTCCTGTCCTGAGTTTGATACATTGCAATTGATCTTACATCAAATCGATCAGGAGGATGAATTGTTAAACCATATCAAACAAAAGAAAACTCAAGCGTGTTGCCAGTAAGGAGGCATTAGATTGACATCAATGATTTTGGCAGTATTCATCTTTTTATTAACTCTAGTATTGGTCATATGGCAGCCGGAAAATTTATCTATAGGGTGGTCAGCCTGTGGAGGCGCAGTTTTAGCTCTAATAGCAGGTGTTGTCAATTTTCATGATGTGTTAACTGTGACAGGGATTGTTTGGAATGCGACCTTGGCTTTTGTGGCTATCATACTGATATCGTTAATTCTTGATAATATCGGTTTCTTTGAATGGGCAGCGCTTCATATGGCTAAGGCTGCAAAAGGAAACGGTGTGCGGATGTTCGTTTATGTATCTCTATTAGGGGCTATCGTCGCCGCGTTATTTGCAAATGACGGTGCAGCTCTTATATTGACACCAATTGTATTAGCGATGGTCAGAGCATTACATTTTAATGAAAAATTAGTTTTTCCTTTTATCATTGCCAGCGGATTTATTGCGGATACCACTTCGCTTCCTTTAGTAGTGAGCAATTTGGTCAACATTGTTTCAGCGGACTATTTTCATATTACGTTTATTGATTATGCATCCAGAATGGTTGTCCCGTACTTGTTTTCGCTGCTGGCGAGCATCATTGTACTTTACCTTTTCTTTAGAAAAAGCATACCAAAACGCTATGATCTGACTGAGGTTAAAAAACCTGTTGAAGCAATTAAAGATCAAAACATGTTCAGACTGTCATGGTATATCTTAGGGCTGCTGTTAATTGGATATTTTGCAAGTGAATTTTTTTCTATCCCTGTATCAGTGGTAGCGGGTAGCATTGCGATCATTTTCTTAATCGCTGCGCAAAAGAGTCCGGCCGTCCATACAAAGAAAGTGGTGAAAGAGGCGCCATGGGCTATCGTATTCTTTTCAATTGGCATGTACGTTGTTGTGTATGGTGTCCGAAATGCCGGATTAACGGATGTCCTTTCAGATGTGATTCAAGCCGCAGCTGATCAAGGATTGTTTGCTGGGACAATTGGAATGGGCTTTATTGCGGCGATTCTTTCTTCCATTATGAATAACTTGCCGACTGTTATGATTGACGCATTGGCTATTGCCGGTACAGATACACATGGGATGATGAGAGAAGCGCTTATTTATGCAAATGTGATCGGTTCAGATTTAGGACCTAAAATAACACCGATTGGTTCCTTGGCGACATTATTATGGCTTCATGTTCTTTCGCACAAAGGTATGAAAATTTCCTGGGGCACGTATTTTAAAACAGGAATTATCCTCACGATACCCACTTTATTGATCACACTTGTCGGCCTGTATATTTGGCTGCTGATAATCCATTCTTGTTTCTAAAAGGACAAGGTCACTATATCAAGGAAAACAATGCACAGGTAACTCTTGCCGCAGCCAAATGGCTGAAGGGTGGGGGAGAAAATACCTTGGGGACAAGTGGAATGTGTACAGCGCAGGAATCGAAGCTCATGGATGACATCGAGTGCTGTCAAAGCAATGAAAGAAGCAGGGATTGATATTTCAAATCAAACATCGGATAAATTTGATGATCCGGCAAAAGCACACGGAACAGAAGAAGTGTTTCCAAAGGGTCCGTGCTGAAATTGGTGACCGTTTAAAACAGTTTGCTGTAACTGGGGAATAAAGAATCGATATACTCAGCGTTTTCTTGGGTTTATATAATGCTATGTGTTGTTCAACAGGTGTCTGCGGGCTGAGTGCAGACACCTGTTTTTATTTGTCTGAGATTCGTAACAGGGAAGTTATTTGCTGGTGACAGAGGAAAATTGATTTTGTGAACAGAATCAAGAAGAAGACGGTGTTTTAAAGGAGTTGTCTGTTTTGCAGGAATTAACAAAAGAAAAGTATAGTAGCTTAAAAACAATGTTTGATGACAAATATTGTCCCACATTTGTCTATTCAATATTAGATCAAACCATTCCGGGAGCTGTTTATGCAGATGATCAAACCTTTCCTAAATCGTTTTTTATAGGAGCTGAATCAGGCATTTATTTTATTGCGGGAGACCAAGGGAATCGGGATTTTCATGATTTCATTGCAGGATATTATGAAGAACAAGTGAAATCATCAAAACGATTTACCTTGTTTTCTTCCAGTGATACATGGGATAGCGTACTGAAACCCATACTGAAAGATGACTTAAACCAAATGAGAAGAGCTGCATTTTCTTATCAACCAAAATCTTTCAAAAAGACTTTGCAACTGCCAAAGGGGCTTGTATTGAAAAGAATAGACGAAGACATCATTTCACACAGCACAGCGTTTAACAGCGCGTATTATGAGGAGTATTGGGATTCTGTCTCACAGTTTGCTTCAAAAGGTTTTGGATTTGCCGTATTACATGGCAATCATGTAGTAAGTGAGTGTACTTCTATATTTTTAGGGCATAATCGAGCGGAAATGGATATCTATACACTTGAAGAATATAGAGGACTGGGGTTAGCTTATTGCGTAGCAAATAGGTTTATAGCGTTTTGTATGGAAAATGGGATTGTTCCTAGCTGGGATTGTGATATCTGCAACAATTCGTCCATTGCATTAGCAGCTAAACTAGGGTTTAAGAAAATAATCGAATACTCTCTTTTTTATTCCGGGAAATCATAAAAAAGAGAAGAGGTAAGAACTCTTCTCTTTACATGAGTAAGCGGTTGGTGAATACCGGTTTTTATTTTATTAAGAATCTAGATTTAATTGCTGGCGAAGTTTCTTCGATAAGTCCTTTCTCGTTTTATCAGTTACAACATGATACCATAAGTGATCTATCTTTTTATCCTCACCTTTTATTTCGATCTGTTTGACATGTTGAACGGCTTCTTTATAAGAGCGTTGAATATCAATCATTTTATCAAGTGTTAAGTTTGTTTGTATATTTTTTTCTAAGGCAGCCAAAATTCCTTGATAGTTTTTTAATGATTTTAATTGTGCTCCTTCGTGAATAATTTGGTTAATGATTTCTCGCTGCCGCTTCTGCCGCCCAAAATCACCGCGAGGATCTTCTTTTCTCATCCGTGCGTATTTAAGGGCAACCTTTCCATCCAGGTGCTGTTCCCCTTTTGGTATATGCACCCCTTCAAGGGTAAAAGGGAAATCATTATTCACTGTGATTCCGCCAATCTCATCTACAATATCTTTAAACCCTTCCATATTGACTTTGATATAATAATTGATTGGGATGTTTAAAAATTGTTCAACGGTTTGAACGGCACCTTCAATACCCTCGTAAGTATATGCTGCGTTCATTTTAATATTGGTATTCTTTGATCGCATAAATACTCTGGTATCACGCGGTATACTTACCATCGTCGATGTTTTCGTCTCTGGATTTAAAGTCAGTACGATCATCGAATCAGGTCGTCCTTTATCACCGGGGCGTTCATCTACTCCCAGCAAAAGAATCGATATAGGATCATGCCCAAGACTAGCATCTTGTTGCTTAGAATCTCTTTGCAGAGGTTCATACATATGGTTGACCGATTTTGCTACGTTTCGGTAAATGCTATAGCAGGTCAGGCTTCCAATGGTTAACAAGAGGGCTAGAACAAACAATAAAATACTCTGCATTTTCAGTTTCCTTCTCCCAATTTTCACTATCAAATTCCTTCCTGATCAAGTTGAATATTTATATGTTGTACAGGTTCTTAACGGTTCTCTAATAAATAATTCTTTTATCTCCGTGATATTTTGTAGTTCATATAAGATACTTTAAATTTATACTTCAATTGAATCTGAATTGTACCGGTTTGATTGAATCATGAATTGCTTTCATTTCGTATCCGCTTTCCCGGAAATATTTTAATAATTGTTCCAAATACGCCGCGGTAGTCGGCTTTTCATGCATTAATACAATAAGCGGCTCTTTTCCTTCAAGGGTTTTGACTTGCTGAATGACACTCTTAACAAACTCTCCATGAGTGTACTTCCAGTCCTCTGAGTCAACTGTCCAATCCCACAGGTTAAAATGATCACGCTCCACAACATCTCTAAAAGGGCCAGTAATGTAAGGCTTTGACCCGTAAGGTGCTCTTATTAAATGCGTGTTGACTTTGGTTGTTTCTTTAATGTAGTCCAATGTATCGTTCATTTCTGCAGCAAAGCTTTCAGGGGATTTATAGATTTCGGAAACCTGGTGCGTCACGCCGTGAGACCCAACAGAATGACCGTTTTCCGCCATTTTTCTCACAATATTAGGATTTCGCTCGATATTTGGTTTTAACATAAAAAACGTTCCCTTTGCATTGTATTTATGAAGCAAATCCATAATTTTCTCTGAAGCAGCAGGGTTTGGTCCGTCATCAAATGTTAAATAAACGACCTTCCCGATTTCAGCAGGTTTTTTTTGTTCTTTTTTCTGTGCTGAATTTTTGTGTGTTTCTATATGCGCCTGCTCAGAAGCGTTTGTACTTTCTTTTATTGGTTCCTGCTTTGGGCCGGCAAGTGCCTTCCAGGAAATGCATAGTAACGTTACACCTAGAATAATCAATATCCCAAAACCTATTTTTCCTATTTGATTCAACTTACGATCCCTTCTTGGTGAATTTGACACTTTTTCCAACTCCTCAATTGTAGATATCAAAACTAGTTTTCTCGCGAACGAGTCACATAAATTAGAAGGACCAATGGAGACAAAGCCCGGTAAAAATGATGCTCTTTTAATATAGATGAGAGTTATCGCAGAAGTTTGATCAACTTGTAAACAAAATGTCAACAAATGAAGGAATCATTGTTATGTAATATCTTGCAGGTATAAGAAAAAACCTTATTTCAATAGAAATAAGGTTTACTTGAAGGATATGATATAAGAGCGATCGTCAAAAAATCGGGCTGATGAGTTTTCCATAGAAATATACCGGTTTTGTTCATAAACGAGCAGGTTGCTGCCATCTGGACTCCAATATATTTCTGATGGGCTGGTGCCGTGGTATATAGGTTCTGCGTAGAGGACATTTTTCCCTTGCAGCTTTCCTGCATAAGTATTGTCCTTGTCATATAAAGAGTAAGCGATCTTCTTTCGATCATTAGATATGGTAAAAACAGCTACATTTTCGAGCAGAACAGAGAGCTCACTGTTTCTGAGGTCGTATTCGTATAAGGTTTCTCCGATACCTAAAAATACAAATTGGTCATTGTTTAACCAAACAGGTTCACCATAGGGGCTAATCTGCCGCTTATTTTGAATAGTGATGCTGTCACCGCTGATGGTCCCCGTCATAATGCGATATTGTTGCCCTTGTAACATGGTTAGCAGCAAACTGTGTCCATCATCTGAAATGGAAACTGCCGTAAGCGAATCCTTTTCATCAACATTCTTCAATGGATACGTTTTGAGGGTTCCGGAATCTATGTTGAATACATTGACCGCAGTCTGGTCACTTTTTGCCGTGTCAATGACAAGATAACAAATGTATTTGCTATTATTTGACCATGAAATATCCTGTACAAAGGCATCCTTGCTAGAAGAAAAGCTGGCTACTTCCTTTTTGTTTCTGTTCGTCAGTGATATTAGATTTAGTGTTATCTTATTTGATGACATCGTTAATCCGGCGATACTTTTCCCGTCGGGAGACAACTTAAGGTTGGAAGTATTGCGGTCAATGCTCTGCAGAGTTTCAGGTTTTTCAAAAGGATAGGAGACATTCTGAAGATGCTGCGCTTTACCTTCCGTTGTGTCATTTCCTTTGAAAAAACCAACTACAGAGTTTGATGAAGACCAGCCAAGCAACTGGTCAGCTTGAGGGAGGCGATATATCTTCTTCACCTGAAAGGAGTCCGACTTCTGATCGTCATCAATCTGGCTCTCTTCCTTGTTTGGAATGATAATGGTTTCAGATCGCTTGCCCATATTATAACTGGATACAAAAATCAAGGAAATCAATAATATCCCTGACAATATAATAAACCGTTTGTTCTTCATGATCAGTTCTCAACCTTCATGTAAGCTAGTTCAATAGTGATGATTGTATGGTTTTCTTCGTAGAACATCTTGATTGTTCCTCCATGTTTTTCGACAATTGTTTTAACTATGCTTAACCCCAACCCTAAACTTCCTTCTTCCGTCACCTTTTGGTTTATTGAATAAAAAGGCTGAAACACTTTTGTGTATTGGTTGTCGTCATATGGATCACTTGGATTTTTGAACATAAAAAGAACCTGATCTCCCGTAACTTTAGCCTGAATCATGATTTCAGAATGAGATAAACTGTATTTGATCGCATTGTCCAAAAGATTAATAAAGAGTTGGCGCACTCTATTCTTTTGACCATACACATAGAGACTGTCTTCTATCTCATAGGTGATCTTCTTTTTATATCGTTCTGCACGAAATTTCATAGATTCGCATACATCTTTCAAAATCGTTCCTGCATCAATCCTATCGAATTGTTCTTTAGAGGTTTCTCTAGATACCTCAAGAAGTTTTATAACCAAATTGTGCAGACGCCGGCTTTCTTCAACAATATGATTCATTCCTTTATCAAAAAACGCCTGATCTGATTCCCCTTTTTGTTTTATGATTTCAGCATAGCCTTGAATAGAAGTCAGAGGTGTTTTCAGTTCATGGGTCATATTGTCAAAAAAACGTTTTTCCTGTTCATTAAGTTCCTTTAACCTGTCCCGATCTTTTTCGATAGTTGAAATTTGATCCCTAATTCTGGTGATCATATCATTGAAATTAACCGTAAGCTGGCCAATTTCATCTTTTCTAGAAAAATGGATATCCACATCCAGCTTGCCCTTTTTGACTTCTGAGGTGGCCTCTGTCAGCTTGACGATTGGAATCGTGATGTGTCTGGAGAGTATATAAGAGAAAAGAAACGCCGCCACAAATATCGCAAGAGCGATATAAAAAATAATATTTAAAATCTCTCCGCTTTGTTTGTAAAGCAAATTAAAATCTTTAGAAAAACGCAATATGCCAACTTTTGCACCATCAATGACAACTGGATAAGAAAAAAACACCTGTGCTTGATTTCGATCATAGGTGATATGATAAGCATTTTTTCCGTTAATTGCTTTTGCTAGGTCCTCGTCAATGCCTTGCGAAAACACTGTTTTATTAGAAGAAGACAACAAAGTGCCATCTACGGTATAAACGCCTACATTGCTTCCTGTTGAATGAGTTAAACTATCCACTATTTCATCGGCCATATCGCCGAAGTATAATTCATTGTTTTTATAATGATTGATTAAAAATGCTTGATTGATATACATGATGCTGTTTTTTTTTAAGTCTATTAAATCTGAGGTCACAATTTTTTCATTGCTTGACCAAATGACGCTTTTGACCGTTTGATTGAGCACTAGGAAAGAGAGAGAAAAAATCAGAAAAAAACCAATAATAAATTTACCCTTGATCGTCCGTAACACTCTCTACTCCTCCTGCTTCTCGAATTTATATCCAATGCCAAACACTGTTTTAATGAGGTCGCTTGCATCCAGTTTTTTACGGAGTCTTTGGATATGAGTATCTACCGTACGTGTATCCCCGGCAAAATCGTAGCCCCAAACAAATTCCAACAGCTCTGAACGTGTAAAGATTTTTCCACGATGGTCAATCAATGTCTTAAGCAGATCAAATTCTTTAGGAGTCAAATCAACAATGATCCCATCTTTTTTTACTATTCTTTCGTCTGGGATCATCACAATATTTTTTAATTGAATGTGATCCTCATTAGACGATCCTCGATCATTCACGTGGTTAGCTTGTTCAAGACGCCTGAGTATTGTACGAATTCTGGCGATAACTTCACGCAAGTCAAATGGCTTTGTAATATAATCGTCAGCCCCAAATTCCAACCCAAGGACTTTATCAGTGATATCTGACTTTGCGGTGATCATAAGTATAGGGATATTATAGCGTTGGGTCACTTTTTTACAGATATCCAATCCGCTGCAATCTGGCAGCATCCAATCAAGCAGCAGAAGATCGGGTTTGAATTGGTCTAGCTGTTTCATCCCTAAAGCTCCGTTAGATTCAGTACACGTTTGAAAACCTTCCTGCGTAAGCCCGTATGAAAGCAGATCTGCTATTGCTTCATCATCTTCAATAATAAGTATTTTCGTTTTATCCATTATTTCATTCATTCCCTGTTTCATGATTAAATTGAATATATCTATCTTAGATTCTGCAATATCACTCATTATAGCATTCTTTTTAATAGTGATTATTCAGAACTTCAGACCAAACTATAATTGGATATATTTTCACCATCGTCAACAAAATCGGGGGAATTGAGCTATCGTTGGATTAGAGGACTATGGTAAACAATGCAATTTTAATTGATAAATGAGCTTATTAAAAAGATACCAAATGATGCGGGTATCTTCTTTATTTATGTATAAGAGCGTTTCCATATCGTTTGATTTTATTGGGTGTTAAATAGGTAAAACATACCCCGCCAACTGTAACCACTCCGCCTAGCAGAGAGATCAGTGTGGGTATTTCGCCGATCCAGATCCAAGATATGATCAAGGCTAAAGCCGGTGTAACATAAAGTGAAAGGGTTGCTTCTGAAGCACCGACGAGTGAAGTGACATATGCTAGTGCGAAGTAAGGAATAACCGTCGGCAATAATCCTAAGTAAACGATAGACAAAGTTGCGCTTATTGAAGCGTTCATCATCTCTTCGCCTAAGCCTGGCAGAAACACAAGCATAGGTATTGTTCCGCCCCAAATGGTGAATGTAACGAATGGAATAAAACCATATTTTTTTATATAGCGGGCTTGAAAAACGAAATAAATACTCTCCGAAAATGCTGCCAGCAGGATGACCAAGATACCGCTCATTGAATATGTAAAGTCTCCCGCCCCAAATGCAATCAATAATACACCCAATAAACTGATCATAGAGCCAAGCCATTTCGTAAATCCAAAATGCTCTTTGTAAAACAGGCGGGATAGCATGGCTGAGAAGATCGGTGCCGTAGTAACGAGTAAGCTTGCAACTCCGGCACTAACTGTTTTTTCACCGATGTTCAGCAAAATGTGATAGAGTGCAAATCCTAAAAACCCTAAAAGAAAAATGGCAGGAATGTCTTTCAAGTCGGGTAGGCGCATCTGAGTCAAAACAGCAAAAAGCAATAATGCCATAGAGCCGATTAACAAACGAAATAAAGCAAGGTGTTCTGGTGTGTACCCTTCTAGTCCTGCGCGAATTCCCGGAAAAGCAGATGCCCATAAACCAATCATGAGACTATGAGATATAATTATTTGAACTGTTTTCTTTCGCATTCCTCTCACTCCTCTTTACAAAAACCAACCAGTTATTTAATGTGTTTTTATATTAATAAAGATTTGGTGATATGGCTTCAACCAGTTAAACGGATTTTGACCCAACCAATTTATTTTAAGGAGACCGATTCTATGAGCTTTCCAGAAAAAAAAAGATGAAAAAGCTCCCTAAGTACAGACAAATCGTTCATTTTATTAAAGAGAAAATAGGAAATGGAGAGTGGCCAATTGGAAGCAAGATTCCAAGCCAGCGCACGCTTGCAAAAGATTTTCAGGTAAATCGGAGCACAGTGATTACAGCGTTAGAGGAATTGATGGCCGATGGGTTAATAGAAGGCACAATGGGGAAAGGCACAGTTGTTATCAACAACACATGGACACTGATGGCTAAGAATTCTGCTCCCGATTGGGATCAATATGTCACCTCTGGCATTCAGATGCCAAGCCGAAAAATCGTTCAAGAGATCAATCAATCAGAATCAAATACAGACCTTATACAGCTCAGTAAAGGTGAACTTTCAGCTGAGATTTTTCCTTTGGCTGTTATGAAAGAGATGATGGGGAGGGTATCTCATCACATGGAGGCATTCGGTTATGAAGAGCCAAAAGGTTACTTACCTTTGAGGGAGGCATTAAGCAACTATTTAAAAACCATTGGAATCAACGTCTCATCTTCTTCCATTCTGATTGTCTCAGGAGCGTTGCAAGCCTTGCAGCTGATATCAATGGGGCTGTTACAAAGAGGATCAACCGTTTATCTTGATCAGCCCTCCTACCTTTATTCATTACACGTATTTCAATCAGCTGGTATGAAGCTGACTGGACTTCCTATGGATAATGAAGGACTTTTGCCTGAAAATGTTCATTTAACAAGAGGAGAGCGGGGAAGGGCTATCTTATATACAAATCCATGTTTTCACAATCCGACTGGTATTCTTATGTCTAAAAAGCGGCGTGAAGAGATCCTAGCAGTAAGTGAGAATACACAGCTTCCTATTATTGAAGATGACATTTATCGTGAGTTATGGATCGATGAAATTCCGCCATATCCTATTAAAACAATTGATAAAAATGGACACGTACTGTACATAGGAAGTTTATCGAAAACATTAAGCCCAGGTTTGAGGATTGGATGGATCGTCGGGCCGGAACCGGTGATTGAACGTTTATCTGACATTAAAATGCAAACAGATTACGGATCCAGTTCGCTATCCCAAAGAGTAGCGGCAGAGTGGTTTACTTCCGGCCACTACCAGCAGCATGTAGAAAAGGTTAGGCAGCAATTAAAGGTGAGAAGAGAATTGGCCTTGAGTGCTATAGAAACTCATTTGAAAGATGTGGCGACATGGAATATCCCAAAAGGAGGGTTTTTTGTCTGGATAAAAATATTGCCTTCCATATCAATGAAATTACTTTATACTAAAGCCTTATCAAAAGGGATTCTGCTCAATCTCGGCAGTATCTATGCTCAGGAAAAAGGGAATTATATTCGCTTATCATATGCTTATGCATCTCTTGAAGACCTTCAAAAGGGGATTTATGAGTTGGGTTTAATGATAAAAGAATTGGCAAGCAGGTAACTTTTATATCCTTAAATGGATGTTTCACTAAAAAAGAGATCAAGCCTAATGATCGCTTGATCTGATAATAACAAGGGTTACTAGAATAGACCAAATCATGGTTCGGTCTTAAAATGATCATGTCTCTGAACGAAAAGTCTTTCCGACTTCTCTTCCTAAACCAAAATAATGTCTGAAATTATAGATAAGCGGGCTCCATTTGGAAGGGTTGATATGGTTTTCGTCCAGAATGATACTTTCCTCGGCATGAAAATGTAGTGCCTGCGTCTCTACAATTGCGAATGACGATTCATATTCTGGAAGCCGAATGTGTTTCACTTCGGCTTCGATTTGGATAGGGCATTCTTTAATTCGTGTTGGTGATACTGTTTTTGATTGTAAAGGCGTTAACCCTGCTGCCTCGTATTTTTCTTTTTTATATGTAAATCCGAGCTGCTTCTTTAAAGGCGGTATACTCTTTTTTCCGCTATAAGATGAAATTCTTTCAATGTTTTCCCATAATTCCGGGCCAGGCAAGTTTATGACACACTCTTTGTGTCTTTCCAAATTGTCGATGGCTTTTCCTCCCAGTCCTACTCCAAGGATTATATAATGTCCAAGAGCCCAAGAAGAAGACATAGGACTAATATTAGTGGTTCCATCCTCATTCAATGTGGTTAGAAGAAATGTCGAGGTACCATAATACATGATCTTGGGTTTGATTTCCTTAAATTGACGAGTGTCTTGTTTTTTGATGTCCAACGTTTTTTCCTCCTTGTCACGCTTACATTTATATTGTAAAGGATTAACATTTCAACTATCATCGAAATATGAATGTAAGGAGGAAAATCATGAATCCTAATATTGCAAAAATCTCTTCGTTGCTATCAGATCCCTCGCGTTCTTCCATTCTTCTCAGTCTGATGGATGGCAGGATACACCCTGCGGGAGAGCTTGCATATCTCGCTAACATTAAACCTCAAACCGCCAGTTTTCACCTGAATAAATTGCTTGAAGCAAAGCTGATTAGCGTAGAGAAGCATGGGAGACATCGGTATTACAGATTGTCTGACTCAGATGCTGCAAATGTGATCGAACAATTGCTTCATATTGCGCCTAAAGCAAAAGTCAAATCTTTAAAAGAGTCAAAAGAGAAAAAGGACTTGCATTTCGCCCGTACCTGTTATGATCATTTGGCAGGTTATGTGGGCGTGCAAATGGCACATTCATTAGTTGAGCAGGGGATGTTAAAAAAAGTTGATTTAAACTTTGAGGTGACTTCAGAGGGTGCTTTATTCTTTTCAAAGTTAGGCATCAATGAAGAGCAACAACGGAATAAGAGGAGAGCCTTTGCCCGCTGCTGTTTGGATTGGAGTGAACGGCAGCATCATATTGCAGGAGCATTAGGAAACGCCCTATTGGTGCGCATGTTAGAAGAAGAGTGGATCGTTCGTATGCCTAAAACGAGAGCGATTAGGATTACACAAAGCGGGAAAATCGCGTTTGAAAAGCACCTAAACGTGAAGATTTAGGATGTTGAAACGGAAACATCAGATGATGCGGTACGAAATCTAGGGAGGAGTAAGATTTGTTCTAATCTTACTCCTTCTTCTTATTTTGAAGCAGCTCGATTCCCCATTGCAATCGAGATGCGGTTCCAACTGTTTATTTGATTAATGATCAGAACAAGGTCAACATATTGTTTCTCATCATAATGTTCCCGCACCCGATGATATAGCTCATCAGGAACCCTTTTAGATGGAATGAGCGTGATGTGTTCAGATAGTTCGAGAGCCGCTTTCTCTTCAGGTGAGTAAAAATCACATTCATTCCAAGCATGTAAACAGTAAATTCGCTGTTCAGTTTCTCCCATTTTGCGGGCATCGGACGTATGCATATCTATGCAGAAGGCACAGCCGTTCATTTGAGAGACTCTGATTTTGATTAGTTCTCTCGTCGTTCGGTTAATTGAGGATTGTTTCGTGTATTTCTCCATATCCATCATGATTTTCATACCTTCAGGTGCAATCTCATAGTAGGACACTCTTTGACTCATAAGGCAAGACTCCTTTCCATAGAATACCTAGATTGTATCCCGGTATTGATCATTTTACCAATGTGCGGTTTGAATGACAGCTGTATCACCGTCTTTTGGAAAGAAGTTTCTTTGAATAAAAATAAGGGTAGCCAGCAATGATGAGTGGAGCTGCTAATGCAAGCAGTATCCATGAGCCTGATTGGCTGTCTCTAGTGACTCTAATGAATATATAAGTACCGATCAGAAAATATAATAAAGCACCTAGAAACCAATACATGTTCAATCTTCTTTTTCCTTGCTTTTTGGTTGCGCATTTTTGTCTGTCATATGGCTTAATCGATCAGGGTTCTGATTTTTTAATACCTTCTCAGTCCGGATTCCTTTTCTCTTTAATGATAAAATTGTGAGATCAATCGATTTCAATGATGATCATTCCTTCAATGAATAGTAAGTTCCTTATGATTTTAAAGGTAAATTTGAAAAGATAAAACGTACATAGAGGCAGAACGTTCATGTACGTTTGGGCAATGATCACTTATTGGAAACTCTAATGTTTCCCTGCACCTGATATTGTTGTGTTCCTTCTCTTCCTATAAAATGATTGGATACATGTATGTTTGCACGTTGAAATATGGGTTCGATTTTCATGAATCTCTATTCGGTGAAACAGGTAAAGGAAGTGGATAAGGTTTGCTTATAAGGAATCCTTTCAAAGATAAATATTACTCACATGATAGGCGGGCATTAAACATGCTTGCACTCAGAGTGCCGGGCCTGGCTTTTATTCTCATGATCTATATAGCCTCTATCGTGCTGCAATTTGTTTCTGGGGGCTGGTCCATTTTATTGCTTTATGCGTTTACCATATTAATCGCCATTTTTGCTTTGCTTCATTGGCACTCATATCGCTGGGTTAAGAAAAGAGTGATTCTGTATTTCGCGGTACAAGGTTTGATCACCTTTGCACTTGCTAATCTCATGACTGGCTTCTTTATACTTGTGATTATCGGCCTTTATGCATTTTTAATTGGACAAATTATAGGAATGGCAGACAGAAGAAGGACTTTTCTCATTCTTTATCTATTGCTGCTGCTGGTCATAAATTCGGCATTTCACCTTCATAAAGGTGAAGTTTTGCATTTTATTGTTATTGCTGGTCCAATCATGATTGTCATCATTACTTATGCCGCAACATTTTTTGCCCAAGTCGATGAAAAAATAAAAGCTCAATTGACTCTTGAAAGGCTGGAGCTGGCTCATCAGCAGGTAGAACAGCTGACGCTGCAGAACGAAAGACAGCGGATGGCCCGAGACTTACACGATACGCTTGCTCAAGGTCTTGTCAGTTTAAATATGCAGCTGGATGCGATTCATGTTCATCTCGCCAAAGGCAACACAGAGAGAGCGAAGGAAATCATACAACAATCGATGAAAAGAGTGAAAAGCACATTAGCTGATGCACGTTCAGCTATTGACGATCTCCGCAGCAAATCAGAAGAAATCGGTGTTTTAAAAGAAAGAATTACCTCGCTAATGGATCATTTTATAGAGTCGACAGGCATGGCTTGTTTATTAGATTACAGATTGCATCAGGTGCTGGATGTGCGTACAGCTGAAAACTGTTATTACATCATTGGAGAATGCATGACGAATGCGGCAAAGCATGCTGAGGCGAAAACAATCTGGATATCCATTTGGGATGATGAAAAGGGAAGGCTCCATTTAACAGTTAAGGATAACGGCAAGGGATTTGATGTTGAAAAAGGAAAGAAAAAGAGAGGACATTATGGGCTTCTTGGCATACAAGAACGCGTCAGGGCAATAAATGGCCAATTCAATATCAAGAGTACAAAATTGAAAGGAACACAAATTGAGATCACTGTACCAATTCAGGGAGAGATGCAAGATGAATAAGGTTTTAATCGTTGATGACCATCTTGTCGTGAGGGAAGGTCTGAAGCTTTTAATTGAAACGAATGATCAATACACCATTATAGGAGAGGCGGAAAATGGAAAAGTCGCAGTCCGTCTTGCAGATGAATTAGAACCGGATATCATTCTGATGGATTTGTATATGCCGGAGATGAGCGGGTTAGAGGCCATTAAACAAATAAAAGAAAAACACGATACCCCCATCATTATTTTGACTACATATAATGAAGATCACTTAATGATCGAAGGAATTGAATTAGGAGCGAAAGGATATCTGTTAAAGGATACGAGTTCAGAAACCCTTTTTCACACAATGGATGCAGCGATCAGAGGAAATGTGCTGTTGCAGCCTGATATCCTCAAACGTCTGCAAGAAATCCAATTTGAGCGGATGAAAAAGCAGCGCAGTGAGACGCAGCTGACAGAAAAGGAAGTCATTGTTCTAAAAGCAATTGCTAAAGGTCTTAAAAGCAAAGCGATTGCCTTTGATTTGGGCGTCTCTGAGCGAACAGTAAAGTCCAGATTAACGTCCATTTACAATAAATTAGGCGCGAATTCAAGAACTGAGGCAGTAACGATTGCCATGCAAAAAGGTATTCTGACAATAGACAACTAAACTGCATATTTGAAAATTGCCCAAACGTACATGCCCGAATGTACGTTTTTTTTATTTCATTGTCAACTACAATGAGAAAGAATGTGATCAAGCAATGTGTTGAAAGGAGATTATCATGTCAAAAATGTTATATACATTAGGAGGATGGGTTGCTCGCAATCGCATAAAAGCAATATGTGCGTGGATCGTTGTGTTAGTTGCTGCGATAGGCCTTGCAGTCACCTTGAAACCAAGTTTTTCTGAGGATATGTCCATACCTGACACACCTTCGGAAAAAGCGATGGATGTGATTCAAAAAGAATTTCCTCACGGTCCTGATAAAGGGAGCATACGGGTTATTTTCGGTGCTGGTGATGGGGAGAAACTTACTGGGAAGCCAGCAAAAAAAGCAATAGAAGATACGTTCAAAGAAATCAGTAAAGATGATTCTGTTGACTCGATTGCAAGTCCTTTTGTGACAGGGACAATCGCGAAAGATGGCACAGTTGCCTATGCTGATATCAAGTATAAATCATCAGCAGATGATATAAAGGATTACTCTATCAAACACTTAAAAGACAGTTTGAAAATGGCTGATGATGAAGGATTGCAAACTGAGCTAAGCGGAGATGTACCGGGAGCCGAGATGGAGATAGGCGGTGTCTCTGAAATTGTCGGCATTATCTTGGCTTTTGTCGTTTTAGCCATTACATTCGGTTCTTTATTAATAGCAGGTTTGCCGATTTTAACTGCACTGATTGGTTTAGGTGTAAGTATTGGACTGGTTTTGATTGGGACACAAGTATTTGATATTGCTTCCGTCAGTCTTTCATTAGCCGGAATGATTGGCCTTGCTGTTGGTATTGATTATGCTTTATTTATTTTTACGAAACACCGCCAGTTTTTAGGCGAAGGCATACAAAAGAATGAATCAATTGCGAGAGCCGTGGGAACAGCGGGAAGCGCAGTCGTTTTTGCCGGACTTACTGTTATCGTTGCACTTTGCGGATTGACTGTCGTTAACATTCCTTTTATGTCTGCGATGGGGCTGACAGCAGGGCTTAGTGTACTGATGGCTGTTTTGGCTTCAATCACACTTGTGCCTGCGGTCTTATCGATTGCAGGGAAGCGGATGATTCCGAAATCAAACAAGAAAATAGAAAAACAAAGCACTGAAACAAATGTCTGGGGACGCTTTGTCACCAAAAATCCTATCATGCTAAGTGTATGCAGCATTCTGATTTTGATCGTCATTAGTATCCCATCTATGCATTTGGAACTGGGCTTGCCTGATGCTGGGATGAAAGCTAAGGATAATCCGGATCGCCGGGCATATGACTTGCTTGCCGAAGGCTTTGGAGAAGGATTTAATGGCCAATTAACAATCGTAGCGGATGCCACAAATGCTACAGAAAATAAGGCGGAGGCTTTCGCAGATGCAGCGAAAGAAATAAAGGGCTTAGACTATGTAGCAAGTGTCACCCCTGCAATGTCTAATAAAGAAGGGAACTTTGCCATCATTACTGTCGTTCCGGAAACAGGTCCAAATGATGTCACAACGAAAGATTTGGTACACGATGTACGCAGTTTGTCAGATAAAAACGGAGTAGATTTGCTTGTTACTGGATCGACTGCAGTGAATATTGACATTTCAGATCGATTGAATGATGCGATACCGGTGTTTGCTGTACTTATTGTTGGCTTTGCGTTTGTATTGCTGACCATCGTTTTCCGTTCGCTGCTTGTGCCGCTTGTTGCTGTTGCAGGTTTCATGTTGACGATGACAGCCACTCTTGGAATCTGTGTATTTGTCTTGCAAGACGGGAATCTCATCGACTTTTTCAAAATACCTGAAAGAGGGCCGATACTCGCGTTCCTGCCGATTTTATCGATTGGGATTCTGTTCGGGTTAGCCATGGATTATCAAGTATTCCTTGTCAGCAGAATGCGTGAAGAATATGTAAAAACAAAGAATCCAGTACAAGCCATTCAGGCTGGATTAAAACACAGTGGTCCTGTTGTTACAGCAGCCGGCTTGATCATGATCTTCGTTTTTGCAGGATTTATCTTTGCAGGCGAAGCTTCTATTAAAGCCAACGGATTAGCTCTTTCCTTTGGTGTGCTCTTTGATGCCTTTATTGTAAGAATGACACTGATTCCAAGTGTCATGAAGCTGATGGGGAATGCAGCCTGGTATTTGCCGAAATGGCTGAACAAGATGATTCCGAACGTGGATATAGAAGGGCATCAACTGACAAAGGAAATACAGCCAGAAATAGATCATGAACAAAAGAAGCAAATCATGTAATAGAAAAAGCAGATCTTTTATGATCTGCTTTTTTGTTAAATAGTTAAAGTAATAGCATTAAAACCGCAATCCAAATGCATGAATCACAAAAATCACAACAGGAGGGATCAGGAGGGAAGGCAGCAAATTCAGTGTTTTGAACTTCTTGATTCCAAGAATGCTTAGACCTGAACTGAGGATGAGTATGCCTCCCACAATTGTGATTTCATTAATAAGGTCTGTATTGATTGCGCTCTCCATTACTTTAGCAAATAAATAGATGGAGCCCTGCCAGGCAAATAATACAATGGCGGCAGCCGCTATTCCAAAACCAAAAGTTGAAGCGAGCACAATGGAGGTGATCCCATCTAACATCCCGTTTGTCAGGAGGTATGTATAATCTCCATGCAAAGCGGCTTCAACAGGGCCCAATATTGACAGCGAACCTATACAAAATAATAAGACCGCAGTAGATAAGCCCTCTGCTAAATTGCTTTTAGAAAATTTGTTCACCAGCTTGTTGAATCGTAATTCTAAATTGATGATCTGGCCTAGCAAACCTCCAATGGCTAAACTCACAATGAATAGAATGGGGTATTTACTATCAGGCAAATGCTGTGTAATGGCGTTGATCCCCAGCGCGACTGCAGCGAATCCCATTGCCTGCATCAAAATATCCTGGTATTCATCTTTAATGCCTTTTTTGAATATCCCCCCGATTATGCTTCCTGCAATGATCATCACTGTGTTAAAAATCGTTCCAAACATAAGCTTTCTCCTCCAAAAATCATTCCTGCATAAAAAATAAACCCTCTAGTTAGTAGAGAGTCAAGGGAGATCAAAACATATTCATGAGATTATTTGATGGGCAGCAGGATTTCAGTCACATAATTATCTAGGTTATTCGTAATGCCATAATCAATGAGTGTGATTTCGATTGAGTCCCCTGCTACCTCATAATGATGTTTTTTCATATATGCCAGTAATTTTTTGTAGTATGGTTCGGCTTCTGGATGTGACCCTTTAAACCGAATTTGCAGATATTCTCTTGAAGGGAAAATGATTTCTGATGAAGTTTTTTCATTTTCATCTTCTAGAATCATAAATATACTGGAATATTTGTCAAACTGTTTTGCCCTCACATTTGCTGCAGAAATGGATAAACCGATCTTGCCTATGAATATATCTTCGTTTACATTCAGGTGGGTTCTCAATTCAGCTAACGAATGTTCGATATCATGGCCGAGAACATATTCATGCTGCAAGTAAGCCACACGCATTGCGGGAAGTTTGATTTTTGAAATTTGATGTAACGGCATGTTAACGGCATCTTCTATATGTGTGATACGCCGGGAGATCTTTCGTTCAATGCGTTCCAATTCTTTCTTTTTGCGATCAATTTCAGCCTGCTGGCTTTTTAGTAAATGAAGAAGAGTGTTCGTATTTTGAGAGTTATAAAAATCAAGAAGCTTATTGATTGGCAGGCCTAAGGCCCTCAAATATTTGATGGTATCAAGCCGCTCAAACTGTTGGGTAGAATAATATCTATAGTTCGTTTGCTCGTCTTTATATTCCGGTTTCAAAAGACCGATGTCATCATAATACCGAAGAGCAGAGATTTTCACATTGAATAACTTTGACACTTCTCCAATCGAAAAAAATTCCTTCATTCTAACAACCTTTCTGTCCCTATGATTGATATACACACATTATATAGTACGGCGAGTTCTAAAGGTAAAGTTTGCAGCATAAAGAAAAAACTCCTTCTAAAAAGGAGCTTTTCATTCTTCGAAATAAGGATTCACATGGATGAGCACTTCTTCTACATCTGAAAACTGTCTTTTGATTTCATTTCGAATTTCGCGGGCAATATCGTGTCCCTGCTTAATTGTCAAATCATGATCCAAAGATAAACGGACATCAAGCAATTTATAGTGGCCATGTTCTCGCGCGCGGATTCTATCAATTCGTTTTACTTGATCACATTGAAAAATAACAGCTTTATATTCCTCTATCAGCTCGGGATCAACACTCTTTTCCATGAGCACATCAACAGACGGCCTGATTAATTCCATTGAAATCTTAAAAATGAGGTAAGCAACGATTGCACTGGCAATGGCATCGGCGTACAACAGATAGGACCATCCGCGGGTGTTTCCGATGATAGCCAACAGGACGCCGATAAAAGCGGCAAGAGAGGCAACGATATCGCCTTTATGATCGTACGCAATCGCTATAATTGCTTTGCTGTTCCATTTTTCCCCTTGCTTTATAGAATAACGATATAAGATTTCCTTAGCCACGTACGAAATCAGAGCCGCAAACAATGCGCTGTATTGGGGAACGCTTGGCCCTTTAACAAAGGACAGAATCGCTTCTATGAGGATATAAACTGATACGATCACTAAGATAATTCCTACAATCGCCTCACTAATGACTTCAGCTTTTCCGTGACCAAAAGGATGGTCTTGATCGGGCGGTTTATTGGAAATGCCGATCACTGCCAAGACTGCAATCGAAGCAACGACATCTGCCGCGGAATGTATTCCGTCTGCAAACACGGCTTCACTATCGCCTACCAGCCCAAAAAAGACCTTTCCTGCCATTAAGATCAGATTGGCGATCAATGCAATCAAAGCAACTTTTCTGCTTATTTGTTCTCTTTCACTTGCCATTTTTTCCTCCTATAAAACTGCACAAAAAAATAGGAGTGCTCTATATACGCTCTCCGTATCCTTTCCTGTGTAATCACTTTGTTTATCATACCAATTCAATTTCGAGTGGGTCTATAGCAACGTTGTTTCCTGTTTACTAATAAATAAGGTGACAGAAAAAAAGTTGGAGCTATGCTAAAAGGTTATAAAGCAAACAAATGAGTTCTTATGTAACAACAGTGATGATTCGCTATTAAAATGCTGCCGTCAGTGAAAAATTCCCACTAATTTTCAAAAACCTATTGACATGAGAAGATCTGTATTTTACTATTATCTCATATTCAAGATATTTTAATTTGAGATATTTGGTCGAAAAGATCAGCGATCAAGCGCAACTCGAAGTGTTCAATCCGTTGTCATTTCTTTTACACAATATTCAATATGGATTTTTTATAATATAATATCTCGAATTCGAGATAAAAGGGAGTGTATCGTAATGGCTGAATTTATACAGTTAGTCAATGAAAGACGATCTGCAAGCAATTTTCTTTCAGGTCATCCAATCACAAAAGAAGACCTCAATGAAATGTTTGAATTGGTTGCATTGGCGCCATCGGCTTTTAATTTGCAGCATACAAAATATGTGGCGGTTCTAGATCCGGATATCAAAGAAAAGCTGAAGCAGGCCGCAAACGGACAATATAAAGTGGTTAGCTCATCTGCGGTTCTCTTGGTATTAGGGGATAAGCAGGCATATCAACAAGCGTCCGATATCTATGAAGGTTTAAAGGTATTGGGGATATTAAATAAGCAAGAGTATGACCACATGGTGCACGACACTGTTTCGTTTTATGAAAACAGGGGAGAACAATTTAAGAGAGATGAGGCGATAAGGAATGCTTCACTTTCTGCGATGATGTTTATGCTGAGTGCTAAGGAAAAAGGCTGGGATACCTGCCCGATGATCGGCTTTGATGCGGAAGCCGTAAAACGGATTTTGAACATAGACGCCCAATTTGAGGTTGTCATGATGATTACGATTGGAAAAGAAAAAACAGAGAGCAGAAGACCTCGCGGCTACCGGAAGCCTGTGAATGAGTTTGTTGAGTATATGTAAAGGAGCGGATAAAAATGGCTAAAAAAACGATGGGAATTCATCATATTACAGCGATTGTCGGTCACCCTCAAGAGAACACAGATTTCTACGCAGGAGTGCTTGGGCTTCGTTTGGTCAAGCAAACTGTCAATTTTGATGACCCAGGTACGTATCATCTTTATTTTGGGAATGAAGGCGGGAAGCCGGGAACAATCATTACCTTCTTTCCGTGGGCCGGAGCCCGCCAAGGCGTCATTGGAGACGGTCAAGTTGGTGTGACTTCGTATGTCGTGCCGAAAGGGGCTATGGCATTTTGGGAAAAGAGACTAGAAAAGTTCAACGTTCCATACACCAAAATCGAGCGCTTTGGGGAACAATATGTAGAATTTGATGATCCTCATGGACTGCACTTAGAAATCGTGGAAAGAGAAGAAGGAGAGGCTAATACGTGGACTTTCGGAGAAGTAACGCCCGATGTTGCCATTAAAGGTTTTGGGGGTGCAACCCTATTATCAGCGCAGCCTGACAAAACCGCTGACCTTTTAGAAAACATCATGGGGCTGGAGCGAGTCGGCAAAGAAGGAGACTTCGTTCGTTATCGTTCCGCCGGTGATATCGGAAATGTGATTGACCTTAAGTTAACGCCTATTGGCCGCGGGCAAATGGGGGCCGGAACGGTGCATCACATCGCTTGGCGGGCTAACGATGATGAAGATCAGTTAGATTGGCAAAGATATATTGCTTCCCACGGATATGGTGTAACTCCTGTTCGGGATAGAAACTACTTTAATGCCATTTACTTCAGGGAACATGGGGAAATCCTGTTTGAAATCGCAACTGATCCTCCAGGCTTTGCACATGATGAAACACAGGATACAATGGGCGAAAAACTGATGCTGCCTGTACAATATGAACCGCATCGCACACAAATTGAACAAGGGCTGCTGCCGTTTGAAGTAAGAGAGTTAGATTGATTTGACACATAAAAAATAAAGAAACATATATTCAATTGATGATTGCTGGATACTGTCAGCAAAGAATCAGATGAAATCAAAGATGAGGAGAGATACAAATGGAAGATGCAGGACTGTTGCTTATTCGTATAATGATTGGTGTAGTGTTTTTGTTTTATGGCACACAAAAATTATTCGGCTGGTTTGGCGGATACGGGATTAAAGGAACCGGACAATGGTTCGAATCAATTGGGGTGAAACCAGGAAACGTTGCGGCCGCTCTATCAGGTCTTGGGGAGTTAGTAAGCGGAATTCTATTTATTTTAGGCGTATTCCTCCCGCTTGGAGCTGCTATCATAACGATCATCATGTTAGGTGCTATCGTAAAAGTCCATGGAGCGAAAGGTTTTGCGAATGGCGCCGGAGGTTTTGAATATAACCTGGTGCTCATTGCAGTTTCCATAGGGGTTGCACTCATCGGTTCAGGAGCTTACGCTTTGCATTTTTAATACGAAAGTATGTAAGAACAGTTGCTGCTTGTCAGTAACTGTTCTTTTATTTTGACATTTTCGGCAAGCTTGCAGGTACTCTGCAAAGTAAAAAAGCGGATATAATAAATATAAATCTGTATAGTGAATGATACGTATTGATGAGCTTGGTTATGAAAGACAGACCTATTTGAAGGAGTAAATGGATGAAAGAGATGACAGAATTACATTCATTAGATTCTATAGAAAATTTTATCAAACAGCACAAATTCAGTTTTATTTATATATCAAGGCCTGCCTGTACAGTATGTCACGCAGTCCTGCCCCAGCTCAGAATAGTATTGGATCAGTTTCCAAACATCAAATTGGGGCATATCAATGCTGACGATGTAGCAGAGGTCGCCGGCAGATTTTCAGTTTTCACCGTTCCTGTGCTTCTTTTGTTCATTGATGGGACTGAGTTTCTAAGAGAAGCCCGTTTTGTTCATTTTGAACAGCTTGAACAAAAGCTGAAAAGGGTTTATCGATTATATGAAGGCGAATAAAGAAATAAGGCGAAAAAAGAACTCAAATGAGTTCTTTTTTTTGCATCAATTTATTCTTCACTAGGCGAAGAAGGGTTATCAACCTGCCCTTGATCACTTGTATCATTATCACAACTTGCTGAAATAATAATTGAATGAGAAGGAGAGTAATCTCCTAATGTGAAATTGACACCGTAATTTTTGCTGTTCGCAGTATGGCTGTTTTGCAAGTTTTGTCCGATATCTGTATTGGCGTTTTGTGTCATTCCATTTATCGTGAGATTTGAGATGTTGATTTGAGATCGCATGCTTCAAAAACTCCTTTCACTCAGAAGTAGCCGTCATAGAGGACGCTGGCAGTCTATTTACTTCTATTGTATTGCGTTTTTATATCATTGCATCAACATAATGGTAAAAATAATAGCGAGTGAATGAGTCTTTTGAAGATGATCAACCTATCAGCAGAAATAAAGCCGCCTGATAAAGAGGCGGCAGATCGTTATATGTCATCTATGAATTTGATGTATCGTTTTTCGTTTGCCTAAAGGATAGAATGGTCGTTTTTAATGATGAGTAGGAGCCTATAGCAGCGTAGCCATAAAACCAGCCCATAAATACGCCAGAAAAGAGGCTGTGTCGATGGCTTATGAAAACAGAAATGACAAGGCCTGTTATTAAGGCAACTGATGGTACAAAAGTTTTGGGGATTTTCAATAATATTTTGAGGATTTGGGTTATCAGTATGATGATTGGAACAGCTATCACAGCATCCCAAAAGTTTGTGTGAATAATTGGAAAATCCATACGGCACCTCATGAAGTGTTCATTTCTTATGTTTACGCTAAAAGCTTGGAAAGCAGTTCTTGGACCGCATTTGTAACATGTAGGGCTTGATTGGCGGAGCTTGTTTGGCTTAAAGCATTGGATTCAAAAACCAAACCTGTATTATTCCCTCCGGAACCATCTGTCTCTTTAGAAACAGAGAAAGGGCTGATGGAGAATGCAAAACCGTTATTAAAAATGCTGTTTCCGGATATCGAATGAATATATACTGGGAATTTCATCATTCATCTCTCCTCTCTGTTATGACTGTTTATACAATATGGTGTGTGAGCAGCAATTGCTTAAACAAAACGGCAAAAACATTCAGCGAGAGACAAAAACCTGCAAAATTCCACAAGTGCCTGTTAATGCAGTTTTTTTGGGATGTTTTTTTTATTCTTTTTACCAATTTCATCAAAAATATTCTGATTGCTAGACAAATGGGCTTGTCCGTCCTTATTTATGAAATCCGGGTGAATGAGTTTTTTCAGATCCCTGACTGTTAAGGGTTTGGCGTCATCAGTTAATTCTATTCCTAATTGCCCGTTTGCCTCTAATGTCGCAATTTTGACATCTTGTATAGCCGTAACGCCGTGAAGCCTTAGATGCATTTCAAGTTGATCAACTGTAAGTCTCATCTTCTTTAAGTTTTCGATATGAAGCTGTCCGTTTTCAATAACAACTTTTGCTTTTCCGGTCAACATCTTTTCAATGAAGTTCGATCTCATTTGGATCCATTCTATTACGATGAGTGTTATTGTGAAAATTGCCGCCGCAATTAATGTTTTGAAAAGGCTGTACTTGATGATTGGCTGCACGATAATAGTTCCGATTGAAATCATGACAACCGTTTGAGTTGAAGTCATTTGTGCGATTGATTTCATTCCTGAAACTCTCAGCAAAATGACTCCGGCTACAATGAGAACAAGAGAGATTCCCAAGTGAAATTCATGTTACCACCTGACCAATGATGAATTAGCTTTGTCATGGGACTGGCTTTCCTTCCGGGCAATCGCAATTTAATATATCCGAAAGGCAGTTTTTCATTCTGTCCTAAACCGAACAATATTTTTGGTATAGATGGATATATTAAGCCAAACAATGATAGCAGCAGGAGTTTTTTGGGCGAAACAATCTGGGAAGCGGGGAGCGCCATAAGATGATTGAACTTGAAGTTGTCATTAGAACGGTTGCTAGCTTTGGCTTGCTGTTAATCGCAGACGAATTTTAGGCAAACAGACAATCTCTCAAATGACGATTTTTGATTTTATTGCGGCGATCACACTAGGGGCGATTGCTGACGGATTAGCTTACAATACTTCAATAAAACCGCACAATATGGCCATTTCGTTTAGTATTTTTGTGCTAACCATTTTTCTAATTTCGTTTCTGTCGATAAAGAACAGGAAGCTGAGGAAATTTTTTGCCGGAGATCCAACAGTGCTGATTCAAAACGGGAAGATACTTGAATCAAATATGAGGAAAATGCGTTACACACTTGATTATTTAAATCAGCAATTACGGGAAAAAGAAATATTTAATATCGAAGAAGTTCTTTTTGCCATTCTTGAAACGAATGGTCAGCTGACTGTGTTAAGAAAACCGCAATTCCGGCATGTGACCAAACAGGATTTAATGATTGCGGTAAACCAAGAACACAGGCTTCCGATAGAGCTTATTATGGACGGAGAAATCATTGAGAATAATTTAAAGCAGAATCGTTTGACGGAATCCTGGCTTTTGGAGGAATTGCGAAAAAGAGACATAAAGGTGAAAGAGACCGTGTACGCAGTGCTGCTGGGTAATGGGGATATTTATGTGGATCAATATAAAGACCATATATCAGTCCCTATGGATAAGGAATGAAGGTACAATCAATCTTAAAGCCCCTTATTGAACGCAATGGTTTCAACTGGTCTTGGGTACGAAATGTGCAGAAGCCCGTTTAACAGCTGAATCTGTAACAAATGAGATTCAGTGGCCTCGGGAAGCTGAATGATTCGCTCAATTTCTCCGTAATACCGTTCACGCAGCACTTCCATTTCGGCTGGAAAAACAGGCGTGATCGTTCCTTTGATCAGCAGCTGGGTTTTAGATAGTAAGCGGATCGTTAATTCTTCCTCATACACACCGGGCATTTCCACAATGATAAAATTATCTTCTTCATCTTGATAAAAGTCGTAAACGAGCGTATAGGTGTTGGTATTAAAAAATTGTTCCGGGGCTTTATACTTGAGCACATTTGTCCAAAAGTCATTTTGCTTATATTCATTTGTAATCTCAAGCCACTTTCTCATTTTTTCGAGATCCATCTAGGATCCTCCTTAAATTTGGTTTGAAATCGGTGCAGAAGGGTTTCCAATTTGGTCTTGATCACTGATATCAGTATCGAGGTTCCCAGTATTTAAAAGAGAAGAAGAAGGCGAAAAATCCCCTAGAGAAAAGTTTGCCCCAAAGTATTTGCTGTTCGCTGTATGGCTGTTGTGTACGGTTGGACCGACATCAATATTTCCGTTTTGTGTGACGCCGTTCACCTTAATATTTGCGATGTTAATTTGGTATGGCATAGCGAAACTCCTTTTAATCTAAAATTGGCGGTACTGGAAGAGGAGGAGCATTCATATTGGTAGTATCAGAGTTTCCGAGTTCTGTCTGATCGTTGACATCAGGATCATTTAAGAAGTTTTCCATGATTGATTCTGCAGGTGATGTATCACCGAAAGAGGAGTTGATCCCTTGGGATTTATTATTTGCGGTATGGCTGTTATGCGCGGCTTCACCTATTGTAATTGAACCATTGCCCGAAATGCTGTTGATCTTTAAATAATATAGGTTGATTATTGTAGACGGCATCCCATCACACCCTTCCATCATTCTGTACAGTACATTATGCGTTGCTGCACCCAATTGTTCCTTGCATTTGCGGGCAAAACTCTATCTGGCCCTGGAGTGATGCTCATTAGAAAAAAGAATAAAGTTTGTCACAGCCTGAATTTCAATCTATTCAGCAAATACCTATCAGTGAATGAAAAGCCATTGATGTAATGAATTGATTCAGTTATTTGAAATACATGAGACCCTTTAATAAAGGAAGCTGGCAAACAGGATCAGTTTGAAATCATTGACAATGAAACTAATGCCATGAAATAATACTTGTGAGTAACATTACTTGCGAGTATTATTTTTGGGGGTGGTCCTCGTTGAAAAGTAAAAAAGGACGTAAAGGGGAAGAAAGCCGGAAACGGTTACTCAAAGCTGCCGCTAATGAATTTTCGATTCGGGGATTCCATGACGCGAAGGTAAGTGAAATTGTGAAAAAAGCTGGGTTCACGCAGCCTTCATTTTACCTGTACTTTCAAAGCAAAGAAGCCATCTTTGCCGAGTTAATAACCGATTTTCACTCTCGAGTCAGAAAGCTGACAGAGTCACTTCTTCTGGAAAACGGATTAAACACGGAGGATGTATCAAAACGGGTACTGCTAGTTGTAGAGACTGTTTTTCAATTTTTGGCTGAGGACAAGGATTTAACCAAGATCGGCTTTTTTCTCAACCCGGAAGCAAAACAAATGAAAAAAGACTTGGCGATGGTTTTGAAAGAGAACTTAGAAGCAGAACAGCGGCTTGGCTATTTTCACTCTGAACTGGATATGGAAACTGTCGCTGAGTGTTTGGTCGGCATGATTGAACATTTAACCGATTCATTTTTGTTAACCGGAATCAAAGATCCGGCAAGCCTCGCAGCAGAGGTTGTGAATCTTTTAATATACGGGATGCTTCCGAAAGGGAATGACGTAAGATGATATCTATTATTACGAAAGTCAGTTTGGCAGTTTTTATGCTTGCGGGAGGCATCATAAAGGTAAGCCGCGTTCCCTTTCAAGTTGAGCATTGGCGGCATTATCAATATCCATTATGGTTTCTGACTGTTACTGGCATTCTTGAAATAGCCGGGGCACTTGCTATGACAGCGGGAATTTGGAATCGGTATGCAACGATTGGAGCAGGTGTTCTGTTTGTCGTTCTCATGGCGGGAGCCATTCATGCGCATATGTTTCGAGCAAGACAATCGGTCATCATGGCGATACCAGCGATGATTTGTTTGATTGTTTCTATCATGATCATCATGGGGAGTTACACGTAAGCTTTTCACTAATGTTTAAGAACAAGCCCATTTGCAGGAAATCTCCTTTTCTTATCGAATAATTGAAAGTCCAGGAATTAACTGAATCAGTAAAATAGAGCTCCATTTCTGTGTTATTCGTCCGGCATCAGCTGGGCTTTTTTTATAAAGGAGGAATACAGGATGGCATTCACTTTGGAAGACATGACTGAGGAAGAGTTCGAAGCCTTTCGCGGGATGTCCGTGCAAAATTATGCGAAACAAAACACAACGTCAGGAACTTGGACGGAAAAAGAGGCATTTGAGAAATCGGAGCAGGCATATGAGAACATGATTCCGAATGGGCGAGACAGCAGCAATCATTATTTTTGGAACATCACAAATGACAAAGGAGAAAGAATGGGCTGGCTCTGGCTGTATGCTGATCCGTTTCATCCGCAAAAGGAAGCGTTTATCTATTCCTTTGGATTGTATGAAGCCTTTCGCGGAAAAGGACTTGCTCAATTGGCGCTTCAAACGCTTGATGAAAAAGCAAGAGAGCTTGGTGCGGAAAGGCTGGCCCTTCATGTGTTTGCACACAACGAGACAGCCGTCTATCTTTATCAGAAGATGGGCTATGCCATGACCAATATACGTATGCGAAAACAGCTATGCTGAAAAGTCGCTTACGTTACCCAAACACAAGATGCCTATCTGGAAGCAGTGGCAGGGTACTATAAGTCATCATTAGAAACATTAATGTCATTGGAAGGCTTGAACATATAAAGAAAAAGGACAACAGCTGTTGTCCTTTTCAATGCCGCTTGAACTTTCTCCCTCAGTCTTTTTTGTCTTGATGATCCAGCTCTTTTATTCGTTTCGTAAGCTCATTGAAAGCCTGATCAAGCTCCTTATACCCTTTATCATTTGGCATCATAAAACTGAGCTTTCCCAGCACTTCTTGTCTTTCTGTCTCCAGCTTTAATCGAAGCTCTTCCCGCTCATTTCTTTCTGAAGGAGCGGCGTCATTTAACTGCTTTTCGATGCCGTTGTTTGAGATGACGAGTTTACTGTTTGTTGTTTTTTCGAGAAAGTATCGGTCATGTGAAACCGCCAGCAATGTGCCGCTGTATTGTGACAGTGTTTCTTCCAGCTGTTCGCGTGACGGCAGGTCGAGATGGTTTGTCGGCTCATCTAAAATCAGCACGTCTTTTTCCTCCAGAATATAGGCCATCAGCTTGATCTTTACACGCTCACCCATACTCATATGCTTGATCGGTTCAGTCCATTGGGCGGCTGTAAAACCTAAGTGCCTCATCAGATTTTGAACGTGCCCCCTTGCTTTGAATGTTTCATTCTCAAATAACTCTTCCGGTGTTTGTTCTAAAGGCAAATCAAACACCTCCTGCGTTAAATAGCCGATGTTTGCGGACGGCGACACCCATACGCTTCCTCCTGCTGTTTCCTGTCCAAGAATGATATTCAGCAATGTCGTTTTTCCGCTGCCATTGGGGCCTATGATCGCAACCTTTTCGCCGTGCTGAATCGTAAAGTTTGCGTTTTTAAAGAGAGTCCTTTCTCCAAACGCTTTTGTTACATTCTGAACTTCTAAAAAACGTTTCCCTGTTTTGTGGGTTGTATCGATTGAAAAGCGGACTGTATATTCTGGGGTAACGGGTTCCGCCTTTGCTTTTTCCAGCTCTTTTTCAAGCCGCTTCTGTTTGGATTTTATCTGGGCATCCGTACGCTTCGCTTTTACCCGGTGATATTCTTTAAACCCTTCCTTTTTCGTCGATTGAGCATGGGCTTTTTCCGACCAAGAAGCGAGCTCATTCATTTGTGCTTCAATCCGTTCGACCATTTTTTGCTGCTTTTCATATTCACGCTGCTGGGTGAGTCTTTTCTTCTCCCGGAACTTCATATACCCGGAGTAATTCCCTTTGAATTCAATCAGCGTCTGATCCTCAAGCGACCATATTTTTGTTGCGGCTTCGTCTAAAAAATATCGATCGTGAGAAACGAGAATCACAGTGCCGCTATAATGTTTCAGCTGTTGGATGAGAAATTGCAAGCTTTTTTCATCAAGGTGGTTTGTCGGTTCATCTAACAGCAGCAGATCTGCATCCTCTGATAGTCCTTTCGCCAGCCGCGCTTTCAGTTTTTCACCGCCGCTTAACTGATGAAAATCACGAAGAGGCACATGCCATTTCTCCAGTAACTTCTTTTCGGCAGGTGTCTGATCCGCAAAGGAATACGCCGCGGTTTCCTGTTCAACCAAAGCCAGTTTTATATCCTTCCGAAGGATTTGACCCTGTGCAGGGGCTAAGTCATTGTGAATGAGGTGCAGCAACGTAGATTTCCCAGCGCCGTTTTTTCCGATAATCCCAATGATATCTCCTTGCTGAACACTGGCGTTTACATGTTTAAAAACAGTTTGATCCTTTACTTCATAGCTAACGTTTGTTAATGTTACGATCTCTTTCATCCATATCCCTCGCTTTAAAGGGAGAATAAAAAAATCCTCCCAAATGTGTTGGAAGGATTAGCCGTGCCTGTGCATGATCAAATAAGCTATTTTTTATAAATAGCAGTGTCGTATATATAGAAAATGGGCAGACTAATCCTATTTTTTGATTTGAAATATTGATTTCAAACGGTAAAAATAAGATTAGTTAATCATTGTCCACCCATCATCCCTTCTTGTTTTGATTACAAACACTATAGCATATCTTCAAATTCAAAAGCAAAGGTCATTTTCATCAAAAAAACCCCTGCTCTCATTTTTGAGGCAGGAGTTTCGAGTGTTATTGATGCTTCGCTTTTCTCACTTTATAAATCACAATCAGCAAAATAAACCAAACCGGTGTGACAAATAAGGAAACACGAGTGTCCTGTGCCAGTGCCAGCACAACCAGAACAAACGCCAGGAACGCAAGAATCAGGTAATTTGTAAACGGATAAAGCGGAAGCTTAAACTTGTTTGTTTTCGCTAATTCAGGTCTTGTTTTGCGGTATTTCATATGGCAGATGACCGTAATCCCCCAAATGTAGATAAAGCATACGGTTGAAATGCTTGTGATCAGGGTGAATACGCCTTCTGGCATGATGTAGTTTAACGTAACACCGATTAAAATCACGATAGCCGAAAAGAATAAAGCATTTCTAGGCACTTTACGCTGAGTCAGTTTCGCCATTGACTCAGGTGCATTGTGATCTTTCGCCAGGGAATAGACCATACGGCTTGTACTGAATACAGCGCTGTTGCATGCTGAAGCAGCGGATGTCAACACAACAAAGTTGATAATACTTGCAGCCCCGACGATGCCAACAGCGACAAATACTTGTACGAATGGGCTTTCGCTGGGATTGATGACATCCCAAGGATAGATGCTCATAATCACGAGAAGAGCCCCGATATAAAAAAGCAGCACACGGACAGGGATATTGTTGATCGCCTTAGGGATTACTTTTTCAGGGTTTTCTGTTTCACCGGCTGTAAGCCCGACAAGCTCAATGCCGACAAAAGCAAACACAACCATCTGGAACGAGAGGATAAACCCATGCATGCCATTCGGGAACAGGCCTCCGTGGCTCCAGAGATTTGTGAAGCTGGACACTCCTGAGCTTGTGGAAAAGCCTTTGAAAATCATCACAAGGCCAATGACGATTAACGCCAAAATGGCAATGACTTTAATCAAAGCAAACCAAAATTCTAATTCTCCAAAAAGCTTGACTGTCGCCAGGTTCATAATCAGTAAAATAATAAGAGCGATTAAGCCAGGCACCCATTGCGGCACACCCGGGAGCCAATATTGAGTGTAGAGCCCGACTGCTGTCAGATCAGCCATCGCAATGGAAATCCAGCAGAACCAATATGTCCAGCCGGTGATAAATGCTGCCATATCGCCTAGGTAGTCTTGTACAAAATCCACAAAAGAGTGATAGTTCAAGTTTGATAACAGCAATTCACCCAGCGATCTCATAATTAAGAAGCAAATGATCCCTGTGATCATATAAGCAAATAAAATCGAAGGTCCGGCAAAATGAATCGATTTGCCCGAGCCGAGAAATAAGCCTGTCCCAATGGCTCCGCCGATGGCGATGAGCTGGATATGCCTGTTTTTCAAGCCTCTCTGCAACGTTTGCTGATTTATATTGTCTTTCGTCATGTCGTCTGTCACTTTATGTGTTCCTCCATTGAAAATTGTTTATTGAGTCAGCAATCTATTTTTAATGATTATTATAACACTAAAATTTCTATCTTTTTTACTAAAAAAGGATTGATGAAAAGAATTTTAATGTGATTTGGACTATTTCCCGAAAAAAGCGGCTCCATTTAGGGAGCCGCTTTTTTATGCTTTTTCAGTTTTTTTCATAAACAGGTAGAGCCCGTAATCTGTCGGTGCGGATGCGTAGCCTGCCTGCCGCAGCATTGCTGTGATATTGCCGCGGTGGTATGTCCCGTGATTGACAACGTGGGGAAGAAGTTCGGAAACAGTTGTTTTCATGATTCCGCTTGAGGGATTTTGAATCTGGAGTGGCTTATTGAGCTGTTCTTTTTGCTGTAAAAATAGTATATAGCGCTCGGATAACCTCAGAAAAAGGTCTTCCATTTCCTCTATTTCTTTAGCCTCTGTCTGTTCTTTAAGCTGTTCAGCTAAAGCCAAAGCATCGCTCAAGTTTTTGCCGGAAAACACTTCAATCCAGCCGAGATCAGAAAGATAAACATGAGACAATACATGGGATATTGACGGAAACACGCTTTGAATTTCTTGATGGTATACCTCTTTTGGAAGCTCTTTTAACCGGTTGAATATTTGTTGATTGGCCCAGACGTTATATTCATACAATTTGAATGCAAAATCTGACATGTTAAAATTCCCCCTTTCGTGTGTATAGCTTCTATTATACACGAACGTGCGTTCTTATGTAGAGTGCTCGTGAATAAAATTTGTTGACATATATAGTTTAGGGGAATAAACTAATTGACATTGAACATAAAGTTTAGCGGGGTAAACTATAATGAGGAGGGGAAGATATTGAATGAACAAAAGCTATGTCAGGCGATAAACCTGTTTGTGGAAGTCCTGCTTGAAGGGACAGAATTTGTGCATCGTGAAATCAATCAGGATGTCTTCAAGCATATCTCAAGGGAACAGGCAGACCTGTTGAAAATTTTAAAAGTCAAGGGCCCAACATCTCCCGGCAGCCTGGCCATGTACCAAAATGTACATAAAAGCGCGATCTCTAACAGACTGAAAAAGCTGCTCGAAAAGGGATTGGTTCAATGGGGCGACTGTCCGGAAAAAAGTGATAGGCGCTCTAAGCTTATTAACATTACACCCAGTGGTGAACACATACTAGAAGAATTAGATTCTGCCATCTTTAACGCGCTCAAACCGCTGATCGATGATATAGATGAGGAACACTTACATTCCATCATCGAGATATTCACCATTTTAAAAAGCAAATTTAAAGGAGGAGATTCTGCCGAATGAGAGCAATCATCAAATTCAAGTGGGCAATTGCAGCCATAGTATTAGCACTTACCGTCGTTTTGAGTTTGTTTTCTCCGAACTTAACGGAGCTGGCCAATCAAAAGGGGCAGGCCCAGCTTCCCGCTGATGCTGTTTCAGAAAGGGCAAACGCCATTTTAAAACAAGCGGGAGAAGAAAATAATTCGATCAGTGTTGTCTTTACATTAGACAACGCTTTAAAGAAAGAAACAGAGAATCAGCTCCGGATAATGATCGATAAAATCAAAAAGATCGACGGTGTAGAAGAGGTAACATCTCCTCTGTCAGCGGAAAAAGAAGTCAAAGACCAGTTGATGTCGAAAGACAAGAAAACCGTTCTCATGCCTGTCACGATTACAGGTTCTGATAAAAAGGCGGAAAAAATTGCGGACGAGATTTATCAAATCGTTCCTGATGATTTGACGGCATATATTACGGGAGCTTCCCTTATCAACCAGGATTTCGCTCACAGCTCAGAGGAAGGGCTTAAGAAAACGGAAGTGATCACAGTCTGCCTGATCATCGGTTTACTGTTGATCGTGTTCCGATCTGTTGTGACGCCTTTTATCCCGATTGTGGTTGTCGGTTTTTCTTATCTGATCAGTCAATCCATACTGGGCATCCTTGTATACAATGTTGATTTTCCAATCTCGACGTTTACGCAAACCTTCTTAGTCGCGATCCTGTTCGGCATTGGAACAGATTACTGCATACTGCTTCTTACACGATTCCGTGAAGAATTGGCAAACGGGCATGATAAAAAAGAAGCGGCGCTTATCGCTTACCGCACAGGGGGAAAAACCTTATTTATCAGCGGATTCGCGGTATTAATCGGATTTTCCGCCTTAGGATTTGCGAAGTTTGCGATTTTCCAATCCGCAGTAGGGGTAGCCGTCGGTGTGGGAATTTTAATGATCATCCTCTACACACTGCTGCCATTATTTATGGTGACGCTGGGTGAAAAATTATTCTGGCCTTCTAAGAAAGTGCTGTCACACAGTGATAACAAACTATGGGCGTTTCTCGGCAGACACTCCGTTGCGCGTCCGTTTCTGTTCATTGTCATCACGGTGGTGATTACGCTTCCGTTCATCTTGACCTATGATGACCAGATTTTATTCGACTCAACTGCGGAAATCAGCAGCGATTATAAATCTATAAAAGCTCTCGAGGTCATTAAGGATGGATTCGGGGAAGGAAAAGCGTTCCCGATCAATGTTGTCGTAAAAGGAGACAAAGATCTTACAACAGCTGATACAATTCCCTATCTAGGAAATATCAGCAAAGCGATCGAGAAAGTTGATCATGTTGACTCTGTGATGACCATTACGCAGCCGACTGGTGAAAAAATCAAAGATTTATATATTGATAACCAGCTAGGATCGGTTTCAGACGGGCTGGATAAGACGGTAAAAGGGATTGCCGATGTCCAAAGCGGATTAACGGATATAGAAAACGGACTGAATCAAATGGCAGGGCAAACCGGCTCGGCCTCAAATGGAGGGTCTGGCGGTTCACTGGGCGATGCGGCAGATGGCTTGGGCAAAATCAATCAGCAGCTGCAGCTCGTGAGCAAACAGATTTCCCAAACCGGCAATACCGCACAGACCGTGCAGCAGCTTACGGCAATCAGCGGACAGCTTGGCCAGATTCAAACCGGTCTTGAACAAGCGAACCAGCAGCTCTCAGGCCAGCAGGCACAAGCCGGAACGCTGACAGAAAGTCTGAAGAAGCTGTCCGAAGGCGTGAGGAGCGCAAATCAGGGCCTGACGAAAGTCTCTGACGGTATTACAGCTTCCAGTGATATGTTAGAGGACATGAGCAAAAGTCCAACTGTAAGAGATACAGGCATATTCATTCCTGATCAAGTAATGAAGGACAAAGACTTTAAGAAGTCAATTGACCAGTATTCCTTTGCAGACGGCAAAGGTGTTCAATTAAGTGTCGTTCTGGATTCAAATCCTTACTCAGAACAAGCTATTGCGACAATAAACCAAATCAAAAAAGCTGTCGCAAACGAAGTTGACGGCACTCCTTTGGAGGATGCACAGATCGTATACGGCGGGGTCACGAGTATGAATGCGGACTTAAAGGAGCTGTCCACAACGGACTTCTCCAGAACAATGGTGATTATGATTATAGGCCTGTTTATAGTGTTAACCATTTTGTTCCGCTCAATGATCATGCCGATTTATATGATCGCGTCATTGCTGCTGACGTACTATACGTCGATATCCATAACAGAATTAATTTTTGTAAACGGCTTAGGAAACGCGGGTGTCAGCTGGGCAGTGCCATTCTTCAGCTTTGTCATCTTGATCGCGTTAGGGGTAGATTATTCGATCTTCTTGCTGGATCGATTTAAGGAAGAGGTGCACCTTGGCATTGAGCAAGGTGTCGTCAGGTCAATGAGCAAAATGGGATCTGTCATTATTACAGCTGCCATTATATTGGCCGGTACGTTCGCGGCGATGATGCCTTCAGGTGTCAATACACTGATGCAGGTGGCAAGTGTTATCATCATCGGGCTCTTGCTTTACGGCCTTGTCATACTTCCGCTCTTCATCCCGGCAATCATTGCGACCTTTGGCGAAGGCAACTGGTGGCCGTTCGGCAGGAAGAAAACAAAAGAATAACCAAGAGAAGAGTGATGAATAGTTCATCACTCTTTTTTTTATGACAAATGACAAAAATAAATATTTGTCATTTGTTTGCGGTTTTGCTAAGATGTCCTCAAGGAGGTGTCTCATGCGGCCCTGAAAAGCCGCAGCACTATGAACAGATCTTCAGAAGGTGACGTGTTAACCAAAAAACAAATACTGATAGCGACAGAAGAAACACTAAGGCGTTTTGGTGTCGCCAAAACATCAATCACAGATGTAGCGAAAGCATTACATGTAAGCCATGGAACGATCTACCGCCATTTCAAAAGCAAAAAAGAGATTCTGGAAGCGGCGACTGAAATGTGGCTGAATGAAAAGATCAGCGAGCCTCTTACCGCTGTATATGAGGATTCTTCTCTAAAAGGTGCTGCGCATGTAAAAGCTTATATCAAGAAATTGTTTGATCTAAAGCGGTATTATGCTTCAGAAGATGAAGAATTATTTGCCATGTATGCGAAAGTAACGGGTGAATGCTCTGAGATGGTCAACAAAAGTATTGTTCATATGGTCAAGCAATTGAGTGTTCTTTTGAATGACTGTGACACGAAATCAAATGATCATGAGGAGCTGGCACGAGGCATTTTTTACGCTACAGAACGTTTTCACCATCCCGCTCATGCGTACGAGTGGAAAAAAGATACGATTGAAGAGGAATTTGAAAGTGTTTGGTCATTGCTTGAAAATGGTTTTTTAGCTTTCACGGAAAAATCGTAATCAATCGGAGAGTGACATACATGGAACAGGTAAAAGGAAAAACAGCGATTGTAACTGGAGCTTCAAGGGGAATCGGTCGTGCAATTGCCGAACAGCTGGCTGATCTCGGCATCAAAGTAGCAGTCAATTATTCAAGCAGCCCGGAAAAAGCGGAAGAGGTTGTGGAAGGCATCAAGAAAAAGGGCGGAGAAGCTGTAGCCATCCAAGCCGATCTCAGCCGGGTAGCCGGCGTCGAGTCGTTATTTACAAAAACCATCGAGGCCTTTGGAAAAGTAGATATTCTCATCAACAATGCGGGCGTCAATATTTATCAGCCAATCGAAAAAGTAACAGAGGAAGACTTCGACAAGCAGTTTAATCTCAATGTAAAAGGAACGTTTTTCGCCTGCCAGCAAGCGATGAAATACATGGAGGAGAAGGGGAGAATCATCAACTTCTCGACATCCGTCGTCGGTCAAATGTTTCCGACGTACAGCGTGTATGCGGGAACAAAAGGTGCTGTTGAGCAATTCACCCGCCAGCTTGCAAAAGAATTAGCAGTAAAGCAAATCACTATTAACGCGGTTGCGCCGGGGCCGGTGAACACTGAGCTGTTTACTGTAGGCAAAACCGAGCAGCAAATTGAAGGTTTGAAAAAGACCATCGCACTCGGCCGTATTGGTGAACCCGAAGATATTGCAAATGTCATCGAGTTCCTTGTAAGTGAAAAATCACAATGGATCACAGGCCAGACGATCCGCGTGAACGGCGGCTTTATTTAAAACAAAGAGCCCGGAAAATATTCCTGGGCTCTTTGTTTTATTTCCATTCTGCAATTGTATCAATCGGCAGACGGTAGGAAGCATAGCCTTCGTCTGCTGCTTTTCCGATAGAAAGAAGCATAACCGGTACATAACGTTCTTTATCTAATCCAAAGGTTTCCGCTATGTTTTCTTTATCGTATCCGCCGATCGGGTTTGTATCGTAGCCGTGTGCGCGTGCAGTCAGCATTAGCTGCATCGAAACGAGGCCTCCGTCAATCAGAATCGTTTCGCGGTTCACCTGTGCAGGAAGCTTTTCAAAATGAGCGGTCAGCGCAGCGATTTGTCTGTCTTTGACCTCCTGCGGCATGTAACCGAGTTCCACAGCTTTTGAATAGATTTCTTCTAAGTAGTCTGCATTGTTCATGTCTGCAAATACAGCAATGACAGCCGATGATGTTGTGACTTGTGTTTGGTTAAAGCTTGCAAGCGGTGCGAGCTTTTCTTTTCCTTCCGGGCTGTCAATGACGAGAAAACGCCATGGCTGCGCGTTAACAGAAGATGGCGCAGTTGTTGCTTCCTCTAAGATTTCTGTCATCTCTTCTTTAGTGATTTTTACTGTCGGATCATAGTTGCGAATGGAACGGCGTCCTTTCATAATCTCCATAAAATCATTTGTTTTGATCATGTTGATACACTCCTCTTATGCTTCAATATTGTCTATGTTGTTCCGCATGCGCGCCAGCACATCAATGAGCAGGCGGCGCTCTTCTGTACTTACATTTGCGAGCATTCCCTTCATGAAACGCTCCTTTTCTTTCTTAGAAGACTCGATTCGCTCTCTTCCCTGGTCTGTTAACCGAACAAGGGTGATGCGATTGTCCTCAGGCTTGCGCCGTCTTGATACCATGCCTTTGGCTTCCAGCTGTTTTAGGTGTCTAGTGACGGCTGCGCTGTCTATATTTACTTTCTTTTGAAGGTCGCTTTGACTGATCTCATCTGCATGATAAAGCAATGTCAGCAATTCCAAACGAGATTGGCTGATGCCCGTGCATGCCTCGAACTTCATGCCAATCACCTTGTTCACGCCTTGCAGCTGATATAAAATCTCGGCTTCCTCTGAACAAAATGATGCCAAAACCCATCCCTTCTTTCTTGTCAAAACTATTAATTGATATATCAATGATTGACACGTCAATTAATATACAACGAATGATTTCATCTTGCAAGCCATTTGCACATATGAAAAACCTCCCAGCGATTTAAGCTGAGAGGTTGTTTGTCACCCTTGCGGCTCAGGATAAAACATCAGCAGAAAAAAACTGGCCGTTTCTTCAGATGAATTGATGTAGCTGTGCGGGGTTGACCCTGTAAACTGCAAGGCGTCTCCGGAAGCGAGCATATGCTCCTGACCCTGCAGAATGACTGTTAATTCGCCTTCTTTAATTAAAATATATTCTTCTCCTAAATGTGTTTTTGCTTCATGTATACATCCAGGTTTCAGATCAACAACGTAAATTTCAAACTTTGTTTCAGGATTGTACGGGAAAAAAGGGTAGACGCTGTAGTTTTCTTCATTATCTGTAACAGGTTCGATATCCTGCAGGTTGATTTTTCTAACTTTTGGTTTGTCTTCTTTTAGAAATACAGAAAAGGATACTTGAAGCCCGTTTGCGATCTTCCATAGCGTGGTGACAGTCGGGGTTGATTTCCCTTTTTCGATTTGTCCGAGCATCGCTTTGCTGACACCCGTTAATTCAGAAACTTGATCAAGGGTCAGGTTTCTGTTTTTTCTAAGTTTGACTAGATTCATTGCGATAATGGCTTGGATATCATCCATACATGTATCTCCTTACGTCCATATTCGCTTTATTATAACATATGGAAGTCTGTTATCACATTCTATTGTCAGTTATAACGTACGTGTGTATAATATGTTAGACGAGGAGGAGAACAGAATGATATCTGAAAAAGAAATGACTCATGCAAAAACTGACGAGCCAACATTCCTGCAGGGATTTCAAGATTGTGTTCCGACGCTGGTCGGTTACATCAGTGTAGGCTTGGCTCTCGGAATCGTGGGGGTTGCGTCGCATTTAAGCGTAATGGAAATTGTGTTAATGTCAGGATTGGTTTTTGCAGGCGGCGCCCAGTTCATTATGTGTGCGTTGTTAGCGGCGAACAGCCCAATGTCAGCCATTATTCTGACAACGTTTATTGTGAATTTGCGGAATTTTCTACTAAGTGCCGCGCTTGCTCCTCATTTTTCAAAGTATTCACTGGCGAAAAATGTAGGGATCGGCATGATGGTAACAGATGAATCGTTCGGTGTTGCTTCAAATAAGATTGTTAAAAAAGAGCCGATTAACGACCGCTGGATGTTCGGTTTAAATCTTACTGCGTATGCATGCTGGGTGCTTTCCTGTGTGGCAGGTGCTGTTTTTGGCAAGTGGATTACCGATCCGGAATCGTTCGGACTTGATTTTGCGGTGACGGCTATGTTTTTAGCGCTGCTGGTTCTTCAACTGGAACATGTTGTGCCGGCGAAGCTTACACATTATGTATCTCTCATTATCTATATGGTGATTGCCATGGTTGTTTTTTCTTTCTTTATGCCGTCTCATCTTGCTGTCATCATATCAACGGTCATCGTAGCAACAATCGGGGTGGTGACTGATAAATGAGTGTCAATACATACATCTTGATGGTGATTATCGGCTGTGCGCTGGTCACGATGATTCCCCGCGTCATTCCCTTTTTAGTTGTTCGGAATATCACTTTGCCGGAGCCCGTGCTCAAGTGGCTATCCTATGTACCGGTGTGTATATTGACAGCACTTGTCGTAAAGGATTGTATGATTCAGTCAAATGATTCTCTTCAATTGAATTGGCCTGTAGCCGTCATCCTGATCCCGACTCTCTTGATTGCGATGAAAACGAAAAGTTTATCCATTACTGTGATCAGCGGTGTTCTTCTTATGGCGGGTTTGCGGTTATGGGCATAGAACAGAGCTATATCGGAACTCAAAAGATCAGGGCAGCAGATCCTGATCTTTTTGTGTCTTTCGTTCAAGCTTTAAGCGGCTTTCACAGACTGAAAGTTATGATACAATATACAAATGTTTTACAGCTTCAATCCATCGTTGGAGTTGACATCCATTTTATATAAGGGACTAGGTTGAAGGGAAGGTTTGATAACATGCTGCACAATCCAACTGGAAAAGAACGCTTGGCATTGGCGTTTCTGCTCGGCATGCTTGCTATATTGGGCCCGCTTAATATAGATATGTATTTGCCGAGTTTTCCTGAAATCGCGGATGATTTATCAGCAAGTGCTTCACTTGTACAGTTAAGTTTAACAGCCTGTCTGGTCGGGCTTACCATCGGCCAGCTGATTGTCGGGCCGGTCAGTGATGCGCAGGGAAGACGGAAACCGCTATTAATCTGTATATTTTTATTTGCATTATCTTCTCTGTTTTGTGCGCTATCGCCCAACATTACAACATTAGTGGCTGCGCGTTTTTTACAGGGGTTTACCGCTTCCGCAGGGCTTGTGCTGTCTCGGGCCATCGTTCGCGATGTATTTACCGGCAGAGAGCTTTCTAAATTTTTCTCGCTGTTAATGGTCATTACAGCTGTTGCGCCAATGGTTGCGCCTATGACAGGCGGTGCTATTTTGCTTTTGCCGTTTGCAACGTGGCATACGATTTTTCACGTGTTAATGATTATCGGATTTTTACTTGTTCTTCTGATTGCATTGAGATTAAAAGAAACGTTGCCGCCAGAAAAACGGATTCCAAGCTCAATCGGCACATCTGTTAAAACGATGGGCAGCCTGCTGAAGGATCGATCCTTTATGGGGTACGCGTTAACTGTCGGATTTATTCACGGGGGAAGCTTTGCTTATGTATCTGGTACACCATTTGTATACCAGGATATCTATGGGGTGTCTCCGCAAGTGTTTAGCATTCTTTTCGGCATTAACGGCCTGGCAATTATATCGGGCAGTTTTATTATCGGGCGCTTTGGCGGAATCATTCATGAAAAGAACTTGCTTCGCATGGCGGTCATTACGGCTATGATTGCGACTGCTGTGCTTTTGAGCATGACCATGATCCACGGCCCTCTTGCCACATTAGTCATATCCATTTTCATTTACATGATTACAATCGGCATGGTTCTGACCAGCACGTTTACGCTGGCCATGGAGAAGCAGGGGCATCGTGCCGGAAGTGCAAGTGCGCTGCTAGGAATGCTTCCGCTGCTCCTCGGTTCGATCGTGTCGCCGCTTGTGGGCATTAATGAGACAACAGCCATCCCGATGGGAGCGATCATGTTTGTGACAGCTGTCATCGGCTCGCTGGCGTTTTTTGGATTAACGAAAGAACGAGCAGAGCAGAACCAATAAATAAAAAACCTGACAATATGTCAGGTTTTTTTGTCTTATTAGAATAACAACAGCAGGCCCGCGATCGCCGGGGTCAAAAAGATGGCCGATTTCAGGACCACCTTTGGCATAAGGTTGGTGAATTTCGCGCCTACATAGGCACCGCACATTGTGCCGACCAGAACCTTGATCAGCAATACATAATCAACAAATCCTTCTGTGATATATCCGATGCCTCCTCCTACCGCGAGAGGGATGATTACAAGCATCGTCGTTCCGACAGAATGGCGGATGGACAGGTTCAGCATAATCATTAAACCGATTTGAATAAAAGGCGCTGACCCGATGCCGAATGTGCCGGAAAGAACGCCGGCTACAATTCCTAAGATGACCGCTCTCGTATATGTTGAAAGAGTACTTTGATTCACTTGTGCCTTCTCTTTTAAAAGAAACAATCTGATTAAAATGAGAATCGCTGATAAAAATAACATCCCAGCCGTCAAGTAATGAAGCAAATCAGCCGGAATGAAAGATGTCAGCTTGGCGCCGAAAAATGAGCCGACCGCAGCAAAGCAGCCGACTGTTAAGCCGATCTTCATTTGAATGTTCCCTTCACGATAGTGGCTGTACGCCCCTGATAAACTGGTGAAAGCCATCCCGGCGAGGGAAGTGCCTAAAGCCGTATGAATCGGGACGTGGAAGAGAAGAGTTAAAAGTGCAATAACAAAGCCTGCTCCCCCGGCACCAATAAAGCCTAAAATAATACCGAGAAGAAACATAACAAAAATGATGAGCATATTTTTTCCTCCATTGAAAAGATCAAATAAAATAAGTGCGCTATTCTGGCGGAGGTATGGTGTCCTATTGGCGATGAAAAACAGTTGCCAGTAGTCCGTCGACCGTCGTTCAGCAAACATATCGTACCTCAAATTTTGAGATCTGACAAGGCAGTTTGTTGCTTCCCTTTACCATCTGTTATATGATTTTGATGAAGAAAAGCCCCTGAATATATTCAAAAGAGGTATTATATATGGACGATTTTAAATTAGCCAAGCCGACTCCTTACTACCTGCAATTTTATAACCAGCTGAAAAAAATGATTTTCAACGGGACTTTTAAGCCGGGGGAACGGATAAACGAAACACAGCTGGCGAAAAGCTTTGGCGTCAGCCGCTCTCCGATAAGGGAAGCCATGCGGCTGCTTGAGAAAGACGGGTTGTTAAAAGCAGATGACCGAAATGGATTTTCTATCACGTCGTTAACGGCAAAAGATGTAGATGAGATTTATAAAATCAGAATTCCGCTGGAGCAGCTGGCAGTCGAGTTAGTCATAGACGAAGCGAATGAGGAAGAGCTTGCCATACTTGAAAAACAGCTTGAAGAAACAGAAAAAGCCATTCACAACGGAACGGAAGATACGGAAATTATCAGTTTAAACCAAAAATTTCATGAGCTGCTTGTCGATTTTAGCCATAACAGACATTTGAAAAATTTGCTAGAGCATGTAAATGATCTGATTCACTTTTGCAGAATCCTTAATTATACTGGTGACCACCGTGCAGAAACGATCCTGAGTGAACACCGCAAGATATTTGAAGAAGTGAAAAAGAAAAACAAAGAAGCAGCCAAACAGTATGTGATGGCTCATTTCAATCATGACTGTGAGCATTTGAAGCGTGTGCTTGAAGAAGGAAAAGAGAATTGATATGCGTGATCCGGAACCAAGGGGGAGCTGACCCCTTGGTATTTTTTATGTGTTTACCAACATATATAAGGAAACCGATTAATAAGATTTTATGATGGATTGACTAACGAATAATGGGGGTTAAACATGTTTATCCATATCGTCGGGCCTGGTGATTCTCTGTTTTCCATAGGCAGAAGATACGGTGCTTCTGTTGATCAAATCCGGGGTGTGAATGGTTTAGATGAAACGAATATAGTGCCGGGGCAGGCTCTCCTTATCCCTCTTTATGTATATACCGTTCAGCCGGGAGACACGCTGACCGCCATTGCGGCAAAAGCGTTTGTTCCACTAGAGCGGCTGCGGACCGCAAACCCGGGCATCAGCCCAAATGCTTTACAGGCAGGAATGAAAATAACGATTCCATCTATCTCAAATTACATTGCAGGTACGTTAAGCTTTTATGTTCTCCGAAGTCCTGAGCTCGACCGGGCGTTAATCAATGATTATGCGCCATACTCGTCTTCGATTTCGATTTTCGAATACCATATTGCACCTAACGGCGACATTGCAAACCAGTTAGATGATGCGGCCGCTATTGAGACAACATGGCAAAGGCGAGTGACACCGCTGGCCACCATAACCAACCTTACATCGGCTGGGTTCAGTACAGAACTCGTTCACCAAGTCCTGAATAATCCGACAGCGAGAACCAACCTGGTCAACAATATTTATTACTTAGTTTCCACAAGGGGTTATGGGGGTGTGACAATCGATTTTGAACAGGTGAGCGCCGCAGATCGGGATCTTTTTACTGGGTTTTTACGTCAGCTGAGAGATCGCCTTCAGGCGGGAGGCTATGTGCTGACGATAGCTGTTCCGGCAAAAACAAGCGATAATATCCCATGGCTGAGAGGCTACGATTACGGAGGGATTGGAGCGGTTGTCAATTATATGTTTATCATGGCTTACGATTGGCATCATGCCGGGAGTGAGCCGGGCCCTGTAGCGCCGATTACTGAGATCAGGAGAACCATTGAGTTTGCGATTGCGCAGGTGCCGAGCAGAAAAATCATTATCGGAGTCCCGCTCTACGGATACGACTGGATCATCCCCTACCAGCCGGGCACAGTTGCTTCAGCCATTTCAAATCAAAACGCAATCGAAACAGCGATGAGGTACCAAAGCCCGATACAATATTCAACCGAATATCAATCACCTTTTTTCCGGTACAGAGATCAGCAGGGGCGAACGCATGAGGTATGGTTTGAAGATGTCAGGAGCATGAGCCAGAAGATGATGATCGTCCGCGAATACGGGTTGCAAGCCATAGGCGCTTGGCAGTTAACCTTGGGCTTCTCGCCAGGCCCGTGGCTTCTGCGGAAATTTTTTACGATCAGAAAGGTATAAAAAAGACACCAAAGCTCGGTGTCTTTTTTGGATTTAAGTCCAGAGCAGCAGAATTGTTCAATCATTTGTCCCTTGCATGGCGTTACGTCCCCATTTTACGATTAGTAGTGTAGTCTGATCAAACAAAGTTTCAGAATACGATATGAGAGGGAGTTGTCAAAATGAAGACAGTATTGATTTTAAATTTTCCTGCGGAAGGCCATGTGAATCCTACCTTAGGCATCACAAAAGCGTTTTCCGATAAGGGATATGATGTCCATTATATTTCCACTGAAAAATATAAAAAACGATTAGAAGCGGCGGGAGCAACTGTCCATCTTCACCACGATCTGCTGCGAACAACACCTATTCATATCGGTTCACCCAATGGCATTCTTGATTTCTTGAAAATCCATATCAAAACCTCGCTGGACATTTTACATATTGTCAAAGACTTATCTAAGAACATTCAATTTGATTTTGTGTATTATGATAAATTCGGTGCGGGGGAATTGGTTAGGGATTTCTTAGATATTCCAGGGGTCTCTTCATCAGCGTCCTTCCTGTTTGGCGAAGAGCATCTGAAAATCCTGCCGCTGCATCCCGAATCTGGAGCGCCGCTTGAATTGGATCAAGAGTGCGAAGATCTTTTAGAAAGAATGAAAGAAACGTACGGTGTTGCCCCGAAAAATCTGGTTCAATTTATGAACAATAAAGGGGAATTGAATGTAGTGTATACAAGCCGTTATTTTCAGCCTGAAAGCGATCGTTTTGGGGATGAATGTTTGTTTATCGGCCCCAGCTTTCCAAAGAGAGCGGAAAAAACAGATTTCCCGATTGAACAGTTAAAAGATGAAAAGGTTATTTATATTTCAATGGGGACTGTTCTGGACAATACGGAGGAATTTTTCAACCTCTGTATTGATGCATTTTCTGGCTTTAACGGAAAAGTCGTCATCGCTGCCGGAGAAAAAGCGGATCTGACCAAATTAAAGCAGGCGCCGGAAAACTTTATCATCGCCCCGTATGTCCCTCAGCTGGAAGTGCTGGAGCAAGCTGATGTCTTCATTACACACGGCGGAATGAACAGCGTAAATGAAGGAATTCATTTCAACGTGCCTCTGGTTGTAATGCCTCATGACAAGGATCAGCCGATGGTGGCGCAGCGCCTTTCTGAACTCCATGCAGGCTATGTCATCTCTAAAGATGAAGTCGATGTACAAAAATTAAAACAGGGCGTGGACGCGGTTTTACATCATGATCAATATACGGAAGGCATTAAAAAAATCAATCAAAGCTTCCAAGAGTGTATGGACATGGATGAAGTGATGGAGCGGATTGATGAATTGATTCGCCAAAAAAACAGATAAGAAAAGAACTCCCGTACCTGGTACGGGAGTTCATCATTTAAAACTTGATTTTGATCTTTTGAGCATCACTGATTTTCTTACGATTTTGGTCAAAGACGTCACTTGTTGTGATTTCGATCCACTTGATCTCTTTTGCTTTCTTCTTATCATCAGCATCTTCGTCATGAGCATGGCCGCTTGATGCGTTCACAATAAAGCCGAGATTTCCGGACTTTTCGGCTCCGCCTTCCAATTCGCCATTTAACTCTTCAAGATAAATATCTTTGTTCCAATCAAAAGTTTCCCCTGTATTTGTTTTCATCAAGGCAATCGGCGCAACATTTACTTTCTTTGAAGATGTGTTCTTGATGTCAACAAAGACCTTAACGAAATCAAACTCTTCATCGTGTGTTAACACATGAAAGTAATCAATCATGCTGTAGTCCGGGCGCAAATGGATCAGCTTCATTTCTTTTACTGTAAGCTCCACGTCGCCAATCTTATATGTTTGGTTCACTTGCTTGATATCCTTTAAAACAGCTTTTCCCTTGTCATCAGAAAACGTTTGGCCCGCCTTCAGCAATGACCGGTCATCGGTTACTTGGGAATTAGGCTGATATTCATCTATGCTGTCTTTTTGAGAAGATGTGCTTTGCGGTGTGGCTTTTACCGCTTGCTCTCCGCCCGCACTTTGTTTTTCTGTATTGGCGTTCGATGAGCAGCCCGCGAGCACGATGATAAAAACGAAGATCGAAAGAATTCCTCTCATGATGATTCCTCCATTAATAAGAGAGCCCGTTACTTCATACAAGCAACGGGACACCTTGTATTCTTTTACTTATCTTTAATCTTAATGTTGTATTGTAAAGAGTTGAAAACATTTTTGGCAATTTCAGTATTATCAATTTGGCCTGCAAAGTCCTCGCTAGACGGTCCGTACGCATAGACCGGAACATCTTCACCAGTATGTCCGCCTGTCGTCCAGCCGGTGTGGGAGCGTTTATTGAAAATTTCCTCGATCGCATTATCGATTTCAAGCACTTCTTTCGTTTTTGCGGCTTTTTCAACAGATTGAATTTCTGATTCAGTTAAAGCTAATTTCTTTTGATCAATATACGTTTTTAATGTTTTTTCAACATTTGCGCCGTCAGCGATTTTTTCTGCCATAAAGTCAGGTGTGCGCTTTGCGGCTTTAATGGGTTCACTGAACCAGTTGTAGATGCCGTCAGCACCAATGGAATAACCGCCGGTTGAATGGTCAGCCGTTGCGACAACCAATGTATGCTTGTCTTTTTTGGCGAACTCAATAGCCGCTTTATAGGCTTGTTCAAAATCTTCCATTTCGCTCATGGCGCCGACGATATCATTGTCATGGCCCGCCCAGTCAATCTGGCTGCCTTCCACCATGAGGAAGAAACCGTCTTTATCCTTGCTTAATTTTTTAATTGCTGTGTTTGTCATGTCTTTTAATGAAGGAATATCCTTCGTGCGGTCAATCTTTTTAGGCAGGCCGCCGTCCGCGAATAGTCCGAGAACTTGGCTGTCTTTATTCTTCAGCATGTCCTTGCGGTTATCCACATAGCTGTAACCCGCTTTTTTGAATTCCTTGATCAAATTGCGGTCCTTGCGGTCAAAATTGCTTTTTCCTCCGCCTAGAAGGACATCAATTTTGTGCTTGCCGTTGACCATTTCATCAAAATAATCATCGGCAATCGAGTTCATATTTTTTCGGCTGTGGTCATGTGAACCGAAAGAAGCCGGAGTAGCATGTGTAATTTCTGAAGTGGCCACAAGTCCTGTTGATTTTCCTTTTTCTTTTGCCGCTTCAAGTACCGTTTTGGCCTCTGAACCGTCGTTATCCACCGCAATCGCATTGTTATATGTTTTGATCCCGGCAGACATAGCCGTTGCTGCAGATGCAGAATCTGTTACGTTTTGTTCTGGATCTTCAGGGTAAGTCGTTTGCTGGCCGACAAGGTGTTGATCAAAAGCGGTAGGCTCTACAAACTTTGTCTTTTTATTATCTTTTAAATAACGATGAGCAGACGTATAGGACACACCCATACCATCACCAATCAGAACGATCACATTTTTAATTTCGTTTTGATTCCCCTTTTTCTTTTCCTGGGCGCTGGCTTCAGGCACACTGCCGCTGGCTAAGCTGCTGAACGCAATAGATGATAAAACCGCAATAGGCAGTAATTTCTTCGGGAATTTTTTCAACTGGATAACCTCCTAAAAATATATGAATCTCAGTGACAAACCCATTATATTTTTAAAGTGTTAAGCTAGTATTAATCGATTTTAAAGATTGGATTTACAAGACGAATTGACTGCTGGCTATCCTTAAAGAAGCAGTTCTATTCTGAGAAGTTTTAGAAGGAAAGAGCGATAGTGCTAAAGAATAAATTGGAGGAATAGCTTCTGTGGGGAGGCGGACTGATAACTGCTATAGTCACATAGAAACAACCCGCTTACTTCCTGAACAATCAGGATTCTTTTAAGTATTACATTGGAAATAGGATTGTTTAAGTACGTGTCTGGTCGGTTCCGTTTGGAGTTTTAATGAACTTCTCTGAACGGTATCATTTAATTTGAGGAGGGAACAACATGGATATTTTTTCTGAATATGTAGCGGGGATTAATGACCCGTTCCACCGAGAAAGAACGGAAGAAGTGTTGACTTGGATAAAAAATAAATATCCACATTTACATACAGAAATAAAATGGAATCAACCAATGTTTACGGATCATGGTACATTTATTATTGGCTTTAGTGTATCTAAAAAGCATTTAGCTGTCGCCCCTGAAAGTGTGACGATAAGGCATGTACAGGATGATATTGTAAAGGCCGGATATGACTATACCAAGCAGCTGATACGTATCCCTTGGAATGGCCCAGTTGATTACTCGCTACTTGAAAAAATGATTGAATTTAATATTCGAGACAAGGCTAACTGCTCCACTTTTTGGCGGAAATGAAAAAATAAAATAGCTTTAGGAATGAATGATATGTCATTGTAAAGAAGAAAGGCATAACCTATTAGTTATATGAAATATGTTATGCCTTTTAATTATATTGCTGCTTTTAGTCAAACAAGGTTTTTTCATTAAGCGTAAACTGACTTGCGGAATAATGATCACCTTGCTTCCACTTCCTGCTGCAGTAAAGCGGTGCCAAACCCTTTCTTTTCAATGATACTATCTAATGAAATAATTTCACAATCTTTCCCGTCTATCACGTATGTAATACAACCGATGATTTCGCCGCTCTCATCTACAGCGGCATAACCATCTAATTCATTACATCGAAAAATGCCGCTGGAAATCACCATCTCGGGTGTACCCCAATGCTTGGCAAAAAAATCGGCCATCATCTGTTTCGGTCATTCATTGTTTCGGATGATGATCATCGTAATACTCCTCTATTGAAAGATTGCATGTGTACTATCAATATACAATAAAAAAATAGATTTAGAGGTGAAGGCATGAAAATCAACGATGACATTTACGGACAGCACGATATAGACGGAGTGCTGGAAGAGCTTATCAAGAGCGCTCCTGTGCAAAGATTAAAAGGAATCTATCAAGGCGGAGCAAGCTTTTTAGTCAATCGAAAGTGGAATGTGACCAGGTATGAGCACTCCATCGGCGTGATGCTCCTCATCAAAAAGCTCGGAGGAACGATAGAAGAACAGATTGCGGGTCTGCTCCACGACGTATCACACACAGCTTTTTCTCATGTGGTCGACGTTGTCTTTGAAAATCAAGCAGAAGACTATCATGAAAACATCTTTCAACAAGTCATTGTTCACTCTGAAATCCCGGACATTTTACAAAAACACGGCTATCATACTGAAGAACTTTTATCTGACGATTCAAGGTGGACATTGCTCGAACAGCCCGCACCGGAGCTGTGTGCTGATCGGACAGACTATACGCTGCGTGATATGTACCGATATGGACACATTAACCTGCACGAAGCGCAAACCTTTTTGGATCATCTTATTGTGAGAAACGGAAGGATGTTTCCTGATAGTATTGAAGCCGCCGAATGGTTTGTCAGTGTGTACTACAAGGAAGTAATTGATTTCTTTTTGAATCCTGTGAATGTATATGGATATGAATATTTAGCGCGAGCATTGAAGGCAGCGCTGCGGCATGATGTCATATCTGCAGAGGATCTGCTGAAAACGGACCAAGAGGTACTGAACATCCTGCGTGCCTCAAAAAATGAAGAAGTCCTGAGCTTGCTTACATCTATTCATCCCGGCATACAAGTAATAGAAGATGACATCCAGTACGATTTCCATCAAAAGAAGAAAATGCGCCTAATCGATCCATCCATTTTTCTTGATGACAAATGGATCAAATCCTCAGATGTTTCTGAAAAGGTGAGAAAAATGGGTGAGGCCGCTTATCAAAAAGCAAAAAAAGGTGTGTATATAAAAATCTTAAATCAGTAATTGCCGCCTGACAGCGGCTTTTTTTATGTTTGGCTTTGCAAACAAAGGGGAATAGGACAAACTGCGGGAACGCATTATGAGAATATCAGCGTATTTACATACCATTCGGGGGTATAGTATTATCGAGAGGGCATGTTTTCATTGTCTGCGGGCAAAAGTTACAGGAAAAAAATGAAGCAAAGGAGAATGAACATGAAAATCTCTAAAAATGCACTGGGAATTGTGATGTTATCTCTAGTTTTTGTTTTATCAGCATGCGGCAATAACAACAGTACGAAAGAAAGCACACATGACAATCATTCAGACTCCTCAACACATGAAGAGATGGACCATTCCGGATCAGCTGACGTTCCAGAGGGATTACAGGAATCTAAAAATCCGAAATACAAAGTAGGCAGCCAAGTAATCATCAATACTTCTCATATGAAAGGCATGAAAGGTGCCGAAGCTACGGTAACAGGCGCCTATGATACAACGGCGTATGTTGTTTCTTATACTCCGACTAATGGGGGACAGCGTGTGGATCATCACAAATGGGTGATCCAAGAAGAAATCAAAGATGCCGGAAATAAAACGTTACAACCCGGAGATCAGGTGATTTTAGAGGCTTCTCATATGAAAGGCATGAAAGGAGCAACAGCCGAGATCGACTCCGCGGAAAAAACAACTGTATACATGGTTGACTATACATCGACAACAAGCGGCGAAAAAGTGAAAAACCACAAATGGGTCACCGAAGATGAGCTTTCAGCTAAATCATAAAAAATCCTCCTTTTACAAGGAGGATTTTTTTGCTGTTTGAACAGGTCTTGTTAAAGAAATGAAAGCAAACAGGACAGCGATGATCACAATCGATCCGCCGCACCATGCCGTTGAAACCACAGTACCCGTCTGATCCAAAACAACACCGCCAATGGCTGAGCCAAGGGCAATTCCGACTTGGAGGGCCGATGTGTTAAAGCTTTGCTGAATGTCAGACGAATCAGGTGCAATTTCAATTAAATAGCTTTGCTGAGCCGGGGCGAGGCTCCAGCTCAGAAGACCCCAAATCACCATGACAGGCAAAAAGAAAATCATAGACGATGTAGACAGCGGCAGTAAGAACATAATGATAGCAAAGGAACCGGTCACCAGCAAAATGCTCTTAAAGGAACCAAGCCGGTCAGATAGCGCTCCTCCAAAAGGGCCTCCGCATACGGCAGATATCCCGAAAAGGAAATAACAAATGCTGACCCAGAAAGAGCTCAGGTGAAGAGTCTCTTCTAAAAACGGTGCAAAGTAAGCGTAAAGCGTGTAGTGGCCAGCTAATGTAAACATCGTGACGAGGTGTGAACTCGCGATTTTCAGATTACCGATCGTCTTGAGCTGTTCCCGGAAAGGAATCATTTTCTCCGCCGGTATTCTTTCAAAGAAAATTGAAATAATCAGCATGGAGATCAGCGCCAACAGGCCAATTCCAAGGAACAAAATCCGCCACCCGAAGGAATCGCTGATTAAGATTCCGAGCGGCACGCCTAATGCGATAGCAGAGCTGAAACCCATAAAAATAATTCCGATTGCGCGGGCTCTGTATTCAGGCGCTACAATTTTCGGGGCAATTGTTAAAGAAAGCACAACAATCAGCCCTGTACTCATTGCTGCCAATACCCTAGATACCATCAGTGTGGCGAAATTAGGGCTGAAATAGGCGACAAGATTGCTAAGGAAGAAAACAAATAAAGCAATTAGATATAAGCGCTTCCGCTCAATCCTTGCAGTCAATGCCAAAAGCAGCGGCCCAGATACTGCATATCCCAGCGCGAACACACTGATCAGCTGTCCGGCTGAAACAATGGAAATGTCTAAATCATTTGCGATCTGAGGAAGAATTCCCCCCACAATTAACTCAACCAATCCGACTGCAATCGTAGAAGCTGCAAGCAGGAAAACTTTGAAATTCATAACAAACTCCTTTACTTAAATGTTTTGATAAATAAAAAAATCCTGATTACAAAAAATGTCATAAACAAATTTTGTAATCAGGATTTTACGGTTCCTGGTAGACACCCTCAAACCATATTATTGAGGTTATACAAGTGATAATAGCTATTTAATTGATTCGTTTCCGTTGATGAGTGTACCACATTATGAATGAATCTTCCATAGAAAAATTTACAAAGTAATGAACCGGACAAGTATATGATTATATTTATTTTATAAAAGTATAGACATTTAAAAATAAATGACTATAATAATCTATGTAAGCGTTTTAATAACAAGGGGGGATAGCAGTTGAAAAAAATATTACTCGCGTGCAGCTCAGGAATGTCTACCAGTTTATTGGTGACAAAAATGAAGGAATACGCACAGTCTATCGGTGAGGAAGCAGAGATTTGGGCTGTTGGCCAGGATAAAGCAAAAGAAGACATGAGAAAAGCGGATGCCGTTTTGATCGGTCCGCAAATGAGCTTTCTGAAAAGCGAACTCCAAAAAGAAGCGGATCAATACAACATTCGGGTTGAAGTCATTGACATGATGGCCTACGGAATGGCAGATGGGAAAAAAGCGTATGAGCAGGCATTGTCCTTAATGGAGAATCAATAATGGAACAGGTGAAAATCACGAACTTAACAGACGAACAAATCAGTTTTCAGCTTATCCTGCACAGCGGCAATGCCCGCAGCTGCATCATACAATCACTGCGCGCCTACAAAGAAGGGAACAAGGATGAGGTGGATGCCCTCATTGCCAAGGCTGAGCAGGATTTATCCGCGGCCCATGACATTCACTTTCAAATGATACAGAAGGAATCCGGCGGAGAAGCACAAGCTTTCTCATTGCTGCTTATGCATGCAGAGGATCATCTGATGTCAACATTATCCATGAAAGAATTAGTGAAAGAGATGCTTGATCTCTTTAAAACCAAGAATCTATAAATAATCGGGGTGGATAGGGTGTTCGAGAAAATCAGCCAATTCCTTGTTCCAATTGCAGGGAGGTTAAACAATAACCGCTATTTGCAAGTACTGCGTGATGCATTTATGCTGGCTTTCCCGCTGACGATATTCGGGTCCATTTTTGTCGTGTTAACGAATTTGCCGTTTCTAAACAAAATCATGAACGCCTCAATGCTTACGTCGTTTCAGTCTCATTTCGGCATTGCCTCCACGGCGACAATGGGCATTATGTCTGTCTTTGTTGTGTTCGGGATAGGCTATTACCTGTCAAAAAGCTATCAGGTCGAAGCTGTATTTGGCGGAGCGATCGCTTTGGTTTCCTTTTTGCTCTTAACGCCATTTATCATTCAGCCAGAAACAGGAGATGCCATTACAGGGGTTATCCCGGTCGATCGTCTCGGTGCAAAAGGGATGTTTCTTGGGATGATTACGGCATTTCTTTCTGGAGAAATCTACAGAAGAATCGTTCAAAAAAACCTGACAATCAAAATGCCAGCCGGCGTTCCGCCTGCTGTAGCAAAATCATTCGCCGCACTTATTCCGGCTTTTATCACATTGACCGTATTTTTGCTGATTAACGTAATGGTGACTCTGTTTTTTAAAACAAATATGCACGACGTCATTTATCACGCAATTCAGGCTCCGCTTGTCGGACTTGGAAGCGGTATCATTCCAACGCTTATTGCCGTGTTTTTCATTCAAATTCTTTGGTTTTTCGGACTGCATGGACAGATCATTATCAACTCCGTGATGGACCCGATTTGGAATACACTGCAGGTAGAAAACCTTTCTGCTTACACGGCGGGAAAAGAAATCCCTCATATTATTTCAAAACCGTTTATGGAGATTTATACAGTAGGGATGGGCGGAACCGGGATGACGCTTGCGATTGTGTTTACCATTCTCATATTCATGAAAAGCAGGCAGATGAAGCAAGTATCAAAACTTGGCCTCGCTCCCGGTATTTTTAACGTCAACGAACCGATTATCTTCGGGCTTCCGATTGTCATGAATCCGATCATTATTGTGCCTTGGGTGCTGGCACCGATGGTTGTTACGCTCGTCACCTATCTGGCTATGTCAGCAGGGCTCGTTCCGCCTCCGACTGGTGTGACAGTGCCGTGGACGGTTCCATTATTCATTAATGGTATCATGGCGACGAACTCAATCATGGGGGGCGTGATGCAGCTTATCAATCTGCTGATTGTCTTCGTGATCTGGTTTCCGTTCCTAAAAGCAATGGATAAATTAAATCTGGCAAAAGAAAAAGAACAGGCTGTGCAGGAGACAGCTGCTCAGCAAAATGATAACAGCATAAAAATGTGACATAAGGGGAGAGAGACTTGGCACAAACAGAACAATATCGTTTTCCAAAGGATTTTTGGTGGGGATCATCCGCTTCAGCAACACAAACGGAGGGTGCCGCCGACAGAGACGGAAAAGGCCAGAATATATGGGATTATTGGTTTGAAAAAGAACCGCATCGTTTTTTTAATCATGTCGGACCCGCAGACACATCCCAATTTTACGACAACTATAAAGAAGATATCAGGCTGATGAAGGAGCTTGGCCACAACTCGTTCCGGATGTCGATTTCCTGGTCACGTTTAATACCAAACGGAACGGGCGAGATCAACGATAAAGCCGCAAATTTCTATAACAATGTCATTGATGAGTTGATCGCTAACGGAATTGAACCATTTGTCAATTTGTTTCATTTCGATATGCCGATGGCGCTTCAAAAAATCGGCGGCTGGGTCAACAGAGAGACGGTTGACGCGTATGAAAACTATGCGAGAACGTGCTTCCGTTTGTTTGGCGGCCGGGTGAAAAAATGGTTCACGCATAATGAACCAATCGTTCCCGTAGAAGGCGGATACCTATATGATTTTCATTATCCAAACAAGGTCGATTTTAAAGAGGCCGTCCAGGTTGGATTTCATACGATGCTATCAAGTGCCCGTGCCATTCAGGCATACAGGGAGATGAAGCAGGACGGAAAAATCGGTATCATCTTAAATTTGACCCCTTCATACCCGAGAAGCAGCCATCCGGCGGATGTGAAAGCCGGGGAAATCGCAGACGCGTTTTTTAACAGATCTTTTTTAGATCCATCTGTCAAAGGCGAATTTCCCAAAGAGCTGGTTGACATTTTGAAGCATGAAGGCTTTATGCCAGATTACAACGCTGAAGATCTTGACATCATCAAAAAGAACACGGTTGACCTGTTGGGAGTGAATTATTACCAGCCGAGACGTGTGAAAGCGAAAGAACATCTTCCGAATCCCGACGCTCCTTTTTTGCCGGACAGGTATTTTGATCCCTACGTCATGCCGGGCCGCAAAATGAATCCGCATCGCGGCTGGGAGATCTATGAAAAAGGCGTTTATGATATTTTGATTAATTTAAAAGAAAACTACGGCAACATCGAGTGTTTTATCTCTGAAAACGGTATGGGGGTTGAAGGTGAAGAGCGATTCAGGGATGAACAAGGCATCATTCAAGATGATTACCGGATTGAATTTATAAAAGAGCACCTCAAATGGATTCACCGCGCCATACAGGAAGGATCAAACGTAAAAGGCTATCACTTATGGACGTTCATGGACAACTGGTCTTGGACAAATGCCTATAAAAACCGATACGGATTTGTATCAGTCAATCTTGAGAAAGACGGAGAAAGAACCGTCAAAAAGAGCGGAAAATGGTTCAAAAAGGTTGCTGAGCATAGCGGTTTCTAGGTTTTCCTAAAGGTCAAGATCTTCCGGCAATCATCATAACGAATAGAGATGACGAAAATCCGCAACATTGATGAAATAGGGAAAAGAACTTATGATATCCGTAAAAGCTTATGTGATATCAGACTCTAACAGCTGCCGGAGGATGCCAATGAATAAATACGAAATTATTGCAAATGAAATGAGAAATAGAATTAAAAATAACGTATATCCGATCGATCAGCCCATTCCTGATGAAGTATCTCTTGCAAAAGAATTTAACTCAAGCCGCATGACGATGAAGAGAGCCTTGGATAATTTAGTTGCCGAGGGTCTGCTGTTCAGAAAACGAGGCCATGGCACGTTTATTATTCAATCTGCAATACAGGATGACCATGTACATGTAGTCAGCAATGAGATTCTCGGATTGACCAACTTGCTGAAAGATAAAAAAATCCAAAGCAAGGTCATTCAGTTTGAAGTGCAATTTCCCACTGAGGAAGTGGCCGCCCATTTGTCTATTGATCAGAAAACACCGGTTTATTATGTCGTTCGGCTGCGAATTGTAGAAGGTGAACCCTATGTATTAGAAAAAACATATATGCCGACTCATTTAATACCGGGCATTAATGACGATGTCCTTCATGATTCGATCTACAATCATATTACAAATGTGCTGCAGCTCAAAATCGCCGGCTCACATCGGAAAATCAGAGCCTGCAAATCTGATCATATTGACCAGCAGCATCTGGGCTGTAAAAAGGATGATCCAATTCTTGAAGTTGAACATGTGGGCTTCTTAGATAACGGCATTCCATTTGAATATTCCTTTTCACGTCATCGGCATGACAAGTTTGTTGTGACTTCTGTAAACATACGGCGCTGATTGCGGAGACAACAAGGAGGCCATCTGCATGCTTGGCGGTATTGAAGCAGGCGGCACAAAGATTGTTTGTGCTGTCGGTAAGGAAGATGGAACAATCATTGACCGAATAGAATTCCCCACAAAGATGCCGGATGAAACGATAGAGAAAGTAATTCAATATTTTCGCCAATTTTCATTACAGGCAATCGGCATCGGTTCCTTTGGCCCCGTTGATAACGATAAAACCAGTCAAACATACGGTACCATTATGGCCACGCCGAAAGCGGGCTGGAGACACTACCCCTTTTTGCAAACCGTTAAGAACGAAATGAAGATCCCAGTCGGATTTAGTACAGATGTCAACGCTGCGGCGCTGGGTGAATTCCTTTTCGGTGAAGCGAAGGGTCTTGACAGCTGCCTGTATATAACGATTGGCACTGGCATCGGAGCGGGGGCTATTGTAGAGGGGAGGCTCCTTCAGGGGCTGTCACACCCAGAGATGGGCCATATTTATATCCGGAGGCACCCGGATGACGTATACCAAGGGAAGTGCCCTTATCATGGAGATTGCTTTGAAGGCTTAGCTTCAGGCCCCGCTATCGAAGCCCGCTGGGGAAAAAAAGCCGCGGATTTATCAGATATAGCCCAAGTCTGGGAACTGGAAGGGTACTATATTGCCCAAGCGCTGGCTCAGTATATTTTGATCCTTGCACCTAAAAAAATCATTCTTGGCGGCGGCGTCATGCAACAGAAACAAGTGTTTTCTTATATCTATCAATATGTACCAAAAATCATGAACAGCTACTTAGATTTTTCTGAATTATCAGATGATATAAATGATTATATTGTACCTCCACGTTTAGGCAGTAACGCCGGAATCATCGGCACGCTAGTTTTAGCGCATCAGGCCTTACAAGCAGAGGCAGCATCCGGGGAGGTGCGATCATGACGCATCCTTTATTTTTAGAGCCTGTCTTTAAAGAAAGACTATGGGGAGGGACGAAGCTTCGTGACGCTTTTGGCTACGCAATACCCTCACAAAAAACAGGTGAGTGCTGGGCCGTTTCTGCCCATGCCCATGGCCCGTCGGCTGTAAAGAACGGCCCGCTGGCAGGAAAGACACTAGATCAAGTATGGCAAGATCATCCAGAGATTTTCGGTTTTCCAGATAGGAAGGTGTTTCCGCTGCTGGTAAAGCTGCTGGACGCCAATATGGATCTCTCCGTGCAAGTCCATCCTGATGATGATTATGCAAATCTGCACGAAAATAGCGACCTTGGTAAAACGGAGTGCTGGTATATCATTGATTGCAAAGATGACGCCGAACTAATTTTGGGACATCACGCAAGCACAAAGGAAGAGTTCAAACAACGAATAGAAAGCGGTGATTGGAACGGGCTGCTGAGGCGAATCAAAATCAAGCCCGGAGATTTCTTTTATGTGCCAAGCGGTACACTCCATGCTTTATGTGAGGGAACCCTTGTCCTTGAAATCCAGCAAAACTCTGATACAACGTATCGCGTATACGATTATGACCGCTGTAATGACCAGGGCCAAAAAAGAACTCTTCATATAGAAAAAGCCATGGAAGTCATAACGATACCGCATATCGATAAAGTGCATACACCGGAAGTAAAAGAAGTTGGTAACGCTGAGATCATTGTTTATGTGCAATCAGATTATTTCTCAGTGTACAAATGGAAGATTAGCGGCCGAGCTGCTTTTCCTTCACATCAAACCTATTTGCTGGGGAGTGTTCTGAGCGGATCAGGACGAATCATAAATAATGGTATTCAGTATGAATGCAATGCAGGCTCACACTTTGTCTTGCCTGCGCATTTTGGCGAGTTTTCAATAGAAGGAACATGTGAATTCATGATATCTCATCCTTAATGAATGGGGGAGTTGCATTTGTTTAAGAAACATACGATCTCTTTGCTCATTATATTTTTACTTGCGTCTGCTGTTTTAGCAAAACCAATTGAAGCGCATACTGTGTCGCCTGTGAATCCTAATGCCCAGCAGACAACAAAAGCAGTGATGAACTGGCTTGCACACCTGCCGAACCGAACGGAAAACAGAGTCCTTTCCGGAGCGTTCGGAGGTTACAGTCATGACACTTTTTCTATGGCTGAGGCTGATAGAATCCGAAGCGCCACCGGGCAATCGCCTGCTATTTACGGCTGCGATTATGCCAGAGGGTGGCTTGAAACAGCTAAAATTGAAGATTCAATAGATGTAAGCTGCAACGGTGATTTAATTTCGTATTGGAAAAATGGCGGAATTCCGCAAATCAGTTTGCACCTGGCGAACCCTGCTTTTCAGTCAGGGCATTTTAAAACACCGATTACAAATGATCAGTATAAAAAAATACTAGATTCTTCAACAGCAGAAGGAAAGCGGCTAAATGCCATGCTCAGCAAAATTGCTGACGGACTTCAAGAGCTGGAGAACCAAGGTGTGCCTGTTCTGTTCAGGCCGCTGCATGAAATGAACGGCGAATGGTTTTGGTGGGGACTTACATCATATAACCAAAAGGATAATGAAAGAATCTCTCTATATAAACAGCTCTACAAGAAAATCTATCATTATATGACCGACACAAGAGGACTTGATCATTTGATTTGGGTTTACTCTCCCGACGCCAACCGAGATTTTAAAACTGATTTTTACCCAGGCGCGTCTTACGTGGATATTGTCGGATTAGATGCGTATTTTCAAGATGCCTACTCGATCAATGGATACGATCAGCTAACAACGCTTAATAAACCATTTGCTTTTACAGAAGTCGGCCCGCAACCAGCAAACGGCAGCTTCGATTACAGCCTGTTCATCAATGCTATAAAACAAAAATATCCTAAAACCATTTACTTTCTGGCATGGAATGATGAATGGAGCCCAGCTGTAAACAAGGGTGCTTCGGCTTTATATCATGACAGCTGGACACTCAATAAGGGAGAAATATGGAACGGCGATTCTTTAACGCCAATCGTTGAATGAATCAGTAATGTACAATAAGAAGGTGCTCAAGAAGTTTCTTGAGCACCTTCCCACTGGATTAAGCATTCATATCGCCTAACCCAGGACTGTGTTCATTTGGTATTTCAGGAAGCACTGGTACGGGAAACCCTGCCGGAGGATCTATTACTTGCAACTCTCCGCCATTTCGGCTTGGAGATTTCCCTTGATAGATTTCACCGATTCTCGTTTCATCCAACCTAAAGTTAAACTGTGCATTATGGTAGCCTAATTCGACATACTTTCTGCACTCAGGATATTTATTAATGTCATAATTCGGTACAGGGAGGAGCTTCGCCCACTCAACGCCCAATGTCTCGAGCGCTTTCGCGAATGCATTCTGGTGAGCATTGTCGCGTACAATCAGAAAAGCAAGTGTTTCGCGGAACGTCTGATTAGAGCTCATTTCATAAATTCTTGTTTTTTGCAGCACACCTGTCGACTCAAGAAGCAGGTTATCCAGCAGGTCAGTAATTAAGTTTCCGTGGTTATACACCCACGACCCGTTCCACGGATTGCCCCCTGCATCAACGGGAAGGGAACTTTGCGCACCAATAATATAATGATGAGGATTAGCATGTTTAACGGCTTCATTAAGTGGTGCTTGATCTGCACCTTGACTGCCGACACCTTCACCGCCTGATTCATCTAATAAAGCATTGATTGTGTTTTGAACCAGTTCAACGTGGGCAATCTCCTCTAAAAAAATGCCGCGAAGCAGATCGCGGTACTGTTTCTGCTTTCCTCTGAAATTAGAGCTTTGGAAAAAAAACTGCATCATTGTACGCATTTCTCCGTAATGACCGCCTAATATCTCCTGTAGGACCTTAGCAGCTGCCGGGTCTGGCTTGTCCGGTTTAATGATATTAATCAGTTCCTCTTTGTAGTAATACATAACACGCCTCATTTCTTCTTAAGAGATTTTCTTATATTATTTGTAAGATGAGATAAAATATATACATGAGAAGGGGTGAAAGAAGAGAATAAAAAATACAGGAAAAGTGTTGACCAAATAAAATAGGCATGGTATATTATTAAACGTCGCTGATGAACAGCGTGAAACAAAACGAAAAACAAAAAAGTTTTTCTAAGGTGTTTACAAGATTTTAAAAATGTGTATAATAAGAAAAGTCGAATTGAAAAAGATTCGAAAAAACATTTTAAAAAAACTTCTTGACTTCACCATCAAATGATAGTATGATAGTTAAGTCGCTTGATAAGCGCCCGTAGCTCAATTGGATAGAGCGTTTGACTACGGATCAAAAGGTTAGGGGTTCGACTCCTCTCGGGCGCGCCAATATAAGATACTACGCGGGTGTAGTTTAGTGGTAAAACCTCAGCCTTCCAAGCTGATGTCGTGAGTTCGATTCTCATCACCCGCTCCATTATTGAATGATCTTTGAAAACTAAACAAGACAAAACGTACCTGTTAATTCATTTTTATAAATCGCACAGCAATGTGCGTAGTCAGTCAAACTAGGGCCTGCACGACGCAGGTCACACAGGTGTCGCCGCAGGATGCGGTGAACTTAACCTGTGATCCATTTATCGGAGAGTTTGATCCTGGCTCAGGACGAACGCTGGCGGCGTGCCTAATACATGCAAGTCGAGCGGACAGATGGGAGCTTGCTCCCTGATGTTAGCGGCGGACGGGTGAGTAACACGTGGGTAACCTGCCTGTAAGACTGGGATAACTCCGGGAAACCGGGGCTAATACCGGATGGTTGTTTGAACCGCATGGTTCAAACATAAAAGGTGGCTTCGGCTACCACTTACAGATGGACCCGCGGCGCATTAGCTAGTTGGTGAGGTAATGGCTCACCAAGGCAACGATGCGTAGCCGACCTGAGAGGGTGATCGGCCACACTGGGACTGAGACACGGCCCAGACTCCTACGGGAGGCAGCAGTAGGGAATCTTCCGCAATGGACGAAAGTCTGACGGAGCAACGCCGCGTGAGTGATGAAGGTTTTCGGATCGTAAAGCTCTGTTGTTAGGGAAGAACAAGTACCGTTCGAATAGGGCGGTACCTTGACGGTACCTAACCAGAAAGCCACGGCTAACTACGTGCCAGCAGCCGCGGTAATACGTAGGTGGCAAGCGTTGTCCGGAATTATTGGGCGTAAAGGGCTCGCAGGCGGTTTCTTAAGTCTGATGTGAAAGCCCCCGGCTCAACCGGGGAGGGTCATTGGAAACTGGGGAACTTGAGTGCAGAAGAGGAGAGTGGAATTCCACGTGTAGCGGTGAAATGCGTAGAGATGTGGAGGAACACCAGTGGCGAAGGCGACTCTCTGGTCTGTAACTGACGCTGAGGAGCGAAAGCGTGGGGAGCGAACAGGATTAGATACCCTGGTAGTCCACGCCGTAAACGATGAGTGCTAAGTGTTAGGGGGTTTCCGCCCCTTAGTGCTGCAGCTAACGCATTAAGCACTCCGCCTGGGGAGTACGGTCGCAAGA
>NZ_CP096388.1:3135000-3427500 GCF_053903135.1 Bacillus sp. JZ109 | reverse complement strand
AGCTGTGTTTCAATTGAAATTGTTGAAAGCATGCTTCCAATTCATTCTGATTTACCTAAGCTTCATCCTAACTGGAAAGAATGGGCTTTGTTTGGCGGTGAGGATTTTGAGCTGACAGGGACGGTTTCAAAAGAGGAGTGGGAAGTGTTGAAGCAGCAGTGCGCAGCACGTCAACTTCCCATTACAAAGATTGGCCATGTCAGGGAAAAAACAAAATCTAAAGTGATCCTAAAAACAGATCAAACATCAATGATCTTAGAGAAAAAGGGATATAATCATTTTAAATAAGACGGGTGACTCGTGTGAAGCAATTAAAATGGAGAACTGTAAATCCAGAAGAAACAAAAGCAATTGCCAAGCTTGCGGCAGCGTTTGCTAAACCGGGAGACGTCCTGACATTAGAGGGCGATTTAGGTGCAGGAAAAACGACTTTTACGAAAGGTTTTGCAGAAGGGCTGGGAATTACACGTGTTGTAAACAGTCCGACTTTTACAATTATAAAAGAATATAACGATGGCTTACTTCCTCTTTATCATATGGATGTGTATAGAATGGAAGATGAAAGTGAAGATTTGGGACTTGATGAATATTTTCACGGACAAGGTGTCTGTCTCGTTGAATGGGCTCATTTAATTGAAGAACAGCTGCCACAGGAGCGACTGCAAATTGTCATCAAAAGAGCTGGTGATGATGAGCGGGAAATTACCTTTACTGCTGTCGGGAATCGGTATGAAATGCTTTGTGAGGAGTTAAGTAGACATGACAATATTAGCAATTGATACATCAAATTATACATTGGGCATTGCGCTGCTTCGAGAAGACACTGTTATAGCAGAATACATTACATATTTGAAAAAGAACCACTCTGTAAGAGCGATGCCTGCTGTTCATTCATTGCTGAATGATTGTGATATGGCACCGCAGGACCTTTCTAAAATTGTCGTTGCAAAAGGCCCTGGTTCATACACAGGAGTAAGAATAGGTGTGACGTTGGCCAAAACACTTGCCTGGTCTTTAGACATTCCAATAAGTGCTGTATCAAGTCTTGAGACGCTTGCGGCAAATGGCCGGCATTTTGACGGTCTGATCAGCCCAATCTTTGATGCTAGACGGGGACAGGTGTACACAGGTCTGTATCAATATAAAAATGGACTTTTAGAGCAAGTTGTTCCAGATCAAAATGTGATGCTGGCAGATTGGCTGGAGATGCTAAAAGAAAAGGGTCGTCCTGTTTTGTTTTTAGGTCACGACACTTCTATTCACAAGCAAATGATAAAGGATGTTCTTAGAACAAAAGGATTCATTGGAACTGCTGCCCAGCATAACCCGCGTCCTTCAGAATTGGCTTTTCTCGGGAAGGAAAAGGAAGCAGCTGATGTTCATGGGCTTGTCCCGGATTACTTGCGGCTGGCAGAAGCTGAAGCGAAATGGATTGAAAGTCAAAAGTAGGGTGATAGGATGAAAACAAAAGCAGCGGTCAGAAATATGCGGCTTGAAGATATAGATCACGTATACGAAATCGAAGCATCCTCCTTTACGTCTCCTTGGACGAAGGATTCGTTTTATCATGAGCTGCTGGAAAATCCATATGCTCATTATCTCGTGATTGAAAAGGACGGCCATGTTGTTGGGTATTGCGGGATTTGGATTGTGATGGATGATGCCCAGATTACAAATATAGCGATAAAACCAGAGTATCGCGGCCAGTCTTTAGGAGAAACGCTTTTTCGCTCAGCTGTTGAACTGTGCAAAGAAAAAGACGCAAGGCGGCTTTCGCTTGAAGTGAGGGTTTCGAATCATCCTGCTCAAGGCTTATATAAGAAATTCGGGATGCAGCCCGGCGGAATAAGAAAGAACTATTATACTGATAACGGGGAAGATGCGTTAATTATGTGGGTGACGATAAATGAGTGAGCAAAAAGACATGTACGTATTAGGAATTGAAACAAGCTGTGATGAGACTGCTGCAGCTATTGTGAAAAACGGGAAAGAGATCATTTCAAACGTAGTAGCCTCTCAAATTGAAAGCCATAAGCGCTTCGGAGGCGTTGTGCCGGAAATTGCTTCAAGACATCATGTTGAACAAATCACTTTGGTTATAGAAGAGGCGTTTCGCAAAGCTGGCATGACGTATAGTGATATTGATGCGATTGCAGTAACAGAAGGTCCGGGACTGGTGGGGGCGCTTCTTATTGGAGTGAATGCCGCTAAAGCATTGAGCTTTGCACATAACATTCCGTTAGTAGGCGTTCATCATATAGCCGGTCATATATACGCGAACCGTCTTGTAGAAGACATCGTGTTCCCGGCACTGGCATTGGTCGTTTCAGGAGGCCATACAGAACTGGTTTATATGAAGGAACATGGATCATTTGAAGTCATTGGGGAAACCCTTGATGATGCGGCAGGAGAAGCCTACGACAAAGTGGCGCGGACGATGGGATTGCCATATCCGGGTGGACCGCAAATTGACAAGCTAGCTGAAAAAGGGAATGACAATATTCCGCTTCCTCGCGCATGGCTTGAAGAAGGCTCTTACAACTTCAGCTTTAGCGGATTGAAGTCTGCGGTGATCAATACGCTTCATAATGCATCCCAAAAAGGGCAAGAGATTGCTCCGGAAGATTTGTCTGCCAGCTTCCAAAATAGTGTGATCGATGTCTTGGTCACCAAAACGGCGCGCGCGGCAAAGGAATATGATGTCAAACAGGTCCTTTTAGCCGGAGGAGTAGCTGCAAACAGAGGCCTCAGAGCTGCATTAGAAAAGGAATTTGCCCAGCATGAAGGGATTACGCTTGTCATTCCTCCATTAGCTTTATGCACGGATAATGCTGCGATGATTGCTGCTGCTGGTACAATTGCTTTTGAAAAAGGAATTCGCGGTGCGTATGATATGAATGGCCAGCCCGGCCTTGAATTGACTTCTTATCAAAGTCTCACGAGATAATAGCGTGAGACTTTTTATCTGTTTGTTATTAACAGATAATTCACAATTTATCCACATGTCTGTGAGTAATTATAGAGATATAGATGGATAAAGGGCTGAAGTCGCTGTTAATAAAGTGGATAAATTCAGAATATTTTGTGGATATTGTGTATAAAGCGCTTACTTTGTTTTGCTTATTAGGGTATGTTCTGTGGATAAAAAGCACCTCTAAAAAGAGGTGCTTGACTTTTTTAATCTTCTTCTGTGGATAGTTCTTCCCATTCGGACAAAAGAGATTCCAGCTCCTGATTGAGCTTCTCATTGTCTGCATGGATAGCTTGTACTTTTTCATGATCCTGATAGACTTCAGGGTCACATAGCAATTCATCATTGCGGCTGATGTTTTCTTCAATGGTTTGAACGGTGGTTTCAATTTCTTCAATCCGACGGAGTCGTTGGCGCTCTTTCTTTTTCCATTCTTTTTCTTCCTCGTAGGAACGTTTGGAGTCAGACTTCACTGTAGCTGGCGTTTTATCAGTTTCCTCTTGCTGATTCATTTTCTCCAATTCAAGCTGCTCTGTTTTTTTCTCTGTATAATAATCGTAATCTCCCAGATACTCCTCTATATGGCTTGAAGAAAGCTCCAATACTCTTGTGGCGATTCTGTTAATAAAATATCTGTCATGTGAGACAAATAACAGTGTGCCTGGATAATCAATCAGCGCGTTTTCGAGAACTTCTTTGCTGTCTAAATCCAGATGGTTCGTCGGTTCATCAAGGATGAGAAAGTTGGCTTTTTGAAGCATCAGCTTAGCTAGAGCCAATCTTGCTTTTTCGCCTCCGCTCAGTGAATGAACTGGTTTCAGCACATCATCTCCGGAGAATAAGAAATTTCCGAGACACGTTCTGATTTCTTTTTCTGGGAGCCCGGGGTACTCGTCCCACAGCTCATCAAGGACACGTTTAGAGGAAGTCAGCTCAGCCTGTTCCTGGTCATAATAGCCGACACTGACATTTGAGCCGTATGAGATCGTTCCCTGATCTGGTTTTAGGGTGTCTATTAATGTTTTCAGCAATGTTGATTTACCAATTCCGTTAGGGCCGACAAGCGCGGCGCTTTCTCCTCTTGTGAGCATGAACGATACCTCTGTTAAAAGCGGCGGCTGGTTTTCATAGCTGATTGTGAGATCCTGAACACGGAGGACTTCATTTCCGCTCTGTTTGGTAATATCAAAATGAAAGTTTGCGGATTTTTCATCGCCGAGCGGTTTTGACATGACTTCCATTCGTTCAAGCTGCTTTCGGCGGCTTTGCGCTCTTTTTGTGGTAGAGGCTCTCGCCAAATTTCGATCCACGAAGTCCTGAAGCTTTGCGATTTCATCCTGCTGCTTTTCATACATTTTCAGATCTTTTTCATAATGCGCGGCTTTTTGGTCGAGATAAGCGCTGTAGTTGCCGTGATACTTTTTGCTTTCTGCTCTTGATACCTCGTATACCTGGTTTACTACTTTGTCCAAAAAGTAGCGGTCATGCGAAACGATGAGGATGGCTCCTGAATAGCCTTGCAAATAATGCTCAAGCCAGGTAAGCGTATCAATATCCAGATGGTTTGTCGGCTCATCGAGAATGAGCAAATCAGGCTGTGTTAACAGAAGCTTACCTAAAGCCAGTCTTGTTTTTTGGCCTCCGCTGAGGCTTTGAACCTGTGTAGAATCGTCAAAATGGCTGAAGCCGAGACCATGCAGCACAGATCTTACATCCGCTTCATATTGATAGCCGCCTTTATCTTTGAATTCCTGCTGAAGGCGGTCGTAGGTTTTCATGATGCTTTCTAATTCACCCGGGTCAGCTGCCGCCATTTTTTCTTCCATAGCCCGCATTTCCTTTTCCATTGCTTTTAAGTGGTCAAAAACAGTCAGCAGCTCTTCTTTTATGGTAAGCTTAGAATCCAAGCCAGTATGCTGGGCGAGATATCCCATTGTAATATCTTTCGGTTTAATAATTTCGCCCTTCTCATACGAAAGCTGGCCTGCGATAATTTTAAGGAGCGTGGATTTTCCGGCGCCATTTCTTCCTACAATGGCGATGCGATCACGATTTCTGACTTCCAGTTTTATATTGTTTAAAATAGTATCAGCACCAAATGATTTGGACAGCTGATTAATTTGTAAGATCATCATATTATTTCACCTCTGCTATAATAAGTTAAGTGTAGCTTATGAACCAGAAGTCAGCAAACAATACATTGGCCATATAAGACATAGAGAAGAAAATAGTGTATGATCTGTTTAAGGAGCGTTTTAATATGAATGGATTTTCTCATTTTAATGAACAGGGCAGAGCCCAGATGGTGGATATTAGCGAAAAATCTTCGACTGTCCGTACTGCGGCGGCTGTTTCAAGCGTACACATGAAGAATGAGGTGTACGAGAAAATACAGAGTCACGATATCGGCAAAGGAGATGTACTGGCTGTCGCACAGGTGGCAGGCATTATGGCCGCAAAGCAAACGTCGAATATCATTCCGATGTGCCATCCGCTTTCATTGAGCGGGGTAGATATATCGTTTGACTGGAAAATAAAAGAAGCAGAAGTTATACTTCATATAAAAGCACAGGTCAAAACGAAAGGGAGTACAGGTGTGGAAATGGAAGCGCTCACTTCTGCATCGGTGTGCGCTCTTACCGTTTACGATATGTGCAAGGCCCTTGATAAGGGGATGGTCATCGGCCCTACTTTCTTGCTGGAGAAGACAGGCGGGAAAAACGGTGACTTTAAAAGAGAACTATCCGAGTATAATTTGGAGGACCAAAAATGAATAAGGATCAATCAAAAATTCCGCAGGCGACGGCGAAACGGCTGCCGCTTTACTATCGCTTTTTAAAGAATCTGCATGCGTCAGGAAAACAGCGTGTATCATCCGCTGAACTCAGTGATGCCGTAAAGGTTGATTCTGCCACGATTCGGAGGGATTTTTCCTATTTTGGAGCTCTTGGCAAAAAAGGATACGGATATAATGTGGATTATTTGCTGTCTTTTTTCCGGAAAACGCTTGATCAGGATGAGATGACAGACGTCATCTTGATTGGTGTCGGGAACTTGGGAACGGCATTTCTTCACTATAATTTCACAAAAAACAATAACACAAAAATTTCTATGGCTTTTGATATAAATGAGAGTAAAATAGGAACTGAGGTAGGCGGCGTGCCCGTCTATAACCTTGATGACCTTGAACAACACGTAAAAGATGAATCAGTTGCCATTCTTACAGTGCCTGCAGTTGCCGCTCAATCCATTACAGACAGATTGGTCGCATTAGGAATCAAGGGAATCCTTAATTTTACGCCGGCCCGTTTGAATGTGCCGGAACACATTCGAATTCATCATATAGATTTAGCAGTTGAGCTTCAGTCACTGGTTTATTTTTTGAAGCATTATTCAGTTTTAGAGGAAATCGAATAGAGGGAAAGGAGGAGCCCAAATATGCCGATCGGTCCTGGAAGCCTTGCTGTTATCGCAATCGTTGCTCTGATTATCTTCGGTCCCAAAAAGCTGCCTGAATTGGGGAAAGCAGCGGGAGACACACTTCGTGAATTCAAAAACGCTACTAAAGGATTAACGAGTGATGAAGAGGAAAAAAAGAAAGAAGATCAGTAAGTTAGGATGACACGAATGAAAGTGAATCAAATGTCGCTGCTGGAGCATATTGCTGAGCTTCGAAAACGGTTGCTGATTGTAGCGCTGGCGTTTGTCGTTTTCTTTATTGCTGGATTTTTTTTAGCAAAGCCGATTATTGTGTACCTGCAAGAAACAGATGAAGCGAAGCAGCTTACGCTTAACGCGTTTAACCTGACAGACCCGCTTTATGTGTTTATGCAATTTGCATTTATCATCGGCATAGTCTTGACCTCGCCGGTTATTCTTTATCAGCTTTGGGCTTTTGTGAGCCCGGGCCTCTATGAGAAAGAGCGCAAAGTAACGCTCAGCTACATTCCGATCTCTATTTTGCTGTTTTTAGCGGGCTTATCTTTTTCATATTATATTTTATTTCCTTTTGTTGTTGATTTTATGAAGCGGATTTCTCAGGACTTGAATGTCAATCAGGTGATCGGAATTAATGAATATTTTCATTTTCTTCTGCAGCTGACGATTCCGTTTGGACTGCTGTTCCAAATGCCGGTCATCCTCATGTTTTTGACCAGGCTCGGAATTGTGACACCGATGTTCTTGGCGAAAATCAGAAAGTATGCGTATTTTACGCTGCTGGTGATCGCAGCCCTGATTACACCGCCTGAGCTTCTGTCCCATATGATGGTCACAGTCCCGCTTTTGATTTTATATGAAATCAGTATCCTTATATCGAAGGCCGCTTATCGGAAAGCACAGAAAAGCAGTGCAGCCGATCAGGACGTGTCTTCCGGGCAATAATAAAAAATCCATTTCTCATGAGAGAAATGGATTCAGCGTGTTGACAAACCCCCGCATTCGTTGTCAAGTCTGTGCGTTGGTGCTCACGAATGAAAACATTCGCTCCGCTCCAATGCTCGCCTTTCCTAGACTTCAAGGGATTTCAATCACGCTGAAAATGACAAAATCCTAAAACGAAAGCCGTTTTAGGATTTAATTTGAATCCATTTCTCGTTCAGAAATGGATTTTCTTTATTTCTGGTTCTTTTTGATTTTAAATGAAAAGGCGAACATCTTAAAAGAAATGCTGATGTTGTAAGCGGCGAACACCATCAGCAGGATGGAGTAAAATGACCACATGCTGCCTGGCGAGCTTGCGGCAAGATAAGTAAAGATGCACCCTACGGCAAAGTAGATCATTCCCCAAACTACCGGGTTTCTCATAAAAATAATCCTCCAATAATCAATTGCATTTGTGTGCTCTGCTGTTCAAGGTAATTCCGAACAGGCTCAAGCTGCATGATGACGACGAATGTATTCATCATTAAATGGGCGAAAATCGGCACCCATATCCGTTTTGTTCTCGCATATAAAAAGGCAAAGGTAAAGCCCATTGCTGTATATAGAAGAAGATGCTTCAAATCAGCGTGAACAATACCGAAGATAACCGAGCTGATCAGTCCTGCGAAAAAGAAATTCGTTTTTTCGTACAGCGCGCCGAAAATGATTTTTCTGAAGATGATTTCTTCTAATATAGGCCCGACGATGGAAGAAACGATAATCATGAGCGGGACTGCCTGAATGACATCCAGAATCGCTTGTGTATTTTCTGATTCTCTTCCGATGCCAAAAACATAATATTCAATAGAGCCTGCTATTCCTTGAGAGAAAAGGGCAATGAAAAAACCGGCTATCGCCCAAAGGATAGAAAGTCCGATTGAGTCCTTCTGTCCGTTTCGCAGCGTTTCTTTCGGAACGGTTCTCAGAATGAGCAGAACAACAACGAGACAGGCGATAAAGCTGATAACGGACCATAAACCTTGTGCATGCAGCATATTTTCATCTGTAGGCTGTCCTCCGGCATAACCGAATTTAAATAACAAGGGAATCGCGATTAATGCGGAAAACTGCATGATGATATATGTCAAAATAATAAACCAATACTGTTTTCTCAAATGGTATGTACTCCTTTGTTAAGTGGGTTTCGTTCATCTCTACAGCTATTGTAACATAATCGGTACGGGGGGTGAAAAAGCTAACGGAAAAGGGAGCGGAAAAGAATGATGTAAGCGTGAAAAATTTTTTATCTTATCACTTGAAATTGGAAGGGAGATTCTTTATTATAAGAATTGTGTTAGCACTCTTTAGTGCTGAGTGCTAAAATTACATATTCATACTATTGAGGAGGTTATTACATTGTTAAAGCCATTAGGTGATCGCGTTGTCATTGAACTCGTAGAATCTGAAGAAAAAACTGCCAGCGGAATTGTGTTGCCGGATTCTGCAAAAGAAAAACCGCAAGAAGGCAAAATCGTGGCAGCTGGTTCAGGTCGCGTGTTAGAAAGCGGAGAGCGCGTTGCTTTAGAAGTAAAAGAGGGCGACCGCATTATCTTCTCAAAATACGCAGGTACTGAAGTGAAATATGAAGGTACTGAATACTTAATCTTACGTGAAAGCGACATTTTAGCTGTTATCGGCTAATTCTTAAATAAACAATACTTAAAACATTTGAGGAGGTCTTGTAAACATGGCAAAAGAAATTAAGTTTAGTGAAGAAGCTCGCCGCGCAATGCTTCGCGGTGTCGATGCACTTGCTGATGCTGTTAAAGTAACTTTAGGACCAAAAGGACGCAACGTGGTTCTAGAGAAAAAATTCGGTTCTCCGTTAATCACAAATGACGGTGTAACAATCGCTAAAGAAATCGAGCTGGAAGACGCGTTTGAAAACATGGGTGCTAAGCTTGTTGCTGAAGTAGCCAGCAAAACAAACGATGTTGCCGGTGACGGTACAACAACTGCAACAGTTCTTGCGCAAGCAATGATTCGTGAAGGCCTTAAAAACGTAACAGCAGGCGCTAACCCTGTAGGCGTGCGTAAAGGGATGGAACAAGCTGTAGCGGTTGCGATCGAAAACTTAAAAGAAATTTCTAAGCCAATCGAAGGCAAAGAGTCTATCGCTCAGGTTGCTGCGATCTCTGCTGCTGATGAGGAAGTCGGAAGCCTTATCGCTGAAGCAATGGAGCGCGTAGGAAACGACGGCGTTATCACAATCGAAGAGTCTAAAGGCTTCACAACTGAGCTTGAAGTTGTTGAAGGTATGCAATTCGACCGCGGATATGCGTCTCCTTACATGGTAACTGACTCTGATAAGATGGAAGCGGTTCTTGACAATCCTTACATCTTAATCACAGACAAAAAAATCACAAACATTCAAGAAATCCTTCCTGTGCTTGAGCAGGTTGTTCAGCAAGGCAAACCATTGCTTCTGATCGCTGAGGATGTTGAAGGCGAAGCACTTGCTACACTTGTTGTGAACAAACTTCGCGGCACATTCAACGCAGTGGCTGTTAAAGCTCCTGGCTTCGGTGACCGCCGTAAAGCAATGCTTGAAGACATCGCTGTCCTTACTGGCGGAGAAGTCATCACAGAAGATCTTGGTCTTGACCTGAAATCTACTCAAATCGCTCAATTGGGACGCGCTTCTAAAGTTGTCGTTACTAAAGAAAACACAACAATCGTTGAAGGCGCTGGCGAAACAGACAAAATTTCTGCCCGCGTGACTCAAATCCGCGCTCAAGTGGAAGAAACAACTTCTGAATTCGACAGAGAAAAATTACAAGAGCGTCTTGCTAAACTTGCTGGCGGCGTAGCTGTCATCAAAGTCGGCGCTGCGACTGAAACTGAACTGAAAGAGCGTAAACTTCGCATCGAAGACGCCCTGAACTCAACTCGCGCAGCTGTTGAAGAAGGCATCGTATCCGGTGGTGGTACAGCGCTTGTAAACGTATATAACAAAGTCGCTGCAGTTGAAGCTGAAGGCGATGCTCAAACTGGTATCAACATCGTGCTTCGCGCGCTTGAAGAGCCAATCCGTCAAATCGCACACAATGCTGGTCTTGAAGGATCTGTCATCGTTGAGCGCCTCAAAAACGAAGAAATCGGCGTAGGCTTCAACGCTGCAACTGGCGAATGGGTAAACATGATCGAAAAAGGTATCGTTGACCCAACAAAAGTTACACGCTCAGCTCTTCAAAACGCTGCGTCTGTAGCTGCAATGTTCTTAACAACTGAAGCCGTTGTCGCTGACAAGCCAGAAGAAAACGCTGGCGGCGGAATGCCTGACATGGGCGGCATGGGCGGTATGGGCGGCATGATGTAAAACCGACAAAAAAACCTTGATTTACAAAGGTTTGTCGGCAACGGACGTCATTTTTGATGCCCTATTGATGCCATTTGTAAATTTCGAGGCTTCTCATGAGTTCATTGAACTTGTGAGAAGCTTCTTTTTTTTTGTCTTTCGTAGTTTGATTTTTTCAGCACTGTTCTATATCGATTTTCAATAGTTTTGATAATCCCGATATGAACTAATCAATTGACCAAAATACAAAAAATCTACCCGCTCAGATTCCTGTTTACCTTTAACAAACGGCTTACTGTAACTTCAGTAAACTGCATTTCTGTTATGATTATAAAAAGGGTTTAAAAATTATTCGTGCAAATCCTCTGTTACTTCTCTCCCTATTGCAGACAGGAGATGGTATCCTCTCATAAGATAAAAAAGCCCCAGTTATCTAAATAAATAGTGTCACCAACACTCTTAGACGTTTCCCCAAGGAAAACATTGTCAAAAGAAATCCTATTAAAATGTCTATTTGTGCTGCTTTTTAGCTACTAAGACGATGTATGTAAATTCACTGGCGATGTAGTTAGGTTCTTCCACCAACATCTTGATAATATTGATCCCTACTCTATGGAGACCGACATTCCAATTATTAAATCTAATATTAGTTTTTTATGATTACCAAGGAGGACTTAATAGTGCATTTTTCAGAAATGATAGATCGCTTGGCTTTATATGATTTACACAGAAAAAGAAGCAAAGATAAACATTTTTCTGCTGCTATTGCAGCCGATATCGATGATAGAGAGGAATTTTACAGTGCAAATATAGCTGATGTTTCAATTGACTTGAATGAATCTAAAAAAAATTATAGGGTTGGAACATTTTGTTATGAATCCTTAATTCAAACTGGGAATCCTGTTAATGATACTTTAAAAGGGGAGGTTTTTTTAAATAAAAATGATATAGATCAACCCAATGTCATCTTTGTACACGGCTGGCGCATGGATTCGTTCGATAGAATCAAAAAAATATTTCATAAACGTATAATGAACGATTTAGGCTGGAATATGTATTATTATTCTCTTCCATACCATTTTGAAAGAGAACCGGAAAATTCACTGTATAGTGGCGAGTTGATGATTAGTGCAAATATTGATCGTACAATTGAGTCGACAAGACAGGCCATTGTCGATTTACGGGCATTAATTCACTGGATAAAAGCAAATAAAAAAGGCCCTGTTATCATAGTGGGGGTAAGCTTAGGGGGATGGGTTACTAATCTAATTGCAACCCTAGAATCCCAAATTGATGTAGTGGTATCAATCTTTTATGCCAATCGCCTTTCTTATTCAATATGGAACACGATCCCAGGTAAATTCATAAGAGAAGAATTAGAACAAAATGGTGTGACCTATGAAGATTTAACAAAATATTGGAATATCACAGATCCTAGTCAAGCCTTGCCGAAAGTTAATAAAGATAACATTCTGCTGATTTCTGCTAAACATGATCAGTATATTGACTTAAAAGATGCAGATTATTTATGGGAAAGCTGGGGGAAACCCACAAGATATGTCTACAATTGTGGTCATTCCGGTATTGTTCTTTGTCGCAAAAAGCTGGCAAATGATACGCTTTCCTTTATAAGAGAAAGGATAAATACGGGAAAACCTGGTTCAGTACATTTGTAGACCTTAATAAGAAACGAAAGGCCAACTGCAACTTCAGTTGGCCTTTCCTATTTATTGAGTGAGAGTGCTGACAGAACTACGTACTACTCGTTTTCTTTAGTCACCCTTGCCAAAAGTTCCACCTCTCCACGAATCCCAATCGCAGGCTCCCAAGAATCAATCAAACGAATCGCCTTCTGATTAGATTCCATAGCTTCCGCATGATCTCCTTTACGGTACAACAACTGTGCCATCCCATAATAATAATAGATCAGCTCAACCTGATTGGCGTTATGTTTGTCATAGAGCATTTGCTCAAAGGCTTCTTCCGCTTTCTCAAATTGACCACATTTCACGTAAGCGACACCCAGATTGAAATAGGCTTCTATCGTTTTTTCGCCGCCGTACGTGGAGCTGATTTCATTTGCCGCTTCGTATAATTGAATGGCTTCTTCATGATGACCTCTCGCAAAGCTTAAGTCACCGCGAACCAATAGAACTCTGTGTTGAATGGTAGGGGAAATCGGTTGATTTTCGATTTCGTTTAAAATGGTCTCTGCATTTTCCTGTTGCCCGTCTTTTAAAAAAAGCCTTGCTTTGAGTGCGTGTCCCCAAACCTTTAGATCATAGGCATCGTGAGCGTCTGATTGTTCCAGAATCCTCAGCCCGGCTTCAATTTGCTGCAAGGCCCTGTCTAAATCATTGACTTCCATCAGAGCCCAGCCTGCTGTGTCGATTCGGAAGTACGCTTCTCGTGTGTGTTTGCCTAATTGATGGGCGGCGTCGGCGGCTTTGCATCCGTATTCGATACGCAGGGGCAGGTTGATTCTGCTTAGAAAATGGCTGATGCGGGTGATGAGTTCGATTAGGATTTCTTTTTGTTCAGTTTCACTTGCCCATTGGATGACCTTTAAGATGTTTGGCCATTCTTGATTCATATGATCTAAGTTCCGTCCCAGCAGGTAGCTCCAATAGATAGAGTTGGGCTGTTCCCGCTTTAAATGGGTTTCGGTATAATCAACATAATAGTGCGCCCAGCGATTGCGGGCTTCTTTTTCATATTCGTGCTGTTCGGACAAGTGCTGTTCTCCGTAAGCGACAACGGTTTGGTGCGCTAAGTATTGTGTCCTGCCTTGGCTTCGTTCCGGCTGAATCAGCGCATATGACCGCATTTGTTCCATAGCGTAATGAAAACGGCGGGCGACTAATCCGGCTGCTGCAGCCAGGCTTTTCTCATCTGGCGGCTTGCTGAAAAAGCAAAGCGTCTGCCATAGCTTTCGCGTATCTTCATTGCATCTATCCCAGGTGCGGCCAAAGAGGAATTCAAACAATTCCAGCAGTGAGTAGCCTGCTTTTCCAAGCTCATGAATCAGCTGCTGAGCGGGGATGTCATCGTCTGACATATAGGCAATGCTGAGTGCCATGGCTTTCGGGTTTCCGGCAGTCGCTGAAATGAATTCGTTTTTCAGGTCAGATGATAGATGTAACAGCTGCTCCAGCTTTTCCCGTTTATTTTGAATGTTGCATGTTTGTAAGCATCGGTGCACTTCTTGCTGAAAAAAATCCAAGGCATCTGTTTGGTCAAGGCCGCTCAGCTGAATAGCTGTCATTTCTCCGAAGCTTTCCCGATAGGTTTGCTTTACGTTTTCCCGCGCTGTGAGGAGAACTTTCACGCCTTGCGGAAGGCTGGTGATAAATTCATGAATGTCACGTTCTGCAGTATCAATGCTGTCAACGATCAGCAGGATCGGTTTTTCTCTAGTGTAATTAGCTAACGCATTGCGGACGACGAACCGTTTTTCATTGATTGATTTATCGATTTGTTCTGTGCGCCCGAGCTGATAGGCGATCGTATTTAAAAAATCGCTAAAGCTCAATCCTTTCCAATCGGCGCTGACCCAAATGATACTGTTGAACGCCGGCCAATCTGAAGTATCATCGACACAGGAATAGGCGGCTTCAAGAGCGATTGTGGTTTTTCCCATGCCGGCCCAGCCGGTGATTAAACAGACTGGTGACGGAGAAAGCATCCATTGCCGTATTGCTTCCATATCAAAGCTGCGCCCGATAAAGCGTCCGGACCAGCGTGAGGGTAAATTATGAGTGATAGGCTGTTCTGTAAGCGCATTCGTTTCATGGCCGGGTCTGTCATGAAACAGCCGTTTTACTACATTTTCAATTTCGTCTTCACTCGGAGCCCCGAATAATCCGTCTTTTCGCAGTATTTTCGCTTTTTTCAAACAGGATGCTGCCCATACAGGCAATGCGGGTTTGATGACTGGGATAGTGGTGGCTTCCAGCAAGTCGGTCAACCACTCGATATCCAAGTCGGTCTTTTCGAGAATGATCCAGATCATTCCGAACAGTTTTCCGTCGTCGATTCTTCCGGGAATGTAGTTTGCCCCCATCTGTCCGATCCAGCTTTTGATCGTGTTTGGGGAGACTCCCAGCTGGAGTGCGATTTTATCTATGTAAGACTGTCCTGTTTTTTCATTCTTTTTCCTTCTGACTTTATAATCAGGATGAAGTTTTAGCGTTTTGACGCCAGGTGCCAGCAGTTGTGCAAATTGTTTTCGGTTTTCAAGTTCAGCCATAAGCCTGCACCTCCTATTAGTACTATTTTATCAATCCAGCGTTTTTTGTATATGAAAAAATAAAAGTACAGTGCCGCTGTCCTTTTATACAGCAGGAAAGGCTGTTGAACGTGTTGAAAAGCAGATAAAATGAGGGCAGTAACAGAGAAAACAAAAATGTATGCACTTACATTTTATTTTCTAAAGAAAGGAACTTGCCAAATGACTCACACAGTACCTCAAAACATGAAAGCGGCTGTTATGCACAACACAAGAGAGATCAAAATTGAAACATTGCCTGTACCTGACATCAATCATGATGAAGTGTTGATTAAGGTGATGGCTGTCGGAATTTGCGGATCTGATCTGCATTACTATACAAATGGCCGAATAGGCAACTATGTTGTGGAAAAACCATTTATCCTTGGGCATGAATGTGCGGGAGAAATTGCCGCTGTCGGATCAGCTGTCGATCAATTCAAAGTCGGTGACCGCGTCGCTGTTGAACCTGGTGTTACGTGCGGACGCTGTGAAGCGTGCAAAGAAGGGCGCTATAATCTTTGCCCGGATGTACAGTTTTTGGCTACACCGCCGGTAGACGGCGCGTTTGTCCAATATATTAAAATGCGTCAGGACTTTGTTTTTTTAATCCCAGACTCACTTTCTTATGAAGATGCTGCTTTGATCGAGCCGTTTTCTGTCGGCATCCATGCGGCGGCCAGAACGAAGCTACAGCCCGGATCAACGATTGCGATTATGGGGATGGGCCCTGTTGGGTTAATGGCTGTTGCCGCAGCTAAAGCATTTGGGGCAGGCACAATCATTGTCACCGACTTAGAGCCGCTGCGGTTAGAAGCTGCGAAAAAAATGGGAGCGACTCACATTATTAATATACGTGAACAGGATGCACTTGAAGAGATTAAAACGATCACGAATGATAGAGGCGTTGATGTTGCTTGGGAAACAGCAGGGAATCCAGCGGCATTGCAATCCGCACTGGCTTCTGTGCGCCGGGGCGGAAAATTGGCGATTGTCGGTTTGCCTTCACAGAACGAGATTCCGCTCAACGTACCGTTTATTGCGGATAATGAGATTGATATTTACGGGATCTTCCGTTATGCCAATACGTATCCAAAGGGAATCGAATTTCTTGCTTCAGGCATTGTGGACACGAAGCATCTAGTAACGGACCAATATTCGCTGGAGCAGACGCAAGATGCGATGGAGCGGGCGCTTCAATTTAAGAATGAATGTTTAAAAGTGATGGTGTATCCAAATCGCTGAGTGAACAGGGAGGATCTTCGTATTCTCCCTCTTGTTTACTGGAAATGAAAACGGATTCTTGGGGTGGGAAATGATGATTGAAACAGAAAAAGTAACGGCAATGAAAGTGAAGCATCAGTCAAAATCCAGTACCGGACTGTCCTGGTTTGAACGAATCGGTTATGGATTCGGCGATATGTCGTATAATATTATCTTTCAGTTTGTAAACGCATACTTATTATTTTATTATACAGACGTCGGCGGCATTCAGCCTGCGGTGATCGCAACTTTGTTTCTTGTTGTGCGTGTGCTGGATGCTATTTTTGACCCGATCATGGGATTGATTTTAGATAAAACGAATACAAGGTGGGGAAAAGCAAGGCCATATTTGCTGTGGGTGGCATTTCCTTTTGCGCTATTCACATTCTTATGTTTCACGACGCCTCATTTTGGTGAGACCGGAAATATGGTATATGCGTATGTCACTTATATTCTGCTTGGGATGTCCTTTAGTATGCAAACGATCCCGGTGAACAGCTTAACGGGGCGGATGACGAATTCGGTGGAGGAACGAACGGTTCTGACCACAACCCGGATGATTTTGGTGTATATCGGCATTCTTTTATCCATTTCCTGTGCGACACCGCTTGCAACTGCTATCGGAGGAGAGGATCAGGCGTTTGGATTTCAGATGACGGCGCTCATCTATGCGGCTGTCAGCATCGTTTTGAATCTATTTAGTTTCTTTACTGTACGGGAGCGGATTCAGCCTAAAAAGAGAAAAAAACAAGGGATCAAAAAGACGTTATCCGTTTTATTCCGAAACAAACCCTTGCTTATGTTAATTTCATCATTTTTGGCTTTTGCGATCGGGTTTAATATTAAGCTCAGCACGATGGTGTATTATTTTACGTATAACGTCAACCATAAAGAGTTCGTGTTTATGGGCACCGTTTTATTTTTCGGGGCAGCGCTGATCAGTAATTTGTTTATTCCTTTCTTTTCTGAGAAGTGGGGCAGAAAACAAGTCATGATCATCACGGCAGCTCTATCGCTTATTTCTTATGCCGGCCTGCATTTTACGCCGTATTCTTCAATTCCACTCATTTTCATTTGGCTTTTCGCTTCGGGATTTTTCACAACGCCTTTAAATACGCTTGCTTGGGGAATGGTTGCGGATTGTGTCGATTATGCGGAATGGAAAACCGGAATTCGCGCGGATGGTGTGGTGATTTCGAGCATGAGCTTTATCAATAAGCTGGGTGTGGCGTTGGCCGGGTCATTTTCGGCCATCTATTTAGGAATCGCCGGGTATGTGGCGAATACAGACCAGACAGTTGCGTCATTGAATGCGATTAAAAATATGAATGCTTTGATTCCGGGATTTTTCATTTTGCTTTCTATTATTCTTATCGCCTTCTATCCTTTAACGGAAAAAAGATATAAACACATCATCTCTGAGCTGGAGCAAAGGTCTGCGAGATAAATATATGTAAAATTTTTAATATTCAATGTTGTATTTATGGCAGAAAGTAATATACTGAGACTGTAATCTAGACTTTATAAATGAGTGTGATAATATGCGTAGTCATTCTGTAGTTTGTATTGGGGAATTGTTGATTGATTTCTTTTGTACCGATGTTGACGTTGATTTAATGGAAGGGCGCCAATTCCTGAAAAGTGCCGGGGGTGCACCGGCGAATGTGTCAGCAGCGATTGCCAAGCTGGGCGGAGACGCCGCTTTCAGCGGAAAAGTAGGAAAGGATCCGTTTGGGTATTTTCTGAAGCAAACATTGGACGCTGTACATGTCGATACCTCTATGCTGGTGATGGATGAGAAAGCGCCTACAACGCTTGCTTTTGTTTCATTAAAACAAAATGGAGAGCGTGACTTTGTTTTTAATAGAGGCGCGGACGCTTTGTTTACGCTGGAGGATATTGACCAGGAAAAACTAAACGAAGCGAAAATTCTTCATTTCGGCTCTGCGACGGCACTGTTATCGGATCCGTTTTGCTCAGCCTATTTACGGCTGATGTCGATTGCGAAAGACAATGGACAGTTTATTTCGTTTGACCCTAACTACCGTGAAGATTTATGGAGGGGAAGAGTCTCAGAGTTTGTAAGTGTTGCGAAAAAAGCGATCGCTGTAAGTGATTTTGTGAAAGTCAGTGACGAGGAGCTTGAGATTATAAGCGGTGTGAAGGATCATGAAAAGGGAGTTGCGATCCTTCATGAGATCGGAGCCAACATTGTCGCTGTGACACTTGGGAAAAGCGGAACGCTTCTTTCCAATGGAAAAGACCGTGAAATCATTCCAAGCATTCCTGTGACATCAATTGACTCAACAGGGGCGGGAGATGCTTTTGTCGGTGCGGCTTTATATCAATTGGCAAACACGGATCAGATTCAATCTGTAGAAACAGATTTTGTGAAACTGCGTGAGATTGTGGCGTTTGCCAATAAGGTCGGAGCTCTTGTGTGCACTAAAATTGGAGCGATTGATGCACTGCCGAGCTTGGATGAGATCGAAGTTTCTTTGTAAATCATTGAAGATGTTTCTTGAAAGTCTTTGGACTTTTGGAGGCATCTTTTTTTATTGCTTACATTTTTGTTCGGGTAAAAAGTTGTATATTTTTCGTTTGATATGTCATTTTTTATTAAAAAAGTGAAACTTTTAACGATAATAGATAGTATATGTAACAAGGGTTACCGAATTAGCTTTAGGAGGAACGATATAATGAGTATAATTGGAAGATTTAAAGATATTATGTCTGCGAATATCAATGCTTTATTGGACAAGGCTGAAAATCCGGAGAAAATGGCAGATCAATATTTAAGAAATATGAATAGCGATTTGGCTAAGGTTAAGGCAGAAACAGCAGCTGTTATGGCCGAGGAGCAGAGAGCAAAAAGAGAATATCACGAATGCCAGGCGGATATGGAAAAGATGGAAAGCTATGCAATGAAGGCGCTGCAAGCCGGGAATGAGAGCGATGCGAGAAAATTTCTTGAAAGAAAAACATCTTTGGAGTCAAAGCTTTCTGAGCTGCAGGCGGCGAATCAAATTGCTGCAACCAATGCCGCACAGATGAGAAAGATGCATGACAAATTGGTATCTGACATTGGAGAGCTGGAAGCACGTAAAAATATGATCAAGGCGAAGTGGGCAGTAGCGAAAACGCAAGAAAGAATGAACAAACTGGGCGCTTCTGTTTCAAGTACAAGCCAATCAATGTCTGCATTCGGCCGAATGGAGGACAAAGTAAATAAGGCACTTGATCAGGCCAATGCAATGGCTGAACTGAACAGCGCTCCGCAGGATGATATGGCTGATCTGACTGCAAAGTATGACACTGGCGGTTCAAGCCAGGTTGATGATGAACTTGCGGCGTTAAAAGCGAAAATGATGCTCGATAAGTAATACATAGGAGGCCGCAGCTCTCGGCTGCGGCGTCATTTTATCATAAGATGTGAGAGGGAACGGTAATGATAATATCTTATAAGTGTCCGAACTGCGGCAGTGATATGGCATTTGACAGTGAAACCGGCTCGTTATCCTGCAGCAGCTGCGGAAGACAGGACAATATTGAAAGCCTTCCGAAAGAAAACATTGCGGCACGGTTTTCTGATGATGAAGCAAAAGAATATCAATGTGAAAACTGCGGTGCCGTTTTGATCACGGAAGCTGAAACGACAGCAACGACGTGCAGCTTCTGCGGAGGTGCTGCAATACTTGCCGATCGTTTATCAGGACATTTGGCGCCGGCGAAGGTCATTCCATTTACAATCAGCAAGCAAGAAGCGGAGCAGGCATTTCGAAAGTGGTGCAAAAAAGGCCTTCTGACACCAAGAGGTTTCATGTCTGCCGATCGCATTAAAAGCATCACCGGCATGTATATTCCGTTTTGGATGTTTGATTTAAATAGTGAAGTACAGGTGAGAGCAAACTGTACCAGGGTGCACCGGTATGAAGAAGGGGATTATATTTGCACGGAAACAGAGCACTTTGAAGCGTTTCGTGATATCAATCTCGATTATTTGAAAATCCCTGTCGATGCCTCTGAAAAAATGAAAGACGAATTAATGGACAAATTGGAGCCTTATTCATACGAAGAGCTGAAGGACTTTCAAACGGCATATTTGGCCGGTTATATTGCGGAAAAGTACAATTATACCGATGAGGAGCTTTTTCCGAGGGCAAAAGAGAAAATCAGCAGTTATATAGATTCATACATCCATTCTACTTTTTCCGGATATACGTCAGTCAATGTGAGGGACAAACATATTCACACGAAAAACGTGAACAGCTTTTACGTTTTGCTTCCTGTTTGGATGGTCAGTTACGATTATGAAAGAGCGGAGCATATCTTTGCGATGAACGGGCAAACAGGAAAGGTTGTTGGAAAGCCGCCGATCAGTCGAGGAAAAGTGGCGGCATGGTTTAGCGGAATAGCAGGCGGGACATTTCTTGCGTTGAAGCTCGTCTCATTGATGATGGGAGGCGGATTTTGATGCGTGGATTTTTTGGGAAAGCGATCTTTGTTGTGCTGGCTGTTTTCATCATGATGCCTTTACTGGGTATCGAAGCGGCAAGAGCCTCTGAATCGCAGCAGCATGTGTACGATCGCGCTCATCTATTGTCAAAAGCGGAGATCGGAAAACTTGAATCTCTCTCGGCAGAGCTGGGTGCAAAGAGAGACACTGATTTCATCATTATTACGATCAAAAGCACAAACGGTGAAGATATTGCAGACTATACCGGCGATTTTTATGATCGTTACGGAAAAGGCAGTACAGCCATTCTGACCATTGATATGACAAACAGAGAAGTGTTTATCGCAGGCTTCAAAAAAGCCGAACAGTATTTGGACAACAGCAGGCTCAATAGCATCAGAAATACGATTTCATCTGATTTATCCAATGAAAATTATTTTGAAGCTTTTGAGACATATATTCAGCTTTCCTATAAAGATATGGGCATAAAACCGGGAGTAAACCCCGACAACATATTCTTTACATGGTGGTTTCAGCTGATTGCTGCCATCGCAGTCGGGGGAATTGCGGTTTCAATCATGCTTTATCATGCAGGCGGCAAAGTAACGGTTAATGGAAATACATATATGGATCAGCGTACGTCTGATGTGATTGATCAATACGACACTTATATTAGAACGACTGTAACAAGAGAAAGAAAACCATCAGATAAAGACAGCGGCAGCGATGGCGGTGTTACGAAAGGCGGCACGTCATACAGTGGGAGCCGGGGCAGTTTTTAAATGTAAGAAATAGAGAAAGGGAGAGGCGTAATGTCGTTTTTCAGAAATCAATTAGCGAATGTAGTAGAGTGGGAAGAATTTAGAGATGATATGATTTTTTATAAATGGAACAATCGTGAAATCAAAAAAGGGAGCCGTTTAATCATTCGTCCCGGACAGGATGCTGTCTTTTTGAACAATGGGCGGGTTGAAGGAGTCTTTCAAGATGATGGCGATTATGATATTGAATCAGAAATTATTCCATTCCTTTCAACGTTAAAGAGCTTTAAGTTTGGCTTTAACAGCGGCATGCGAGCTGAGGTGCTGTTTGTCAATACGAAGGAATTTACCGTAAGATGGGGAACAAAACAGGCGATAAATATTCCGGCAGCGGGAATGCCAGGCGGGATGCCCATTCGCGCAAACGGCACATTTAATTTCAAGGTGCAGGACTATATCAGCCTGATTGATAAAATCGCTGGCGTGAAAGATCAATATTTTGTAGAGGATATTAAAACCCGTATCATTTCTATTCTGGATCAGCTTCTCATGAAGTGGATCACAAGAGAAGGGAAAGATATGTTTAATCTTCAAGCAAACGCTTTTGATATTGCCAAGGGAATTCAAGAGGACTTAGATATGCAATTAATAAGCGACGGGATGACGGTCACTGGTTTTCAAATCATGAGCTTTAATTATCCTCAAGAGGTTCAAGATATGATTACAAAGAACGCTTCCTACGGTATGGTTGGGGATGTGAACAGATACCAGCAAATAGCAATGACGGATGGAATGGCATCCGGAAAGATGAGCGGAGGCGGAGCGGCTTCGGATATGGCTGGAATGATGATGGGAATGAATATGGCCAATCAGATGATGAACCAAATGAATCAAAATCAGCAGGCACAGTCATCAGGCCCACAGTCAACTGGCAGCGGAAGCAAACCGAATTTCTGTCCAAACTGCGGAACAAAAACGGGCGAAGCCAATTTTTGTCCGAATTGCGGCCAGAAGCTTGTGTAAGACTCATACAGTGAAAAGTCCGGAGTGATCAGCGCTCGGGACTTTTTTATTTAGAAGAATAAGCGTTACCTATTGCTTGCTCCTGAACAGGCCATTTTCGAGCACCCGCTTGGATAATTCCCAGCAGCAATTGACGACGTTCCTTTATTGAATTGACGGCAATTTGAAATGTTTGCTTTGATAAAGCCGGTATGCCTGATTGTTGAAGCTTTGAGATGTCTGGTTCCGGCGGCGCTTGTTCTGCAGGATGGATATAGGCAGTATGAACGGTATCCAGATAGTTTTTGATACTTGAGCGCGCTTCTTTGATATGAAGCTGATTCGGCTGATATTGTTCAGGAATTCCGTATTTGAAAATGGTTAGAGCTTCATCCAATACAGCAACAGCTATAATGGATGATTCCTGATGCTGCGTGCTGTGGTAAAAATGAAGGATGGGGAAGGCGTTATGCTGAGCGGTCAGCTTTCCCAGTTCTGATGAGGCAGCGACAAGAAGAAAATCAATGTCGTGAAAATCTTTGCCATTCCATGCATTATGGACGATTTCTGTTCCGTCATGCCCTAGACTTAATACACTTTGGGCAAAGGAGCGTTTTTGATTAACCGCACTCAAGACGGAAATCAAATACGTGACAGAAAACGTGATGGTAAGCAGTCCTTGAGCTGTTTCAATAATCGTGACAAGCTTCCATAGGCCTCCGTTCGGAGCGAGGTCGCCATTTCCTAATGTAAACATGACATAGCCGGAAAAATAAATTCGGTCTGACCAGGAAGCCGGTTCTTTTGATTGAGTTTCCATAAGTGAGTGAGGGTCACTCGAGTAAATCAAAACCCACCCGCCCCAAAATAGACTGATCCATATCACTAACGTCAGGCATAACAGCAGAGGACCAGCCATACTTAGAACCTTTGCGTGGTCACCGCTGATTTTGCGGCAGCCCTTCCACAGCCAGGCAGAAAGGCATCTTGTGATCGGGCCTGCACCGCTCTCTAACCATAACGTGGTCCATAAAAAATCAATCATCCCCGCTGTCAATAATAAAAGGCCTGCAATGATATAACCCTCATTCATTTTGGTTGCCTCCCTTAAGTCAGCCTTCTTTTATTTTCTTCTCTATTTCCTTTTATCCTGAGTCTGAAACAATTGAACGAATGTTTGATTTTACAGAGAAAAATAGGAGAAGTTAACCAACACTTACTCATTTATCGATATGAACAAAAAATCACAGGATTTTTGACTTGATTCACACATTTTCATGAAGAAAAACGTTCATTTTCCCCTTGAATTGGTGATTTTCCTTTTATAGAGTAAAAAATTTTCAGAAATTTATATTGACTGAAAGCGTTTTTATAATTATGATAATATCAGATGTAACAAAAATATAACTATCATATCACTACAATTGAACTATCAAGTGACTATTAAATGCCAAATTTACAAGGTTATGCACAAAGAAATGACCATTGCTCTTTTAGCGAGAAATGAAATCGCTTCCATTGGGACTGACATGCTAAGAAGAAGGGAAGGTTATGAGGTTATTGGATAAAAACATGAACAACTATTTTCTGAAGCCTGCTTACGAAATGTGAGGAAGGCAGCAGCCCTGGAATGAGTTTTTGACATACGCATTTTGAAAAAGACTGGGGGAAACAGTATGAATAAACAAGGCAATCAAATGTCATTTTTACGTACAATTATTTTAGTCTCCACTTTTGGCGGGCTTCTTTTTGGCTATGATACCGGTGTGCTCAATGGAGCTTTGCCGTATATGGGAGAGCCGGATCAGCTTAATCTCAATGCCTTCACAGAGGGCCTTGTCACCAGTTCACTTCTTTTTGGAGCGGCCCTGGGTGCTGTGTTTGGCGGCAGGATGTCTGATTTTAACGGCCGCCGCAAAAATATTTTGTTCCTCGCTGTTATATTTTTTATTTCAACGATCGGGTGTACGTTTGCACCAAATGTTACGGTCATGATTATTTCCCGTTTTGTGCTCGGTATTGCGGTTGGGGGTGCATCCGTAACGGTGCCTGCCTATTTAGCAGAGATGTCTCCTGTGGAAAGCAGGGGACGGATGGTGACGCAGAACGAATTGATGATTGTATCAGGACAGCTTTTGGCCTTTGTTTTTAATGCGATCCTTGGAACAACAATGGGAGACAACTCCCATGTGTGGAGGTTTATGCTGGTCATTGCGTCACTTCCAGCCTTGTTCCTGTTTTTCGGCATGATCAGAATGCCCGAGAGTCCCCGCTGGCTTGTTTCTAAAGGAAGAAAAGAAGATGCTTTACGTGTATTGAAAAAAATCAGGGATGAAAAACGGGCAGCAGCTGAGCTGCAAGAAATTGAATTCGCTTTCAAAAAAGAAGATCAGCTTGAAAAAGCGACGTTTAAAGATCTTTCAGTCCCATGGGTGCGCCGTATTGTGTTTATTGGATTAGGGATTGCGATTGTACAGCAAATTACAGGTGTGAATTCGATTATGTATTATGGGACTGAAATTCTAAGAAATTCCGGTTTCCAAACGGAAGCCGCTTTAATCGGAAATATTGCGAATGGTGTGATTTCGGTATTGGCAACATTCGTCGGAATCTGGCTGCTGGGAAGAGTGGGGCGCCGGCCGATGCTGATGACAGGCTTGATCGGTACGACAACAGCGTTATTGCTGATCGGGATATTCTCACTTGTACTTGAAGGATCACCGGCACTTCCGTATGTAGTCCTGTCATTAACGGTCACATTTCTTGCTTTTCAGCAGGGCGCCATTTCACCAGTGACTTGGCTGATGCTATCTGAAATTTTCCCGCTTCGCCTTCGCGGACTGGGAATGGGTGTTACGGTATTCTGTCTGTGGATGGTGAATTTTGCAGTCAGTTTCACGTTTCCAATATTGCTGGCAGCCATCGGGCTGTCCACAACGTTCTTTATCTTCGTTGGATTAGGAATTTGCTCTGTCTTGTTTGTGAAGAGGTTTTTGCCGGAAACGAAAGGGCTTTCGCTTGAGCAACTGGAGGAAAACTTCCGCGCTTATGATCACAGCGGGGCAAAGAAGGATTCTGGGGCTGAAGTGATTGGATAATTTAAAAAAGAATCCGCACCCGAGTGCGGATTCTTTTTGGTTTCAAATTAGTTAGGTCTGACAAGGATTTTGACTTGGCTTTTCTCTTTAATAAGAGCCCCGAAGCCTTCCTCGATCAAATCATCTAGTACGATTTTTTTCGTTACGAGTTTGTCGGCTGAGAAATAGCCTTCTTTCATTAATGACAATACAGCCGGGAAGATGTCGCGGTATCCGATAATTCCTTTTACTGTACGTTCTTTGATTACGATATCGTTCGGATGGATTTCAGCACCTTTTTCCCAAATGCTGACGATGACGGTTTCACCGGCAATTGTAGTGGACTGGATGGCTTGTCGTAACACCACTGGGACACCAGTGACTTCGAATGCTACGTCAACACCGCCTCCTGTACGTTCTGCAATCTCAGCGACTACATCGTCTGTTTTAGACGGATCAACGATGATCGCGCCAAGCTCCTCAGCTTTTTGCTGGCGTTCAGGAGAAAGCTCAACAGCGTAAATATCAGTTGCACCGGCAGCCTTCAGCGCTTCAATGACAAGAAGTCCGATCGGGCCGCAGCCGAATACAGCCGCTTTGTCGCCTGCTTTGAGTTTGCTTGAGCGGACAGCGTATAGAGCAACTGCAGAAGGTTCAACGAGCGCGCCTTGTTCATATGATAATTCATCAGGAAGTTTGAACAAAAGCTCTTCATCTACAGAGACGTATTCAGAGAAACCACCACCTCCGCCGGCTAAGCCGAGGAATCCCATTTGTTCATCAAGGTTGTAGGCGCCTTGGTGGCCGTGTGTAGCAAAAATCGGCTCGACTACGACGCGGTCTCCAACTTTATAATTTTCAACGCCTTCTCCGACTTCGACAACTTCACCGGAGAATTCATGCCCCATTGTGACAGGTGCCGTTTCATTTGTTAATGGATGCGGTTTGTCAACCGGAATAAAGATCGGGCCGCCCAGATATTCGTGTAAATCACTTCCGCAGATGCCGCACCATTTGACTTTGATCTTTACTTTTCCCGGCTCCGTTTTTGGCTCTTCGATATGTTCAATACGGATATCCTTTTGGTTATGCCATCTTGCTGCCTTCATGGATTACCACTCCTATAGCTTTTGATGTGAGTAATTCCGCACCGGTCAATATGAACTGTTCACAAAATCGCCATTTTTAAAACCAAAAAAGAAATGAAATTTTTATATAATATAATCTACGTTTTTTTGAAAAAAGAAACTTTGAAGAAAAAAGGGTCTCGCACACTCTTTTTTCTTTATATGAGAGTATCAATCGTTTACATAGCTATGAATTTGGTTTGAACAATACGGTAATGGTTCGTTCATATTGAATGCGACAACTACTCTATCAATAATTATAACGCTAATACTGCTATTATAATAGGATAATCTTCCATGGTTTAATTTAACAGAGGTAACTTTTTTGACTTTGTAACATTACTGTAAGGATATTGAAATAAAAAATAGCTGGTTGATCGTGTATAATCTTCCTAGATGTTAACAAACAGGGGGACGAAATGTTGAAGAAAGTCATTTTAGCCGCTTTTATCTTAGTAGGAAGTACTTTGGGAGCTTTTAGTTTTTCATCAGATGCCAGTGCGAAACATGTGAACGGAAATATTACTTGGTATAATGGAGTCGGGAAAAAAGGCTCTTCAGGTAAGAAACTTGGACATTGGGATTGTGCGACCAAAATCGGATTTGATGTTCCTAGAAACGGGACAAAAATCAGAGCTTATGCAAAAGCGAAGCCTAAAAAAGTGATTACGGTTTATAAAAATGATGTTGGCAGAATGCCTAATGCAGTGCTGGATGTTAGCCCTAAAGCGTTTAAAGCGCTTGGATATCCATTAAGCAAAGGTAAAGTAGCGGGGCATTACAGCTATTAATGTACATATATAATCTGGAAAGCAAGAAGTCACATTCTTGCTTTTTCTATTGGTGGAGATAAAAGATGAAAAAAAGAATCATATTATTGTTAGCAGTGATAATAGCGGCAGCTGCCGCGGGAGTTGCGTTTTATGTTACAAAGGATAAAGGCCATGAGAAGGCTGCTGATGTTTCAGTCAATACCGAAAGCGGTGATGAGCTGCTGGTTTCAATTACAGATACGGATCTGCTGACAAGATATTATGAAAATGACAAGGTGATCCATGAGGAGAAGCTGACCAGCTATCCGGCATTTGCCTTGGATCAAAAACAGCAGGTGCTCTATTATACGGGCAATAATGAACAGAATGAAATGAGGCTTTTTAAACTGGATCTAAAGTCTAATAAAAAGACGGTGCTTTATAAAGGCGCGGAGAGTGCGGACAGTTTGTTTTTATCAAAGGACCGTTCAACCATCTATTTCCGCTTAGGAAAAGCGGACGAAAGCAATTTTCGGATCGCCGCTTTTGATCTGAAAACGAAAAAGTACAAAAATCTTTATCCTGCCGCTAATGATCAGGATAACACCGTTAGCAGCTTCTTTTATAACCAAAAAAACGATTCATTTGCATTGCTTCATTATTCTGTAGAAGAAGACTACAAGAAAACAGATGAAGCAAACGAAAAGGGCATCGACCCTGAACCGACAACGATTCATTTTGCGGAAGGCCGTCAACATAAATTTAATGAGCTGAAAAGCCTGAACCAATTTATCAGCGATATTGCTGTTTCTGATGATGATAAACGTATTTTATTCACATCATATACGCAAAAAGGAACGGAGCAAACCGCTTCTATTCAAATGCTCAATGCGGATACGAAAAAATATGAAAGCATCATCTCAAATCAGAAATCATTTAAGCTGTTAATTGACGCACAGCCTCAGTTTTCTAAGGATGGGAAGAACATTTATTTTCTTGCCGAAGCCAAGGGGGCTAAAAAGCTGAAGGACGAAACAGGGCGTGAAGCTAAGGTGCGGACGATTTATTCCTATAGCCTTGAAAATAAGACCTTCAAAAAAGTATGGGAAAATCCGAACGGCATCATCAACAGCTTTTCTGTGATTAACTAATAAAGACCACTCGGCATGAGCTGAGTGGCTTTTTTAATGGATGAGGTGCAGGGCTAATGATCCGAGCCATTTAAAGATATGAATCAGAGGGACCGACAAAAACAGAAGTTCAACATAGAAGTTCATTGCAACATTCAGCTTTTTGAACGCAGCTCTTTTTTTCAAGTCTTTTTGCTGCTGGTTTGAGATCACGTTATCCCTCCTCTTATATCCATATTATACCATTAAAACAGACAAAAAAGCCCTAAACGTTTACAGTTTTGGGCTTCTTTCTTCGTATTTGGCCTCTTGCAATAAGAGGCTTTTATTCTGAAATATAGAATTTTGTCTCCGTTCGGGGTTTGTTTGCTTGCAGGAGACTGCATTTGTTATAGGGAAGAACTAGCTTGTTTTCGTTTGGCTGTTGTTTTGGAGATTCACTAATGAACGGATGCCGTCGACCATTTTACTTCCGCACAAAGGGCACAATGGCGTATCACTGCTGGCGAAGTTTTTTCGGGTCCAGCCATTACAGTCTTCTTTTGTGCATTCCCAAGTACTCACATCTTCTTTTGGCAGCGGTTCTTGATTTCGTTTGTTATAGTAAGACATAAAGTCACTTCTTCCCTCATGTATTTTACTGCACATTTCTTATTGTCTCATACTTTTCCCTAATCTCCTAATTCCTTTTTCTTTATGACTTTCCAATAACCCCATCTAAAAAGGAGAGGAGTGTGCTGTTAAAAGCATCTGGCTCTTCTAAAAACGGGCAATGGCTGCTTTTAGAAAAGGTAACGAGTGTTGCGTTCGGAATATTGCTGCGCAAGTGTTCCCCAGCTGCGGTAGAGAAAAATTTCCTGTCTTCCCCGAAGCAAAGCAATGTCGGCACACTAATGTTTTGAAGAGTCCCGCGGTAATCAGCGGCCGTTTGGTTAAATAAAATCGTGCTAGAAATGGCAGCCGGCTGTTTGAGGATTTCTGCCAGCATCCATTCTGTTTCGGTCTCGGCAGGCGGTTCTGCGAACATATTCTGGATGAAGCTTTCGTAGAAAGGCAGCGGGTCAGTTTGAATGGCGTGCATCGCTGTTTTTAAGCCGTCAAAATCAAATGGACCGTGTTCCCAGCCCTCCCATCGATAGTCGGAAGCGGATTGATCAATGATTACAGCGGCTTGAATGTTATCATTCCCAAATTGATTGAGATAATCCCATACGACAAAAGCGCCCATTGACCAGCCGGCAAGAACGACAGGATCAAGCTCCATTGCATTTAGAAATTCCCTTATGTCACGGGCATATTGGGAAATGGTGTGGCCGTGAAGCACTTTGTCAGATTCGCCGTGTCCTCTAAGATCAAGACGAATACATTGATAATTGGCAGAAAGCGCCGAAAATTGTTTGTGGAAAAATTGTCCGCTCATCAGCACCCCATGTATAAACAGGATCGGCGTCCCGCTCCCGTGTGTTTCATAGTAAAGGCGTGTCTGATCTTCTAATGTGATGTATGGCATGTTTCTCCTCCTTTAGTTTCCATCATGAGTATGGCTGGCTGCTGTTGAGCTGATGATGGCAGCTGTCACGGCTGCCTGCTGCGCTTGAATGACTGTTTCGATAGCGGTGTATAGTCCTGATTCCATCAGCAGATTTTTCTCCATATGCTCACTGAGATAGAGGCTGACAGCAATTTTAAAATTCATTTCCTTTTGCCATTTAAAAGCTTTTTCCTGGTTTAATTCGTCAGTGATGCACAAAACGGTTTTGATATCTGGCTCTTCCAGAAATGTGAGGAGAGCAAGGTCTGGATAATGATAATCCTTTGGTTTTTTGACATCAGTGATTGATTGATATATCTGTTTGCAAGCGGAAACAAGCATTTCGGGCTCTTTTTCACTTTGCAAGGCCAGAATATGGCTGACCTGATGTAAGTACTGTCCTTTTTTAAAGCCGTTGGCTGCCAGCAGCTGATAGCATGTTTCCGCCTTCTGTAGCGCCTGCAAACCTTTTCCGTTTTCTCCAAGCAGTACGGCAAGCGGAACATTCTGAGTTGAAGTGAGGAAATAATGATTTTTCTTCATCTGCTGATAAACTGCTAGCCCCATGTTCATCTGTTCTTTTTGGTTTGTCGTTTCAGATTTGCCGGTGAGCAAGATTAGAGCGGAAAGGTATGTGAACATATCCCGCTTATATCCTAGCTTCACCATTTCATTGTATACATCGATAAAAGTATGAAATGTTTGTTTTGCCTCATGCTGAAAATGAATGTCCAGAATAGATGCAACAGTAAAGCGGTGGTGTGAATTGAGTGTTGAGAAGCTGCCGATGTTTGATTTGATATAGCTGCTCAAATCATAAAAGCGCTGAAAATCAAACTCTCTTTTATTCACAATATATGCAGAAGAAATGAGCATTAATATCTGATCGTGTGAAACTTTCCATTTTAATTTTGATTTTAATTCAGCATAAATGGAAATGTATTGCTTTATTTTTTCATGTAGGTTGTGTGTCAGCATAAAAAGCAGCTCCTTTTTGCTGTTTTTACGTAATACGATAAATAGGGCCAAAGGTTTCATAAAGAAAAAACTTGCCTGCTAGAGGCAAGTTTGTCGGATTATTTATGGGGATCTGTTATATCCATCGGTCTCATCATGTCATAGTCTTCATGCTCTAGAATATGGCAATGCCATACGTATCGTCCGCTGTACGGACCGAATGTCGCCGCGATTCTCAGGACTTCACCTGCATGCGCTTGAATGGTGTCTTTCCAGCCCTTTTCACTTGGCGGCGGCGGGACAGCCGGACCGGTATAGGACAATTCCCCGCTTTCTTGATAACGGGCGATATCAAACGGCCGCCGGTCTAATACACGGAAGGAGACTAGATGCAGGTGAATCGGATGTGTTCCGCGTGTTGGGTTGATAATGGACCATATTTCAGTTGTGCCGACTTTTGGTGCTTCTGTGACAGGATCGTGCCAGCGTTTGTTATTAAGCAGAAGGACGGGTCTGCCGTATTCGTCCTGGGTGCCTGCCAGTTTTAACGTTCTGATGTTTTGTATTCTTTCATGCTGTACCGAAGGGTATGAGGCGAGGTACTTCGGCTTTCTGCTTTCGTCTTTTTGTGCCAATGGTTTTGTGACTCTGAATTGCATGATATTCGCATCTGTATCAGGATTGACGTCACCACCGCAGCCCGCGCTGTTTGCCAAAATGATCGATTCTCCTTCATATGCTGTGAAGTCAATGATGATATCATAACGTTCAGCAGGCGCAAGGCTGAAAGAATTCAGTTTAACAGATCGCGGCAGGAGCCCTCCATCTGAACCAACCTGAATAAACTCTCCGCCATTATCGAGTGACAGATTATAGGTTCTTGTATTGGAGGCGTTGATGACACGGAATCGGTATTTCCTTGGCTCGACCTCCAAGTATGGCCATACCTTCCCGTTGACGAGTATGGTTTCTCCGCAAAAAGCCGGAACGATTGAAGGATTAGGCAGTGACGGAGAAGGGTTTTCCGGTGCGCTCGGATAAAACAAAGAACCGTCCTCATTGATCGTGCGGTCTGTGATAAGAAGCGGCACATCGTATTCGTCTGAAGGCAGTTTTAAGCGTTTTTCCTTTGGGTCATGAATGATATAAGCACCGACAAGTCCGGTATAGACATTTAGCCTGGTGAGCGCCATGGCGTGATCGTGATACCACAATATAGCCCCGCGCTGCTGGTTTGGATAATGATAAACCTCTCTTTTGAAATAAGGTCCTGTTTGTTCAAAGTCTTTGGAAAACCAAGCCTCGGGATACCCGTCACTGTCATCTGGCGTGACGCCGCCGTGTAAATGAACAACAGTCTTTACCTCGGGCTCTTCATGCTGGCTGTCACTGTGATGAATGGTGTGATCAATCGGAAGGAAATGCGTGGAAGGTAGGTTATTCATCCATTTTACATATACGTTTTCATTTCTTTTAACCTCAATGGTCGGCCCCGGAAATAAGCCGTTGTAGCCCCACAGGCGGGTTGGAGGGAGATCGCGATGGAGCTGATGGGTGCATTCCTCCATGGTGACTTCGTAGTATGTTTTTTCTTTTGATTGCTGTACTGGCTTTAGTGTATCTGGGATTGGGAGAGCATCCACAAATTTTTCAAGTGTCATTTTCATCTGTCCTTATCTAAATTTTCCAAATTGGTACTATAGTTAATGACAATAAGGACGTGATGGTTACAAAAAATCTTCGTGCTGCAGCCCGCCCGAAGAAGAAAATAACTAAATCCTAAACGGCAGGCCGTTTAGGATTTGATCAGCATTAAGGCAGGATATCGGGCTGCTGCTGTGTGACTGGGTTGGCAGCCGCTTTCTCGCTCACCTTGCGTTTTCTGAACACAAGGTAAGAAATCAGAACGATTCCCGTGATGACGCCTGTCAGCAGCAGCTCGTCTCTCATGGAATCAATAAACGCCATGGACACTAAAATTCCGCAAATGGCGAGGATGGTCAAGTAGGTTAGGAAAGGGAAGAGCCACATTTTGATCTTCAATGCTTCTGGGTTTGTTTTTTCGAGTTTTTTCCGCATTTTCAGCTGGGAAACTGCGATGACAAGATAGACGAGTAAAGCGATTGCGCCTGATGAGTTGACTAAGAATAAAAAGACGGTATCCGGTGAAAAATAGTTCATTACGACCGCGATATAAGAGAAAAATGTCCCGGCCACAATGGCTTGTACGGGAACGCCTTTTTTGCTCAATTTCATAAAACGGCGCGGCGCTTCGTTTCTTTCTGCAAGTGAATACAGCATTCTGGATGTGGTGTACAAACCTGAATTCAGGCAAGAGAGTACGGCTGTGAGGACGATAAAGTTCATAATCTGTGCGGCTGCGGGCACTCCTATATGCTCAAGTACAGCGACGAAAGGGCTTTCTAAAATATTTGCTGAATTCCATGGCAACAGCGCTACGACAATGGCGATTGAGCCCACGTAAAAGACGATGATGCGCCATACAACGGATCTGGTGGCTTTTGTCACAGATTCGATCGGGTTGGATGTTTCCCCTGCTGCAATGGCAACGATTTCAGTTCCCATAAAAGAGAAGATGACAACGACAATGCCGAGCAATACGGAGCTGATGCCCTCCGGGAAAAATCCGCCTTTGCCTGTAAGATTCGAAAAACCGACTGGCTCACTGCCCGGTGCAAAGCCAAAAATAAAGGCAAAACCAACGATTAGAAAAGCAATGATAGTCACAACTTTAATGAGGGAGAACCAATATTCAAACTCACCGAAAGACTTAACGGAGTAGACGTTTGTCAGGGTGAGCACAATGGTCAAGATCAAACTTGTCAGCCACAGCGGAATATCATGGAACCAGTATTGAATAATGCCAGCACCGGCAATGGCTTCGATCGCGATGACGATCACCCAGAAAAACCAGTACAGCCAGCCGATTGTAAATCCTGCCCACGGTCCGATGGCGTCGTGAGCGTATTGAGAAAACGATCCGCTCGTCGGGTTTACGGCAGACATCTCACCGAGCATTCTCATAATAAAAATCACCAATAATCCGGCTAACGCGTAAGAAACAACGGCACCCGGACCGGTCGAGTGAATCACTGAACCGCTGCCTACAAATAGGCCGGCTCCGATTACACCGGCAATCGAAATCATTGTCATATGGCGGGTCTTTAATTCCTTTTTTAATCCTGATTGAGATTGGTTCATAAGTTACCTCCTTTTAAAATGCAATCATTACTGAATATTATGATAATTGAAACTCTATCATAAATATACAGTTTGTCGAAAATTCATGTGAGAAAATATAACGTTTTATTTCAAATTTGTAGTGTTTTGTTTGCGCTTTCAGCGAATGTGTGGAAAAAATGTTTCGTTTTTTATTTGCTGTGTGATTTTGTGTACTATTTACAATTCGATAGAATGCGAGAAGCGCTGGTGTCATTGGATCTGATGGGCTTTTTGGCTGAGCAAATAAATTGGATGAGAGAAAAAGTGTTCCATCGTCACTATTTTTCTGTGGCGGGTGAATCATGTTTCTGTAGACCCAATGCGGATCAGCTTTGTAAGATAATAATAGGAAAATGTGAGCGGGGAGGAGGTTTTGTATGGAGAGATATGATGAACTGAAAAAGGGAGAATCCGGAGCGCTGGTCAGCATTGCCGCGTATCTAGTTCTTTCCGCAATTAAACTGATCATCGGTTATCTTTTTCACTCGGAAGCACTTACGGCAGACGGGTTAAATAACACAACTGACATTATTGCTTCTGTTGCTGTGCTGATTGGCCTGCGCATCTCTCAAAAGCCTCCTGACGAAGATCATCCATACGGCCACTTTCGAGCGGAAACGATTGCATCGCTTATCGCATCGTTTATTATGATGGTTGTCGGCCTGCAAGTGCTGTTCAGCGCCGGAGAATCTATTTTTTCTGCTAAACAAGAGACGCCGGATATGATTGCGGCTTGGACGGCAGCGGGCGGGGCAGTCCTGATGCTGATCGTTTACCGGTACAATAAAAGGCTGGCCAAAAAGGTGAAGAGCCAGGCGCTCCTTGCTGCGGCTGCTGATAATAAATCAGACGCATTCGTCAGTATTGGCACATTTATCGGCATTGTGGCTGCTCAATTCCATCTTGCTTGGATTGATACGGTCACTGCGTTTGTGATCGGTCTGCTTATTTGCAAGACCGCATGGGATATTTTTAAAGAGTCATCTCACTCTTTGACAGATGGATTCGACATAAAGGACATTTCCGCTTATAAACAGACAATCGAAAAAGTCTCCGGTGTGAGCCGTTTAAAAGACATAAAAGCAAGATACTTGGGCAGCACGGTTCATGTTGATGTGGTGGTTGAGGTATCGGCAGATTTAAATATTACGGAAAGCCACGATATAGCCAATGAAATTGAGCGGAGAATGAAGGAGGAGCATGCGATTGATTATTCGCATGTTCATATGGAGCCTTTAGAACACAAATAATTGAGCTTCCTGCCACAGGAAGCTTTTTTGTGTGTTTTGGCCAGCTTTATTGGAAACAATTTGCTAGAATCGTTTTTTTATACAGATTGCTTTTTGTGGTAAAGTTAGGTTACATTATGATGAATTTTGTAGATGACTAGGAGGAAAAGAATGGCATATCAAGAAGACCTGCATCCTTTGCTGGGGAAAGCAGTTGAACATATTAATAGAGTAATGGTTGGAAAACGAGACATCGCCATACTCAGCTTAGCAGCCCTTCTTGCCAAAGGGCATGTACTGCTTGAGGATGTACCCGGAGTCGGAAAAACGATGATGGTCCGCGCGCTGGCAAAATCAATCGGCGCTGATTTCAAAAGAATCCAATTCACTCCGGATTTGCTGCCATCTGATGTCACAGGGGTATCTATCTATAATGCGAAAACGATGGAATTTGAATATCGTCCCGGCCCAATTATGGGAAATATCGTGCTGGCCGATGAAATCAACCGTACCTCTCCGAAGACACAGTCGGCTTTGCTCGAAGCGATGGAAGAGGGAAGCGTCACGGTAGATGGCCATACGATGCAGCTTGCCGATCCGTTTTTTGTGATGGCAACGCAAAACCCGGTCGAATATGAAGGGACCTATCCTTTGCCGGAAGCTCAGCTTGACCGTTTTTTATTCAAACTTCGGATGGGTTATCCGTCCTTTAATGAAGAGCTTGACGTCTTATCTCTTCAGGAAAAAAGCCATCCGATTGAGACGCTTGAGCCGGTTATTGCAAAAGAAGACTTCATCCGTTTACAGCGGGAAGTGCAGAATGTCCGTGCTGATGACAGCATTAAGGAATATATCGTTGAAATTGTGCAGAAAACGAGACAGCATCCTTCTGTTCAATTAGGCGTCAGTCCGCGCGGCTCAATCGCCCTCATGAAAGCGGCACAGGCATACGCGCTGCTGCATCATCGCGACTATGTCATACCGGATGATATTCAATATTTAGCTCCTTTCACGCTGCCGCACCGGATGATGCTTCATCCTGAGGCAAAATTTGAAGGGATTCAGGCAGAAGCGATCGTAAGGGAGATCATGTCAGCTGTGAAGGTGCCGGTTCAAAGGTCGTCGGTCCGCTGATGAATAAGAAATGGCAATGGCTCGTATATGGTTGGAAGCTGATTATATTAACTTTATTGACGGCTGCTGTTTTTTCTTATGCGATGTTTCAGGGCGGCTTTGTCAGCTGGTTTTTGTTTTACGCGTTTCTCCCTTTTGTCTTGTATGCCGGGCTGTTGGCCTTGTATCCGCTCCGTTCTTTTCAGGCTTCAAGGCAAATGGATAAAACACAATTGCATGCGGGGGACAGGCTGGGCGTAACGGTTACGCTGAGAAGAAAGCTGCCATTTCCCCTGATGTATATGGTGATTGAAGATTGCCTGCCAGAAGGTATCGAGTCATTAAATCGAGACGGAGCCGCGGCCAAACGGCTCGTTTTTCCTTGGTTTAAACGGAGCATAACGATGTCGTATGAATTAGCTCGGGTACCGCGCGGAGAGCATCACTTTCATTCTGTCAGGGTGCGAACCGGGGATGTTCTTGGCTTGATTGAAAAAACTGCATTTTTTGAGCTGGATGATACCCTGTTTGTTTATCCATTCTATCAGCGTTTTTCCTATCAGGTGAATGAGAGGCATCAGGAAGACGGTGTAAGCGGTTCTTCTCCAATTCATGAGCACCATTCCTCAGTCGCAGCAAGTGTGCGGAATTATCAGCCGGGAGACCGGTTTGCTGCGTTAGATTGGAAGACTTCTGCACGGCGGAGCCAGCTGATGACGAAGGAATTTGAGCCTTCTCGCAGCAAAAATCTGTTTCTGCTGATGGACCGTTTTTCCTCTGACGCATTCGAAGAGGTCGTTTCAGTGACAGCTTCGATTCTTTATTCTGTTTTAAAAAACGGCGCGGGCGCTGGCCTGGCTTCCATCGGGAAGGAAAAAAACATTTTCCCTATTCAGGAAGGGGATCAGCATTTTAAGCACATGCTTCGGCATTTAGCCATCGCTCATTGTGATGCGGCAGACCCGATAAGCCGATATGCACGGGAAGAGCTGGGAAAGCCATCTGTTCGCCAAGCTGATCAAGTTGTTGTCACGGGACAGTTAACGGAAGATATGCTGCACCTCGCAGAAATAGGAGGCGGCCGGGTTACGGTGATACTGGCAAAAGAGAAAGATGCTGAGCTCTCTCAAGCTGAAAATGCCATGATTGAACGCATGATGAAACGCCAAATCAGAGTTCGGGTCATGAGGGGCGGGCGAGTTTCGCGTGTTGTTTAGAAAGAGAGGTGACTGGTTCACATGCCGCACGATGATCACAAGGGAAGCCGTTTGAGCTTGCTGTTATTTTATTTTCTGGCTTTTTTATTGCTGTGGGAGTGGCTCAGGCCGCTTGACAGTTTTACTGAAACGAAACATACAGGCTTTTTTAGTGTCTTTATCGGTTTGACGTTTCTGCTGACTTTTTTCAGGATGAGGTGGTTTGTCACCGTTCCTTTTTGTGTCATATTTACATTGATCTCGATACACATCCTGTTTTATCAAGGATCTATATTCGACTTGAGCTGGGTCAGCTCTTTTTTGCAGGATGTCTATCTGAATATCACGTTGATTCAATCTGGGCAATGGAATGACATGATCCCTTCATTTCGGACCCTGCTGTTTTTTGTGCTGCTGTGGCTGCTGGTCTATCTCCTGCATTATTGGGTGATTTACCAGAGAAGAATTTTGTTTTTCTTTTTGATGACAGTAGCGTATATTACGATTCTTGATACCTTTACGCCATATGATGCCACTTTTGCCGTCATCCGTATCGTGCTGATCGGCTTCTTTATGCTGGGCCTTTTATACTTGGAACGCATTAAGCTGATGGAAAGAATCACACTGCCAAAAACATCTGTCCTGAAATGGTTTCTTCCTTTATCTGTATTGGTTTTGGCTGCAACGGGATTCGGACTCGCCGCTCCAAAATCAGAGCCGGCCTGGCCTGATCCGGTGCCTTTTCTTAAAAAAATCACTCATCAAGACCGCGTGTCTGCAGGGGAAAGCAAAATCGGATACGGGAATCATGATGAATCACTCGGCGGCCCGTTCCAGCAGGATGCTACACCTGTTTTTACATGGCAGGGAAAAGAGCGTACGTATTTCCGTGTGGAAACGAAGGACACGTATACCGGAAAAGGCTGGATTGAAACAGACACAGGCATGTCGTATCAGCTTAGCAATGGAAAAGTTGAAAATCTGTGGTTTGACCATAAGGTTGCGACAGAGCGCCGCACCGTCCGTGTAAAAGTCGATAAGCACTACGGGTATAATCATCTGATGTATCCGATTGGTGCGGAAACCATTCAGCCAAAGCAGGCTGTCTCACTTGAAATGAACGGCAACACGGAGCAAATTTCTCCGATCAGTGAACAAGCCGGTGAAATCAGAAATATGGGAAATTATACTGTAACGTACAATTCCCCGGTCTATAAGCTGGATGAACTGAGAAAGGTAAAAGTGAGAAAAAACAGTGAGGAATACACATTCAGCGATCGCTACATGCAGCTTCCAGATTCACTGCCAGAGCGGGTGAGAACCCTTGCGATCAAACTGACTCAGGATCACGACAATATGTTTGATAAGGTGAAAGCGGTTGAGGACTATTTAGGGTCAAATGCGTTCACCTATGAAACAGAAAACGTGACCATTCCTAAGAATGATGAAGATTATGTCGATCAATTTCTCTTTGAAACGAAAATGGGTTATTGTGATAACTTTTCTTCCGCCATGGTGGTGCTCTTGCGCTCGGCCGGCATTCCGGCCCGCTGGGTAAAGGGTTATACGTCCGGCGAATACAAAGAAGCAGGGAACAAAAATGGCAGCATTTACGAAGTGACAAATAACAATGCCCATTCCTGGGTAGAGGTGTATTTCCCGGAACAGGGCTGGGTTACATTTGAGCCGACTAAAGGGTTTACAAATCCGGCTCAATTTACTTCTTCTGACACAAAGGACTCCGGCAGCGATAACAGCAGCTCGCCGAAGAAAGCACAAGAGAAACAGAAAGAAGAGAAAAAACAGCCGCAAAAAGAAGAAAAACAAAAGGAAAAACGGGAGCCAGCTGTTTCTAAAAAGCCGTCCGCTTCGCATACTAATGCCGATGCGGGCTTGTATGCAACGCTTGCGGTTCTTGCAGTCCTCCTGGTGGCAGCTGTATTGCTGTATGTTTTCCGCTCGTTATGGATTCCTGTTTTCGCCGTGAGGAAATTGAAGCGGCGCAGCGATCAGCACGCGTTTTTTGAGGCATATGACGCGCTGCTGAAACAACTGAAGAGAAAAGGGCTGCCGAAACGAGGCAGTGAAACGCTGCGTGATTATGCAAAACGAATCGATGAAAAATACGACATAGAAGACATGTCAAAGCTGACATTAAGCTATGAAAGGGCGCTTTACAGAAATGAAGATTCTTCAGCGCTTTGGAATGATTCCAGAGAGTTATGGGAAAATTTAATTAAAAGAAGATGGTCTTGACCGCTTATCAACGTGTTGTTAGAATTAGTGAATATTATCGGAGTCTGGGAGCGAGTTGGCCTGACTCCGGCAAACGGCCTTGCCAAAGAGGGCGGAGCGAGCTTCATATCTGTCCTCGTTTTTTTCTGTGTCAAAAAACTTAGAGGAGATTAGGTGACAACCATGACAAAGTTAGTGAATGAAATGATTCTTGTCCTTGATTTCGGCAGTCAGTATAACCAGCTGATTACACGCCGTATCCGTGAATTCGGTGTTTACAGCGAGCTGCATCCACATACATTGACGGCTGAAGAAATTAAAAAAATGAATCCAAAAGGAATTATTTTATCCGGCGGTCCAAACAGTGTGTATGATGAAAACTCTTTCCGCTGTGACGAGAAAATCTTCGAGCTTGATATTCCTGTTTTGGGAATTTGCTACGGCATGCAGTTGATGACTCATTACCTTGGCGGTAAAGTTGAAGCAGCAAGCCAGCGTGAATACGGAAAAGCAAATATCCGCATCGAAGGCACACCTGATTTGTTCAAAGATCTTCCAAATGAACAAGTGGTTTGGATGAGCCACGGTGATTTGGTTGTAGAAGTTCCTGAAGGCTTCACTGTTGACGCGACAAGCCATCACTGCCCGAACTCAGCAATGAGCAAAGCGGACAAAAAATGGTACGGCGTTCAGTTCCACCCGGAAGTGCGCCACTCTGAATACGGCAATGATCTTCTGAAAAACTTTGTATTCGGTGTTTGCGAATGCGAAGGCGAATGGTCAATGGAGAACTTTATCGAAATCGAAATGCAAAAAATCCGTGAAACGGTCGGAGACAAACAGGTTCTTTGCGCGCTAAGCGGCGGCGTTGATTCCTCTGTTGTTGCTGTTTTGATTCATAAAGCGATCGGCGACCAGCTGACTTGTATCTTTGTAGACCATGGTCTTCTCCGTAAAGGCGAAGCTGAGGGTGTTATGAAAACATTCAGCGAAGGCTTTAACATGAATGTGATTAAAGTAGACGCAAAAGATCGATTCTTAAACAAACTAAAAGGCGTTTCTGATCCTGAACAAAAACGCAAAATCATCGGTAATGAATTCATTTACGTGTTTGATGATGAAGCGGACAAGCTCAAAGGCATCGACTACCTTGCACAAGGTACGCTTTACACAGATATCATCGAGAGCGGTACAGCAACGGCGCAAACGATCAAATCTCACCACAATGTCGGCGGACTTCCTGAAGACATGCAGTTTGAGCTGATCGAGCCGTTAAACACGCTCTTCAAAGACGAAGTGCGCGCGCTTGGCACAGAGCTCGGCATTCCAGATGAAATCGTATGGCGTCAGCCGTTCCCAGGACCGGGACTCGGAATCCGTGTTCTTGGCGAAGTAACAGAAGAAAAACTTGAAATCGTTCGTGAATCAGATGCAATCTTGCGTGAAGAAATTGCAAATCACGGCTTAGAGCGTGATATCTGGCAATACTTCACTGTTCTTCCTGACATCCGCAGCGTTGGTGTTATGGGTGACGCAAGAACATATGATTACACAATCGGAATCCGTGCCGTTACATCAATCGACGGCATGACATCTGACTGGGCGCGTATCCCGTGGGATGTGCTTGAAGTCATTTCGACACGTATCGTAAACGAAGTGAAGCACATTAACCGCGTGGTGTACGATATTACAAGTAAGCCACCTGCGACGATTGAGTGGGAATAAGTAAATAACAATGAGAAAAACGTCCCTTTTTCAAAAGGGGCGTTTTTTTTGTTAACTTTTTGAAACCGTTTCGACAATTTTTGTATCTAACAACATAGGAGGTGGATAAGGTGAAGGAAGAAAGATTGATTACAAAGGCGAGAAAAGGAAATGCTCGGGCCTTTGAAAAGCTTATGCTGGCACATCAGGAGACTTTATATAAAACAGCTTATCTCTATTTAAGAAATAAAGAAGATGCACTTGATGCTGTACAGGAAACAGCTTATAAAGCTTTTATCAGTATAGAAAAACTAAAAGAGCCAAAGTATTTTTTAACGTGGCTTACTCGAATATTGATTCATACCATTTTTGCCATGAATAAAAAGAAAGGAGATTTGGTTCCGTTTGAGAAACATCATGATGCTGGAACTAATCAAGCAAATATTGAGGAATACATAGACTTGCGAAATGCGATTGATTTACTTGATGAACATGTTCAGTTAACAATTCAGCTCTATTATTTTCAAGATTATTCGATTTCAATGATAGCTGAACAAACAGGAATGGCAGAAGGCACAATTAAAACCCATTTACATAGAGCGAGAAAAGCATTGAAACAGGAGCTGGAAAAGGAGGATCAAAACAAATGGACAAACACCAAATGAAGCAGATGTATGATGACATAGCAGTGCCAAAGAAAGCACTCAAAAAGGCAATACATCAAGCTGTCGTTCGTGCTGAAAATGAAAGTAACACAAGGCGCCGTTTTAAATGGGCACGAACTATTACAAATGGAATGGCTATTGCTGCTGTGGTATGTATATTGTATTTATCATCTGGTCTTTTTCTTCCCTCTGTAAACAAAGCGATGGGGAGCATACCCATTGTCGGACAAATTTATAAGGATTTTCAAGATAAAGTTGGTCTATCATTGTTTAAAAGCAATTTGGTCACAGCTTTAAATGAAAAAGCAGACTCCAGGGGAATCACTGTTTCTGTAAACAGCTCCTATTACGATGCCGGACAGCTTGTTTATAACTTCACTGTTGATAACTTCCACTCTGATGAAAAAGAGATCATGTATGATGTCGACGAAACGAGTTATAGCGACAACTTTTCAATCAACTACGATTCCTTAATGCTTAAAAAATTAAATAACAAGCAATACGCAGGACAATTAAGGATTTATACAAATGGTACTGAAATAAAAAATGGGGAAACCGTGCCCTTTGTAATTACTCATATCAATGAAATACAGGGAAATTGGAGATTCAAACTGCCTATTACCAAAAAGAATGCGGGTTATTTAGAAAGCTCAAAAATTATATCGGCTTATCATAATCGTTATCAATTTTCCAATATTCAAGTGGAAAACGGGAAACTTGGATCTGTCCTTCAATTTACAATCGATTATCAAGGCATAGCAAAGCATGATACGGTTGAAATTAACGAAGTTAAAGATGATTTAGGAAACACATATGAGATGTCAGCATCAAACATCGAACTTGGAGACCGCATAAAGGTAAACGAGAGAACGGTAAGAGCAAAAGGACAAACACAGTTAGAATCACCAATCAATCCAAAAGCGAAAAAGCTAACATTAATTGCAGATATTAGATCTGAGGCTGAGGGTAGTGAAATCGTCCCGCTTAATGCAGGGATGCCGTATCGTCTTTCGGAAACAAAGCATCAAAACATAGGGATAGAAATCAATAACATTAAACAAGAGGGGAGGGAAGTATTGGTTCATTACCGTTTCACTGGAGTTGATACTTCAAATATGTCAAAAGATGACTTAGTGAATATAGGTGAAATGATTGGCCTTGGTGATATGAAAAAAATGCAATCATGGTCTGATCCAATGGCTTATTATGAAGAAGGTTATTATTTGAAATGGAATAAAGCTGAAGTGAAGAATATGGACACAGCCGAAATGGTATCAACTTTTGAACTGGATGACGCTTATCTTGATAAGCTGTCTTTAAAGCATTTTGAGTTTAATGAATACGGTCTGTATATTGATAAAGGCGTTTTAAATGACCTGATTCAACTAAAGCCATTCTCGTTTACTGTACCAGTGCATCAGGTGAGTCAGCCTTCAAGATAAAATAATCATAAGTTGAAAAGCCGTATGAAGTCATGCATACGGTTTTTATCATTGTTGCCAATTTAGTCAATAGACGAATAAACCAATTTTTTTAATAAGTAATGTTCGTTGTTTATATTGTCAATTCAAAATGAAGTTGGTACAATAGACACAGAAATCAAATAAGATGAATTCGTATAATCGCGGGAATATGGCTCGCAAGTCTCTACCAAGCTACCGTAAATGGCTTGACTACGTAAACATTTCTTTCGTTTGATATAAATAAAACACGTTTATTTATTCAAACTGAAATCCGTCTGTAGTCAAGCGTCCCAAAATGTATTGGGGCGTTTTTTATTTGGCGTTTTCAGGACAGAATAAATAGCAAAGAGTGAAGGGAGTCAAATAGCTTGAAAACGTTTTTTCAGTTTGATGAGCTGGGCACCAGCTATCGCAATGAAATCATTGGCGGATTAACGACTTTTTTATCTATGGCATATATTTTGTTCGTCAATCCGATTACGCTTGCTTTGGAGAGCGTGAAAGATTTTCCGGAGGCGCTGAGAATTGACCAGGGTGCAGTCTTTACAGCGACAGCGCTGGCGTCTGCAGCAGGCTGTATCTTAATGGGATTAATAGCGAGATATCCGATTGCCATCGCGCCGGGTATGGGGCTGAACGCGTTTTTTGCGTTTTCTGTTGTCCTTGGTATGGGTATTTCATGGCAGGCAGCTTTGTCTGGTGTTTTTATTTCAGGTCTTATTTTCGTTGCTCTTTCTTTAACAGGTTTTCGTGAAAAAATCATCAACGCCATTCCGCCTGAGCTGAAATTGGCAGTCGGTGCGGGGATCGGCCTGTTTATTACATTTGTTGGATTACAAGGTTCAGGAATCATTACAGCGAATCCTTCTACGCTCGTCACGATCGGAAACATTCACAGCGGTCCTGTGCTGTTAACGATTTTCGGTGTGATTGTCACGGTTATTTTAATGGTGCTTCGCGTGAACGCAGGCGTGTTTATCGGGATGCTGTTAACAGCGGTTGCCGGCATGATTTTCGGTTTGGTTCCGGTTCCGACTCAAATTGTCGGCAGTGTGCCAAGCCTTGCGCCGACTTTCGGACAAGCGTGGATTCACCTCCCGGATATTTTCTCCGTACAAATGCTGATCGTTATTTTAACATTCTTGTTTGTCGGATTTTTTGATACAGCTGGTACACTTGTTGCTGTGGCAACACAAGCTGGTTTAATGAAGGAAAACAAATTGCCGCGTGCGGGCCGTGCGCTTTTAGCTGATTCATCTTCTATTGTGATCGGTGCCGTGCTTGGTACGTCTACAACAACTTCTTACGTGGAATCAAGCTCAGGTGTCGCTGCGGGTGCCCGTTCAGGATTTGCCGCAATTGTAACAGGGATTCTCTTTTTACTGGCTACGTTTTTCTCTCCGCTCCTATCAGTCGTTACGTCAAATGTAACAGCGCCGGCGCTTATTATTGTTGGTGCATTGATGGTGGCGCCGCTTGGCAAAATCGCTTGGGATAAGTTCGAAGTGGCCGTTCCTGCTTTCCTTACCATGATCATGATGCCGTTAACGTACAGCATCGCGACTGGTATTGCCATCGGATTTATTTTCTATCCGATTACAATGGTGTGCAAAGGAAAAGCCAAAGAGGTTCATCCAATCATGTACGGGCTGTTTATCGTATTTATCCTGTACTTTATCTTCTTAAAATAAGGAATGAAAAACCAGCTGCACAGGCAGCTGGTTTTTTTGTTGCAAAAGATAAAACCATTTCATACGATATACCGTCATGTAGATGTGCCGCCATGCTTTACTTAAATGGAAATGACTTGACTGTTCAGGAAGGCTTCGGTACCTTATATAAGTGTTTTATTTTCTTGCTGAATGGTATTCCGCCGTATTTTTTTGATAGGAGTTGCTGACATGACGGAAGAAAGAAAAGAAACGTTTGAAGAAGAAATTAACCAGAGTGAAAGAATAGATGCAGATGAAGAACCGCTATCGAGAATGTCCAGAAAGGCGAGCCGGCAAAGCAAGCAGAAGCAAAAACAAAAGCAGAAACCGCGCCAGGAACGCGGTGAATCAACTGTTAAAGACAAGCTTGCGTCTGTTTGGGCAGCCATCAACAGATATTGCGGATTTGCGTTCTCGATTTTAAAATCTCCGGCGAAAACTGTCGTAACGGATGGTTTTTCTCATTATAAGTACGGTCTGATTTCAATGCTTATATTCAGTATCATTTTTTCAATTGGGAATTGGTTTCAGTTAAAGGCAAGCTGGAATCGGCCGCTCGGTTTCGGAGAACGCCATCATGCTTTCTATGACGGGTTTTTAGTTGTTCTTGTGTATTTGCTGATCTTTTTCGCGGTAATGGTCTTTGCTATATGGGCTGTCTCCCGCTATATGATGAAGCAGAAGGTGACGTTCAGAGAAGCAGCTGCCGTATTGGGTTCATTGCTTGTACCGATAATTGCTGTTTCAATCCTTTGGCTGATCTTTGCGATCGTAAATATCCCAATGCTGACAGTACTGTTTACGGTGCTGATCTTGTTTTCCATCTTTTTTATCATCGCGCTGTATGTACAGCGTGTGTACCAGGCGGCACAAGATGCACCAATTGATTATATCTATTGTGTATTTGCAGTGGTTGCGATAGCGCTGCTGTTTACGGCAGTGACTTGGCCTTTTATTTCGGAATATTTTACGGCGTCGCTGATTCCGCTTTAATGAAAAAACCGGCTAATCCTAGCCGGTTTTTTTATGTCACACTTTTTACAAATATATCTAAAAAACATAGTTGATTTGTAGGATTAACCCGTGTATGATGGGGAAAATGCTGAAAACGTCCAGCGAAAAACCTTTATGTTTAAGGAGGATGATGGACATGGCTGATGTGCTTCGCCGAGCAATTAATCAAAAGAAACAATTTTTAAAAACCAAATTACTGCTCTCGGAATTTTATCAAGGAAGAGGGGAACAGCTTGCTGACTACACGCTGAGTGAGCTTGAGAAAGAATACAAGTCCCTTCAGAAAATGAAAAAAGAGATCTGACAATAGATATAAAGAGGTGAGTCTGCTGAAAAGCGGGCTTTTTTGTTTTGATTTTGAAAAGGCGAGAAAGAGGGTAAACTACTACTGTTCAACACATAAAAGCATGTCGAAATATTTTGCTTAAACTTACGGGCGAAGCTGATTGTAAACGGCTCATTTCTCTAGTAGAATATGAATGCTTTGTGCAAGCTGAAGAGTAGGGGGATGAATAAAATGATGCAAACCATCTTATCAAATGGGATAGCCATGGTTCTCATAATTCTCATTATTAATATTGTCTATGTGTCATTTTTTACGATAAGAATGATTTTAACGCTGAAAGGACAGCGTTATTTAGCGGCCGGCATCAGTACGATTGAAATACTGGTTTATGTGACAGGGCTGAGTCTGGTGCTCGATAACTTAGACCAGATTCAAAATGTGATCGCGTATGCGCTCGGTTACGGTCTAGGCGTAATTGTCGGCATGAAAATAGAAGAAAAATTGGCGCTTGGCTATATTATGGTCAATGTGATTACGAAGGAGCTCGATCTTGATCTTCCGAAGCAGCTCCGTGAAAAAGGCTACGGCGTGACAAATTGGGTGGCAGGCGGGCTTGAAGGCGACCGCACAGCCCTTCAGATCCTGACGCCGAGAAAATATGAACTCCAGCTATATGATACGATTAAAACACTTGATTCAAAAGCCTTTATTATTGCGTACGAACCAAAAACAATCCACGGCGGCTTCTGGGTCAAAGCGGTAAAGAAGAGGAGAATTAAAGAATAATGGCAAAGCCGAAGAAGAAAAAGTTTGAAGTGACAGAGCAGCAAACGATTGATGCGGTGCTTCAGCAAATGAAAGAAGAAGGATATCTGCCTGTAAGGCGAATGGAAGAGCCTATTTTTATGGAAAAAAAGGAAAATGGGTCAATTCAGATCGTTCCGTGCGGGAAAAAAATCGTATTTGAAGGGAAATTGATCTAAAACACGAACATTAGTAGAATGAATTTTTGTATCGTTCGATAATATCGTTGACATTATCCATGTCCGTTGTTAAGATAAACATGAAATCAAAACACGACCTCATATAATCTTGGGAATATGGCCCATAAGTTTCTACCCGGCAACCGTAAATTGCCGGACTATGCAGGAAAGTGATCGATAAAACTGACATGGATATATCGCAGAAGCGAACGACTGACGATACATGTACCATGCCCGGTTTGTATTGCTTCCTCATAAGTGCAATGCAGAGCGGGTATTTTTTATTTTCTGAAAACAAAAGCATTAGAAGGTGGGGAACAGAATGCAGCCGCTAGTAGGAATCATCATGGGAAGCACTTCCGATTGGGAGACAATGAAACACGCATGCGACATACTTGACGAACTCAATGTTCCGTACGAAAAAAAGGTCGTTTCCGCTCACCGGACGCCTGATTTCATGTTTGAATATGCTGAAACTGCTAGAGAAAGAGGCATCAAGGTGATTATTGCCGGTGCCGGAGGAGCGGCGCATCTGCCAGGGATGACGGCTGCGAAAACAACACTGCCAGTCATTGGAGTTCCGGTTCAGTCCAAGGCGCTGAACGGAATGGATTCACTTCTTTCCATCGTCCAAATGCCTGGAGGCGTGCCTGTTGCGACAACATCCATCGGCAAAGCGGGTGCTGTGAACGCAGGCCTGTTAGCGGCGCAAATTTTGTCAGCATTTGACGAAGACCTTGCCCGTAAGCTGGATGAGAGAAGAGAAAATACAAAACAGACAGTGTTAGAAAGCAGTGATCAGCTTGTCTAAACAAATCATCTATCCGGGAGCTGTAATCGGCATTATCGGCGGCGGCCAGCTTGGGAAAATGATGGCTGTGTCCGCCAAACAAATGGGGTATAAAGTCGCGGTCGTTGATCCGGTGAAAGATTCGCCGTGCGGGCAGGTTGCGGATGTCGAAATTACCGCTCATTATAATGACCGTGAAGCGATTCGAAAATTGGCTGAAATCAGCGATATCATCACATATGAGTTTGAAAACATCGACTATGATGCGCTGCATTGGCTGAAAGATCATGCGTATCTCCCGCAAGGAAGTGAGCTGCTGCTCATTACCCAAAACCGTGAAACAGAGAAAAAAGCAATTCAATCCGCGGGCTGTGAAGTCGCACCGTACAGCATCGTCAAAACAAAGAATGAATTGAAACAGGCGGTACAAGAGCTCGGGTTACCCGCAGTTCTGAAGACATGCCGCGGCGGGTACGACGGCAAAGGCCAATTTGTGATAAAAGAAGAGGCGCAAATGGAGCAGGCAGCCGCTCTGTTAGAACACGGAACTTGCATTCTTGAAAGCTGGGTTTCTTTTAAAATGGAACTGTCGGTGATCGTCGTCAGATCGGTAAACGGTGAAATTTCAACGTTTCCGACAGCTGAAAACATTCACCACAACAATATTCTTTTCCAAAGCATCGTGCCCGCACGGGTAGAGAAAGGGATTCAGCAGAAGGTTGCTGATCTCGCAGTTAAGCTTGCAGATGAGCTTAACCTTGTCGGACCGCTTGCAGTTGAGATGTTCCTGACAGAGGACGGAGAGCTTTTGGTCAATGAACTGGCGCCAAGACCGCACAATTCTGGGCATTATACGCTGGACCTTTGCGAGACGAGCCAGTTTGAGCAGCATATCAGAGCGGTATGCGGGCTTCCGCTTGGGAAGACAGATTTGCTGAAGCCGGGCATGATGGTGAATCTTCTCGGCGATGAAGTGAAGCTTGTTGAGGAAGACCCGGAGCTTTTAAAAGAGGCAAAGCTATATATATACGGAAAACATGAAATCAAAAAAGGCCGCAAAATGGGGCATATTACATTTATGAAGCAGCCTGAAGACGAATGGATTCAGGAGATCACAAATAAATGGATGAATAGAGATGGAGGACAAGCAGAATGATCGAACGTTATTCAAGACCTGAAATGTCCGCGATTTGGACGGATGAAAACAGATTTCAAGCATGGCTGGAGGTAGAGATTCTTGCCTGTGAAGCGTGGGCGGAGCTTGGCGTCATTCCGAAAGAAGATGTAAAAGTTATGCGTGAGAACGCATCATTTGACATCAACCGCATTTTAGAAATCGAACAGGACACGCGCCATGACGTTGTCGCTTTTACGCGCGCCGTTTCCGAATCACTGGGCGAAGAAAGAAAATGGGTGCACTACGGATTAACGTCAACTGACGTTGTTGATACGGCTCTTTCCTACTTATTAAAACAGGCAAACGATATTTTGCTCAAGGATCTTGAGAGATTTGTTGACATTATTAAAGAAAAAGCGAAAGAACATAAATACACAGTCATGATGGGGCGCACGCACGGCGTACACGCTGAGCCTACAACTTTCGGCTTAAAACTTGCGCTTTGGCATGAAGAAATGAAACGTAATCTTGAGCGCTTCAAACAAGCGAAAGCAGGCATCGAGGTTGGAAAGATTTCTGGCGCTGTCGGCACATATGCGAACATTGATCCATTTGTTGAACAATATGTCTGTGAGAAGCTCGGATTGAAAGCAGCACCGATTTCCACTCAAACCCTTCAGCGTGACCGCCATGCTGACTATATGGCAACACTTGCTTTGATTGCGACAAGCATCGAGAAATTCGCTGTGGAAATCCGTGGACTGCAAAAGAGTGAAACACGTGAAGTTGAGGAATTTTTCGCGAAAGGGCAAAAGGGTTCATCTGCAATGCCGCATAAACGAAATCCGATTGGCTCTGAAAACATGACAGGCATGGCGCGCGTGATCCGCGGCTACATGATGACAGCTTACGAAAATGTTCCATTATGGCATGAGCGCGATATTTCTCACTCTTCAGCAGAACGGATTATTCTTCCGGATGCGACAATTGCGCTGAACTACATGCTGAACCGCTTCTCCAACATCGTGAAGAACTTAACGGTCTTCCCGGAAAACATGAAGCGCAACATGGACCGCACACTCGGCCTTATCTACTCTCAGCGCGTGCTGCTTGCTTTGATTGACACAGGCCTGACTCGTGAAGAAGCCTATGATACAGTGCAGCCGAAGGCAATGGAAGCGTGGGAAAAACAAGTGCCGTTCCGCGAGCTTGTGGAAGCGGAAGAGAAAATCACGTCACGTCTTTCTCCGGAAAAAATTGCTGACTGCTTTGATTACAATTACCATCTGAAAAATGTTGATCTGATCTTTGAACGTTTAGGTTTAGCATAGAAGAAGCTTTTAGCGGCTTCTTCTAAGCCGCCGCAGTTTGAAAATTCCCAACATTCGGGTTAGGAGGCCTTCCGTGAATATTGTGAAGAATGAACTTTTATACGAAGGAAAAGCAAAAAAGATCTACAAAACCGATGACGAAAACACGCTGTATGTCGTGTATAAAGACTCCGCCACTGCCTTTAACGGCGAGAAAAAAGCAGAAATCAGCGGGAAAGGGCGCTTAAATAACGAGATTTCAAGCTTGATTTTCAAACATCTTCATACAAAGGGCATTAACAATCACTTTATCGAGCGCATTTCTGAAACAGAACAGCTCATTAAAAAGGTAACGATCGTGCCGCTTGAAGTCGTGGTCAGAAATGTTGTGGCAGGAAGCATGTCCAAACGTCTCGGCATTCCAGAAGGCACGGAGCTTGAGCAGCCGATTATCGAGTTTTACTACAAGGATGACGCGCTGGGTGATCCGCTCATCACAGAAGATCATATTTGGCTTTTGAAAGCGGCGACTCCTGAGCAGGTAGAAACCATTAAGTCCATTACAAAAATAGTAAATGAAGAGCTTCAAAGTATCTTCGACGATTGTCATGTCAGATTAATAGATTTCAAGCTTGAATTCGGTTTAGATGCAGAAGGGCAAGTGCTTTTGGCGGATGAAATTTCTCCTGACACATGCCGCTTGTGGGATAAAGAAACGAACGAAAAGCTGGATAAAGATTTATTCAGACGCAATCTGGGGAGCTTAACCGACGCATACGAAGAGATTTTCAAAAGACTGGGAGGCATTCATCATGTATAAAGTAAAAGTTTATGTCAGCTTAAAAGAAAGTGTACTAGATCCACAAGGGAGCGCTATCCAGCATGCCTTGCACAGTATGACTTATAACGAAGTTCAAGATGTGCGCATCGGGAAATACATGGAGCTTACCATTGAAAAATCTGACCGTGATCTTGACGTGCTAGTGAAAGAAATGTGCGAAAAACTTCTTGCGAACACAGTGATTGAAGATTACAGATACGAGGTTGAGGAGGTAGTCGCACAGTGAAATTTGCGGTGATTGTGTTACCCGGCTCCAACTGTGATATCGATATGTATCATGCTGTAAAGGATGAGCTCGGCCATGAAGTGGAATACGTCTGGCATGAGGAAACAAGTCTTGACGGCTTCGACGGCGTGTTAATTCCGGGAGGATTTTCTTACGGCGATTACTTAAGATGCGGCGCCATCGCCCGATTTGCGAATATTATGCCAGCTGTCAAACAAGCAGCGGCTGAAGGAAAACCTGTTCTTGGCGTCTGTAACGGATTCCAGATTTTACAGGAGCTTGGGCTGCTGCCAGGCGCAATGAGACGCAACAAAGATCTGAAGTTCATTTGCCGTCCGGTTGAATTGATTGTTCAGAACGACGAAACATTATTCACAGCTTCCTACGAAAAGGGAGAATCGATTACAATCCCGGTTGCCCATGGTGAAGGGAATTTCTACTGTGATGACGAGACGCTTGCTACATTAAAGGAAAACAATCAAATTGCTTTCACATACGGCTCTAATATTAATGGAAGTGTCAGCGACATTGCCGGTGTCGTGAATGAGAAAGGCAATGTATTAGGCATGATGCCTCACCCTGAGCGCGCGGTCGATGAACTGCTTGGAAGCGCCGACGGTCTTAAATTGTTCCAGTCTATCGTGAAAAATTGGAGGGAAACTCATGTCACTACTGCTTGAACCAAGTAAAGAACAAATAAAAGAAGAGAAACTGTATCAGCAAATGGGTGTCAGTGATGATGAGTTTGCATTGATAGAATCCATTCTTGGAAGATTGCCGAACTACACAGAAATCGGAATTTTTTCTGTCATGTGGTCTGAGCATTGCAGCTACAAAAACTCAAAGCCGATTCTGCGTAAATTCCCGACAAGCGGCGAGCGTGTGCTGCAGGGGCCGGGGGAAGGCGCCGGAATCGTTGATATCGGTGATAACCAAGCGGTTGTGTTCAAAATTGAATCCCATAACCACCCATCAGCTCTCGAGCCTTACCAAGGCGCTGCGACGGGCGTAGGCGGAATTATCCGTGATGTATTCTCAATGGGTGCACGCCCAATCGCTGTATTGAACTCTCTTCGATTTGGTGAACTGACTTCACCACGCGTGAAGTACTTGTTTGAAGAAGTAGTAGCGGGTATCGCCGGATACGGCAACTGTATCGGCATCCCGACAGTCGGCGGAGAAGTGCAGTTTGACAGCAGCTATGAAGGAAATCCGCTCGTCAACGCCATGTGCGTCGGTTTAATCAACCATGAAGACATCAAAAAAGGCCAGGCAAAGGGTGTCGGCAACACAGTAATGTACGTAGGAGCGAAAACAGGGCGTGACGGCATCCACGGCGCTACGTTTGCTTCTGAAGAAATGTCAGACTCGTCTGAAGAAAAGCGTTCTGCTGTCCAAGTCGGCGATCCGTTTATGGAGAAGCTTTTGCTTGAAGCATGTCTGGAAGTCATCCAATGCGACGCCTTAGTCGGCATTCAGGATATGGGAGCTGCCGGTTTAACAAGCTCAAGTGCAGAAATGGCAAGTAAAGCCGGTTCTGGCATTGAAATGAACCTTGACCTGATTCCTCAGCGAGAAACAGGCATGACCGCGTATGAAATGATGCTTTCTGAATCACAAGAACGGATGCTTTTGGTTATTGAGCGCGGACGTGAGCAGGAAATCATCGATATTTTTGACAAGTATGATCTTGAAGCGGTTTCTGTCGGACATGTGACAGATGATAAAATGCTTCGCCTGACACACAAAGGAGAGGTTGTGTGCGAGCTGCCTGTTGATGCCTTGGCAGAAGAAGCACCGGTTTACCATAAGCCTTCTCAAGAGCCTGCTTATTATCGCGAGTTTTTGGAAACGGACGTTCCGGCTCCGCAAATTGAAGATGCGAATGAAACGCTGAAGGCCCTTCTTCAGCAGCCGACGATCGCGAGTAAAGAGTGGGTGTATGATCAGTATGACTACATGGTGCGCACGAATACAGTTGTCGCTCCTGGGTCTGATGCTGGTGTTCTCAGAATCCGCGGAACGAAAAAGGCGCTGGCGATGACGACAGACTGTAACGCGCGTTATCTCTATCTTGATCCTGAAGTCGGAGGGAAAATTGCTGTCGCTGAAGCAGCGCGCAACATCATTTGCTCAGGCGCAGAACCGCTTGCGGTCACAGATAACCTTAACTTCGGAAACCCGGAGAAGCCGGAAATCTTCTGGCAGATCGAAAAAGCGGCAGACGGCATAAGCGAAGCGTGCAATGTTCTCAGCACACCGGTTATCGGCGGTAACGTATCGCTTTATAACGAATCAAACGGCACGGCGATCTATCCGACACCAGTTATCGGCATGGTTGGCTTAATTGAAGATACAGCACACATTACAACACAGCATTTCAAACAAGCGGGAGATCTCGTATATGTGATCGGTGAAACAAAACCAGAGTTTGCCGGAAGCGAGCTGCAAAAAATGACAGAAGGCCGTATTTACGGCAAAGCGCCGCAAATCGATCTTGATGTCGAGCTGTCTCGTCAAAAAGCACTGCTTGACGTGATTAAAAAAGGCTTCGTTCAATCTGCGCATGATGTGTCTGAAGGCGGCTTAGGCGTAGCGATTGCGGAAAGTGTCATGACGACGGAAAACCTTGGCGCTAATGTGACTGTAGAAGGGGAAGCGGCATTATTATTCTCTGAATCTCAATCCCGCTTCGTCGTTTCAGTGAAAAAAGAACATCAAGCTGCGTTTGAAGCAACTGTCAAAGATGCGGTTCATATTGGTGAGGTAACGGCTGACGGAATTCTGGCGGTTCAAAACCAAGATGGACAACAAATGATTCATGCGCAAACGAAAGAGCTTGAACGCGTATGGAAAGGAGCTATCCCATGCTTGCTGAAATCAAAGGCTTAAATGAAGAATGCGGCGTTTTTGGGATTTGGGGACATGAAGAAGCCCCGAAGATCACGTATTACGGTCTCCACAGCCTTCAGCACAGAGGACAGGAGGGTGCGGGCATCGTAGCGACTGACGGTGAAAAGCTGACGGCTCACAAAGGCCAAGGTCTGATCACTGAAGTATTTCAAAACGGCGAACTCAGCAAAGTAAAGGGAAAAGGCGCTATCGGGCACGTTCGGTACGCAACGGCTGGAGGCGGCGGATACGAAAATGTTCAGCCGCTCCTCTTCCGTTCCCAAAACAACGGCAGCCTGGCGCTTGCTCATAACGGAAATCTTGTCAACGCCACTCAGCTGAAGCAGCAGCTTGAAAATCAAGGGAGCATCTTTCAAACCTCTTCGGATACAGAGGTTTTGGCTCACCTGATCAAAAGAAGCGGACACTTCACGCTGAAGGATCAAATTAAAAACTCGCTTTCTATGCTGAAAGGCGCCTACGCGTTCCTGATCATGACCGAAACAGAAATGATTGTCGCACTTGATCCGAACGGGCTGAGACCGCTATCCATCGGCATGATGGGCGACGCTTATGTGGTCGCATCAGAAACATGCGCATTTGACGTCGTCGGCGCAACGTACCTTCGCGAGGTAGAGCCGGGAGAAATGCTGATCATTAATGATGAAGGCATGAAATCAGAGCGTTTTTCCATGAATATCAATCGTTCCATTTGCAGCATGGAGTACATTTATTTCTCCAGACCAGACAGCAATATTGACGGTATTAACGTACACAGTGCCCGTAAAAACCTTGGAAAAATGCTGGCTCAGGAATCCGCAGTTGAAGCTGACGTCGTAACCGGGGTTCCGGATTCCAGTATTTCTGCGGCGATCGGCTATGCAGAGGCAACAGGCATTCCGTATGAGCTCGGTTTAATCAAAAACCGCTATGTTGGCAGAACGTTTATTCAGCCGTCCCAGGCTCTGCGTGAGCAAGGCGTCAGAATGAAGCTGTCTGCGGTGCGCGGGGTTGTAGAAGGCAAACGCGTCGTGATGGTGGATGACTCTATCGTACGCGGAACAACTAGCCGCCGGATTGTCACGATGCTTAGAGAAGCGGGTGCGACAGAGGTGCATGTGAAAATCAGTTCACCGCCGATCGCTCATCCGTGCTTTTACGGCATTGATACGTCCACACATGAAGAATTAATCGCGTCTTCGCATTCTGTTGAAGAAATCCGTCAGGAAATCGGAGCCGATACCCTCTCATTTTTGAGTGTGGAAGGGCTGCTGAAAGGCATCGGCAGAAAATACGATGACTCGAATTGCGGACAGTGTCTCGCTTGCTTTACAGGAAAATATCCGACTGAAATTTACCAGGATACAGTGCTTCCTCACGTAAAAGAAGCAGTATTAACCAAATAAAACTTGAAAAATGACATAAAGGCAGCGCAGTTCGGCTGCCTTTCTCTTTCTGCCCTCGTTCGGGGAAATATTTTGAAAAGCGCCTTAAAGGAGTGAATAGGATGTCTGAAGCATATAAAAACGCAGGAGTTGACATCGAAGCCGGATATGAAGCTGTAAAACGAATGAAAAAACACGTGGAGCGCACGAAACGGCTTGGCGTTATGGGCAGCCTTGGCGGTTTTGGCGGCATGTTTGACCTGTCTGAGCTTTCTTATCAAAAACCAGTTCTCATTTCGGGAACGGACGGTGTCGGCACAAAATTAAAGCTCGCTTTTTCCATGGATAAGCATGACACGATTGGCGTGGATGCTGTTGCAATGTGTGTCAATGACGTGCTGGCACAAGGTGCAGAGCCGCTGTTTTTCCTCGATTATTTAGCGGTTGGCAAAGCGGACCCAGTGAAAATTGAACAGATTGTACAAGGTGTGGCGGAAGGCTGTGAGCAATCAGGTTCAGCCTTAGTCGGCGGTGAAACGGCTGAAATGCCGGGACTCTATACAGCTGATGAATACGATATTGCCGGTTTCTCAGTCGGAGTGGCAGAAAAGGACGAAATCGTGACTGGAGAAAACATCGAAGAGGGCCATCTGTTGATCGGCCTCAGCTCCAGCGGCCTTCACAGCAACGGCTTTTCCCTTGTCAGAAAAGTGCTTCTGGATGATGCGGAGCTGGACCTCGATACAACATATGAGCCGTTTGAACGCCCGCTTGGCGAGGAATTGCTTGAACCGACGAGGATTTACGTGAAGCCTGTGCTTGCCGCGGTCAAAAGCGGAAAAATCGACGGCATGGCGCACGTGACAGGCGGAGGATTTATTGAAAATATTCCGCGTATGCTTCCGGAAGGCTTAAGTGCGGAAATTGATCATGGCTCATGGCCGATCCCGCCGATTTTTTCTTTCTTGCAAGAGTACGGCCAGCTAAAGGAAGAAGACATGTTCAACGTCTTTAATATGGGTATCGGTTTTGTTTTGGCTGTCAAAGAAGAGCATCTGACAGATGTGATCGGAACGCTTGAAAGCCATGGCGAAAAAGCCTATTTAATCGGGCGTGTGAAAAAAGGTGAAGGCGTCACATTCGGCGGTGCGGCACTTTCATGAAAAAGTTTGCGGTATTTGCATCAGGAAACGGTTCAAACTTCGAAGCCATCGTCACGCGTTTGAAGGAGGAGAACTGGGATGCGTCAGCAGCGCTCCTCGTTTGCGACAAACCGCAGGCGAAAGTCATCGAACGGGCGGAAGCATTCCACATTCCATCCTTTGCATTTGAGCCGAAGTCTTATGAAAACAAGGCTGCATTTGAAAAAGCCATTATTGAACAGCTTCGTCTTCACGAGGTTGAATTGATTGTTCTTGCCGGCTATATGAGGCTGATCGGTGATACGCTCCTTCAAGCATATGGAGGAAAAATCATTAACATTCACCCGTCGCTTCTTCCGGCGTTTCCTGGAATCGACGCAGTCGGACAGGCATACCGGGCGGGTGTGAAGGTGGCCGGAATCACCGTGCATTATGTCGATGAAGGAATGGATACAGGTCCGATCATCGCTCAAAAGGCAATCGAAATTGATGAACATGATACATTGGAAACAATCGAACAGCGGATTCACAAGCTTGAGCATAAATGGTATCCGAGTGTGATTAAACAGCTATTAGGATTAAATAACAGAGGTGAAAAGGCATGACCATTAAACGTGCGTTAATCAGTGTTTCAGATAAAACAAATCTTGTTCCTTTCGTAAAAGAACTGACAGATCTTGGCGTTGAAGTCATCTCCACAGGCGGAACGAAAAAGCTTCTTCAAGAAAACGGTGTGGATGTGATCGGAATTTCTGAAGTGACAGGCTTCCCTGAAATTATGGACGGCCGGTTAAAAACCCTACACCCGAATATTCACGGCGGCCTTCTGGCGGTTCGCGGCAATGAAGAGCATATGGCGCAGATCAATGAACACGGGATTCAGCCGATTGACCTCGTTGTCGTCAACCTCTATCCATTTAAAGAAACGATTTCTAAAGAAGACGTCACGTATGAAGAAGCGATTGAAAATATCGACATCGGCGGACCTGGCATGCTGCGTGCGGCATCAAAGAACCATCAGGATGTCACGGTTATCGTCGATCCGGCCGATTACAGCCCAGTGCTAAATCAAATCAAAGAAGAAGGCAGCGTATCTCTTCAGAAAAAACGCGAGCTCGCGGCAAAGGTATTCCGTCATACTGCGGCATATGATGCACTGATCGCTGACTATCTGACAAATGTTGTCGGTGAAAAAGAACCAGAGCAATTCACTGTGACATTTGAGAAAAAACAATCGCTTCGCTATGGAGAAAACCCGCATCAGGAAGCAACTTTCTATCAAACAGCTCTTCCTGTCAAAGGCTCCATTGCGCAAGCAGAACAGCTTCACGGAAAAGAGCTTTCTTACAACAACATTAAAGACGCGGATGCGGCAGTTCAAATCGTTCGTGAATTCACTGAACCGGCTGCGGTTGCCGTGAAGCATATGAACCCGTGCGGCGTGGGAACAGGAAAAACGATCGCCGAAGCGTTTGACAGAGCGTTTGAAGCGGATAAAACATCTATCTTCGGCGGCATTATCGCGCTGAACCGTGAAGTGGACAAGGCAACTGCCGAAGCGCTTCACAACATTTTCTTAGAAATCATCATTGCGCCTTCATTCAGCCAAGAAGCGCTCGACGTCCTGACTGCGAAGAAAAATCTCCGTCTGCTGACGCTTGACGTATCTGCTGCTGTTCAAAAGGAAAAACAGCTGACATCCGTTCAAGGCGGGCTATTGATTCAAGATTTAGATATGCACGGCTTTGATGATGCTGAGATCAGCATCCCGACAAAAAGAGAGCCGAATGAGCAAGAGTGGGAAGACTTGAAGCTTGCTTGGAAAGTCGTGAAGCATGTGAAATCAAATGCGATCGTTCTCGCAAAGGACAACATGACAGTCGGCGTGGGAGCAGGCCAAATGAACCGCGTCGGATCGGCAAAAATCGCAATCGAGCAAGCAGGGGAAAAAGCGAAAGGCAGCGCGCTCGGATCTGATGCATTTTTCCCAATGCCGGATACTGTTGAAGAAGCGGCAAAAGCGGGCGTTACGGCTATCATTCAGCCGGGGGGATCTGTGCGTGACGAGGATTCCATCAAAAAAGCGGATGAATACGGCATTGCCATGGTATTCACCGGCATCAGACACTTCAAACATTAAGGGGATGAAAACGACGTGAATGTATTAATTATCGGTAAAGGCGGAAGAGAACATACGCTGGCGTGGAAGGCAGCGCAAAGCAGCCTCGTCGAGAATGTATTTGCAGCTCCTGGAAATGACGGCATGGAAGCTTCCGCACAGCTTGTAAACATTGAGGAAAGCGACCACGCAGGGCTTGTCTCGTTTGCAAAAGAAAACCAGGTCGGCCTAACCATTGTCGGCCCTGAGGTTCCTTTAATTGAAGGTCTGGTGGATGAATTTGAAAAAGCGGGTCTGCGCGTGTTCGGCCCGTCAAAAGCCGCGGCGATCATCGAAGGAAGCAAACAGTTCGCTAAGGATTTAATGAAGAAATACGACATTCCGACCGCAGAATACGACACGTTTACATCCTTTGATGAGGCGAAGGCATATGTGCAGGAAAAAGGTGCTCCGATTGTGATAAAAGCAGATGGACTTGCGGCTGGAAAAGGCGTTACTGTGGCTATGACAGAGGAAGAAGCAATTGCGTGTCTGCATGACTTTCTTGAAGATGAAAAGTTCGGTGATGCGAGCGCGTCCGTTGTCATTGAAGAATACCTTTCTGGTGAAGAATTTTCTCTAATGGCCTTCGTCAAAGGAGAAAAAGTGTATCCAATGGTGATTGCCCAGGATCACAAGCGTGCGTTTGACGGAGACAAAGGCCCGAATACGGGCGGAATGGGCGCTTACTCTCCAGTTCCGCAAATTTCGGAAGAAACGGTCCGCCATGCTGTAGAAACGATCGTTAAGCCGGCCGCAAAAGCAATGGTACAAGAAGGCCGTTCCTTCACTGGCGTTTTGTACGCTGGATTGATGCTTACTGAAAACGGCTCGAAGGTCATTGAATTTAATGCCCGTTTCGGCGATCCGGAAACACAGGTCGTGCTTCCGCGCATGGAATCTGATCTGGTACAGGTGCTTCTTGATCTTTTAGACGATAAGGAAGTTGACTTAAGATGGAAGGATACCGCGGCAGTGAGTGTTGTGCTTGCATCAGAAGGGTATCCGGAAAGCTACGCAAAAGGCACGCCGATCGGCAGCCTTGCTGCGGAAACTGAGCAGGTCGTGGTCTTCCATGCCGGAACGAAAGCAGAAGGCGGAGAGTTCGTTACAAACGGGGGGCGCGTCGCCAATGTGACAGCTTTTGATGAATCGTTTGAAGCGGCTAGAGACCGAGTGTACAAAGCGGTTGATGAAATTTTCAAACCGGGACTCTTTTTCAGAAAAGACATTGGGGCACGCGCTTTAAAGGCTGCTCAAAAATAACTGAGGAAAACCCGCAGATTAGCTGCGGGTTTTTTGTTATCAAAAAGCGGGATGGCAGCTGGAAGAAGAAAGGACAACGAGCGTGGTCGGTTTTCCATGGGCCATCGAGGCGTCAATAAAATCCTCAAGCGTATGTACCGATTCAGTCACGACCTTTGTCACATAGCTGTACATCCCTGTGATGCGGTGATTTTCTGCTACATCAGGATGCGATGTTGCAAAGGCGGCGTAGTGCTTACAGCTTTTTGGCTCCATGAGAATAAAAGCGGTGACATGCTTGTTTAGTTTTTCGTAACAGATATTCGCGCTGTAGCCGGTAATCACTCCTTTGTCTTCAATCTTCCTGACACGCTCCGCCGCGCTTGGCGAACTGAGTCCGACAAGCTTTCCCAGCTCAACCATCGTTAATCTGCCGTTTCGCTGCAAATGCGAGAGAATCTGAAGGTCTGTATCGTCCATTTGTCCGGCTCCTTTACATATTTAGGCGAATGAATGAAAATTCCTTTGATCATAAGGCAATGCTGTTGACTTACCTTCATTGTAGCATATGGATGCCGTCTTATTTTTTCTATAATAAAGCCATCAATCAGAGAGGAGGCATCATGTTGCCAGAATTACAGCGCTCTATTACTTGGATACAAGGGACGGCGTTAACGATTGGGGCGGTTTTAGGATGCGGGATATTAATTTTGCCGTCTGTTACCGCGGATACGGCCGGTCCGGCTTCTTTATTTGTCTGGGTATTCATGTCTTTTTTATCTTTTCTTCTCGTCGGCACGCTGGCACGGCTTGTGAAAATTGCGCCTAGTGCGGGAGGAATCACTGCTTATGTGCAGCTGGCCTTTCAGAAAAAAGCCGGGGCTATTTTGGGCTGGATCATGTTAGGGTCCGTTCCGATCGGCGTTCCCATCATCGCTTTGACTGGCGCGCATTACGTCAGTTACGTCACAGAGGCGGCCGATTGGCAGGTTACATCGATTGCTGGTTGTATGCTGGCTATATCTATTTTGCTTCATATGAAAGGGATTCAACTATCAGCAAACATCAGTACACTCGTTATATGTGTCATTGTATTTCTGCTTGTCACTTCTATTGCTGTGTCATTGCCACACGTCACGATAGCAGAATTCAAACCGTTTCTTCCGCATGGCTGGTCTGCCGCGGGATCTGTTTCTGTTATGATTTTTTTCTCTTTTGTAGGCTGGGAAATGATTACTCCATTGGCTGAGGAATTTCATCGCCCTGAAAAAGATGTCCCAATCAGCTTGTTCTTGGGAGCGTCTTGTGTGGCAGGGCTGTATATCATGCTGTCATTTGTGACGGTGGGGACTCATTCATATGGAGAGAATGGAGAAATTGCATCGCTCGCCATGCTCATCTCAAAAGGAGCAGGGGAAAGCGGTGTATACGTCACGGTATGCTTAGCGCTGTTTATTACATTCGCCACCATCCATGCCAATATTGCTGGTTTTTCAAGAATGGTGTACGCATTGGCGAGAGAGGGGCACATACCCGTATTTTTTGGAAAACTCAGTGCGACAAAACGTACGCCTATTCGCGTTTTGACAGCGATGGCCGCAGTGTTTGGCTTAGTGCTTGCGGCGCATGGTCTGTTTCAAATCGATTTGACGACTCTGTTGAAAGGGCCGAGCGCGGCTTTTATCGCATCTTACATATGTACAATGGCGGCAGCACTGAAACTGCTGGGCAGGAGAGATATAGGCTGGTGGATGGCGCTCGGGGCATTTGTCGCGTGCGCGGTGATTTATTCATTCAGCGGCTGGGCACTGCTTTATTCGGCAGTGCTGGCAGCTGCAGGATATTTCTATATGAAAACAAAGGGTGGGCATAAAAAAAAGCTTGATCACGTTTTGTGATCAAGCTTTTCCATTTATCCGTTTTGATGCTCGTTATTTCCAGAATCACTGTGTTGAAACATGTAGGTCACAGGACAGAAGCGCAAGATTCCCGAACCCGCTTTCATGGCCCCCATAAAGATGTAAAAGAGATGCATTCTGCACCAAGGTTTTTTCGTAAACTTTGCACTGGCGGCTGACATAATCGTCAATCCGCAGGCGATTCTGAACACGGCATTGATGAGACTGATGTTTGGCTTCAAGGAAATCCGCTCCTTTTACTTAAAAAAGTTTTTTAACCGAACCTTCAAAAATTTGTAACGTTTTTATCGTGCGTGATGAGGAAGGATGTGATACCATGAGTCTAATACATGTAAAGGAGAGTATGTGAATGTCCGAACGCACCTTTAACTGGAAAAACAAAGACATCAGGGCACAGGTTGATGTTGTAGACTCAAAGCTGCTTCCAACGCTCCTTTTACGGAATGCTCTCGTCTTAAATCCATATGTAAAACAATGGCTGAAAAAAAACATTTGGATTTATCAGGACCGCATTGTTTATGTGGGTCATGAACTTCCGAATAGAGCCGAAGAAATTCATACGATTGATTGTGAAGGAAAATACATTGTGCCAGGTTATATTGAACCGCACGCACATCCTTTTCAAATATATAATCCCCAAACACTGGCGGAATATGTGTCTCAATACGGAACAACGACATTCGTGAATGATAACTTATTTTTGCTTTTGCAAAGCGGAAAAAAGAAAGCGCTTACGATTTTGAATGAACTCAAAAAGCAGCCTGTCCAGTATTTTTGGTGGTCACGCTATGACCTCCAGACCGAGGTTCTGAACGAGGACCACGTCCTTCCATTTGACGTCAGAAAACAGTGGATTGAACATCCGGATGTGATTCAAGGCGGAGAAATGACCGGATGGCCTCGCTTGGTAGATGGTGATGATTTAATGCTCCACTGCATGCAAGCTACAAAGAAACAGCGAAAACGCATTGAAGGGCATTTTCCCGGCGCATCTGATAAAACGCTTACAAAAATGAAGCTGTTCGGTGCGGATTGTGATCATGAAGCGATGACAGGTGATGAAGTGATGAGAAGGCTGGAACTGGGCTATTATGTTTCCCTTCGGAACTCTTCCATTCGCCCCGATGTAAGAAAAATCTTGCAAGAGCTGCATGAGAAGGGCTTCCGTTATTATGACCACTTCTTTTACACGACAGATGGCGCAACCCCGAATTTCTATAAAGGCGGCATGACAAACGAGCTGATTCGCATCGCTTTAGAAGAAGGCGTACCTGCAATCGATGCCTACAATATGGCATCATTTAATATCGCAAAGTATTACCAAATGGATGATTATTTAGGAGTTGTCGGACCGGGTAGACTGGCATCGCTGAACATATTGGAAGATCCGTTAAATCCGAATCCCGTGACTGTTCTGTCAAAAGGGACCATTCTGCGTGAAGACGGCTGTGATTTGAAGGCGTTTACAAAGACGGACTGGCACAAAGGCGGTCTTGTCCCGCTTGAGCTTTCATATGATATGACGATGGATGACTTGCAGTTTTCTATGCCGATGGGCGTGAAAATGCGGAATGCGGTCATTATGGAGCCATATATGATTGAGATCGACAATTCGATGGAGCAGCTCTCGTTTGACCATGATGAAAGCTATTTGACAATGCTTGATAAACATGGAAAATGGCGTGTGAATACGATGATAAAAGGATTTGCCTCAAGCGTGCAGGGATTTGTAAGCTCCTTTACGACGACGGGCGACATTGTCGCGATTGGAAAAAATAAAGCGGATATGCTGCTCGCTTTTGCCCGCATGAAAGAAATCGGAGGAGGAATTGTTCTGGCGGAAAATGGCAGCATTCTGTATGAAATTCCGCTTGCGCTGTGCGGCTGCGCCTCTTCGGAAGCGTATGAAGACGTGCTTGAGAAGGAACAAAAGCTGAGAGATCTTTTGACTGAAAGAGGCTATGAGTTTTGCGATCCTATCTATACGCTACTCTTTTTGCAAAGTACGCACCTTCCGTATATACGCATTACGCCAAGAGGAATCTTCGACGTCATGAAAAAAACTGTACTCTTTCCATCGATAATGCGTTAAAATATAAAAGAGCAGGGAGCCGACATATGAAAAAATGGATGACAGTTTGCGCGCTGTGTTTCGTGTTTTTTCTGCTGGTATCCTGCCAGCAGAAGGATGCTGTCCCGGATACTGCAAAGAAGCTGAAAGCTCCTTTAACGGGGCTAAAGACTGAACAGAAGGTGACTGAACGCCGGCCTGTTGCTGTTGTGGTGAACAATCACCCGAAGGCGAGGCCGCAGTCTGGACTGTCTAAAGCCGACATTGTCATAGAAGCGCTAGCCGAAGGGCAAATCACAAGATTTCTGGCCATTTTCCAAAGCCAGATGCCCGAAACTGTCGGACCTGTGCGGAGCGCGCGGGAATATTTCGTCACTCTCAGCAATGGCTTTGACAGCATATTTGTCCATCACGGCTGGAGTCCCGGCGCCAAAAAGCAGCTGGAATCCGGAGCTGCCGATTATATGAACGGATTGGATTTTGACGGAAGCTTATTTTGGAGAGCTGATTTCAGCAAACCGCCCCACAATTCCTATACGTCTTATGATTACATAAAAAAGGCGGCAGAACAAAAGGGTTATAAGTTGAAGCAGGAAACAAATCCGCTGCTGTTTCAAACATCAGATGCAAAACCTGCAAATGAATCTTACAATGTTCGGGTAGATTATGGAACAAATAACGTTACAAATCTTGTCGAATACAACTATGATAAAAAAGCTGAATCTTATACAAGAAGCTCTGATGGTGTCATAACGACAGACCGGGAAACCGGAAAGCCGGTTGCAATGCAAAATATTTTCATTGTTGAAGCCAGCCATCATATTATTGATCAAGATGGAAGGCGGGACATCGACTTGGAATCAGGGGGAAAAGGTCTGTTGTTTCAGCACGGAAACGTCATTGAAACAGACTGGAAACAAGTGAATGGCAGAATTGTGCCGGTAAAAGACGGCAAGTGGCTTCCGTTTGTGCCAGGAAAGACTTGGATCAATATCGTACCTGATCTTGATGCGGCTTCCATTAGTAAAGGAGAAGGTGTGTAACGATGCAAATCGATAAATTACGCGGCAAAGAGCTGGACCAGTTATTTAACTCGATCTTATCGCTGAAAGACCTGGAGGAATGTTACCGATTCTTCGATGATCTATGCACAATTAACGAAATTCAATCGCTGGCTCAGCGCCTTGAAGTGGCGCGCATGCTTCGCGAAGGAAACACGTATCATAAGATTGAAACAGAAACAGGAGCTTCCACGGCTACGATTTCCCGTGTGAAACGCTGCTTAAATTACGGAAATGACGCTTATGAAATGGCGCTTGACCGTGTGAAGGAGACTGAAACTGAGTCTTCTTCAAAATAATAAACAACCGCCCTGCCGTTCGGCAAGGGCGGTTTCTTTATGAAACAAATTGGTGGATCAGGTTGTCGATATCGATGATACTGCCATCCTCTTTCCGATAGACAACATGCTCCTTGGAAAAGTGAATCGGCGAATTGATCCCTGCTGCGGCTGCAAGATTAAACAGCCCCTCGCGCAGGGAAATGACGTAGTTGCAGACACGATGCTGTTTTTCCTCAACGCTCAACGCTTTTTGCAATTTCGGATCTGTCGTCGCCACACCTGCCGGACAGGTGTTGGTGTGGCAGACGAGAGCGCGGATGCAGCCAACGGAAAACATCATGCCGCGTGCGATGTTGACAAAGTCAGCGCCGAGGGCTAAGGCGACCGCGATTTTATCAGGGGTCAGGAGCTTTCCGGAAGCAAAGATTTTCAGCTGGCTGCGCAAGCCGTACTGTTTAAGAAGCGTGTCAACAATAGGCAGCGCTGTCATAATCGGAAGGCCGACTGTATCCGCGAGCTCGTAAAAGGAAGCTCCGGTACCGCCTTCACTTCCGTCGATCGTGATAAAATCCGGATGCTTTCCGCTTTTCTGCATATGAGAGAAAAGCTCATGCAATTCTTCAGGATGCCCTGCGACCAGTTTGATGCCGACTGGCTTTTGTCCGACATCTCTAAGTTTTTCAATAAAGTCGAGCATTTCAGGAGGGTTTGAGAATTCATAAAAGCGGTTCGGGCTGTCAATCGACTTTCCAGGTTCGACATTCCGAATATCTGCCACTTCCTCTGATACTTTGGCGCCGTCCACATGGCCGCCGCGGGTTTTCGCTCCTTGTGCCAGCTTTAGCTCAAACGCTTTAATCTGGTCAATCCTGCTTTTTCTTTTAAATTCCTCCCATGAAAATTCCCCGTTTCTTTTGCGCACGCCGAATAGGCCCGGTCCGATTTGGCAAATGATATCCCCGCCGCCCTTTAAGTGATACTCAGACAATCCTCCTTCACCTGTATTCATCCAGGTGCCGCCTGCCTGATGGAGCCCTTTTGAGAGCGCCGTAACAGCCCGTTCTCCAAGAGAACCGTAGCTCATGGCGGACTGGCCGACTAAGCCCTTCACATAAAATGGCTTCTCGCATGTATGCTCGCCAATCACCTGTACATCATCAGGATGGAGAAAATACGGGTCTGCCTTGATATGTTCGGCATGCTCCTTGCGTTTGAATAGATTGTCAGCATCCATTTTATAGATTTGGGTTTCAATTTTTGGCGTTTGATTTACGTGCATTTCTTCCCTTTGTTTTGGAAACATAGCGTTACGGATATAATAGCCAGGTTTATCAAAATCTCTTACAGATCCAAAGCCCATCATTCTGCTTTTGTATTTGCCGGAGATGACGGTTTGCTCATATTCCTTTCGTGAAAATGGCTGCTCTTCATTGTCATTGCTGTATAAATACTGTCTGAGCTCCGGCCCGATTTTTTCAAGGATATACCGAAACCTTCCGATGACGGGATAGTTGCGAAGAATTGAGTGCTCCTGCTGTTTTTCATCCTTTATGTAGATCCAGGCAAACAAGACGATCGGGATAGCGATGATCCCAATGATAAATGCGATGAGTGCTATTATGATGGTTTCCATCTCTCAGCCTCCCTTTTTATGTAACCATTTCCACAGTAGAACACTTTCCAAACAATAGCAGAAGGAATCTGGTGAAAAATGTGTGCTCCTGCCGATACAGGACTCACCATGCAGGTACTGCCCTATGCTCTCTTTTTTTATGAAAATAGAATCAAAACACCTTTTTCAGTGAATAACGAGATTAACGGCTTTTTCCGTTTTTCCGCGCTATGTGAATTTGTTATAATGTTTAAATGGTAACAAACGAATGGAGGAACGTATGACGTGTACGATGTAACAGAGTGGAAGCATGTCTTTAAACTCGATCCAAATAAAGATTTGCCTGACGAACAGCTGGAGATTCTTTGCGAATCAGGAACGGATGCGGTCATTATCGGAGGCAGTGATGGTGTGACAGAGGATAATGTCCTGCGGATGATGTCTAAGGTAAGACGGTTTTTGGTACCGTGTGTCCTTGAGGTATCAGCGATTGAAGCGATCGTTCCCGGCTTTGACTTATATTTTATTCCGAGTGTATTAAACAGCAAAAACGCGGATTGGATTGTCGGAATGCACCAGAAAGCCATGAAGGAATACGGAGAACTGATGTCTATGGAAGAAATCGTGGCGGAGGGCTACTGCATCGCAAATCCAGATTGCAAAGCCGCGGCACTGACTGAAGCGGACGCCGATCTGAATATGGATGATATTGTCGCCTATGCGCGTGTGTCGGAGCTGCTGCAACTGCCGATTTTTTATTTAGAATACAGCGGCGTGCTTGGAGACATAGAAGCTGTCAAGAAAACGAAGGCTGTATTGGAAACGTCCACCTTGTTTTACGGCGGCGGCATCAAGGATGCGGAAACGGCCAAGCAGTACGCAGAGCATGCGGACGTGATCGTTGTAGGCAATGCTGTGTATGAAGATTTTGACAGGGCTTTGAAAACAGTAGCGGCTGTGAAAGGCGAGTAGTAAATTGTACGGATTTGGTTTATGATAGAACATATGTTTTGTATAGGCGGGTGAACAAATTTTGAATTATATTAGCAATCAATTACTAAGCGGTTTAAACCCCGTTCAGCAGGAAGCAGTCAAAACAACGGACGGGCCCCTTTTGCTGATGGCGGGAGCGGGAAGCGGAAAGACGCGTGTCCTGACACACAGAATTGCTTATTTAATGGCAGAAAAGCATGTGGCGCCGTGGAACATTCTGGCGATCACATTTACAAATAAAGCGGCACGCGAAATGAAAGAACGTGTGGAAAGCATCCTTGGACCCGGCGCGGACGATATCTGGATTTCCACATTCCACAGTATGTGCGTGCGGATCTTGCGCAGAGATATCGACCGGATTGGGATCAACCGAAATTTCTCCATCCTTGATACGGCTGACCAGCTTTCAGTGATCAAGGGGATTTTGAAGGAGCGCAATCTTGATCCGAAGAAGTTTGACCCGAGAAGCATCCTCGGCACGATCAGCAGTGCAAAAAACGAATTGACCGAACCGGAGGAATTCTCTAAAGTTGCCGGCGGCTACTACGATCAGGTGGTCAGCGATGTATATGCTGATTATCAGAAGAAGCTATTGAAAAACCAGTCGCTCGATTTTGACGATTTGATTATGACGACGATTAAACTGTTTGACCGAGTGCCGGAAGTGCTTGAATTTTATCAGCGCAAATTCCAGTACATCCATGTTGATGAGTATCAGGATACGAACAGGGCGCAATACATGCTCGTTAAGCAGCTTGCCGAGCGTTTCCAGAACCTTTGCGTTGTCGGGGATTCTGATCAGTCAATCTACAGATGGCGCGGCGCGGATATCACCAACATTCTTTCATTTGAAAAAGATTATCCGAATGCAAGCGTGATTTTGCTAGAACAAAACTATCGTTCAACGAAACGGATTTTGCGCGCGGCTAACGAGGTCATTAAAAACAACTCTAACCGCAAACCGAAAAATTTGTGGACGGAAAACGATGAAGGCATCAAGATTTCCTATTATCGCGGTGATAATGAGTTCGGTGAAGGACAGTTTGTGGCCGGCAAAATTCATCAGCTTCACAGCACAGGCAAGCGGAAGCTGTCGGATATCGCCATTTTATACCGGACAAACGCGCAGTCCCGTGTGATTGAGGAAACGCTTCTCAAAGCGGGTTTGAACTATAACATTGTCGGCGGCACAAAGTTCTATGACAGAAAAGAAATTAAAGACATTCTTGCGTACCTGCGCCTCGTATCCAATCCGGATGACGATATCAGTTTCACGCGCATTGTCAATGTGCCGAAGCGCGGAGTCGGCGCGACATCACTTGAAAAAATCGCTTCGTATGCGGCCATAAACGGCTTGTCATTTTTCCAAGCGATTCAGCAGGTTGATTTTATCGGCGTCAGTGCCAAAGCGGCAAACGCGCTTGACAGCTTTAGACAGATGATTGAAAACCTGACAAATATGCAGGATTACTTATCCATTACAGAGCTGACAGAAGAAATTCTTGATAAGACGGAATACAGAGAAATGCTGAAGGCCGAGAAATCGATCGAAGCCCAAAGCCGTTTAGAAAACATCGACGAGTTCCTGTCTGTTACGAAAAACTTTGAACAGAAAAGTGAAGACAAGACACTCGTTGCGTTCCTGACAGACTTGGCGTTGATCGCAGATATTGATCAGCTCGATCAGAAGGAGGAAGAGTCAGGCGGCAAGGATGCGATCACCCTGATGACACTGCACGCTGCGAAAGGACTGGAGTTCCCGGTTGTTTTCTTGATGGGGCTTGAAGAAGGCGTCTTCCCGCACAGCCGTTCACTCATGGAGGAAGCGGAAATGGAAGAAGAACGCCGCCTTGCGTACGTTGGGATTACAAGGGCGGAACAGGAGCTTTATCTGACCAATGCTAAAATGCGCACCTTGTTTGGCCGGACAAATATGAACCCGGAATCTCGCTTCATTGCTGAAATACCGGATGATTTATTGGAAAACCTAAATGAGAAAAAAGAAACGAGAGCGACGTCTGCGAGAAAAATGCAGCCGAGACGCGGCCCTGTTTCACGCCCGGTATCCTACGCCAGCAAAACAGGCGGCGACACCTTGAACTGGGCAGTCGGAGATAAGGCGGGCCATAAAAAATGGGGAACAGGAACTGTCGTCAGCGTGAAAGGCGAAGGAGAAGGGACAGAGCTTGATATTGCCTTCCCGAGCCCTGTCGGCGTGAAACGCCTGTTAGCAGCATTTGCTCCTATTGAAAAGCAGTAATTGAAGAGGAAAGGAAGAAGCAGATGGACAAAGAAACAGCGAAGCAGCGGGCAGAAGAACTGCGCCGCACCATCAACAAGTATAGCTATGAATATTACACCTTAGATGAACCGAGCGTCCCAGATGCCGAATACGACAGATTGATGCAGGAGCTGATTGCGATCGAGGATGAGCACCCAGACCTCAGAACGCCTGACTCTCCTACGCAGCGCGTCGGCGGAGCCGTGCTTGAAGCGTTTCAAAAAGTCACCCACGGCACACCGATGCTCAGTCTGGGCAACGCCTTTAATGCTAATGATCTTCGTGATTTCGACCGCCGTGTGCGCCAAGCCGTCGGCGACGATGTGGCGTATAATGTGGAGCTGAAAATAGACGGTCTTGCTGTTTCTCTCCGTTATGAAGACGGCTATTTTGTCAGAGGAGCCACCCGGGGTGACGGAACGACGGGAGAGGATATCACGGAGAATCTGAAGACGATTCGCAATATCCCCCTCAAAATGAACCGTGAGCTGTCGATCGAAGTGCGCGGCGAGGCGTATATGCCGAAGCGTTCGTTTGAAGCACTCAATGAGGAACGGATTAAAAATGAAGAAGAACCGTTCGCTAATCCGCGAAATGCCGCGGCGGGATCACTTAGACAGCTCGATCCGAAAATTGCAGCGAAACGAAACCTCGATATCTTCGTCTACAGTATAGCGGAGCTTGACGAGATGGGTGTAGAGACGCAAAGCCAAGGGCTTGATTTTCTCGACGAACTCGGATTTAAAACGAATCAGGAACGAAAAAAATGCGGCAGCATAGAAGAAGTCATAGTGCTGATCGATGAGCTTCAGGCGAAGCGCGCGGACCTGCCGTATGAAATAGACGGCATTGTTATTAAAGTCGATTCTCTCGATCAACAGGAGGAGCTCGGTTTTACGGCGAAAAGCCCGCGCTGGGCCATCGCGTATAAGTTTCCTGCTGAAGAGGTCGTGACGAAGCTTCTTGATATCGAATTAAATGTCGGCAGAACGGGTGTGATTACGCCGACCGCGATTCTTGAGCCGGTAAAAGTTGCCGGCACAACGGTCTCAAGAGCATCCCTTCATAACGAAGATTTAATTAAAGAGAAGGACATTCGGATTTTGGATAAGGTTGTCGTCAAAAAAGCGGGCGATATCATCCCGGAAGTTGTGAATGTCCTCGTTGAACAGCGCACAGGAGAAGAAAAGGAATTCAGCATGCCGACGGAATGTCCTGAATGCGGCAGTGAGCTCGTCCGGATCGAAGGAGAAGTGGCGCTTCGCTGCATTAACCCTGAATGTCCGGCGCAAATCCGGGAAGGGCTGATCCATTTCGTTTCCCGCAATGCCATGAACATTGATGGGCTCGGCGAACGAGTGATCACACAGCTGTTTGAGGAAAACCTTGTCCGCAATGTGGCAGATTTATATAAGCTGACGAAGGAACGAGTCATCCAGCTCGAGCGCATGGGCGAAAAGTCCACTGAAAACCTGATCAGCTCCATCCAAAAATCAAAAGAAAATTCGTTAGAGCGTCTGCTGTTTGGGCTTGGCATCCGTTTTATCGGATCAAAGGCCGCAAAGACGCTTGCCATGCATTTTGAAAGCTTGGAGAACCTGAAAAAAGCCTCTAAAGAGGAACTTCTCGCGGTAGATGAAGTCGGTGAAAAAATGGCTGATGCTGTGATCACCTATTTTCATAAAGAAGAAATGCTTGAACTCTTGAATGAACTTCAGGAGCTGGGCGTAAACACGCTCTACAAAGGCCAGAAAAAAGTAAAAGCAGAGGACAGCGACTCTTACTTTGCCGGTAAAACAATTGTTCTGACAGGAAAGCTGGAAGAGCTGTCAAGAAACGAAGCCAAAGCGCAAATTGAAGCGCTGGGCGGAAAGCTGACTGGAAGCGTCAGCAAAAACACAGACTTAGTCATCGCCGGAGAAGCGGCGGGAAGCAAGCTGACAAAAGCACAAGAGCTGAACATTGAAGTGTGGAATGAAGAACAGTTAATGGGAGAGCTAAAGAAATAAGAGGAGTGTTTTCTATTGAAAAAGACGTTGGCATTGGCGGCAACGGCGGCAGTATTAATGCTGTCTGCCTGCTCGTCAGGTTTTGGGGGGGAGAAGGAGGAAGAGATTACGCAAAAGACGGCGAAATCGTCAGAAAAAGCGATTGTCCCGAAATATAATATCTCTGACTCCTATTACAAAATGGTGCTGCCGTTTAAGGCAGGCAAAGCGCGCGGCTTAACAACGGAACAGCTGAATACTAGGCTGGACATTGACGAGTTTGAAACAGGGCTGATGCGTCTTGCCCAAGATTCTTTCTCGACTGACGATTATCTGTTCCAAGAAGGACAATATTTAGATGAGGATACAGTATTAAGCTGGCTGGCACGGAAAAAAACGGGCTCTGATTTGAAAAAAGCCGAAAAAGAAGATAAAAACTTCAAAAATGAAGGCTTGAACCCAGCGCTCCCGAGCTCTGGTTCAACAGAAGAAAAGAACGAAAGCAGCCCGATTTATTTAGCATCCATGCTTGAGCACGATTATTTAGTCAGAAAGGACAAGAATTCTATCCAGCTTGGCGGCGTCATGATCGGACTGGCGTTAAACTCCGTGTATTACTATCGTGAAAAAACTGGCGACCCGCAAAAAGAAGTGGAGATTAAGGACAGCACGCTTCGCCAGCAGGGAGAAAAAATTGCACAGGAGGTTATTAACCGCCTCCGCAAAAAAGATAACTTGAAGAATGTGCCGATTACCGTCGCGCTTTATAAGCAGGCGTCAAAAACATCGATTGTGCCGGGGAACTTCATCGCCAAAACAGAGGTCAAAGCAGGCTCTACTGATATCTCAAATTGGGATGACATCAATGAAAAATATGTATTCTATCCGGCAGATACAACCACAGCAGAAAAATATCCGGATGACACCGAGGTCTTTAAGCGGTTCAAAAACTCAATTGAAGAATATTTCCCGAACTATACAGGCGTTGTCGGTACAGCGCTGTATGAAAATGATGAAATGAAGAAAATGAAGATTGACATACCAATGCAATTCTACGGAAAAAGTGAAGTTGTCGCGTTTACCCAGTTTTTAACGGGTGAAGTGATGGACTACTACTCTAAAGGCTCAGTTGATGTCGAAGTCAATATCACGTCCTCAGACGGACAGGAAGCGGTTATTATCCGCAATGCCGGAGATAAAGAGCCGACTGTTCACATTTATGACTGATAGAAAACCCTTGTGCCATATTGGCACAAGGGTTTTTATGTTACAATTAACAGGAAAAGGGAAATTATTTTCGCTTCTGCCGAAACACAAATCAAGGGGAGGTATGTTGATGCTGGAAATCGTGTGAAAACAATCATTATCAAATCTATAGCAATGAAAGGATGTTAGACATGCATAAAGATATCAAAAAAATATTTCATGAAGAGCAGGTTTTGGCAGAAGCTGCAGCGAGATACGGTTTCTCAAAAGATCAGGTGCGTTTTCTGGCTGATGCGGAAAACTATGTATATGAATGTATGAAAGACAATCAACCTTATATTTTAAAGATTACCCACACGATTCGGAGATCTTCTGATTATATAATGGGAGAGATGGAATGGCTCCGTCACCTTGCAATAGGGGGAATTTCAGTAGCCAAACCGCTCCCGTCGCTGAACGGAAAAGACGTAGAAGCAGTGCCGGACGGAAACGGCGGGTCATTTTTATTGAGAGTGTATGAGAAAGCTCCGGGGCAAAAAGTGGATGAATCGGGCTGGAATGAAACGCTATTTTATGAGCTTGGCAGATACACAGGCAGCATGCATAGCCTGACAAAAAGCTACAAATTGAGCAATCCCGCTTTCAAAAGACAGGAATGGGATGAAGAGGAGCAATTAAAGCTGAGAAAATATGTGCCTGAAGATCAGATAAAGGTGTTTCAGCAAGCCGATTCTTTGATGAATGAACTGCGGAGGCTCCCGAAAAGCCAGGACAGCTACGGCTTGGTGCATGCGGATCTGCACCATGGCAATTTTAACTGGGATCATGGCAAAATCACGGCATTTGATTTTGATGATATCGGCTACAACTGGTTTGTTAACGATATTAGCATTCTTCTCTACAATGTCCTGTGGTATCCTGTTGTGCCATATGATGATAAAGCTGCGTTTACAGAAGAATTTATGACGCATTTTATGAAAGGGTACTGGGAGGAAAATGAGCTTGACCCTGCATGGCTGATGATAATACCTGATTTCCTCCGCCTTCGCCATATGCTGATTTACGGATTGCTGCATCAGATGTTTGACCTTAACACAATAGGAGAAGAAGAAAAAGAAATGCTGGCCGGTTTCAGAAGAGATATAGAGAATGGCACGCCGATTACAGCATTTGATTTTTCAGCACTGGTGTAGATAGAAAAAGCCAATGGGATTCCAGTCCCATTGGCTTTTATAATGTATCACACTTCACGCCGACTACGCCTTCAATGGCTTTAATGTCATAGTAGACATCGGTCGTGTATCTGTTTTTATGGACGCGGACCTTCACTTCCATAATTGGAAAATCCTTTTCGCCCAGGTCGTCGATCCGAACGGAGTGTGCTTTGATATCTCTTCTTTTCATTTCTTTTAAAATCTCTGTCATTTTGTCTTTATCAGAAAGCGACATTCTGATGCGGATGTCTTTTTCCTGCAGGCGGTCGGGGCCGATTTTTCTGACCACCCATGGGAGAAATTCCACGCTGATCAGGATGAACAGAAGACTGGCAAACGCTTCTTTATAAAAACCGGCTCCCGTAGCAAGCCCGAGCCCCGCTGCCCCCCAGATCATGGCCGATGTCGTCAGGCCAGAAATGACATCATTGCTTTTTCGCAGGATGACACCGGCGCCGATAAACCCGACGCCGGAGATGATTTGTGCCGGCAGACGAAGCGGATCCATCATGATGCGGTAGTATTTAGGGAAATGATATGCCGCATTAATACTGACGATCGTCAGCATGCATGAGCTGACTGCGATGACAATACAGGTTTTTAATCCGAGCGGCTTATTTTTTAATTCGCGTTCAAGCCCGATGACCATGCCAATCAATGTGGCAATGCCCAATTTCAATAAAATATCAGGATCAATATACCAGCTCAACAGCAAACTTCCCCCTTCTCTATGGTGTTTTTAAATAAATATGATTTTCTCACAGTATTTATCGCAAAACAAGGGCACAAAAGCCACCAAGCTGCGCTTGATGGCTTATTGCTTACTTTTTGCGTTTTAACAGCTTTTCCATGACACCGAATAATCGGTAAGAGGCTTTTGCAGGACGTTTTGTGATCATGCTGACAATGATGCCGGCAATCATACTGAGAATAAACCCAGGGATGATTTCGTACACACCGGTTGATTTTGCCAGGCCGGTTGTAATCCAGATCAACACGGTCGCAGCCCCGACAATCATGGCAGCAAGCGCGCCCCATTCGTTCATTCGCTTCCAATACAGACTGAGCAGAATCGCAGGTCCGAAAGCTGAACCGAAGCCGGCCCAAGCGTATCCGACCAAATCAAGAATGGTGCTGTTCGGGTTCAATGACAAGAGTACCGCGATAACGGCAATGACTAAGACGGACAATCGCCCGATCATGACCAATTCTTTATCAGAAGCTTTTCGTCTGAAAAATGACCGGTATAAATCCTCTGTAACAGCACTTGCTGTGACCAAGAGCTGTGAGGAAATCGAACTCATGATGGCAGCCAAAATAGCTGACAATAAGAACCCTGTAATTAATGGGTGGAACAAGATTTTAGAGAAGATAATGAAAATCATCTCCGGATCTTTTACAGCAACTCCGAATTTATGGGCGTATGCAACACCGATTAAACCCGTCAGCACGGAACCTAGAACTGTAATGATCATCCAGCTCATGCCGATTCGGCGTGCAGGCTTCAAATCTTTAATGTTTTTAATCGCCATAAATCGGACGATGATATGAGGCTGGCCGTAGTAGCCCAAGCCCCAGGCTAAATAGGAAATAATGCTAATGACGCTCGCGCCTTTAAAAATATCCAATAAGTGTGGGTTAACAGCGCCGATTTCATGGAGAGTCGGAGCAACGCCGCCCACGTGGGTAAAAGCAACGATCGGCACAAGCACTAGTGCTGCAAACATGATCGCACCCTGCACGAAGTCAGTCAGACTGACAGCAAGGAAACCGCCAAACAGTGTGTATAATACGACAACTGCGGTGGTCAGAAACAAGCCTAATTTGTAATCCGCACCAAAAGCAGATTCAAACAGCCGTCCGCCAGATACCATACCGGAAGAGGTATACAATGTGAAAAAGATCATGATGATCAATGCAGATACGATTTTCAGCAGTGATGAAGAATGCTGGAATCGTTTATCAAAGAAATCAGGAATCGTAATCGCATCATCCGCCGCTTCTGTATAAGCACGCAGCCTTGGAGCCAGCAGCAAGTAATTTGAGTACGCCCCGATTGTAAGACCTAAAGCAAGCCATAAGGTGGACAGCCCTGTCGCAAACATCGCGCCGGGAACACCCATCAGCATCCATCCGCTCATATCGGCCGCGCCGGCAGACAAAGCAGTAACGAATGGTCCGAGGCCTCTTCCTCCAAGCATGTAATCATTGATGTCAGTGGTTTTCTTGAATGCATACCAGCCGATTAACAGCATGGCAATAAAGTAAATTCCTAAAGATATAATAATTTCAATACTCACGTTTTACCCTCTCTTCATTTCTAATAATGTTGCATCACCTCTCAAATTGATGGTGCCAGTTAAGCAGCCTGGCGTAAGTGCAAAACAAAAGAAATTCTTTTGCGGGTGCACTTGGTAACTTAACCTAACAAAGTATTCCCGGCCATTCAAGCGATGAAACATTGATCATAAACTGGAAATACCGTTGCAAACCTAGAAGGGAATAAAGAATAAAACGCTTTCAAAAAATAATTAAAGTAAAAATATTCAGAAAAATATTTCGTTTCTCCTTCTCCTCATTTTAGTATAAAATATATAGGGTATTGTTTCGAAAACACAGGCCTGTCTCAAGGCGTTTTGTTGCTTTAAAGGGCTTGTTTTTGATATGATCAGTATTATATGACTTAACGGAGAAATATGTGGAGGTGGATCATATGTCACGAATTTCAATAGAAGAAGTAAAGCACGTTGCGCACCTTGCAAGACTTGCGATTACTGAAGAAGAAGCAAAAATGTTCACTGAACAGCTCGACAGTATCATTTCATTTGCCGAGGAGCTTAATGAGGTTAACACAGACAATGTGGAGCCTACAACTCACGTGCTGAAAATGAAAAATGTCATGAGAGAAGATGAAGCGGGTAAAGGTCTTCCGGTTGAGGATGTCATGAAAAATGCGCCTGACCATAAAGACGGCTATATTCGTGTGCCATCAATTCTGGACTAAAGGAGGGACACAAGAATGTCATTATTTGATCATAAAATCACAGAATTAAAACAGCTCATACATAAAAAAGAGATTAAGATTTCTGATCTGGTTGATGAATCTTATAAACGCATCCAAGCGGTTGATGATAAGGTACAAGCCTTTTTGGCATTAGATGAAGAAAGAGCGCGCGCATACGCGAAGAAGCTTGATGAGGCGGTTGACGGCCGTTCTGAGCACGGTCTTCTTTTCGGTATGCCGATCGGCGTAAAAGATAATATCGTAACAAAAGGGCTGCGCACAACATGCTCCAGCAAAATTCTCGAAAACTTTGATCCGATTTACGATGCTACTGTCGTTCAGCGCCTTCAAGACGCTGAAGCGGTCACAATCGGAAAACTGAACATGGACGAATTCGCCATGGGGTCATCTACAGAAAACTCAGCTTACAAGCTGACGAAAAATCCTTGGAACCTGGATACAGTTCCCGGCGGTTCAAGCGGCGGATCTGCGGCTGCGGTTGCTGCGGGAGAAGTTCCGTTTTCTCTTGGATCTGACACAGGCGGCTCCATCCGTCAGCCGGCTTCTTTCTGCGGCGTTGTCGGATTAAAACCTACATACGGACGTGTATCTCGTTACGGACTGGTCGCATTTGCGTCTTCATTAGACCAAATCGGACCGATTACACGTACGGTTGAGGATAACGCGTTTTTACTTCAAGCGATTTCCGGCGTAGATAAAATGGACTCCACGAGTGCAAATGTGGACGTGCCTGATTTTCTTTCTTCATTAACTGGCGACATCAAAGGACTGAAAATCGCCGTTCCGAAAGAATACCTTGGTGAAGGTGTCGGCAAAGAAGCGAGAGAATCTGTCTTGGCAGCGCTGAAAGTCCTTGAAGGTCTCGGCGCTACATGGGAAGAAGTGTCTCTTCCGCACAGTAAATATGCGCTTGCGACATATTACCTGCTGTCATCTTCTGAAGCGTCAGCGAACCTTGCACGCTTTGACGGCATCCGCTACGGCTACCGCACAGACAACGCGGATAACCTGATCGACCTTTACAAGCAAACGCGCGCTGAAGGTTTTGGAAATGAAGTCAAACGCCGCATCATGCTTGGAACGTTTGCTTTAAGCTCAGGCTACTACGATGCGTACTACAAAAAAGCGCAAAAAGTGCGTACGTTGATTAAGAAGGATTTCGAAGACGTATTTGAAAAATATGATGTTATTGTTGGACCGACTACACCGACACCTGCGTTTAAAATCGGTGAAAACACGAAGGATCCGCTCACAATGTACGCAAACGATATCTTAACGATTCCGGTCAACCTTGCCGGCGTACCGGGAATCAGCGTGCCATGCGGATTAGCAGACGGTCTTCCGCTCGGCCTGCAAATCATCGGAAAACACTTTGATGAAAGCACTGTATACCGCGTTGCTCATGCATTTGAACAAGCGACAGACCATCATAAAGCAAAACCTGAACTGTAAGGGGTGAAAAGAATTGAACTTTGAAACGGTAATCGGACTTGAAGTCCACGTTGAGTTAAAAACAAAATCAAAAATTTTCTCAAGCTCTCCAACGCCATTCGGCGCGGAGGCGAATACGCAGACAAGCGTCATTGACCTCGGATACCCGGGCGTCCTGCCTGTCCTGAACAAAGAAGCCGTTGAATTCGCAATGAAAGCCGCTATGGCGCTCAACTGTGAGATCGCAACGGATACGAAGTTTGACCGCAAAAACTATTTCTATCCTGACAACCCGAAAGCGTATCAGATTTCTCAATTTGATAAGCCAATCGGCGAAAACGGCTGGATCGAAATTGAAGTCGGCGGCAAAACAAAACGCATCGGCATCACGCGCCTTCACCTTGAAGAGGATGCCGGAAAGCTGACGCATACAGGCGACGGCTATTCTCTTGTTGACTTCAACCGTCAGGGAACGCCACTTGTTGAGATCGTATCAGAGCCGGATATCCGCACGCCGGAAGAAGCGTACGCGTATCTTGAAAAGCTGAAATCCATCATCCAATATACAGGCGTTTCCGACTGTAAAATGGAAGAAGGCTCACTTCGCTGTGACGCCAATATCTCTCTTCGTCCGATCGGCCAAGAGGAATTCGGCACAAAAACAGAATTGAAAAACTTGAACTCCTTTGCGTTTGTTCAAAAAGGCCTTGAGCATGAAGAAAAACGCCAAGAGCAGGTTCTTCTTTCCGGCGGCGTCATCCAGCAAGAAACTCGCCGTTATGATGAAGCAACGAAGAAAACCATTCTTATGCGTGTCAAAGAGGGATCTGACGACTACCGTTACTTCCCAGAGCCAGATCTAGTCGAGCTCTACATTGATGATGAATGGAAGGAACGCGTAAAAGCAAGCATTCCTGAGCTTCCGGATGAGCGCCGCAAGCGTTATATCGAAGAGCTTGGCTTGCCTGCATATGACGCGATGGTTCTGACGCTGACAAAAGAAATGGCTGATTTCTTCGAAGAAACCGTTCAAAAAGGCGCTGAAGCTAAACAAGCGTCTAACTGGCTGATGGGTGAAGTGTCAGCTTACCTAAACGCAGAACAAAAAGAGCTTGCCGATGTTGCCCTGACACCTGAAGGCCTTGCCGGCATGATCAAATTGATTGAAAAAGGCACCATTTCTTCTAAGATCGCGAAGAAAGTGTTTAAAGAATTGATTGAAAAAGGCGGCGACGCTGAGAAGATTGTGAAAGAGAAAGGCCTTGTTCAGATTTCTGACGAAGGCGTGCTTCTGAAGCTTGTCACTGAGGCGCTTGACAACAATCCTCAATCAATCGAAGACTTTAAAAACGGAAAAGACCGCGCGATCGGCTTCCTAGTCGGACAGATTATGAAAGCGTCCAAAGGACAAGCCAACCCGCCGATGGTCAACAAAATTCTGCTTGAAGAAATTAAAAAACGCTAATAAAAAAGCAGCCCTTAGAGGCTGCTTTTTTTATGGTCAAATTGAGATAAAGACAGAGATGAGGGCTCGAAGCCTTTCAACTTCTTTGTCGTTGGTTCCGGTCAAATTGGACAGCATGCCTTTAATAATCGGTTTGCGCGGTTTATCCTGAGTCAATTCTTCCTCGATAACATCAAGTGACACGGTGATATCCTCGGGCAGCGTGCTGTTTTCTTTCACTTTCTGAATGTCCTCAAGCAGCTGGTCTTTCCCCGCAGGCATCGGGTTGAAAATGTCTTTTGGCACAATCGGATTGAGTGCTGAACGGCTCAGCCCCTGTACAAGATCATCCAGTCTTTCAATAATAAAGGCTGAGATTTCTTCTGCATCGATATTAAGCTCACCGTTAAATACCATCACGTTCATATAAGAATGTACAATGCCTCTTGCCATGATGGACAGATCTGCGACGTACGGCTCGATTCCTTTTCCATAGGACGACAGCAAGGCGTTCCGGTACAGCTTATCCGTCTCCATGGTTACTTTGTAAAAGTATTGCTTGATTTCTTGATTTTCCGGAATGATATTTTCGGTAAGCAAAAGTACGATAAAATCTTTATGATCACGAAAATCCTCAAATTGAGCGCCAATTTGTTTTTTCAAAACATCTTTAGGCGGCTTTCCAGCAAGATCTTCTTCTATATTTTTCATTTTGTTCATAGACATACCGATATAATATTCACAGGCAGATAACAGCAGCGCTTCTTTCGATTTGAAGTGCAAATAAAAAGCGCCCTTCGAAATGCCGCATTCACTGGCGATTTCTTGGATCGTCGTAGCTGCGAATCCTTTTTTCGCAAATAAACGAATGCTGGTTTTTATGATTCTCTCTTTTTTTTCATTCATGACGTGCTTCCCCTTAATCCTTGAAAAATTTAGTAAAATTTTCTGGTATATGAGTTGACGTTGTTGCGTTATAACGTTTAGTATTATATAGAATGACCAGTCAGTCAATAAAAAATGTAATGGAGGATATGATGAACCACGTTATTAATTTCGTTCTGAAAAACAAATTCGCCGTATGGCTGATGACGATTATTGTAACGGCAGCCGGCTTGTATGCGGGTATGAATATGAAGCAAGAGTCTATTCCTGACGTGAATATGCCTTACTTGACGATCAGCACGACATATCCGGGTGCGACACCAAGCCAAGTGGCTGATGAAGTGACCAAACCGGTTGAACAAGCCGTGCAGAACTTGGACGGTGTCAGCGTTGTGACGTCGACGTCCTATGAAAACGCATCGTCGGTCATGATTGAATATGATTATGAGAAAGATATGGACAAAGCGAAAACAGAAGCAGCTGAAGCGTTAGAAAACGTCAGCCTGCCTGATGACGCGAAGGATCCGGAGATTTCACGCTACAGCTTGAACTCATTCCCGATTCTGACGCTGAGCGTGTCCAGTGATAAAGATAACCTGCAAGAGCTGACGAAAAAAGTGGAGGACAGCCTCGTTTCTAAGCTTGAAGGCATAGAAGGCGTTGCGTCCGTCCAAGTATCGGGCCAGCAGGTGGAAGAGGTTGAATTCTCTTTCAAAGAAGACAAACTGAAGGAATACGGCCTTGATGAAGATACTGTGAAGAAAGTGATTCAAGGTTCAGATGTGACAACTCCGCTTGGATTGTACACATTCGGAAATGAAGAAAAATCTGTCGTCGTCAGCGGCGATATTGAAACAATTAAAGATTTGAAGAATATGAGAATTCCTACGGCATCTGCTTCAAGTGCAGGCAGCAGCGCAGCATCTCAAGCGGCGGCGCAAAGTGCACAAGCAGCTCAAAGTGCACAAGCTGCAGCACAGGCACAGCAAAGCGCAAGCACAGCAGTGCCGACGGTCAAGCTTTCTGACATTGCTACAATTAAAGATGTGAAAAAAGCTGAATCCGTTTCACGCACAAATGGCAAAGACAGCATCGGCATCAACATCGTTAAAGCAAACGATGCGAATACGGTAGAGGTTGCCGACAATGTCAAAGCTGAGCTGAAGAAGTTCAAAGAAGACCATAAAGGCTTCAACTACAGCGCAACTCTCGACATGGCGGAGCCGATCACACAGTCAGTTGACACGATGTTAAGCAAAGCCATCTTCGGTGCTATTTTTGCGATTGTGATTATTCTCTTATTCTTAAGAGATATCAAATCTACATTAATTTCGGTAGTTTCAATTCCATTATCATTGCTGATCGCACTCCTTGTGCTGCAGCAGCTTGATATCACACTGAATATTATGACGCTCGGCGCAATGACCGTCGCCATCGGACGTGTCGTCGATGACTCCATCGTTGTCATCGAGAACATTTATCGCCGCATGAGACTCAAAGACGAGCCGCTCCGCGGAAAAGCCTTGGTTCGTGAAGCGACGAAGGAAATGTTTAAACCGATCATGTCATCGACGATCGTGACAATTGCGGTATTCCTGCCGCTCGCACTTGTAGGCGGACAAATCGGTGAATTGTTTATTCCATTTGCCTTAACGATTGTTTTTGCGCTTGCCGCATCCCTGGTGATTTCAATCACGCTTGTGCCAATGCTCGCACACAGCCTGTTCAAAAAATCATTAACCGGTGCGCCGATTAAAGCGAAAGAACACAAACCAGGCAGACTTGCAAACATCTATAAAAAAGTATTGAACTGGGCGCTGAGCCACAAATGGATCACGTCTATCATCGCTGTTCTGATGCTCCTTGGAAGCTTGTTCCTTGTACCGTTAATCGGTGCCAGCTACCTGCCGTCCGAGGAAGAAAAAACGATGCAGCTCACATACAGCCCAGAACCGGGTGAAACGAAAAAAGAAGCCGAAAATGAAGCTGAAAAAGCGGAAAAAATCCTGCTTGACCGCAAGCATGTCGATACGGTTCAGTATTCATTAGGCTCTGGCAGCCCGCTCGCCGGAGGAGATTCTAACGGTGCGTTATTCTATATCAAATATGAAAGCGACACACCTAACTTTGATAAAGAAAAAGATAACGTTCTGAAGGAAATCCAAAAGCAATCTGACCGCGGAGAATGGAAGTCACAGGACTTCAGCTCTTCAGGCAATAACAACGAATTAACATACTATGTGTATGGCGATTCTGAAAACGATATTAAAGACACGGTCAAAGACATTGAAAAAATCATGAAAGATGAAAAGGATCTGAAAAACGTAAACTCAGGCCTTTCCAGCACATATGATGAGTACACATTTGTCGCTGACCAAGAAAAACTAAGTAAACTCGGTTTAACTGCGTCTCAAATTTCTCAGGCCTTAATGTCACAAACATCGCAAGAACCGCTCACCACCGTGAAAAAAGACGGCAAAGAGCTTGATGTGAACATTAAGACAGAAAAAGACGAGTATAAGAGTGTGAAAGATTTAGAGAATAAAAAGATCACTTCCGCGACTGGCCAGGAAGTCAAAATCGGCGATGTGGCAAAAGTGAAAGAAGGATCAACATCAGATACTGTGTCAAAACGTGACGGAAAAGTCTATGCGGATGTCACAGGTGAGGTTACATCTGACAACGTCACAGCCGTATCAGCTGCTGTACAGAAGAAAATCGATAAGCTAGACCATCCTGATAACGTATCGATTGACACAGGCGGTGTATCAGCGGATATCGCTGATTCCTTCACGAAGCTCGGTTTAGCGATGCTGGCAGCAATAGCGATCGTTTACCTTGTGCTCGTGATTACCTTCGGCGGAGCGCTAGCGCCATTTGCGATTCTGTTCTCATTGCCGTTCACAGTCATCGGTGCCCTGGTCGGACTTTACGTATCAGGTGAAACGATCAGTCTGAACGCAATGATCGGTATGCTCATGCTGATCGGTATCGTTGTCACGAATGCGATTGTCTTAATTGACCGCGTGATTCATAAGGAAGCGGAAGGCCTGTCTACGAGAGAAGCGCTCTTGGAAGCCGGCTCTACACGTCTCCGTCCGATCCTGATGACAGCCATTGCGACAATCGGCGCCTTGATTCCATTAGCACTCGGCTTTGAAGGCGGAAGCCAGGTCATTTCAAAAGGACTCGGCGTCACGGTTATCGGCGGTTTGATCAGTTCAACGCTTCTGACGCTCCTGATCGTGCCAATCGTATATGAAGTATTGGCGAAGTTCCGCAAGAAAAAACCGGGAACGGAAGAAGAGTAAAAAAACTAAAAGCCTCAGCTCTGCTGGGGCTTTTAGCTTGTTGAAAAACCCTCGCATTCGTTGTCAGGTCTGCGCGTCGGTGCTCACGAATTTTACATTCGCTCCGCTCCAATGCTCCCCCTTCCTAGACTACAAGGGTTTTCAATCAAGCTGAAAGAATGGTAAGGATGACAAAAGCTCAAAACAAGAATCAGTTTTGAGCTTTTGTGCGTTTTCACCTGTAAGATTATGTACATTTTGTTGCGATTTTTTTAACTCATAGTATAATTAAAGGTTGTTAGTGTAAAAATGGATCGGATACTCTTAAGTAGGATGATGAGATAATGAAACGTGCACGCATAATATACAATCCGACTTCAGGACGGGAGATCTTTAAAAAGCATCTTGCCCAGGTCCTGCAAAAATTTGAACAAGCCGGCTATGAAACCTCCACCCATGCGACGACATGCGCAGGAGACGCTACACACGCTGCCAAGGAAGCGGCATTGCGTGAGTTTGACCTGATCATTGCGGCAGGCGGAGACGGAACGATCAACGAGGTCGTCAACGGGCTTGCGCCTTTAGACAACCGGCCGACACTCGGTGTGATTCCTGTCGGCACAACGAACGACTTTGCCAGAGCGCTCGGCATTCCGCGAGAGGATATTTTAAAAGCGGCAGATACGGTCATTAACGGCGTCGCCCGCCCGATTGACATCGGACAGGTCAACGGCCAGTATTTTATCAATATCGCCGGAGGAGGCCGCCTGACGGAGCTGACGTACGACGTGCCAAGCAAACTCAAAACAATGCTAGGCCAGCTTGCTTATTATTTAAAAGGAATGGAAATGCTGCCTTCACTTCGTCCGACAGAAGTCGAGATTGAATATGACGGCAAGCTGTTTCAAGGTGAAATCATGCTGTTTTTGGTCACGCTGACAAATTCCGTCGGCGGGTTCGAAAAGCTCGCGCCGGATTCCAGCCTGAATGACGGCATGTTTGATTTGATGATATTAAAGAAAGCAAACCTTGCTGAATTTATCAGGGTCGCCACGATGGCGCTCCGCGGCGAACACATCAACGACCAGCACATTATTTATACAAAAGCGAACCGCGTGAAAGTCAATGTATCAGAAAAGATGCAGCTGAACCTGGACGGCGAGTACGGCGGCATGCTGCCGGGCGAATTCGTGAATCTGTACCGGCACATTCACGTCGTCATGCCAAAGGAGAAAGCGGAACAGCTGGATGACTAAAAACTTGGCTTTAATAGGCCAAGTTTTTCTTTCGCTTAAAACAAGAGGTGAACATACATGAAAATGAAACCCCCAGTAGAAAAAAACGAATACTATGACGTGACATTTGAGGATTTGACCCACGAAGGAGCGGGCGTCGCAAAGATCCAAGGCTTCCCGATCTTCGTGCCGAACGCCCTGCCGGAGGAAAAAGCCCAAATCAAAGTCACACGTGTCAAAAAAGGGTTCGCCTTCGGCCGTCTGATTGAGCTGAAGGAAGAAAGCCCGCATAGAACGGACGCCCCATGCCCGATTTACAAACAATGCGGAGGCTGCCAGCTTCAGCACATGACCTACGAAGGCCAGCTCCTGTTTAAACAGAAACAAGTCAAAGACGTCTTAGAACGCATCGGCAAGCTGGACCTTTCAAAAGTCACCGTGCACCCGACACTCGGCATGGAAGACCCGTGGAACTACAGAAACAAAGCACAGGTGCCGGTAGGAGAACGGGAAGGCGGACTCGTCGCGGGATTCTATCAGCAAAGAAGCCATGACATCATCGACATGAGCGCCTGCCTGATCCAGCAATCCAAAAACGACGAAGCCGTCCAAGCCGTCAAAGACGTTTGCGCCAAATACGGTGTCAAAGCCTACAATGAAGAACGCCACAAAGGCTGGCTCCGCCACATTATGGTCAGATACGGCGTTGTTACGGGCGAAATGATGATCGTTTTCATCACAAGAACAAACGATTTCCCGCATAAAGCGAAGATCATCGAAGACATCACAGCGCAATTCCCGCACGTCAAATCCATCGTGCAAAACATCAACCCAAACAAAACAAACGTCATTTTTGGCAACGAAACAAACGTCATCTGGGGCGAAGAATACATCTACGACCTCATCGGAGATGTCAAATTCGCCATCTCCGCCAGATCGTTCTATCAGGTCAACCCGGAGCAGACAAAGGTGCTCTACGACAAAGCGCTTGAGTACGCTGAGCTTCAAGGGGAAGAAACCGTCATTGACGCTTACTGCGGCATCGGAACGATTTCTCTCTTCCTGGCAAAGCAGGCGAAAAAAGTGTACGGCGTAGAAATTGTACCGGAGGCAATTGAGGATGCCAAACGCAACGCTGAATTAAACGGCATCACAAACGCAGAGTTCGCGGTCGGGGAAGCGGAAACCGTGATTCCAAAGTGGTATGAAGAAGGCATCACGGCCGATACGCTAGTCGTAGACCCGCCAAGAAAAGGTTGCGACGAAGCCCTCCTGCGGACAATTGTGGAGATGAAACCGAAGCGGGTTGTGTACGTTTCCTGTAATCCTGGCACGCTTGCGAGGGATTTGCGGGTGCTTGAGGATGGCGGGTATGCGACGCGCGAAGTGCAGCCTGTGGATATGTTTCCGCATACGAATCATGTGGAGTGTGTGGCTCAAATTAGTCTAAAAGAAGAAGCAGGTTTCCATTAAGTGGATTCCTGCTTTTAGTTTTAAAGAGGGTTGTGTTTATAATGACAATTATCCTCAATTGTTTTACTTTTTGAAAGGTTCTTTGCATTCGTACTTGAATTTTCTAAGGTTAAAGCATTGTTAAACCATATAACATACTAAACAGATAACAAGCACTTCTTATTTTAGTCAGTTTTCTCTCACTTTAAACTGGCATATATTTGAGTAAAATGTGAAATTTTAGTATTATAAATATAAGGACAATTAGAATTTGATTAGCTTATAAAAAAACCCTTAAAAATTTTTAGAATAAAAGAGAATGAAGGGGTACCTATGAGAGCAACAATTAACACATTTAAATCGATCTCCTTTACCGAGAATAAAATTGAATTACATTTCATTGACTTAGAAGATTATTCATTAGAACTCATGGAATACATAAACCATCACTTTGTTACAATCTGTGAAGGTGATAGTGGAAGTGATATTGAAACAGTAAAGCAAAGAGCAAGAGATTTTTTTGAACACAAATCAGATGAAATAAAAATGGGAGCTATTGCTGAATTTTTCATACACTTATATCTAAAGAAACAGGGTTTTAAACAGGAATGTACTTTCTTTAATCTTGAGGAAGGCTCAATTAAAAAAGGGTTTGATGGTTATTATTCTAAAGGCGAAGCAGAATGGATTATGGAAAGCAAAGCAGGGAGAAAAGAAAGCCAAAACAGTTCACATTGGAATAAGATCAAAACAGCTTATAATGATCTAACTGATAAATTTAGAGGAGCTGTAAAAAACAATCCTTGGAAAAATGCTTACAATCATGCCTCACTTATTGATGTTGGTACACACAATAGTATAAGGAAAAATATCAAAATGCTATCTGATAATTTCACTAAAAGAATATTCCCTTCAATTAACGATTTTAACATTATACCTGCCTCAACTATTTTTCTTAATGGACAATGGGAGGACTATAACATAGATGAACTAAAAACAAACATACTTGACAAGGTTAGTAAGCTAAATTTTAAAACTATGATTATAATATGTGTTACCAAAAAATCAATTGATCTCTTTTTAGATTTTTTAAGGGCTTAATGGGGGATTTATGAATAATACAGAAAAGTTAAATTTAACGAATATTAATAAGATAGATAGTTTTAATAAAATAATGCGAAAACTAACTATTAAAGAACAATTAACCAGTGAAGAAAAAAGTTATATTCTAGGATGTGCAATTTTGTTCTTAAAACATTATGAATCAGATAGAAGATTTAAGAGTTACCTGGATTTAGCCTACTATATTATTTTGAAATATTCTATATCATATCAAGATTACTTACCTTTGTATGACTTTTCAATTAACTTTGGGTTTTATCCTATTGCGAAGGATATTATAAATTATAATCTATTAGAAGATAATTTGACTCTAAATGATACTTTAATGGAAATTAAATTAGATGGTTTCAGGAATAAAGAATATATTGAAACGTTTCAACAAAAGAAGACTAGAGTTAATATAATAGCTGATGAATCGCAGGACATAAGTTATGTGGCTCCTACATCATTCGGAAAAAGTTCCTTAATAATAGAGCATATTCAACACAATACTATGCATAAAAAAATTGCAATAATTGTTCCGACTAAATCTCTTTTAATACAGACATATAGAGATATTAGGCAGGCGAAAATAGGTAGGAGAATTTTAATTCATGATGAAATGTATCAGGGTGATAATAAGTTTATAGGAATTTTCACTCAAGAAAGAGCCCTCAGATTATTAGATAAGAATAATATACACTTTGATGTACTTTATATTGATGAAGCCCATAACATATTTGGTAAAGATCAAAGAAATATTTTATTATCGAGACTAATTCGAAGAAATCGTACTCGTAATCCGAATCAAAAAACTATTTATCTTTCACCCTTAATATTTGATAGTAATAATTTAAAGATAGATAAGGAACAAGTGATTAGTGAACAAAGAATAACCAATAATATGAAAGAACCCGAAATATTTGAATATAAATCGTCAGGTGAAGTTTTCCAGTATAATAGATTTGTAAACCAATTTTATAAACTGGAATTTAAAGAGGACTTTTTTAAATATATAACAGATAATAAAGGAGAAAAGAACTTTATTTATATAAGATCTCCAAAAAAGATTGAAATGTTTGTAAAGGATTTTGTTAATAAGCTAGTTAATTCTTATCAAACAGATGTAGAAATTCAAGAACTTAAAAATGAACTAGGAGATTTTGTTCATGAAGACTTTTATGTGATAAATTTGCTTTCAAAAGGTGTAATTTACCTTCATGGAAAAATCCCTGATATAGTAAAAGAATATTTAGAGTTCAAATTTAAGAGAATTGATAATCTTAAATATATTATTGCCAACTCTGTAATACTTGAAGGAATCAACTTACCAATTGATACATTATTTATTCTAAATACACATGATATGGATGGCAAGGTATTAACTAATTTAATTGGTAGGGTAAACAGATTAAATAATATATTTAATGGCTATTCTAATCAATTACATAAGTTACTTCCACCGATTCATTTCGTTAACAATGATATATATAATAGGGCAAATGGTAAGATGGAGAATAAAATATTAAAACTTAGAAGTAGTGTATTTAAAGATAAAATTGAAAATCCCACATTAGATTCTTTTGATATTGATAAATTGGGGATTGATAAAAAAAGTAGAAAAGCAGCAGAAGAAAGATTTAATAAAATAATTGAAAATGAAAATATTTTGCTTGTATCAGATGATAACGAAGTAAATCTACTCAAGAAATATTTGATTAATTCAGGATTAGAAAGCGTTTATGATATCAGCAATACAACTTTTTTAGCAATGTTGAGTAATAAGTTGAAATCCATAAAAAATTTATCTGATTCATGGTTAAAAATGAATATAATAGATAAAATCCATTCAGTTTTCATTGAAAATTTGGAAAAATTCATTTTAGATTTTCAATTTTCCCGGTTATCTAACAAACAAGCAAGAAATTATTATAAAAAGTACTTTTTAGTTAATCGAACAAACTCTTTAAAAGAGAATATTAATTTAACATTTAAATATTTTAAAAAACGCATAAAGGAGGGTAATAGTTTATTTTATATAGGAGCTTCCTATGGAGAAGTCAGTAAAGAAACAGGAAATTACAGAGCTAATAATAAAGAAGTCTATATTGATCTTGTAGACAAAACTGATCCGGAAATAATAAACTTAGCAATAGTCAAACTTAAATTAGAAGAGGATTTTGTAAATTATCATCTGAACAAACTTGTTATTGCTCTATATGATTATTCATTAATTTCTGAAGATGAATATAACTTAACTATATATGGAACTAATGATAAAAAGAAGATTAACTTAATAAAGACTGGTTTATCATTAAATCTAATTAATAGACTTCAGAAGGATGGTCAGTTGAAAAATTTACATTTGGATAATAATAATAATTTAATCACTAATGAAAAGTTTAATAAATATAAAAATTCATTAAAAGGGTTTTATAAATTTGAACTAGATAAATTTTTATAAGTAATAATTTTTATTCTCCAAAAACAAAACCAAAGACGCAGCTCGTTAAGCTGCGTCTGGTTCTAACCAAGTACCTCATTCTCCGAAGCTATCATTTCCTTGTCAAAGATGGCTTTGTCTGCTAGGGAGTTCGTTGAATCATTTGCAGCTTTGCTTGTCATGTTTCTGGATGCTACGTTTACTTCATTTCCCAAGGAAGAACTGATAAAGCTTACACCGATCAAAGCAATTACAGCGCACAAAGTCAGTTTAAATTTCATACAAACAATCCCCTCTCTGAATTTGTTTGCGGGCATGAACCATCTTTTTGAAACAGATAACAGAATCATCCATCTGCCCAATTTCAGTATAAAACTTTGCGGCTAATAATGCCAACTCTTCCATATAAGGATATCCTTGGGATGTCTCTAATTTGTTGAAAACATTTAATAAAATGGATGCTTCTCCTTTTTTGATAAACAGCGCCTGCAATCCTTCAAACATGATTTTAAATAGGTTATCGCCGAATTTACATGCGAAGCGTACGCCTTTTCTGAAACAATCCATTGCTTGGTCTTGTTTATGTTGAAGAAAATAAATTAAGGCTAAATCGTGGTAAGCTTGTGTCAAGTTGTTGAAATTTGATTTTTTAAATTGGAGTATCGATTTCTCCATGTATTTTGCTGCTTTCGTCAATTCGCCCATTTTAAGGTAACAATTTCCGATATTGAATAAAGCTTGGCCGTAAATCCGCTTGTTTTTGCTTTCAAGCAGTCGTGCGCCTTTTAGCGCCTGCTCGAGGTGAGGGAGTGCCTTTTCATGACTTTCTAAATCGTCGTAGTTACCTGCGATCACAAAATGGCATTGTATGCGGCGGACTGAGTAAAGATCGTGCGTTTTATAGATGTTATACGCCTGAGAAGAATAGTGCATGGATACGTGGGTTTGTTTCATATGATAAAACACTTCAGCCATTTTAAAATAAAATTCCGCCCGCTCAATTTCATCTGAAATATAGGGAATTGTGTTTTCTGCTTTTTGATAGAGTGTAATAGCAGTCAAGAAATTGCCTTGTTTAAATTCATACATTCCCTGAAAAAAGTAATAGTAATATTCAACTAGTTTCTCCATCTTCCTGTTGTTGCCTTCAATTCTCTTTAAATATTCTGACAACTTCATTTGTTTTCCTTCAGATGGAATCACATAGTCAATCATAAGCTGATGGCGAAATGCAATGAGCTGATAGTAAATCAAGAGGTCTTGGTCTTCTTCCATAATGTCAATGTCCCGTTCGATCTCAGCTTTAAGCATTTCAGCATCTGTCACATTAAACTTTTGAATTTGCCGGTTCCACTCATTAATTTTCATCCCAACGTGCGGAGACGAAATCTTGCCCAAACTTCTCACCCTTCCTCTTCTCACTAATTATGTAAATTTTATCAATACTGAAATTTAATAGGAAGGGGTTGAGCAACCGCAAAAAAAATTTTCGGTGCAGTCCGCAAATGGCAGTTTGGGTGTTTCGCGTTATATTTGGTTTTGTGAAGGTTAGCGGAAACTCAATTCGTGAAGTTAGGATTGCGGTTATTACGACTGAGTAGTCGTTTCGTCATACTCTTTTAGCAGTTTTTCTGTCTTATGCATTTCTTTGAGCATCGGATTCATGTAGTCGCTATCTGATTCTAGGTTTGCTCTTGTCAGAGTATCTAGTTTATTTTTAACTTTAGAGAGGTCTTATTCGAATTGTTCCTCTGAATGTTGGATAAATTCTTTTGCCTCTTCATATCTTTTTAATATGTTTTTCATCATTGGAGTTGGATTCTTTTGATTAATTGTTTTTATTACGGTTATTGTTAAATTTATTTGCTTTATTATTTCTTTTCTTACTGTCAAGGTGATGCTCCTTTTATAAAGTGAGATGAGATAAAAATAAAGCCCTCGAGTAAGAGGGCTTCATATTTATTTAGAATTTTTTACTTAAACATAGGATACTGCACCAATAAATTTAAATGAATAGTTTTTATCGTTTATTTCTTTCTCCCTGCCGTCATATTCAAAATTATATAAAAGAACAGCAGCATTGATGTGTTCAGGAATTGCGGTACCTACTATGTTCTCAAATCGAGGTAAGATGACACTATCGTACGAACAGCCGCCAATTAGTTCAGATAAATTATTACAATTTTTTTCATGTGCAACTTTTTCTATAAAATCTTCATCTAATTCATCTATATCTATATCAAAATCAATTAAAAATTGGGAAGGAAGAAAATCACCTTCATCCTCATTGTAATCTAATTCAACATATTTACTTAATGATTCATCATCATTTATACTTCCAATCCACAATGATACGAAATTTTGACGTTCCATATTAACCTCCTATTATTTAGTCCTTAATCCTTCTGGCAGTGCTGCCGCTCCACCTTTTAGCCTATAGTTCGCCCAATTATTTAATCTTCGGACAAACATATTATAGTTTAAGGATGAATCAATAATTCCTAGCAATTCATTATGAGCAGCGGTTGAACCCAATCCTCCGTGTTTACCAACTGGATTCACAAACTCGACTTTGTTTATGGCAGTTCTTAAATCTCTAATTTGTTCAGCTGTAACTCCCCAATGTTTGAAAGTAGGGGCCCGAGAAACTAAATGCCATTCGTGCATGCCGCCGGGTGCTCTCAATTGTCTTTCAATTGCTCTTCTAACTTTCTTATCTGTCCAAAGCTCATCAAGTTGCTTCGTTGTTAATGAGTTGAACCAATTATTAAATTCACCACTTTTTACTGTAGGAATTATTGTTTTTCTAGGTTTCTTTATGTTCTGTGTTTTTCTTTCAGTTTTTTGCAATGCATTTGATTTCTGTTCTTCAATTTCTTTTTTCAGAAGCGATGTATTCTTTACATTATGCGTATTCTCAATATCCTGAGCAATCCCTGCAAAAGCGACTTGATTTTTACCTTTTAAAGCACTGCTGAAATCTTTTGTTTTCTGGATTCCTGTCTTTACATGTTTAGTAGTAGCTTTTTCTCCAGCTTCAAGCACTTTATCGATTTTGGCAGCACCTGCTTTACCAAGTTTACTTGTTACTTTCACAACAGAGCCAGCACCTTTTAGTCCGACGAGGCTCCCGACCACATAGGTAATATAATGAGATCGTGAGTATGCATCACCGTTAACCATTTTATCATTCCATGAATCTGCTATGTTTGTCCATATGATTTTTGCATAAGAAGGTGTCTTCAATACAGTTGAAATTGTTTTGGCTAATTTTTGTTCTTCGGAGAGCTGGGAAAACTCCCACGCTCCGACAGCTAAATCTTTAACACCAGTCACAGTATCCTTAGCGACATCGTAGAGACCGACTCCAACTCCTTTCAGAACTTCCCATGTGGTTTCACCAACTTCTTCGAGCTGTTTTGCTTGCTCAAGCTGCACCACATACTGTAACTGTGCAGGCTCAAGGTTCTCATACCCAATCTTCTTCGCAATTTCTAAATATTCATCAGGATCAGATACCCCATCCGCAAGCTTTTTCTTCAATTTTTCAATCTCGCGTTCCTTCGCTTCCTCTTTCTTAATCTTCAAATAAGCATCCGTCCGCTTTTCAATGTCGCCTTTTTTCTTATGTATGTCACTCTCACGGTACGCCTTGGCGTTGTAGTGGATGGGTGTGGCATTTTTGCCTTTACCCGTTGCTTCTTGGAGCTTTTGGAAGTCGGATTTGATGAATTGTTCGTTTGGTTCAGACAGGGCGTATTCTGTTTTCAGGTCTTCGTCCAAGGCGTCCAATTTTTCCAGTGTTTTTTTGCGTTTGTCGTTGGCATCGGCCAGCTCGTCTTTGAAGGTTTCGGTTGAAAACAGGTCGAGCGGGAGGATGTCGTCGATATCGTTTAAGATGTCTTTCATCGCTTTTTTCTGTTCAGACATGATAGATTTTGATTTTTTATTTGCATTTGCCAGTTCGTGCTCCAGAAAGGATTCTTCGATGTATGCGTCTGAGAGGCCTTTGTCCTCGGCGGCTCCGGCGATGCTGTTGAAAAATGCGATTTTCATATCGATGTAGTCGATCCACTGGTCGGTGACGCCGACGTGGTCGTGATAGAATGCTTTGATGTTGCTGGCGCCTTTTCCTGAGAATTCGCTGTCACTGAGATCAGCGACGCTTTTTAACGCTTTTCTCAAGTTGACCATTTGCGTTCTTAGTTCTTTGTACTCTTTTGCACGGTCTGTCGCTTCCGAAAGCAGTGTTTTCGCTTCAAATACTTTCATGACCATTTCCCTTCTTTTGTTCACTCAATATCAAAATTTTACCACGGGGTGGGATGATGGTGGGTGTGAGAACGTGTTTTGGTGGAAAAATGAGTCATTTGGCATGTGTCTAAGTGCACGGTTTTGATAAGATAATGATAGATCAATAAAAAGGGGAAGAGCTCATTTGGATAAAGATTTCTTAATCATAAAGATCAAGGATATTCAAAAAGGCGACACGCTAACGAACCGCGCTTGCGGGAACTGGGATATGAAATTGTCCAGAGCAAAGGAATGTAAACGGGCAATTGTTGTTCGGAGCGGTGTGATTTTAAATGTTTACAAGATCGTTGACGCTTGGGAATCTGATGAACCAGCCAAAATCACTAAAACGAACAATAGAGTCCGGTTTCAATTGGCAGAGTGCCGAGACTATTCTTATTTGATTGGCGGTACGCTGAAAACAAAAACGCAAAATCCGGTTTCGAGTCTATCCTTAGAAACCTTAATGGAACTAGTAAAATAAAAGGGGTCCAGCATGTATCTCTATAAAGTAAACAATCAAAATCAAATCGAAGATATTCGCGAGAAACCGTTTAAAAAAGAAAAAGAGATTCAGGATTTATTTGAGACCAATCTTCAGCAAATGTTGGGGCTCAGTTTTGTGAAATCTGAATTCAGGATTAGCAATTTCCGCATTGATACGTTAGCGTTTGATGCTGAGACGAAATCTTTTGTGATTATCGAGTATAAAAATACGAAAAACTTCAGTGTTGTTGATCAGGGCTACGCCTACTTAGCGGCAATGCTCAATCATAAAGCAGATTTCATTCTTGAGTACAATGAAAATCATGATCTTCCGTTAAAGCGGGATGATGTAGACTGGTCGCAGTCGAAGGTCATTTTTATCTCACCTGTATTTACAGTGTATCAAAAGCAATCGATCCATTTTAAAGATCTGCCAATTGAATTGTGGGAGATTAAAAGGTACGAAAATGATCTGATCCAGTTGAATCAAATGAAGGCTGATGGCGTCTCCGAGTCGATTAAGACCATTTCGCAGCAAAGTGAGACCATTCAAGAGGTCAGCAAAGAAATTAAAGTGTTTTCTGAAGAGGATCATCTTGCAGATAAACCGTTTGACATCATAGAGCTTTATCAGCAGCTAAAGGAATTCATTTTTAATTTGGACGATCATATTTCAATCAAACCGACAAAGCTTTATATTGCGTTTACATCAAATAAGCGAAATTTCACTGACATTCTTCTTTTAAAAAGCGGACTTAAGCTGTGGGTGAATATGAAAAAGGGAGAATTGCATGATCCCGAGGACAGAATGCGCGATGTCTCTGAGACCGGCCACTGGGGAAATGGCGACTATGAGATTTTCATAAAAGATGATGAACACATTGAATATATCATGGGATTGATCAAACAATCCTATGAGAAAAATAAGTGAGAACTTCCATTGAGAAGTTCTTTTTTTTATTGGGTTACAAGGGATATGTACAGGGCATGTTGAAAACGATATAGAGTTTCGGACCATATATTGGGAGTTGTTTATATGAAGAAGCGTTTTATATTATTGGGTTTGTTCGCAAGTGTTTTTATGTTGGCTGTCTATATTTCCTTTCAAAATAAGAATGCGTATCCTGTCAAAGCTTCCGCCATTCACCCCGAAGAAGACCGTATCTTTTTTATTTACTCCAATCCTCTCATAAAAGAAAGCACGCTGCTCTCAACCTCAACAGGCGAAAGATTTAATAGGCGCACGTTTAAGGTGGCGGATGTGCCGTACATCCAAACGAAGTCTTACGCATCAACAGACATTGTATTACTAGCGGAACATGAGTCCTTTTATTACACGCTGGAGAAGGATGCCATAAAAAAGCATCCGCTATCAAATCCATTTTTGTTTTGGTATGAGGGGAAGGATGTTTCTGTTAAGGCCTATAACGTTGATACGACGGGGAATGATGTGCATATAAACGACAAAAGAACGAAAAAGGAATATAGCCTCACCTTGCCTTCGCTTGTCACGATGGGGTCGAGTGACGAGAATTATATTTATGTCATTCAAGGTATGGCTATTTACGTGATCGATAGAAACACAGAGGAAATCATAGAGACCCTGACCTTAGCCTCATACGCTGATCAATTCGCAGAATCGGAGGAATTTATTGTCGCGAGCTCGGATCATAAATTGACTGTGATTGAAAAAGGGACATGGAAAACGACATATATTCCGTATCCTGATGATCTTGAATACGCTGATACCGTATACTATGACAAAGAAAGCGGCAGTTTTTACGTTACGTACGAGGACAAAGAGGGTGAGGCGAACTTGCTGGAGTATGGGAAGGACTTTTCTTTTCATACATACGACTTGAAATTCCCTTATATGGAGGGGAAGTTTAAGGGGAGTCAACTGTATGTTGTTGCCCAGGAAGAGCATAAAAAGGGCATTGGCGGGTATGTGGGTGTGTTTGATATCCATTCTAAGAAGATGCTTTATCAGTTTGATTTGCCTGAGGAACAAGTGAAGGTTCAGGATTTTGTTGTGGTTGAGTAAGCTCATTTCACTCTCTTTCTGCTTCTGTAAAAATGAAATGTACAAACTGACAAAAGACCTATAAAATTAAAAAGCTACCATGAGAGAGCAGAAGGGTGAGAGAGACAATGAGTTATAAATTAGGTGCGATGCTTTTATCGATACTATTCCTATTATCGGCGTGTTCTAATAGCGGATCTTCTGATAAGGATCAAGAAAAGCAAGCCGTGAAGAAGGCGAGCGTTGCGAAGCTGACGGAGCAGGAAGTAAAATCAGCTTTGAAAAACGATGTAGATTCGATCTTCAATGCATTTGATAAAGCGGGAAAGGAAAACGGCTGGAGCACGGCAAACAAGGCGGATTTCAACAAGCTACGGCCTAGTGTGCTGCCTTATGCAACAGAAACGTTTGCAGATCAGACCTTAAAGAATTTGGCCGGAGAGTACTTTTGCGAGTGTGATGCTCCTTTTCACCCCGGCACTGATTTCGATGTGCGTTTTACATATAAACAGAACAAGAATAAGATAGAGGCTTCATCAATAGATCCGGCAACAGAATTAAACAACATGGGCACGTTATGGACGTTTGAATTGGTGAAGGAAGATGGCGATTGGAAGATCAACAAATGGGACAGCAAGTCGCTTCAAGGGGATGATATCAAGCTGACAAAAGAAGAAGCGAAAACGATTCTGTCGAGAAACGGTGAAACGGCGGAATTTGTGAAGTCCTATGAATCGAAGGCTGCCGGCGGAACAGCTTATCTTTTCAATGTGAAAAGTTCAAATGGGGAAAGAAAGGCAGCGATCGGCTCAAAGGATACCAGTCTGATAAGTGATAATGAAAACGAGACTGAGGCCCCGGAGCAAGAGACAGCTCAGAAGACTGCGGAAACCGCATCGCCCGATACAGCGGATACACAGAGCAGTGAGCAGACAACGGGAAGCAAAAAAGCAGATTATGTTGCCAAATTGTCAGCGACAGAACAGAAAGAAAAGCACAATGACTATCAAAGTGATTATCAGATGATTGAGGATTACGGTTACAACTATCAAATGTGGGACGGATTGCTGAACGAGATATACGGCGTGCTGCAAAAACAGCTTTCTGCTTCAGATATGGCGGCATTAAAAGTGAAACAACGCCAATGGATGAAGGATAGGGATGCTGCGGCCCAGAAACGATATGATGAGGAGGGCGGCGGTTCATTATCCCGAGTCGTCCAAACGGAAGAGCTTGCCAAACAGACGAAAGAGCGCTGTTACGAGCTCGTGAATACGTATATGAAATAGAATGACAAAGACCCTTGCGTAAAGGGTCTTTTTTGCGTAGAAAAACAAATTGACAGGATGAAAAAACAATTTCTTCCTTTCGTATTGTTTTCAAAATTTGGGATTGATAGAATATGACATATCTCATAGAGAAGGAGGGAAGCCGTTGAGTCAAGCCATACCGTCTTCGCGTGTTGGTGTTAAGATTAATGAATGGTATAAAATGATTCGCCAGTTCAGTGTTCCGGATGCTGAGGTTCTGAAAGCGGAGGTGGAGCAGGACATTCAGCAGATGGAAGAAGACCAGGATTTGCTGATCTATTATTCTCTGATGTGTTTTCGTCACCAGCTGATGCTTGATTATTTGGAGCCGGGACAAACATACGGGAATCGCCCTACAGTGACAGAGCTTCTTGAAACGATTGAGACCCCTCAGAAAAAACTCACAGGCCTTTTGAAATATTACTCTTTGTTTTTCCGCGGCATGTATGAATTTGATCAAAAAGAATATGTTGAAGCCATCGGGTATTATCGCGAGGCGGAGAAAGAACTGCCGTTTGTGTCAGATGAAATTGAGAAAGCGGAATTCCATTTTAAAGTGGCCGAAGCGTATTATCACATGAAGCAAACCCATGTGTCGATGCATCATATTCTTCAAGCCTTAGACATTTATCAAAACAATCCCCTATACAGCATTAGAACGATACAAAGCTTGTTTGTGATCGCCGGCAATTATGATGATTTCAAACATTATGATAAAGCGCTCCCGCATTTAGAGACGGCGCTCAAATTGGCAACGGACATTCAAAATGACAGGTTTATCGCCATTTCTCTATTGAACATCGCGAACAGCTATGACAGATCAGGAGACGATCAGATGGCTGTAGAACATTTCCAAAAAGCGGCGAAAGTAAGCAGAGAGAAAGTGCCTGATCTGCTTCCGAAAGTCTTGTTTGGATTAAGCTGGACATTATGTAAAGCGGGCCAAACACAGAAGGCGTTTCAGTTCATAGAGGAAGGATTAGACTATATCACAGCACGTTCTCACAAATTTTATAAAGAATTGTTTCTGTTCTTGCAGGCCGTGTACAAGGAGACTGTTGACGAACGAAAAATTCATGATCTTATAAGCTATTTCGAAAAAAAGAACCTGCACGCGTACATTGAAGCATGTGCCCGGAGTGCTGCCACTGTTTTTGAAAGCAGCTGTCACTTTGAACAAGCCGCTGCGTTTTATCGGAAAGTGCTGAAAGCCCAAGAAGATATTCTAAAAGGAGAGTGTTTATATGCCTATTAAGAAAAAAGTGATGATGTGTCTGGCTATTACTCTAGTTTTGGGAAGCATGTCGTTTCCAACCCTGACAAACTCCGGCGGATTTAAGGAATCAACAGATCGAAATACGACGTATATCGATCATTCCCCTTACAAACTTAGTGATCAGAAGAAAGCCCTTAGCTAGGGCTTTTTCTTGCTTTACGGAAGACGTTCCATTTTTCACATCGCGGCATTCCTTCTATTTCTAACGCAAGACACTCGAAACAACCAAACCATTTGAGGTATAATGGATAAAGTGAATAACAGTATTTAGATTGATATATATGAAAGAGAGTGGAACATCATGGGCCGTAAGTGGAACAATATTAAAGAGAAGAAGGCGTCTAAGGACGCAAATACGAGTCGAATTTATGCGAAGTTTGGCCGTGAGATTTATGTGGCGGCGAAACAGGGCGAGCCTGATCCGGAATCCAACCAGGCGCTGAAGGTTGTGCTTGAGCGTGCGAAGACTTACAGCGTGCCGAAAAACATCATTGAACGTGCGATCGAGAAGGCGAAGGGCGGAGCGGAAGAGAATTACGATGAGCTTCGTTATGAGGGCTTCGGGCCGAACGGATCAATGATTATCGTTGATGCGCTGACGAATAATGTAAACCGTACGGCGCCGGAAGTGCGTGCGGCGTTCGGGAAAAACGGCGGAAACATGGGTGTGAGCGGATCTGTTGCTTACATGTTTGACGCGACGGCTGTAATCGGTGTGGAAGGCAAAACTGCTGACGAAGCGCTTGAAATCCTGATGGAAGAGGATGTTGATGTACGTGACATTTTAGAAGAGGATGACAGCGTGATCGTATATGCTGAGCCTGATCAATTCCATGCGGTGCAAGAGGCGTTTAAAAACGCGGGTGTCGAGGAATTTACAGTAGCGGAGCTGACAATGCTTGCGCAAAGTGAAGTAACGCTTCCGGATGATGCAAAGGAACAGTTTGAAAAATTGATTGATGCATTAGAAGATTTGGAAGATGTTCAACAGGTATATCATAACGTTGATTTAGGTGAGTAAGGAGTGAGCAGGCTGTTATGGCCTGCTTTTTTTGTCCTGGAAATTGTTTTAGCTGTATGTAGGCGGCCGCCTATACGATCTATAAGATATTCTCATACTCTGGACTGTAACCTATGTGAAGGAGAGAGTGAATATGACTGATACAAGACATATGTATGGCGGACCTGGTTTTGGTCATTATCAGGGCTTTGGTATTGGCCACCCGGGTTATGGCATGTATGGAGGCCACCCGGGCTTTGGCATGTATGGAGGCTACCCAGATCACGGCATACATGGAGGTGTCGGCGGCTATCCGGGATATGGAACGTACGGAGGATACGGAGGATCCGGCGGTTACCCAAGCGGCGGCTATGGAGGCTCTCCGGGAACTGTAAATTATCCGAACATGCACCATGAAAATGATGGCCATCACCACTATTATCACCATCATCATGATGGAAAAGATAATCTTCATCACCATCATCACCATGTTGGAAAGGATAATTATCACCACCATCATGATGGTCATTATGGCCACCATCACCACCATATGGGCCACTGGGGAAAAGACGGTTATAAATAAAGAAGATGATGGTATAAAGAGGACACTCTTGCAGATCAAGAGTGTTTTTTATCTTTTTTTCTTGACTGTTCAGTCTGGAAACTGGTAACATTTGTTTCAGGAGGTGATCGTTTTTTGGGGAGGAATAAAGAATTTGATACGGCACTTGTTCTTCACAGGGCGATAGAGGTTTTTGGAGAGTATGGCTACGAAGGAACGTCTCTTCAGGGTCTGCTCTCTCATTTAGGCATTGCGCGCCAGAGCTTGTATGATACGTATGGCACGAAGCGTGATTTGTTTTTGTCCGCGGTGAAATCGTATCTTGAAGGGAAAAACGCTGCAGTTATGGAAAGGCTTGAAGCGCCAGGATCTGTAAAGGAAGCCATTCGTGATATTTTTCAGGAAGGTGTCAATGCCCTGAGGGATCCGGAACGGGCGAAGGCGTGCTACATTATGAACAGTGCGATTGAACAGATCCCGCATGACCCTGAGCTTGCCCGGTATTTTGACAGACAATCCAAGCAGCTTGAGGACGCTTTTTATCAGGCGCTTTTAAGGGCGAAGGATCAAGGAGAATTGAATGGCGAAGATCATGATATATCTGCGCTCGCCCGGTACCTGAATCAGAGCAGGCTGTCACTGACATTTATTGCAAAAGTGACGGCAGATATGGATCGTCTTCAGGACCATGTTGACGTGAGTTTATCAGTGCTTGATTAACATGTGGTAAAGAATTCTTTGCCCATGTGTGTATTTTTTGGACTGAATGGTCTGGAAATAAAAAAAGAGGTGATGATGAATGTTGATGAATGAATTTGAAAAAGCATGTGAAACATTGAGAAAGTTTATGGCTTATATGCTTGAGAAGGACATGAAGAGCTGGATGGAGCTTTGGGATGAGAATGCTGTATTTGAGTTTCCTTATGCGCCGGAGGGATCACCAAAAAGAATAGAAGGAAAAGCGGCCATTTACAACTATATTAAGGATTATCCTAAGCAGATCCATCTTTCTTCATTTACCACTCCGACAGTGTACCGTTCAGCAGACTCGAATACGGTGATTGCGGAGTTTCAATGTGACGGCCATGTGATTGAGACTGGACTGCCTTATCGCCAAAGCTATATCAGTGTCATCGAAACGAGAGACGGCCGCATTGTGCGTTATAGGGATTATTGGAATCCGCTTGTTGTAAAAGAGGCCTTTGGAGGATCATTTTTGCAAACAGAGGAGAGTGGGAAATGATGAAACAGAATCCGATTTTAATCACGGGCGGGACCGGCACAGTCGGCAGCCGAATTGCCAGCCGTTTAATAAAGCTGGGATACAGAGTGCGTATTGCAAGCCGAAAAAAGGGCGCGCTTGCAAGTGCGGAGTATGTGTATTTTGATTGGAAGGATGCCTCCAGTTTTAGGCCTGCTCTAGAACAGGTAAAAGACATCTATCTTGTTGCTCCGGTTGGTGTACTTGATCCGGCTCCCTATGTGCTTCCCTTTTTAAAGGAAGCAAAGCGTCTCGGCGCAAAGCGGGTAGTGATGCAAAGTGCGTCTGTTGTCTCCGAGAACGGTCCCGTGTTTGGCGCGCTTCACCAGGCAGTGCGCGAGTTTCCAGAATGGACGGTGCTGCGGCCCTCATACTTTATGCAAAATTTCATCAATGTCCAGCATCACATGTCTATTCAAACGGAGGGCCGCATCACAACGGCTTCGGGTGAAGGAAAACTTGGGTTTATTGACGCTGATGACATCGCAGAAACAGCCGTCAGGGCTTTGATTGATGATGTTCCTCATCAAACACATCATATTCTGACAGGTCCCGAGGCGCTGAGCTATGCCGAAGCGGCGGAGATCATTGGAGCTGCGGCGGGACGCCGGGTGGAGCATGTCAGCATTTCTCGTTCCGAGCTGCAGCATAAAATGGAGGCAGGAGGTTTGCCCGCGGATTATGCCCATTTTATGGCGAAGCTTGATGAGGCAATCAGCCATGGTGCGGAACATCGGGTAACGGATACAGTGAAGCGTGTGACGGGAAAAGAACCTCGTTCGCTGTCAGAGTTTGCGGATGCTCATGCTGCATATTGGAAACACTGACCTCATTTTGGACTGAATAGTCTAGAAAGACCTTCGGCGCTTCCGAAGGTCTTCTTATTGAAAAAGCTAAGTCGTGTTTTAGTCATAATCATGCCTCCTGCCTCATACCTATTAAGGTCATTGTTTTTGAGAAAGGAGGAGCCGGAATGAAGGATATGCAGCCGTTTACGCCTGTCAAATCATATACGCCCTTTCACAGCCGTTTTGATCCCTGTCCGCCCATAGGGAAGAAATATTACAGAACGCCCCCTAACCTTTATATGACCTTTCAGCCTGAGCACATGGAGCAGTTTTCGCCGATGGAGGCTTTGAGGAAAGGCACCCTTTGGAAGGATCTCTATGATTTTTATGAAAACCCTTATCGAGGGGGAGACGCACATGGCAAAAAAGGTTGACGCCGAATATTATCGTCAGCTTGAGCAAATACAGGCTGCTGATTTTGTGCTTGTTGAGCTGAGTCTTTATTTAAATACACATCCTCATGATGAAGATGCGCTGAAGCAATTCAATCAATATTCCGGCTATTCAAGGCACTTAAAAAGACAGTTCGAATCCTCTTACGGACCGCTTTTGCAGTTCGGCAACAGCCCCGCGGGCAAGGATTGGGATTGGGGAAAAGGGCCATGGCCGTGGCAAGTATAAGGAGGAATGCCTGAATGTGGGTGTATGAAAAGAAGCTGCAATACCCTGTCAAGGTCAGTACGTGCAACCCGACGCTGGCGAAGTATTTGATTGAGCAGTATGGCGGAGCGGACGGCGAGCTGGCCGCAGCTCTCCGGTATTTGAACCAGCGTTATACGATTCCTGATAAGGTCATCGGCCTTTTAACAGATATCGGCACGGAGGAGTTTGCTCATTTGGAAATGATTGCGACCATGGTCTATAAGTTAACGAAAGACGCCACACCGGAGCAGCTGCGTGAAGCTGGGCTTGGCGATCATTACGTCAATCACGACAGCGCGCTTTTTTATCATAATGCGGCGGGCGTGCCGTTTACCGCGAGCTATATCCAAGCGAAGGGCGATCCGATTGCCGATTTATACGAAGATATTGCCGCAGAAGAAAAGGCGCGGGCGACGTATCAATGGCTGATTGATATTTCGGATGATCCTGATTTAAACGATTCCCTGCGTTTTTTGCGTGAGCGTGAAATCGTACACTCTATGCGCTTCAGAGAAGCGGTTGAAATTTTAAAAGAAGAACGGGATAAAAAGAAGATTTTCTAATAGGCAGATTGGCCTCTCCTTCATACACCCTTTTACATACAGAGAAAATGGTCTGTTTTTGCAGTTTGGTCTGCATTATAATCAAGGTGTGTGTGCAAGCTTACTTTTTAATTGGGAGGCCTTTATGTCAGCTTTTAAGATTGAGAACGAAACGATTGCAGATGGAATTTACGCGTGTCCGGCCGTCTATGAGGATGCAGAATCGATTACCGGGTTGCTCGTCCGAACAGCTGAATGGCTCCGGGATCGGGGTTCTAACCAATGGAGCGGACTTCTGAAAGGGCAAGATATACATGATATTACGGGGTCAATTGAAAAGGGACATGTGTTTGTGTTTAAAAAAGATGATGAGCTTGCGGCTGTCGTGATGCTGCTGCCTGAACCGAGCGAGTGGGACCGGACGCTTTGGGGAGACGATGGGCATGAGGAGTCCATTTATTTGCATCGCCTCGCAGTAAGCCGCCGGTTTGCGGGACAGGGGCTTGGAGCCCGCGTCCTTCAGTGGGCGGAGACGGGCATACACTTTCCGGAAAAAACGCGGATCCGGCTTGACTGTGTCGCTGATAGCGATGCCCTGCATTCCTTTTATCGGCGTATGGGATATGAATTCATGGGTGCTGATGCGTCCGGATATCATTTGTTTGAGAAAGAGATTACGGCAGAATAAGCGTCCTTTGCAGGGGGCTTTTTTGTCTTTTCTAAAAGGGAGGGCAGGCGATGTGTGGTCAATTTTATTTGTGACAGGGATTGTGACGGCTTGTCTGTTTGCTGGCGTATCCGTTTTGATGCGGATGAGATTTCCTGACAAAAGTCGGCCGGAATGGATGTTGGCCGGGCTGATCGTCCTTGGTGTGTTTGCGATCTGGTACAGCCTCGTGTATGTACGCGGCTGGGAAGGGGCTGCGCTCGGAATGCTTGGATTCAATGTCATTTTCGGAGCCATTGCCGGATATTTGATCGATAAGGCCATCCGGCGTTACAGGAAAAGATAAGGCTGCTGCCGTCTCTCATCATGTCGAAATTTTCACAGAACGGCAGGAATTTTCTTTCGAAAGGAGAAATACATATTACTTTAAAATGAAAGCGTTTTCCGAAGCAGGAAGGTGATGTTGATGATACACAGTGTGACAAATGGGCTGAATCGTTTTTGTACGTGGGTGATGAGACTGGCCTATTTGAATGTGCTTTGGATTTTGTTTTCTCTTGCAGGCCTGGTTGTATTTGGGCTGATGCCCGCTACTGCCGCGATGTTTACAGTGGCGAGAGAATGGGCGAAGGGGAATACAGATGCCCCGGTGTTTTCTGTCTTTTTTCGGACGTTTAAAAAGGAATGGCGGGCATCACAGATCCTCGGGCTTATCGTTGTGACGGCTGCCCTGTTTCTGTTTGCGGATATGCGGATAGCGGCTCAGATGGATCAGCCTGTGCTCGTCAATGTATTCCTGAGCATTAGTTTGATTTTCGCGTTTGTTGTGCTGTATGTGTTCCCGGTATTTTCTCATTTTGACGTAAAAATCAGAGAGGTGCTGAGCATCAGCTTTTTGATTGCTTTCAGCCGTCCGGCGGTGACACTTTTGATGGCAGCGGGCGCTGTCGGTGTGCTTTGTCTCGTTCTGTTTCATGTCACGTTTCTATTGTTTTTCAGCGGGAGTTTACTCAGCCTGATCTTAACGAAGCTGTCCTTTAAAGCGTTTCGGTCAATGGATCAGCGGCAGGAGAAAGAAAAGGCGGCATGAAGAAAAGAGTTGCTGGCTGGTACAGGCGGATGAAGATTAAGGATAAGCTGTTTGTGTTTCTATCGTTGATTATGGCCGTATCCTTTCTATTTGTATACAGCGGGGTCCAGTATGCCTTTCATGTGTATGATGAGCAGATTTACCGCAAGTCCTCGGAGGTGCTTCGCATGTCTTCTGAAAGGATCGAAGACGAGCTGAAGAAGATAGAGGATGTGTCATATGAAATCATTACAGACGAACAGATTCAGCGCATCCTGAGCATGCAAAATCGGGATGATACGTATGATCAATATCAAATGAAGCAGGAGCTTTGGGATCAGCTTGCGGGATATGCCAGTGATGAAAAGTACATCGATTCCATTCATTTGATTGATGCCCGCGGCTCAGAGTATTCAGCCGGAAGCAGTTCTTCAGATCTTTTGCAGCAGGAGCAGGAAGAGGTATTTAAGCGAGCGAAAGCGAAAAATGGAAGAAATCTTTGGATGACGCTCGGCGGGTCAGATCCTGTCCTGATTTCAGCACGGCAGATCAGGTCATATCACCAGCTGAGTCTGAACGGCTTGGGCATGGTGCTGATCCAAGTCAATGTAAAACAAATGATTCGTGATGTGCCGAAGGATTGGGGCGATTCAGTCGGAGACATTATGATTGCCGACCAAGGCGGGAATTTGGTGTATACGGCACATGCATCAGCGCATGTTCCTGAGGCAGCAAAAGAGACGCTGAAGCACCCCGGTTATGACTTGATAAAAAAGAATGGCAAACGTTACTTTATTTCTTATCTTCAATCATCCTACCAAAATTGGAGCTACTATAACGTTATCCCCTTTGATCAGATGTTCGCGAAAATTTCCTTTATGAAAACAGTGATCGGCACATGCTTTCTCCTCTTTTTCTGTGTGGTTTTGCTTTTCGGAAGGAAAATCGCCAACAGCATCACGGAGCCGATTGAACAGCTTGTGACCGCGATGAAATCGGTACAGCACGGCGGTATTGAAGCAGGTGTGTCGCTTTCTCTGCCGGAACATACACAGGATGAGGCCGGCATGCTGAACCGCCATTTTACTGTCATGATGAAACGGATTAATGAGCTGATGGAAGAAAATGTGGAAAAACAGCTCATTATTAAAGAAACCGAATTGAAAGCACTGCAAGCCCAGATCAATCCGCATTTTTTATATAACACGCTCGAGTCCATCAATTGGCTGGCCAAGGCGAATCAGCAAAAGCAAATCTCAAAAATGGTGGAATCGCTCGGTTTTCTTCTGAGAAACAGCATACATATGAAAAAGGATATCGTGACCATTCAGGAGGAGGCGGACATTTTACGTCACTATATGACCATTCAGCGATTTCGATTTGAAGAGCGCCTGAATTTCACGTTGGATATTGACGATGAGGTGAAGCATTGCCTCATTCCGAAACTGACGCTCCAGCCGCTTGCGGAAAATGCGATTCAATACGCGCTTGAACCCTTTACAAGGCCATGCGCCATCCGGATTCAGGCGAAAAAGGCAAAGGAATGTGTCTGTATTACGGTCGAAGATAACGGTCCTGGCATGGATGGACGGATTCTTGAATCAACGGGCGGAAGAGGAATCGGACTTTGGAATATTCGCGAGCGCATCAGCCTGACATTCGGAGAGCCATACGGCTTGCGGATTCATAGTGAGCATGAAAAGGGGACGAGGATTGTGATCACAATACCGTGCCGAAATGAGGTGGTGTGATGTATAAAATACTGCTGGCTGATGATGAGAGGATTATCCTTGATGGAATGGCAGGAATCATTGAGTGGGAGTCGCTTGGCGCCTCATTGATCGGTAAAGCGCAGAACGGACATGAAGCATATGAAAAGATTGTACATAAGCAGCCGCATATCGTCATCACAGACGTCAAAATGCCCGGCATGGACGGGCTTGAGCTGATCAAAAAGGTGTCAGCCATCAGCCCGTCGGTGCAATTTATCGTCCTGTCCGGGTTTGGAGAGTTTGAGTACGCAAAGGAAGCCATGAAATATGGGGTGAAGCATTATTTGCTGAAACCCTGCAATGAACAGCAGATTATCAGCTCGCTGGAGGAAATCATTGCTGAGCTGAAGCGGCAAGATGTGCACAAAAAGAAAACAGCCCATCTGAAACACGAGCTGGACCATATCCGTTCCTTTGCAGCTGATCAATACTTGGAAGGCTTGATCGCCGGTGTGGCCCAGCTGTCTCCACCGCCTTCACTTGCCGGAAAAAAGATCCGCCTCTTGATCTTAAAAGGGGAACAATCTATTGATGCCACAGCCAGAGAGGCACTCGGGTCGGCACTGACAGCGGTTAGCAGCAGCGGAGAATGGACCGTGCTCGCCGTAGTGGAGAACGCCACTGAAAAGGCGGCGGAGGTTTTTGCGGACCGCAAGATGGCCATCAGTCAGGCGGGAGAACTCCGGAACGCGGGGCAGCTGTTTCGTGACACAGCCGAAGCGTCTGGTGACCTGCATGGGAGCGCAGTGATTTCAAAAATGATCAGGCTTATTGCCGACGAGCTCGGAAATCCGAATCTGTCCTTAAAATGGGCGGCGAAGGATATGCTGTTTATGAATCCTGATTATCTCGGGAAGTTATTTAAGCAGGAAACAGGCGAGAAATTTTCACAATATGTTACACGAGTGCGTCTTGAACATGCGATAAAACAGATGAAAATGAGGCGGGATGCGAGTGTATCAGAAATTGCTGAAGAAATCGGGTTTGGCGATAATCCGAAGTATTTCAGTCTTGTTTTTAAAAAATATACCGGTCTGACACCGTCAGAATTCAGAAGAAAACAGGGAGGCGCTTCCGCAGGATAGCCATCTCTGTTTTTTTGACTTTCGCCACTGTTTTTTGAGTGTTTCGCCCTATCCGAACGCTTTAAAATAAAATGTAAGCACTTACATTAAAGGGGGGATTGGTTTGAAGAAGATTTGTTACGTTCTGTTATCGCTTGTCTGTGTCTTTATTTTCAGCGGATGTTCTGTGGGCGAAGAGGCATCGGGGAAAAAAGAAGACATTACGCTCAGAATCGCGTGGTGGGGCGGGCAGCCAAGGCATGATTATACAACAAAGGTAATTGAACTTTACGAGAAAAAGAATCCTCACGTCCATATTGAAGCGGAATTTGCGAACTGGGATGACTACTGGAAAAAGCTTGCGCCCATGTCTGCCGCCGGCCAGCTTCCGGATGTCATTCAAATGGATACCGCTTACTTAGCCCAATACGGAAAGAAGAACCAGCTGGAGGATTTAACGCCGTATACAAAGGATGGAACGATTGACGTCAGTTCAATCGACGAGAATATGCTGTCGGGCGGAAAAATCGACAATAAGCTTTATGGATTTACGCTAGGTGTCAACGTGCTGTCTGTGATTGCCAATGAAGATATGCTGAAAAAAGCCGGTGTGTCTATCAATCAGGAAAACTGGACGTGGGAGGATTACGAGAAGCTGGCGTATGATCTTCAGGAAAAAGCTGGTGTCTACGGTTCCAACGGAATGCATCCGCCTGATATTTTCTTCCCGTATTATTTGCGCACAAAGGGTGAGCGCTTTTACAAAGAAGACGGCACTGGCCTCGCGTATCAAGATGATCAGATGTTTGTCGATTACTTTGAACGGCAGCTGAGGCTGGTGAAAGCGAAAACGTCCCCAACACCTGATGAAAGCGCACAGATTAAAGGGATGGAAGACGATTTTATCGTTAAAGGCAAATCAGCGATTACATGGAACTACTCCAATCAATATTTGGGCTTTGCCCGGCTGACAGACTCGCCTCTGTCTCTCTATCTGCCGCCGGAGCAAATGAAGGAAAAGGCGCTGACACTGAAGCCGAGTATGCTGTTTTCCATTCCGAAAAGCTCTGAGCATAAAAAAGAGGCAGCGAAATTTATTAATTTCTTCGTGAATAATGAGGAAGCGAACCAGCTGATTAAAGGCGAGCGAGGCGTTCCAGTCTCCGACAAGGTGGCGGATGCGATTAAACCGAAGCTGAATGAGGAAGAAGCCAACATCGTGGAGTATGTAGAAACCGCGTCAAAAAACATCAGCAAAGCCGATCCGCCAGAGCCTGTGGGAAGCGCGGAGGTCATCAAGCTGCTGAAGGATACGTCAGATCAGATTCTGTATCAGAAGGTATCGCCGGAAAAAGCCGCCAAAACGTTCCGGAAAAAGGCCAATGAGATATTAGAGAGGAATAATTGACGGGAAATGGGGCTGACGCAATGAAAAAAAGCCGGAGTATTAGAAAAGACAATCTGGCGGGATATGCTTTTATTTCTCCGTTTATCATCGGGTTCCTATGCTTTACGGTGATTCCGATGGGGGCGTCCCTGTTTCTGTCCTTCACGAGTTATGACTTGTTTACGGCGCCGAAATGGATCGGGCTCGACAACTTTAAGGAAATGTTTACGGGTGACGAAAAGTATTGGCAGTCTCTGAAGGTGACGTTTACGTATGTGCTTGCCGGGGTTCCGCTCCGCCTCGGCTTCGCGCTTTTTATCGCTGTCATTTTAAACAATGCAGCAAAAGGAACGGCCATTTACAGAACGCTCTTTTATCTGCCTTCGATCATCGGCGGGAGCGTCGCCGTGGCGATTATGTGGCGCAATATTTTTGGCAATGACGGGGTCATCAATGCGCTGCTGTTTTTTGTCGGGATTGATCAAAAAATTCTTTGGTACCAGAATCCGACAAGTGCGCTGTGGACATTGATTCTGCTGTCCGTCTGGCAGTTCGGGTCGTCAATGCTGATTTTTCTGGCCGGGCTGAAAAACATTCCGTCTTCGTATTTGGAAGCGGCAAGTGTGGATGGGGCAAATCGGGTGCAGCGTTTCTTCAAGATCACGCTTCCGATTCTTACACCGATTATTTTCTTTAACCTAGTGATGCAGACGATTTCTGCTTTTATGACATTTACACCTGCCTATATCATTTCGAAGGGCGAGGGCGGGCCGCTTGACGGGACACTTCTCTATTCGCTCTATTTGTTCCAGCGTGCGTTTAACTATTTTCAAATGGGCTACGCATCGGCGATGGCGTGGGTCATGCTTGTCATTGTCGGGCTGATTACGCTCATATTGTTTAAAACATCATCATATTGGGTTCATTACGAGTCAAAGGAGGAATGACGGATGGAGCCGGTCAACGAGCCTGTCAGAAAAGCCCCGGTTTTAGAAAGAAAAAAAGCCGGTCGCGTCAGTCCCAAACGCATACTGTTCCATGTTTTTACGGCAACGCTGGCGGTGTTACTGCTGTACCCGGTCATTTGGCTGTTTGTCAGCTCGTTTAAAGAAAGCGCCAGTATTTTTACAACCTCACATTCTCTCATTCCCGACCCTTTTATTCTCAGTAACTATGCTGAAGGGTGGAAGGGTATCGCGGGACAGCCGTTTCTGACGTTTATTAAAAACTCGGCGATCATTGTCGGACTGTCAACAATCGGTGCCGTCCTGTCATCGGCTGTCATTGCGTACGGATTTGCGCGTATTCCGTTTAAGGGAAAAAAATTTTGGTTTGCGTGCATGATGGGGACGTTAATGCTGCCTCATGAAGTGTTGATGATTCCGCAGTATATTATGTTTGCGAAATTAGACTGGCTGAATTCCTTTAAACCAATTGTCGTTCCGCAATTTTTCGGGCATGCGTTTTTTATCTTTCTGATGATCCAGTTTATCCGGACGATTCCCGAGGAGCTGGATGAAGCCGCGCGAATCGACGGATGTGGGCGCTTTGCCTGCTTTTGGCGGATCATTCTCCCGCTGATTGCCCCGGCGCTTGCGACGTCTGCGATTTTCTCCTTCTATTGGAAGTGGGAGGAGCTGATTCAGCCGCTCTTGTATTTGAATAAGCCGGAGCTTTACCCTGTTTCACTTGCGCTGAAGCTTTTTCTCGATACAGAGTCGGCTTCGAACTGGGGCGCGATGTTTGCCATGTCAGCCGTCTCGTTATTGCCTGTGATTCTTGTATTCTTTTTGTTTCAGAAATATATCGTTCAGGGCATCAGTACGACCGGATTAAAATAAAAAGGAGTGTTGCAGATGGCACAGCTTATCTTTGATGAAGAAAAGGTGACGTCGGTTATTGACCGGATCGTGAAACGGACATTTCAGATGGATTTTGCGTGGGATTGGCCGGGCGGCGTCGCGTTTTACGGCGTGGCGGAGGCCTATGAAGCGACGGAAAACGAGGAATATATCAATCTGTTAAAAACGTGGGTGGATGAACAGCTGGAGGATGGGCTGCCGTCGCTTTCAATCAACGGAGTTTCCATCGGGCATACGCTTTTGTTCCTCCACAAGGTGACGGGTGATGACGTGTATTTGGAAACAGCGGCCGAGATGGCGGAATATGTGCTGCATAAGGCGCCGCGCTTTGGCGAGGGTATCCTTCAGCATACGGTGAATGCGGCAGAATACGTATTCCCTGAACAGGCATGGGCGGATACACTGATGATGGCTGGGCTGTTTATGCTGAGAATCGGGCGGATCATGGAGCGTGAGGATTATTTTGAAGACGGCCTGCGCCAGTTTCACGGACATGAGGATGTGCTTCAGGACCCTGTCACGAATTTGTACTACCACGCCTGGGACAACAAAGCGCAAAATCATCTGTCGGGGATTTATTGGGGCAGGGCGAACGGCTGGGCGGCACTCACGATGGCAAAGGCGCTCCCGCTCATTGAGGTGACACATCCTTCCTTTATGATCATCGACGGATCGCTCAGAGACCAGCTGAGCGCGCTTGTCCGGCTTCAGGATGAATCAGGGCTGTGGCATACGATTTTGGATGATCCCGATTCTTATCTGGAGGTTTCGGCATCAGCGGGTATTGCCTCTGCTCTGATGTCGAGCGGAAAGCTGTATACAAAATATGTGCAGAAATCGCTTGCCGCCATTTTGGATGCGGTGGAAGAGGACGGACGGGTCAGCAAGGTATCGGCAGGGACAGCCGTCATGAAAAATGCCGAAGGATACAAACAGGTGCCTTACAAACGAATACAAGGATGGGGGCAGGGACTTGCGCTGACGTTTCTTGCTGATGTTTTGAAAACGAAAAAACGCGTGTATCAGTAAAGACAGCGGCGGGGGGAAAGGGATGAAAAAACAGCCTCAACAGAAGGAACGGGTTTCTCGCTGGAAGGGAACGTATTTCAAAAGAAACTTTGTCTTCATTTTGCTGATTGCCTGTATTCCCGGATTGCTGACTGGCGGCGCAATCTACTTTCTTTCGATCGACAAGGTGGAGAAAGAGCTGCAGAGATCGCATGAAACACAGGTGGCGCGTGAGGTCAGCCGAATGGATGAGAAGCTGGGAGTGCTTGAACTGGCACTCACCCAGATGGCCTACGATTCTTCACTGATGAATGGATTGGCCGAGAGGGATTTGGAGAAAGACTTTACGTTCTCCTATCAATTAACGAAAAAGCTGTTTCTTTTGCGGGACCAGCAGCCGCTGATCGAGCAGGCTTCCATCTTTCTGAACAGCCCCCGGCCACTTGTGCTGAGCCCTGAATACAGCGCTTTGACAGAACAGGAGGCGCTTCGCAAGTATCGCTCGCTGCTTGCCTCAGACCACAGCATTTATTGGAAACGGTCGGGAAACCAAGCGATGCTGATCCAGCTCATTCCGGGCGCGGCGGAGAAACCGTTCGGCGCGATCATGCTGGCGGTTGATCCGAAAGAAATGGAATCAATCCTGCAAAGCTTGTCCCCCTATCCTGATGGCAGTGCGCTACTTTTAGATCAAAATCAAGAGGTGCTGTTTCATGAAGGGGAAAAAGATTTTGAAAAGACTTTACTTCAAGAGATAAAAAAACAGCCTGCTGAGAACGGCCATTTTCAGATGGAATGGGAAGGCAAGGTGTATTCTGTCTCCTTTGGAGAAATGAACCGGATGCATCAGCAATGGACCTTTGTGTCAGCGGCGCCTCTTTCAGCTATTACAGCGCCGATGGTGTTTTTATCAAAAGTGATCATCGTGATGCTGGTCATTTGCATCGGTTTGGCGGTGTGCATGACATGGTATGCATCAAAAAAAATCTATCGTCCCATCCAGCATTTGCTTGGCTTGTTTACCGGAGGAGAGAAGAAAACATGGCAGGCGTCCGGGCAGGATGAATTCAAATGGATTGAAAAGAGATGGCAGGATCTATCCCTTGAAAGCCGGAAGCTCCAACAGCAGCTCCTGCGGCAGACGCCCCATATGAAAAAAAGTTTTTTGCAGCATCTCTTGCAGGGCGATTTTTACTATGACAACGAGGAAAGCCTCAGATTGCGGATGGAGGAGGCTGGCTGGAACATCGGCGGAAACGTGTTTCATGTGCTGGATCTTCAATTGACAGGACTCCGCTGTGAAAAAAGCATCTTCTGTTGCGATGATGAACAGCTCGCTGTGTTTACACTGACTAATATCGCTGAGGAATTGGCGGATAAACGCGTTTTTCAGCTCTCCATACTTGATATCGGCCGGCTTTCTATCACCGTTCTTGTGATGAAAACAAACAGCTCTGATCTGAAGGCGTATATAACGGAGCTGGCACGCCAATTTGGGGATGTAACCGGACTATGCCTGACCTCGACATTGAGCAGCAAAACGGAGCGTGTCACGGAAATCCCTTCTTTATTTCAGAATGTAAAATGCGGCAAATCCTGCAGGCAGTTTGCCAACCGGAATCAGGTCATTGATTTGCAGGCCGACTTCCCTCAGGATGAGCAGTTCGCTCCTTATTACCCTTTTGAACTGGAAAAACAAATTGTTCAGGCCATCCGGCTGGAAAGAAAACAGGAGGCCGAGGAACTGATTCGTGTATGCATGGAGGAACTGGCGGAAAAGGCGGCTATAGACAGGCATGTGCACTCCGCCCTGATTCAGCTGTTTTCCCGCATTCAGGAGGATATTTTGCATTCCGGGCTCAATCCCAGCGAACTATTTCAGCACCGGAATCCGTTTCTTGATATTTCAGAATTGCGCGAACCTAATGAAGCGGCGGCCTGGCTGATGGATGCAGTGGTGACGCCTTACCTTTCCAAGCTTGAGGGCAGAAAAAACAGACAGCAAAAGCAGCTGGCAGAACGTGTGATTGCGATGATTCACGAACAGTATATGGCGGATATTTCATTGGAAAGCTGTGCCGATGCGCTTGGCATGAATTCATATACGTTAAGCAAGGCATTTAAGCAAGTGACCGGCATTAATTTTATCGATTATGTGACCCAGATCAGAATCGAAAAGGCGAAAGAACTGCTGGTCAATACGAATAAAAAAATTCATGACGTGTCAGAAGAAGTCGGCTACCGCCACAATTACTTTAACCGGATTTTTAAAAAACAGGTCGGCATGCCGCCGGGTGTCTTCAGGCAAATGTATCAGGAAACGCCGTGAAAGGAGAGAACATGTGATGAAGAAACCAATTCAAGTATTTTTAGCGGGAGATTCCACTGTGAGTGACTGCCCGCCTCATGAAGCGCCGATGGCGGGGTGGGGGCAGGTATTCGGGCAATTGTTTTCTGAAGAGGTAGTGGTACACAATCATGCCAAAGGAGGAGCGAGCACCAATTCTTTTGTGGAGGAAGGAAGGCTTCAAGCAATTGCTGAACGCATCACACAAGGCGATTATTTGTTGATTCAATTCGGCCACAATGACCAAAAACCGCGGGGGACGAAGCCGTACTCCACATTTCAGCAGTTTCTTACCTTGTTTGCAGATACGGCACGCGAAAAGGGCGCGCATCCTGTGTTCGTCACATCGGTGCAGCGCCGCCGCTTTGATGAAAACGGACGAATCGAGCATTCCCTCGGTGAGTATCCCGATGCGATGAAAGCACTGGCGAAGGAGCTCGATGTACCTGTGATTGATCTGCTTGCGAAAACAAAGGTGCTGTATGAAGCATACGGGCCGGAGGAGTCGAAGCGATTGTTCGTTTGGTTTCAGCCGAATGAACATCCGAATTACCCGGACGGCATTGAGGACAATACGCATTTTTCGGAAGAAGGTGCAGTGGAGGTTGCGAAGCTTGTGGCAGAAGGCATTGAAGAGCTCGGACTTCCGCTTAAGAACCACCTTGTGAGCCGGGAGGGGAAAGAACATGTATAAGGAAGGCGCGTGTCTGTACCGCAATCCGCTCCGGTCTAAAAGCGATGTGAAGGACTGGCGGATGGAGGGAGGCGGACAGATCTCATTTGACGATCACAGCTTGCACCTGTCACATGTCCAGGACGATGTGCACTTTGTCTTTTGGTGTCCGGAAACCTTTCCAGACGGCATCATTGTGACATGGGACTTCTCTCCGATCGAGCAGCCGGGATTGTGTATGCTGTTTTTTTCTGCTGCGGGAATGGGAGGCGAGGATTTGTTTGATCCAAGTCTCCAGAAAAGAACGGGAAAATACCCCAAGTATCATTCGGGGGACATCAATGCGCTCCACCTGTCGTATTTCCGCAGAAAATACGCGGAGGAAAGAGCGTTCCGCACCTGCAATTTAAGAAAAAGCCGCGGTTTCCACCTCGCCGCAATGGGGGCCGATCCGCTGCCTTCTCCAGACGACGCTGATTCTCCGTATCGTATGAAGCTGATCAAAGACAAAGGCTATGTGCACTTTTCAATCAATGGTCTGCCCATTCTTGAGTGGATGGACGACGGCAGCACATATGGGCCTGTGTTAACAAAAGGAAAAATCGGGTTCCGGCAGATGGCCCCCATGAAAGCAGCTTATAGGGATTTTGCCGTACATCAAGCGGTGAGAAGATGAAGACGACTGTAACGGACACGCTTTATGCAGGCTGCGAAGCGGTGGTGAAAATAGCATGGCTCAACGGGCTGTGGCTGTTGTTTACACTTTTGGGCGGCGTTCTTTTCGGATGGGCGCCGAGCACAGCTGCGATGTGTGCCATTATAAGGAAATGGCTGATGGGGCAAAAGGATGTCCCGATATTTTCGTTATTTCTCGATACCTATAAAAAAGAGTTTCTCAAGGTTAATGCGATCGGATTGGCGTTTTCGGCTCTTTTGCTCATATTGTCTGCCAACTATCATTATTTTTCTGCCAGTACGAATTGGCTGTCCTTTGCAGTAACAAGCTGCACGCTGCTTGCAGGGCTTTTGTATATCATCGCGCTGATGTATGTGTTTCCCCTTTATGTGCATTACCAGCTCCCGCTTCGCAAATATATTCCGCAGGCACTGCTGTTTGGCGCCATGAGACCGCTGACAACCGGCTGTATGCTGATCGGGTGCGGATTTGTCCTTTATTTGCTTTATACGCTTCCTGGCCTGATCCCATTTTACGGCCCGTGTTTATTTGGGCTTGTGTTGATGTTTTTTGCTCTTAGGGGATTTCAAAAGACGGAGGCCCAGCACCATCAAGCCGGGTAACAAAAAAGTGACAAATACGCAAAAAAGTGCAGTGTCCGAAATAGGCAGATGCAAAAAAGTGAAATTGAAGACAGCTCACACAGCGCATAAAATTCAATTTAAGTAAGCGCTTACAGATAAATGAGAAGGAGCTGTCTGATGATTACACGAAGGAAACGCATGTTTACCGCTGTTACGTTGCTGGTCTTGTTGGTGATGGGAACCTCTGTATGTCCTGTGAAAGCTGAAGGGGCAGCGCGGCAGATGGAAGCGCTGAACCGGGGGCTTGTAGCGGTCAAGACGGACGGGGGCATTTTTGTCAGCTGGCGGTTTCTTGGAACCGAAAACGCATCTGTTTTGTTCAATGTGTACAGAGACGGGCAAAAACTGAATGCTGCGCCTGTCAAAACCACGAACTATGTGGATAAAAACGGATCGGCGGGCTCAACGTATACGGTTCGTGCTGTTGTAAACGGTACCGAACAGCCGGCTTCTGAAAAAGCCTCCGTATGGGCGCAGCCGTATCATTCCGTCCCGCTGGATAAACCGGCTGGCGGCACGACGCCAAAGGGTGAAGCTTACACGTACAGCGCTAATGACGCAAGTGTTGGCGATGTGGATGGTGACGGGCAATACGAGCTGATCCTGAAATGGGACCCGTCCAACTCAAAAGACAATTCACAGGATGGCTATACGGGTGACGTGCTGATTGACGCGTATAAACTGGACGGCACAAAGTTATGGCGGATCAATCTCGGCAAAAACATCAGAGCGGGCGCGCACTACACCCAGTTTATGGTGTATGACCTTGATGGTGACGGAAAAGCAGAAGTGGCAATGAAAACGGCAGACGGGACAAAAGACGGCACGGGCAAAGTAATTGGAAATGCCAATGCAGATTACAGAAATGAACAGGGGCGTGTGCTTTCAGGCCCTGAATATCTCACTGTGTTTCAAGGTTCAACCGGGAAAGAGCTTGTCACCGCAAATTTTGAACCGGCGCGCGGCAATGTGTCGGATTGGGGAGACAGCTACGGCAACCGTGTTGACCGTTTTCTCGCCGGCATTGCCTACCTTGATGGACAGCGGCCGAGCCTGATCATGACCAGAGGGTATTACGCTAAAACCATGCTAGTTGCCTATAACTTCAGGGACGGAAAGCTGTCAAAGCTTTGGACGCTGGACTCCTCAAAGTCAGGAAATGAAGCGTTTGCCGGACAGGGGAATCACAACCTGAGCATCGCGGACGTTGACGGGGATGGAAAAGATGAGATTATTTTCGGCTCAATGGCTGTTGATCATGACGGGAAAGGCATGTACTCGACCGGCTTAGGCCATGGGGATGCCCTCCATACAGGAGATCTTGATCCGGGCCGGCCGGGGCTTGAGGTGTTTCAAGTACATGAGGACAAAAATGCAAAATACGGCTTATCTTTCCGGGATGCTGCAACCGGAAAAATCCTTTGGGGCGTTTATGCCGGCAAGGATGTAGGCCGGGGAATGGCTGCTGATATTGACCCGCGTTATCCGGGACAGGAGGTGTGGGCAAACGGTTCTCTCTACTCAGCGAAAGGGGTCAAAATCGGAAGCGGGGTTCCGTCCTCGACCAACTTCGGCATCTGGTGGGACGGCGATCTGCTCCGGGAACAGCTGGACAGCAACCGAATTGATAAGTGGGATTATCAAAACGGCGTATCGAAAAATGTGCTGACTGCATCAGGCGCAGCGGCTAACAACGGCACAAAAGCAACACCGGCGCTTCAGGCTGATCTGCTCGGTGACTGGCGCGAGGAAGTCGTGTGGAGAACGGAGGACAGCAGTGCTCTGCGCATTTACACGACGACCATTCCGACTGAGCACAGGCTGTATACGTTGATGCACGATCCGGTGTACCGGCTTGGCATCGCCTGGCAAAATGTCGCCTATAACCAGCCGCCGCACACAAGATTCTTTTTAGGAGACGGCATGGCGGAACAGCCAAAACCAAATATGTATACGCCTTAACTGAAAGGGGGAAGGAACGGGCTGCGCGCAGCCCGTTCCCATCAAATGAAACCAAAAAAGAGGCAAATGGAATACTTGACCAGAGGTTTGATTGCGGTAAAGACAGATCAGGGCGTGTTTGTCAGCTGGCGTTTTCTCGGAACAGATCATGAGACGACGGCTTTTCACCTTTATCGGGATGGAAAGCGGATCACCCGCGATCCAATCGCTGAAAGCACTAATTTTCTCGATCAAAACGGAACGGCTGACTCTGTTTATCAAGTGGCGGCTGTCAATAAAGGACGGGAAGAAAAGCTTTCCAAGGAAGCTCGTGTTTGGCAGGAAAATGTTCTGGAGGTTCCGCTTACCAGACCGGAAGGCGGTGTGACGCCGGACGGAAAGCCGTACACTTACAGAGCCAATGATGCCAGTGTCGGGGATGTAGACGGGGATGGAGAATATGAAATGATCCTGAAGTGGGACCCATCCAATTCAAAAGACAACGCTCATGACGGTTATACCGGGGAGGTGCTCATAGATGCCTATAAACTGGACGGCACCTTTTTGTGGCGCATCAACCTCGGCAGAAACATCAGGGCGGGCGCTCATTACACGCAATTTATGGTGTATGACCTGGATGGTGACGGAAAAGCAGAAATCGCCATGAAAACAGCTGACGGCACAACAGACGGGAAAGGACATATCATCGGTGATGAGCATGCCGATTTTAGAAACGAACAGGGCAGAATTTTGTCCGGTCCGGAATATTTGACGGTGTTTAAAGGAGAAACCGGTGAGGCGCTCACAACCGTGGAATATGAACCGCCCCGCGGCAAGCTGGAGGATTGGGGAGACGGCTATGGAAACCGGATGGACCGTTTTCTCGCCGGGATCGCTTATTTGGATGGGGAGCGGCCGAGCCTTGTAATGGCACGCGGCTACTATACGAGAGCCGTGCTCGTGGCATACGATTTCAGAAACGGAAGGCTCAAAAAACGCTGGGTATTTGACTCCAACCAGCCGGGACATGAAGCGTACGCAGGACAGGGGAACCACAGCTTAAGCGTGGCGGATATCGACGGAGACGGAAAAGATGAAATCATATACGGCGCAATGGCTGTCGATCATGACGGAACCGGCCTGTACTCAACGGGGCTCGGGCACGGAGACGCGATGCATGTAGGGGATCTGGACCCGTCACGAAAAGGGCTTGAAGTGTTCCAGGTGCATGAGGACGCCACGAAGCCGTACGGACTGTCGCTGCGAGATGCCGGAACCGGTGAGATATTATGGGGCGTCCATGCTGGAACTGACGTTGGCCGGGGCATGGCGGCTCATATTGACCCAAGCTACAAAGGGTCGCTCGTCTGGGGAATTGATCCGCCGGGCAATGATGGCATGTCGTATGGGCTTTTTACGAGCAAAGGCGAAAAAATCAGCGACAAAGCGCCCTCTTCAGCCAATTTCGCCATCTGGTGGGACGGTGATTTGGTCAGAGAACTGCTTGATCATGACTGGGACGGAACGATCGGCAGGCCAAAGATTGAAAAATGGGATGCTGAAAACGGCTGTCTGAAGACGATATTTCAGCCGGCCGGCGTGCTGTCCAACAACGGCACGAAAGGAAACCCGGTTCTTCAGGCCAACCTGTTCGGAGACTGGCGGGAAGAAGTGATATGGAGAACGGAAGACAGCAGCGCGCTCCGTATCTATACAACGACACATCTCACCCGCCACCGCTTTTACACGCTGATGCATGATCCGGTTTACAGGCTCGGCATCGCCTGGCAGAATACCGCCTACAACCAGCCGCCGCACACGAGCTTTTACCTCGGAACGGGAATGAAAAAACCGCCGAAGCCCGCCCTGTACATAGCGGGAAGCAAAGCGGAGGCGCCGCTGTAGGAGGACTAAGGGATAAGACGTAAAGGCTGAACGCTACGACAAGATGATTAGAGAACGGGCAGGACGAACCAATGCACAAACGCTGTACGCACCGGTTTTTTCAAGGGAAGAGCTATCCGTGATGGAAGCTGTATAAAAACGAGGGGGAATGAAAAATGGCAAATCATATTTATCTTGCCGGCGATTCGACTGTTCAAACGTATGGAGACAGCACAAATCAAGGGGGCTGGGGGCAGTTTCTCGGCTCGCATCTGCCGGAGCATATTCAGGTGATCAACAGAGCGATCGGGGGAAGAAGCTCGAAAACATTTGTGGAAGAGGGCAGGCTTCAGGCAATCCTTGATGTGATCGAGCCGGATGATTGGCTGTTCGTGCAGATGGGCCATAATGACGCGTCGAAAAATAAGCCGGAGCGCTACACCGAGCCCTACACTACTTATAAACAATATTTAAAGCAGTATATCGCAGGCGCGCGGGAAAAAGGCGCCCATCCGCTTCTCATTACCCCCGTAGCCCGCTTTCATTACGAAAACGGCGTGTTTTTGAACGATTTTCCAGATTACTGCATTGCCATGAAGCAGACGGCTGAAGAGGAAAATGTCCAGCTCATTGATCTGATGGAGAAAAGCCTTGCTTTCTTTACTGAGAAGGGCGAGGAAAAAGTATACACCTATTTTATGATTTCAGAAGGGATTAACGATTACACGCATTTTACAAAAAAAGGCGCAAATGAAATGGCGAAACTTGTGGCAAAAGGCATAAAGGAGCTCGGCCTGCCATTGACAGAATCGATCATCAAAGAAAGGTGAAAATATGATGAGAAAACTGTATCATGGCGCTTGCTATTATCCGGAATTATGGGATGAAGAGACGATTCAGCAGGACATTGACATCATGCGTGAAGTTGGCGTAAATGTTGTGCGGATCGGCGAATTTGCCTGGTCTGTCATGGAACCTGAAGAAGGAAAAATTGACGTCGGTTTTTTCAAAGAAATCATCGCCCGGCTGTATGATAGCGGGATCGAAACGATTATGTGCACGCCGACGCCTACACCGCCGATTTGGTTCTCACATGGCCGGCCCGAACGCATGCATGCCAATGAAAAAAGAGAGATCATGGGGCATGGCTCCCGTCAGCATGCCTGTACGAACAACCCGTATTTCCGAAAAAAAGCCGCCATCATCACCACAGCCATCGCCAAGGAGCTTGGCCGGCTCCCGGGGCTGATCGGCTGGCAGCTAGACAATGAGTTTAAATGCCATGTTGCAGAATGCATGTGTGAGACATGCTTGCGCCTATGGCATGACTGGCTCAAAAATTGCTACGGGGTAATTGAGCGCTTGAATGAAGCTTGGGGAACCGATGTGTGGAGCGAGACCTATCAGACGTTTGAGCAAGTCCCGCAGCCGGGACCGGCCCCGTTTCTGCATCATGCCTCTCTACGCACTATGTATCAGATGTTTTCGATGGAGATGATCGCTTCGTTTGCGGATGAACAGGCCAAAATCATCCGCTGCTATTCAGATGCGCCGATCACGCATAACGGATCAGTCATGTTCAGCGTGGACAATGAGCGAATGTTTCAGAATCTCGATTTTGCCTCCTATGACACGTACGCTTCGCAGGAAAACGCCTCTGCCTTTTTATTGAACTGTGATTTATGGAGAAATCTGAAACAAGGGCGCCCGTTTTGGATTTTGGAAACGAGTCCGTCGTATGCCGCCTCGCTTGAAAGCTCCGCTTACCCGCACGCAGACGGGTATTTGCAGGCCGAAGCCGTATCGTCCTACGCCTTAGGGAGCCAGGGGTTTTGCTACTGGCTATGGCGACAGCAGCGTTCAGGCAGCGAGATTTCCCACGGTTCGGTTCTCAGTGCCTGGGGCGAACCCACCATCGGCTATCAAAATGTGCTGGCGGTTGAGCGGGCAAGAAAGGAAATCGAGCCTATTATTCTATCGACTGAACCCGTTCAAGCCGAGGCGGCGATGACTTACTCTGACAGAGCAAAAGCATTTATTAAAACTGAGCCTCACCGGGGACTCCGGCATCGTTCGCTTGTGACGCATTTTTATGAACGTATTCTCAACACGGGGATTCACCGTGACCTTATTCCGGAAGGCGCTCCACTGGACGGCTATCGCTTGCTGTTTACGCCATTTGTGCCGTATTTGTCTTCTGAATTTATCAAAAAAGCTTCGGCATTCGCTGAAGCGGGCGGCATCTGGATCACCGGGCCGCTGACAGGAGGGCGCACATGCGAGCATACCATTCATACCGATTGCGGACTTGGCGAACTTGAGAAAACGTCAGGGATCAAAACACTTTTTACCTTTCCGATGAATGAGAACGTGAATACAGGAAAAGCGTTTGGCATCACGGCGCCGCTCGGACTATGGAGCGCGGTGTTTGACACAGAGAGCGGAAACACCCTTGGCACGGTTGAATCAGGACCGGGGGCGGGCCATGCATTTCTGACGGAACGGAATTACGGCGAGGGGAAAATTGTCATGCTGGGCTCGCTTCCATCCGGGAAAGAAGGGGATGCGATGCTGGAGGCGCTTGTCAGGCATTACGCCGCTGAGGCAGCCATTTCTGTCCGCTCGGATGTAACACCCGGCACGATCGTTGCCCCGCGCAAAGGCGATAACGGCCTTGTGTGGATCATCGTGAATATGGATGGAAAAGGAGGAAGTGTGACACTGCCGGAAGCGGGAACAGATCTGTTGACGAACCGTTTGGAAAAGGCGGGGAGGCTGGCGGTCGGACCGCATGAATACCGTGTGATTCAATTTGACAATCACAGCTGATTCTTTGCATCGAATCAGCTTTTTTCTATGGAGGGAGAGACCGATGAAAAAGATCAAATGGTTATCAGAACAGCCAAAGTTGACAAGCGGCGTGACGTGGGGCGTGCCATGGAAAAAAGGAGAATTAAAAAAGGGAGACCGTCTGGCGCTTATGAATGAAAACGCGGAAACGCGATATGTGCAAAGCGAACCGTCGGCCTATTGGCCGGACGGGAGCATCAAGTGGACGAAGCACGCGGCGGTGTTTGGCGGTCAGGAAAACCAAAGCTTTACAGTTCGCAAAAGAGAAGTGCCGCAGCCAACTGAATCGCTCAGCATTCTTGAGACAGAGCATGACATCCAAGTGAATACAGGAGCACTCGTTTGTACCATTCATAAAACAGGATCTGATTTCATTCAATCATTGCAGATCAACGGAAAGCCGATCGCCGCAGGCGGGAGGCTCGTTGCAATAAGAGAAACGAGAAAAGAGTCGGCGGCGGAAACGGTTTTTTTGCATGAAAGGTCTGCCAGCTTTATCAAACGGGCGGCGATTGAGCAGAGTGGTCCTGTCAAAGCAGTAGTCAAAATCGAGGGAGTGCATGTGCTCCATAAAACGTATGAGGAATGGCTGCCGTTTGTCATCCGATTAACGTTTTATGCCGGGCTGTCTGAGATCGGCCTTGTGCACACGCAGCTGATTGACAGGAGCGGTAAACTAGAATTCGTTAAGGGGCTCGGCATCGAATTCGACCTTTTTTTGGAGGGAGAGCCGTACAACCGCCATTTCCGCTTTGCGGGAGAGAAAGGGATGTACAAAGAACCCGCCCAACTGTTTGGCACACGTAAATTCAATGAACGATATCCGCTTTATGAAAAACAAATCAATGGCGAAATGCTGTCTCCAGATGAAGAGCATAAGGAATGGTTTGCACATGGCACACAGAATGCGGTTTGGGACGATGTCAAGCTCGTGCAAGATTCCAGCGATCATTACAGCCTGTCAAAACGGACCGGAAAAGATTATGCGTGGGTTGGAATGCTGCATGGCAGCCGGGCGAAGGGGCTCTGCTATGCGGGCGGAAAAAATGGCGGTGTGGCTCTCGGCCTGCGGTATTTCTTTGAGAAATATCCTTCAGCACTGGAAATCACAGGTCTTGCCGGCAGCCGCCCCAAAATGACTATCTGGCTTTGGCCTCCGGACGGCGAAGCGATGGATTTGCGGCATTATACAGGAAACACCCACGTGGCCAGCGCGTATGAAGGCTTTGATGAAATGCGCTCTGATCCGACAGGCATTGCGAACACAAATGAAATCAGCCTGGCGTGCTTTTCGCACATGCCGTCTGACGAAGTCCTCAATGCGCTGGCTGACAAATGGCAGGCGCCGCCGCTTATTGTATGCGAGCCGGACGTCTATTACGAATCAAAAGCACTCGGAGTATGGAGCATCATTGACACATCCCATCCGCTCAAAAAAGAGCTGGAAGAACAGCTTGATGCGGCCTTTCTGTTTTATAAGAAGGAAGTAGAGCAACGCAGATGGTACGGTTTTTGGCATTATGGCGATGTCATGCATACGTATGACCCGATCCGGCATATGTGGCGGTACGATCTCGGCGGATACGCATGGCAAAACAATGAGCTCGTTCCGACCCTATGGCTGTGGCAGGCGTTTTTCCGCTCAGGCAGAGAGGATATCTTCCGAATGGCAGAAGCCATGACCCGCCATACGAGTGAAACGGACAGCTTTCACCTCGGTGAATATGCCGGGCTTGGCTCACGGCATAATGTTGTACACTGGGGATGCGGCTGCAAGGAAGCGAGAATCAGCATGGCCGGGCTTCATAAATTCTATTATTATCTGACGGGTGATGACCGGACGGGAGATCTTTTGACAGAAGTGAAGGATGCCGATTATGCCCTCGTCAAAACCGATCCGATGCGCGCTTTTTACGAGAAAGGCAAGCACCCGACTCACGCCAGAACGGGACCGGACTGGGCGGCGTTTTGCTCGAACTGGCTGGCGGAATGGGAGCGGACCGAAAATTCGGAATATCTCAAAAAAATCGAAACGGGAATCAACTGTCTGAAGCGGCTGCCGCTCCGCTTATTATCTGGCCCGACATTTGAATATGATCCGGCGACCTCGATGCTTCATCATATGGGAGACGGCATTGCGGGCGGATATCATATGATCATTGCCTTCGGCGCGCCGCAAGTGTGGATGGAGCTGGCTGAGCTTCTTGATGACTGGGAATGGGAGGATATGCTGAGTGAATTCGGCGAATTTTACACACTCAGTGATGAGGAAAAACGAAAAAAAAGCGGAGGCGCTCTTCATGACGGGCATTTTCACTGGCCGATGTTCGCCGCCGGTATGACAGCCTACGCCGCAAGAAAAAAACAAGATCCTCATCTCGCCGCCAAAGCGTGGAATCTTTTGCTAGAAGATAAGCTCAGCCATACGCCGCTTCCGATCAAACCGGAGCGCATCGAGACATGGACGCAGCTAGAGGAGCTTCCATGGGTGACAACGAACACTGTCTCTCAATGGTGTTTAAATGTCATAGCGGCGCTGGAACTGATCGGAGATTCCCTTCCGGCAAAAAAAGAAACATCGGGCAAAAAAGGATAACAGCCGGAATTTCATAGGAGAAATGGTGCAAAAAATGAAGATTGCAAGAATTTATGTAAGCGCTTTATATTGAGAGGGGCAAAGGGGAAATGCAAATTGAAAAAAGGGGGACTTACGCAACATGAAAATAAGAATGCGAAAAAAATGGATGGCCTTGCCGCTTGCTGCCATGATGATCGCCGGATGCAGCCATTCGGAAACATCCAATTCAGCAAGCGGTTCGAAAGATACGATCAAAATTATGGCGCCGCTTTTATCGCCGGAAAGCCCGAGTGATAAAAGCCCTTCATTAAAAGCGCTCGAAAAATACACAGGCAAAGAGATTAAGGTCACATGGGTGCCTGATTCATCCTACAACGACAAATTCAACATCGTCATGGCTTCAGGAGAGATGCCTCACGCGATTGTCATTAAAGATAAGTCAGCCGGCTTTATCAAGTCTGTCAAAGCAGGTGCGTTTTGGGAACTGTCTCCTTATTTAAAAGACTACAAGAATTTAAGCCAGGCAGATGAAAAGATTTTGAAGAACAGCTCGGTGAACGGCGAGGTGTACGGAATCTACAGAACGAGGGATCTGATCAGGGCGTGTATGATCATCAGAACCGACTGGCTGAAAAATGTCGGTCTGGATATGCCGGAAACGCTTGATGATTTCTATGAAGTGCTGAAAGCCTTTAAGGAAAAAGATCCTGACGGAAACGGCAAGGATGATACGTACGGCATGGTCGTGCCGAAATGGATGGGACTCGGCAACGGAAGCCCATGGGATGTTCTGCAAATCTGGTTCGGCGCTCCGAACCGCTACGGTGTTGAAAACGGAAAGCTGATTCCAGATTTTACAACGAAGGAATACATGAATGCGCTCACGTTTTTTAAAAAGCTCTATGATGAGGGATTGATCAATAAGGATTTTGCTGTCATGGATTCTGCGAAGTGGAATGATCCGGTTGTAAAAGGAAAAGCGGGTGTCATCGTTGATACAGGCTCAAGAGCGTCTCAAATCCAAAGCGCGATGGAGGAGGCGGATGAGTCGAACAAGGATATCATTGATATCGTCGGCTCGCTTGAGGGACCGAATGGCAAGCGCACTTTCCCGACATCTGGTTATTCAGGCATGATCACGATACCAAAATCAAGCGTCAAAACCGAAAAAGAGCTGAAAGAGGTGCTGTCCTTCCTCGATAAGATGAATGATAAGGAAGCGCAGATTCTCACGAACAACGGAGTGAAGGGCCGCAATTACGAGCTCAAGGACGGCGTATTCACCTCACTTGAAAAAAACAACAAATCTCTCCTGTATGAGCATGAAGGCTTGGCACAGTTCAGCATGTCGATTCCGAAAAGTGAGTATTACATCGAAGACCAGAAAACCAAGCTCTTCCAGCATCGCAAGGACATCATAACCGAAGGAGAAAAAATAGCCGTCTTTAACCCGGCTGAGTCGCTTGTATCTGATGTCTATACCCAAAAAGGAGCCCAGCTTGACAACATCATCCTCGACGCGAGAACACAATTTATCATTGGAGAAATTGATGAAAAAGGGTTCGCTGATGCAGTGGAGCTTTGGAAAAAAAGCGGCGGCAATGACCTGATGAAGGACTTGAACAAATTGTACCAATCGTCAAAATAAACCGATGCGCCTGCCTTTCGGCGGGCGCCCCGGTAACACGAAAGGAGAACAGATATGGAAACAGTGCCGAAGAAGGGAGATTCACCTGTTCTCACCGCTGGAAAAGGCATCAGCTGGATGGCTGCGCTCAAACGGGACAAATGGCTTTATCTTCTTCTTATTCCCGGTCTGCTTTATTTTTTGATTTTTAAATACTTGCCGATGTGGGGCGTGCTGATCGCTTTTAAAGACTACTCGCCATATCTTGGCTTCTGGAAAAGCGAATGGGTCGGCTTTGATTATTTCAAAGACTTTTTTATGAATCCGGATTTTTTCCGGCTGCTGCGCAACACCCTCATGCTGGCGAGCCTGGATCTTTTGTTTGCCTTTCCCGCGCCTCTCATTTTAGCCCTGCTTTTGAATGAGGTAAGAAAGGCCGTGTATAAAAGATGTATCCAAACCTTCATTTACGTACCCCATTTTGTATCATGGACAATTGTGGTCAGCATCACCTTCGTTTTCTTTACTGTCGATACAGGTGTGATCAACAAAATGATCATGAGCCTGACAGGTGAGCAGATTTCTTTCTTGTCGGATGCAGACTGGTTCCGGCCGATGATTGTGATGCAAAGCATTTGGAAGGAAACAGGCTGGGGAACGATTCTATTTTTGGCAGCGCTTGCTACGGTTGATCAAGAGCAGTATGAAGCGGCCATCATGGACGGAGCGGGGCGGTTCAGGAGAATGTGGCATATTACGCTGCCGGCGATCAGAAGCACCATTATCGTTTTGTTGATTTTAAGAATCGGCAGCTTTTTGAATCTTGGCTTTGAACAGGTGTATTTGATGACGAACTCACTCAACCGCAGTGTGGCTGACATCTTCGACACGTATGTGTACATGATGGGGATTACCCAAGGGGCGTATAGCTACAGCACGGCGGTCGGTTTGTTTAAATCAGTTGTCGGGATTATCTTGATTTTTGGCGCCAATTACATTGCGAAAAAGTTTGATCAGGAAGGATTGTTTTAGAGGAGGGAGAGGTATGGCTGAAATTCACACGATGCACAACACCAAAGCCGGACGGGTGTTTGACGTCTGCAACATTCTGTTTCTCGGCGGTGTCGGCGCGGTTACCATTTTGCCGTTTTTATATATTATCGCCGGTTCCTTTGCGACAGAAGCGGAACTCGCCCAGCGGAGCTTCTTTATTTTCCCGAAAACCTTTACACTTGATGCTTACAAGTATGTGTTTTCGACACCAACGTTCCTTCGAAGCATGGGTGTGTCCATCTTCATCACGGTGGTCGGGACGGCTGTACAGCTGTTTTTCACCTTCACGATGGCATATCCGCTGGCGAAGCGGCATGTGAAGGGACGGAATCTGCTGTTGAATCTGGTGATTTTCTCCATGCTGTTTTCAGGCGGCATGATTCCGACGTACCTTGTCGTAAAATCACTTGGCCTTTTAGATACGTATTGGGCATTGATTCTGCCGATGGCGATTAATCCGTTCAACCTTATTATTATCAAAAACTTCTTTCAGCAGCTGCCGCGCGAGCTGGAGGAATCAGCAAAAATTGACGGCTGTTCCGAAATCGGCGTCTTCTGGCGGATCGCCCTGCCACTGTCAAAGCCAGTTATTGCGACCTTTGCGCTGTTTTATGCGGTCGGGATTTGGAATGATTTCTTCCACGCTCTCTTATATATCAATGACAGTGCAAAATGGCCGCTGCAAATGGTGCTTCGCCAAGTCACAATTTTATCGGATTTAACGGCGACCAATGGTGATACGATGCAAAATGCAGTTCCGCCGGAGCAGGGAATTAAACTCGCTGTCATTGTCATTGCGACGCTGCCGATTTTGGCGGTCTATCCATTTTTACAAAAACACTTTGCAAAAGGAATGCTGATCGGTTCGGTGAAAGGCTGAGAAAGGGAGTGTTTCATATCAGTACATTAGATCAGATTAAGATTGCCTATATCGGCGGGGGGTCCCAAGGCTGGGCCAGAAGCCTGATGAGTGATTTGTCGATTGATGAACGGATGTCAGGCACGGTGGCGCTCTATGATCTTGATTTTGAAGCCGCTCAGAAAAATGAAGTGATCGGCAATCACAGCGGGAACGGCAGATGGAGATATGAGGCTGTTTCTACTTTGAAAAAGGCGTTATCAGCCGCTGATATCGTCATTATTTCCATTTTGCCGGGATCACTGGATGATATGGAAGTCGATGTCCACTTGCCTGAGCGCTGCGGTATTTATCAGTCTGTAGGTGATACTGTCGGGCCCGGAGGGATCATCAGGGGCTTGCGTGCTGTGCCGATATTTGCGGAAATTGCCCGGGCAATAAGAGACTACGCACCTGAATCATGGGTCATTAATTATACAAACCCGATGTCTGTCTGTACAAGAGTGCTGTATAAAGTGTTTCCCGGAATCAAAGCGATTGGCTGCTGCCACGAGGTATTCGGGACGCAAAAGCTATTGGCGGAAATGGTCACGGAAAGGCTGGGGATAGAGGTGCCGCGGCGTGAGGATATCCGCGTTAATGTGCTCGGCATTAACCATTTTACATGGATCACAAAAGCCTCTTACCGCCATATTGACCTGCTGCCTATATTCCGTGAATTCAGCGCGCACTATGGGGAATCAGGATATGAGCTGGAGGGAGAAAGCTGGAGGGACAGCGTCTTTTGTTCGGCACACCGTGTTGCGTTTGATTTATTTGAAACGTATGGCGCCATCCCTGCTGCGGGAGACAGGCATCTGGCAGAGTTTCTTCCCGGTCCATACCTCAAACAGCCTGAAGTATGGAAATTTCATCTCACACCTATATCATTCAGAAAACAAGACAGAGCAGAGAAACGACAAGAAACAGAACGGTTGATCGTGCAACAACGGGGCGTTGCTGAGAAAGCTTCGGGAGAAGAAGGCGTGAACATCATAGCGGCTCTTCTCGGATTGGGTGAACTCGTCACAAATGTAAATATGCCGAATCAAGGCCAGGTCTCAAACCTTCCTATACAAGCCATTGTCGAAACAAACGCATTCATCACAAGGAACCGTGTCCAGCCGATTTTTTCCGGAGCGCTTCCGAGAGGTGTGGAAATGCTGGCGGCTAGGCATATATCCAATCAAGAGGCAGTGTCGGAAGCAGGTCTAACAAAGGATACTGGCCTCGCGTTTCAAGCTTTCCTCAATGACCCGCTTGTCAGGATTGACCGCAGTGATGCAGAGCAGCTTTTCAATGACATGCTCCAATGCACCATGCAACGTTGAGCGGAGCTTTTCCGGTTTAGAAAAGAAACCATTGACCATACTGATAGTATAATCAAGAAGTAGGTGCTATCAATATGGGAGATTATTTAAGTGTTGCGGTAGAATTGGTCTGCGGTTTAGGCATTTTATTTATTATCTTAAAGCTTCTCGGGAAAACCCAATTTTCTCAAATTACGCCGTTTGACTTTATTTCTGCTTTAATTTTAGGAGAATTGGTCGGAAATGCCGTCTACGATCATGATATCAAAATCAAAGAAATCATTTTTGCTTCGCTGCTGTGGGGCGTGCTGATTTATGTTATTGAATTTATCACGCAAAAAATGAAATCATCGCGAAAGTTCTTGGAGGGTGAGCCGAATATCGTCATCCGCAAAGGAGAGCTTCAATATAAAGTAATGAAGAAAAATAAGATAGACATTAACCAGCTGCAAAGCCTATTGAGGCAAGCGGGGAGTTTTTCGATCCAAGAAGTAGAATATGCGATTCTTGAAACAAACGGGATGGTCAGCGTGCTTCCAAAATCAGACTTTGACAAACCGACAAATAAGGATTTGCAGATTCCTTCGAAGTCCGTTTCTCTGCCGATCACGTTAATCATAGATGGAGAGATTGTGCGGGATAATTTGAAGGAAGCAGGTGTGGATGAACAGTGGCTGAAACAAGAATTGAAAAAGAAGAACATTGATAAGACAGAGGACGTGTTATTTGCAGAATGGCATAAAAATAAGCCGCTGTATACTGTAACGTACGAACAAAGCAGATCAACATGACTCTTAGAAAAAAGCTTGCAGCAAGGCGCAAGCTTTTTATTGATTGTATGTCCCTTGTTTGACAGCACGTACATGGTACATGCTCACTTCAGTGCTGATCAGATAGTCAGGCTTTGGTTTGCCTTTGTTTGCTTTATGGCCGGCGATATGCGCATCGCTTTTTTCCCATTGCTTCCAGTGATCCTCTGATTCCCAGCGAATCATGACAACAACTTCTTCATCACCGCGGCGCACATTTTTCTCAAGCACTGTCACATCAATTAAACCTTCTTGTTTTTCAATGATTCCTTCAGCGCTGAAACGTTCTATGACTTTATCTGCAAAGCCTTCTTTAACCGTCATTTTTCTCAACTGTACAAACATTTGTCTCACTCCAATCATTCTCACATATGAATAATTGTAAATGAAATTCATTCTCAATGTCAAAGAAAGCGCAGGGCGGAATCGAACCGCCGTGCGCAACAGTTTATTCTTTTAATAAAAACACATTTCCGTCTTCGTCCTTAAATTGAACGAAGGTGCCCCACTCCATTTGATTGGGCTCACCGAGAAATTCTACACCGTTTGTCTTCATTTTCTCGTATGTACCAAAGATGTCTTCGCATTCAAACACAATAGAAGCCTTCATTTGCTCTGAGCCTTTCATCATGGCTTTCGGGTAAATGACTAAACGAGTCTCGGCCCCTTTTGGCGCAACCTCCAGCCAGCTTGCTTCAGGTCCCATTGGGTGGTCCGCTGCAATATCAAAGCCTACCTTCTCTGTCCAAAATTGCTTCGCTTTCTGCTGGTCCTCGACATATACAGCAACAGTGCCAATTTGTTTGATCATAGGGAAACCTCCAAGTTGAAAAGATAATAATACTATAACCTGTTTACGGCCGAAGTAACATAAAAAAATCAGCCGGGAAACCGGCTGATTTTTAAAATGAGCAGCTTACAACATCGATGTGATTTGTGTCTAAGGCGAAATAAACCCAGCGGCGCCGTGAGGAATCCCAATAAAAGCCGCCGACAGACCTTCTGCCAAGGATGATCGGGTAAAACCAAAAGGAGCGGCCATTGGTTAACCAAACATAGGTAAATCGGAAAAGGCAAGGACGAATGGTGATTGGTTCAACTAACAAAACGGCTCCTTGAGAACCCTGCGGTTTTGGGGGTTTCGCTGGTATTTGGGAAGGAGGAGGTCCCTGCGGCGCACCGCCGAAGCCTGGGCTAGCACCGCTGCCAATACCAGGGCCGGAGCCGCCGCCAAAGCCTGGAACAGCGCCACCGCCAATACCAGGGCCGGAGCCGCCGCCAAAGCCTGGAACAGCGCCACCGCCAATGCCAGGGCCGGAGCCGCCGCCAGAGCCCGGAACAGCGCCGCTGCCAATGCCAGGCCATGGATATCGGTATTCATATTCAAAAGCAGGCCAAGGCTCATAAAAATGCCCCGCAAACATATAAGGATCAACATAATACATGTGATAACGTCCTTTCTCATTGTAAACTGTACATTGCAGTTTATGCGGGCGGACTCTTATTGGTGCATTCGCCTAAGGATATGAAGCAGGAATGCTCTCAGAGAGCAGAATCAATTGATTTTTCTCTAGTCTTATTCACAATTCCGATTTATCATTTTATAATGAAAGTGCTTCTATTACGAAAAAGGAGACAGACCGTGAATATCGATCAATTATTATATCAATATATCATAGACAACACTGCGGATATTACTGAGAAATGGTTCAGTTTGCGTTGCCAGCTAAAAGGCGAGCTATATTCCGCCAGCCATTTAAGTGAAGAAACGAAAACACTTTTAACCGAGCAGCATACATTTACCAATATAACAATCGCAAGCGCATTTCTGGAGGATCAAACCGATTTTCAAGAAAACATGACAAAATGGGCGCAAAACGTTGCGAAAAACAGGGTAGAGCAGGATGTTCAAGTTCATGAGGTCGTAGAAGCCATATCCAATTCAAGAATCTCATTCTGGGACGCAGTCGTCACATTTATAAAAGAGAATCAGGAGATTGTGACAAATGAGGATGCAGACCGATGGAACCGCATTGTGAATCAGTCGTTCGATAAGCTGATTATTGAATTCTCCGAGCAGTACCAAAAATTCATGCTGATGAGGCTCACATCTCAGCAGGAATTGATCTCAGAGCTTGGCTGCCCGGTTATTTCCATTGCCGATGGAATCGGGATATTGCCGCTTATCGGCTCAATTGATACAAAACGGGCACAAGTCATTTTAGAAACAGTGCCGGTCCGCTGTGTCGAGAGAAAAATCACAAGCCTCGTCGTTGATCTTTCGGGTGTTCCGATTGTGGATACCATGGTGGCTCAGCAATTGTACAATCTGTCTAAAACGCTTTTCTTATTAGGCGTCAAAGCCGTATTTTCAGGGATTCGCCCGGATGTGGCCCAAACATCGATTCAATTGGGGCTTGATTTTAGTGAATATGAAACGTACGGTACGCTGAAGCAGGCATTAGAAAACATGGGTGTCCGCTGTATTGTTGAGGAATTGGAAGAAAACAAATAGGAAGTTTCCAGGCATATGATTGTCCGTCACCGGGTGATCATATGCCTTTTTGATTTGAACAGAAATCACCATTGATTTATCGAAAAAAACATAATATTATAATTCTTATAAGAATACTGTGAATTAAAACCTATTCAACAGGGGGGAAGGTCTTTTGGTTTCAAAATCAACGATTGATCCGGAAGTGATTGAAAAAATCATCAGCTCGCTGGAAACACTCGATTTCGGCACCGTTCAGATTACGGTTCATGATTCTCAGATTACCCAAATTGAGAAAATAGAAAAGCACCGTTTTTCGCTGAAAAGGAAAGAATCAAAATGATAATGTAAAGGGCGTTTGTTTTCATTAAATTCTCCTTAAAACATATACATATTTCATCCAATTTTTATATAATAGACCTTTAAGATCATTTTTTAGGAGGATTTTTGACATGCAAGCTACGGTTCACGAGAGTAAGCAATCGATCATGCAACGCATTTTGACAGTCTTTGTCTTCACATTGCTGATCGCGACTGTCGGCCTTTTTATCGGCCAATTTGTTCCTGTCGCTTTGATGCTGCCGCTTTCTATTCTTGAAGTGGCGATGATTATTCTGGCCTTCTGGATGCGCAGAAGAAAAGCGGTCGGGTATGCGTTTGTATATACATTCGCGTTCGTTTCCGGCATTACCTTATTTCCGATCGTCAGCCATTACGCTTCCATCGCCGGCGCCTATGTCGTGCTCGAAGCCTTTGGTTCTACATTTGTCATTTTTGCCGTCTTAGGCACAATCGGCGCAAAAATGAAGAAGGATTTATCCTTCCTGTGGTCGTTTCTGCTGGTTGCGGTGCTCGCACTCGCAGTGGTAGGGATTTTCAACATTTTCAGCCCGTTAAACTCAGCGGCGATGATGGCGTATTCCGTGATCGGAACCATCGTCTTTTCCCTTTACATTTTGTATGATTTGAACCAAATCAAACACCGCCACATTACGGAAGACTTGATTCCCGTTATGGCGTTATCGCTGTACCTTGACTTTATCAACTTATTCATCAACCTGCTCCGCTTCTTCGGCATTTTGAGCAGTGATGATTAATGAAAAAGCGCCTGTCTTTGGATAGGCGCTTTTTGCTATACATCAAAAAGGCAGGTGGAGTCGTGCGTCTGTCATGTTGTCAGGCGTGCTATTGAAGGAGCCGTTTGAGCTTGTGCACATTGCATGTGTCATCGGCGGCATATTTGTGACGGCCATAAAGAAAAAACAGCCAATGCGTATCCAGCTGCAGAAAGACGCTGTAGCCTGTCCAGATCGGACGGGTTTTTTAGTCTTTAAACACGCTCAGCCTTTCAAAAAGATCACCAAGCATCTTTACGAACATGCCTTTTTCCTCGTCGCTGTAGTTTTCCATGACCGCTGAGATTTTGCTGAAATGGCCGGGCAGAAATTCCTCAAGGCGTGCTTTGCCTTCCGTTGTCAGTTCAATGCTGATTTTTCGTTTATCCTCTGTGTGATGCCTGCGGCTGACAAAACCGTCCCTCGCCAGCCCGTCCAGCAGGCCTGTAATCGTCGCTTTCGTGACGTTTGACTGTTTGGCAAGCTCTGTCGGACTTAACCTATGATCCTTGGCATCAAAGAGCAGCATCAGGATTTTGAATTTTCCTTCTGACAGCCCTCGGCCAGCAAAGTAATGCTCCATCACATGATTCATTTTTTTTGAAATATCAAAAAGAGATAAAAACAATTCAAGAGAGCCGGCGTCAATATTGGCATACGTTTCGGCGTGCTCTGTTATATGCTTATATTTCGGTAAATGTTTTAATTCCATCGCAAGTAGCTCCCGTACATTCGTTGTGACACGATTATAAAGGAGGGAAAACCATAACGCAACTTGGCTTGGAGATGATTGACAGATTTTCTTGGGACATAGTAAGGTAATGTAGTTAGGCGCCTAACTAATACATATAGAGCTGAAAAGGTGGTTATTGATATGAAACATATGTTAATTGCAGGAGGCGGCATCGGCGGCTTGTCAGCGGCCATTTCTCTCCGTAAGGCAGGTTTTTCCGTCACCTTATGTGAAGCGGCTTCAGAAAACCGAAAAACAGGTGCGGGGATTCTTCAGCCGCAAAACGCACTGGCGGTGTTGAAAGAACTGGGCGTATTCGAAGAGTGCTGTAAGCACGGCTTTCAAACAGAATGGTTTAAAACGTTTGATGAACAGGGGAATTTGCTGTTTCAAGTCAGTGAATCCTTTTTAGACGATTCACTTCCGGGACGCAATAATATCCTGCGCAAAACGTTAAATGACATTCTCATGAAGCATGCCGAGGCAGTGGGTGTAGACATCAAGTGGGGGAAAAAGGTTGTCGCTTATGAAGAAACAGCTGAATCGGTCACTGCCGTATGTGAAGATGGGGAAAAGATGCAGGCTGACATTCTGGCGGGCTTTGACGGCATTCACTCCGTTGTTCGCGATAGAATGCTGCAAAAGGAAACAGAAAAAGAGTACCTCGGCATGGGGGCGTGGCGCTTTTATATCGAACTTCCTGATTTTACATTTGAGGACGCGACATTCATGTATAGAAGCGGGGATACACAAATTGGCGTCGTGCCATTGGCAGAACACGCTGGCTATGTCTTCGTCCTCCAGCCTTGCACGAGCGATTACTGGGATGAGGAAGATACCCGGTTTGATAGAGTAAAAGAGATTCTTTCTGGTTTTCGGGGGCTGGATTTTGTCACAAAGCACATGTCAAAACAGCATCCTGTCATCTTTAACAAACTGGAGCAGGTCGCCGTGCAGGAGCCATGGCACAAAGGCCGCGTCGTCATCGGAGGAGACGCTGCCCACGCCGGCGCGCCGACCCTGGCGCAAGGAGCGGCAATGGCGATCGAGGATGCCATCGTCCTCGCCGAAGAACTCCAAAACCACGCCGACCACGAAACAGCATTACAGGCGTACTACAAAAGAAGAGCCCCACGAGCGCTCAAAGTCCAGAACCTATCATCGGAAATCGTCCGCCGCGGGCTGAAAGGAGAGCCGGGAGCGGAAGAACTGATTGGGGAGTGCTATGCGGTGTTGAGGGAAGGGTATTAGAAATGTCATACGTTTGCCACTTATAGATGAACACAGTATTTTTAAACATTTTAAGTGCTGTGAAATGAATTCTTAGGAAGGGGAAATTTGTATGCCATGTAATACTTATTATTCAGATTATGTGTTGAAAATTTGTACAGATGCTGATTCTTATTCAGAGAAGGCCACATCGATTGATTGTGTAGCAAAATATGGTGGAGGTTCTATTGCAACATTTGATTACTCAATGAGAGTAGAAGTGTGGAATGGTCATGATTGGGTTGTAAATGAAGTGAAAAAGGGTTCCTTTAGCCACTCAACTCCAGCAAAGGTGTTTAAGTTGAAAAATCAGAAGTCACTAAAAAAGGGGAAAAATAGTGCCCGAGTAAGACTTATAGCTACTAATAGAGCCTCTGGCGCAAAATTTAACATTAAAACCCCAGCTTTTATAGTCAAACGATAAATTAAAACGCTGCCTGCATTTATACTGCTGGCAGCGTTACTCTAAAATATTCAGTATTTCTAACTTTAAAAGTAATAAACAAATATTATTACCTGCCTTTTTTAAAAATACATAAATCTAATAGACTATGTTTTCTTTAAATAATTTGAAAAATTTATATCACTACTGCTCTATGTTCCTCTGTTGTATCCGCTCAATCACCTCATGCAGTCCCTCAGGCTTATAAAACTCCACCGGTGAACTGCCTTTCTCAAACGAAATCGTCTCGGCTTCAATCAGCGCGACATAGCGCCCGTTTACTTTTGCGAGATGAATAGAATCGCCAAAATCCGCTAGCAATCCCTTAATCTCTGTTTCTCCGACTTTCATTTTCAGCTGGGCCTCTGGCGTGTGCTCGATGATTTGGGCGGAGGCTTCAATCACTTGATGGGTGTCGAGGCGCTCTTGGATTTCCCGCTTTTCGCTTGCTTCCCAAATCTCAATGTCGTGCTCGAACTGCTTGAGCTCTTCGCTGTTGTCTTCAAATGTCTCGTAGACGTGCTCCTGCACCATGTTCATGACCTGGTTTTTCATGATTTCCGGCATCGATTCGCCGTACTCGACGAATTTCAGAAAGTCCTCAAAATAGCGGGCGTGCGAGGCCTGGTGGATTTTCAGCTCGCCTTCCTCGACCATTCCTTCCTCGGGCATGTATGGATATTGGATGCTTTTCATGTTTTTTGTCGTGATCGCCATTTCGACTTTTTTAATGAGAGAAGACGCGTCAGAGATGCGGGCGACCTTCGGCTCAAAATCACATTTCATAATGAAGACAAATGACTCGTCAAAGTATTTTCTCGGCACGGCCGAAGCGACGAGAAACACGCCGCCGCGAACCGCGCTTGTGTCAAGGTACGTGCGGACGAACTGCTCGCTCAGCTCATTGAAGTCTTCTTTTGTTTCCGCCAGACGCGCGCGGTTGAACATGTTGTAGTTTGGGTTGGAATCAAGCTCGTGGCCGGGCTCGACGATAAAATGGCCGATTTTCGTCGGCACCTGCTCGGACTGCGGATGGCGGTCTGCTTTCCGTTTGACGATTTTTTTCAGTTCCCCGTCGAGAAAGTCCTTCAGCTCGCTTTCTTCAAATTCGCCCGTATCAAGGGTCTGGAAGTGCTTGAACTGCTTGTTCGCCTGCTCATCTTTGCCTTCCACCTGTATGACATAAAAGGATAAAAACCGAATTTCAAAATCCATATATAAACTCACCTTATTCGCGTATTGTACAGCTTCTCAAGTATAGAAAAAACAGCAATCATGCGTCAATTGGGAGAACGGAATAATCATGACCATGAAAGGGAAATGTAGTCAAATAGAAGGCATCTCATACGGAAAGGAATGGTTCGATGAAGGAAACAAGCCCGATTCCTCAGCCGAAGACGTTTGGGCCGCTCGGCAATTTGCCTTTAATCGATAAAGACAAGCCGACGCTTTCGCTGATCAAACTGGCGGAAGAACAGGGCCCGATTTTTCAAATCCATACACCCGCGGGCACGACCATTGTAGTGTCCGGCCACGAATTGGTGAAAGAGGTTTGTGATGAAGAACGGTTTGATAAAAGCATTGAAGGCGCCTTGGAAAAGGTTCGCGCATTTTCCGGTGACGGATTGTTTACGAGCTGGACGCATGAGCCTAACTGGAGAAAAGCGCACAACATTCTGATGCCGACGTTCAGCCAGCGGGCCATGAAGGACTATCATGAGAAAATGGTCGATATCGCTGTTCAGCTCATTCAAAAATGGGCAAGGCTCAACCCGAATGAAGCAGTCGATGTCCCGGGAGATATGACCCGGCTGACGCTCGACACCATTGGGCTATGCGGGTTTAACTACCGCTTTAACAGTTACTACAGAGAAACGCCCCACCCGTTTATCAACAGCATGGTGCGGGCGCTGGATGAAGCGATGCATCAAATGCAGCGGCTTGATGTTCAAGATAAGCTTATGGTCAGAACAAAGCGGCAATTCCGCCATGATATTCAAACGATGTTTTCTTTAGTCGACAGCATTATTGCAGAGCGCAGATCGAATGGAGACCAGGATGAAAAAGATTTGCTCGCCCGCATGCTGAATGTGGAAGATCCGGAAACGGGTGAAAAGCTCGACGACGAAAATATCCGTTTTCAGATCATCACGTTTTTGATTGCCGGCCATGAAACAACGAGCGGCCTGCTTTCCTTTGCGACCTACTTTTTATTGAAGCACCCTGACAAACTGAAAAAGGCGTATGAAGAGGTCGATCGGGTGCTGACAGATGCAGCGCCGAGCTATAAACAAGTGCTGGAGCTTACATACATACGGATGATTTTAAATGAATCACTGCGCTTATGGCCGACAGCTCCGGCTTTCAGCCTTTATCCAAAAGAAGACACAGTCATTGGCGGGAAATTTCCGATCACGACGAAAGACAGAATTTCTGTGCTGATTCCGCAGCTTCATCGTGATCGAGACGCTTGGGGAAAGGACGCCGAGGAATTCCGGCCGGAACGGTTTGAGCATCAGGACCAAGTGCCTCATCATGCGTACAAACCATTCGGAAATGGACAACGGGCCTGTATCGGCATGCAGTTTGCCCTTCATGAAGCCACACTTGTGCTGGGCATGATTTTAAAATATTTCACGCTGATTGATCATGAGAATTATGAGCTTGATATCAAACAAACCTTAACACTTAAGCCGGGCGATTTTCACATCAGGGTTCAAAGCCGTCATCAGGAAGCCATTCATGCGGACGTTCAGGCAGTTGAAAAAGCCGCGTCTGATGAGCAAAAGGAGAAAACGGAAGCAAAGGGCGCATCGGTCATCGGCCTTAACAACCGCCCGCTTCTCGTGCTGTACGGCTCAGATACCGGCACTGCAGAAGGCGTCGCCCGGGAGCTTGCTGATACTGCCAGTCTTCACGGCGTAAGGACAGAGACAGCACCTCTGAACGACCGGATTGGAAAGCTGCCGAAAGAGGGAGCGGTTGTCATTGTGACCTCGTCTTATAATGGAAAACCGCCAAGCAATGCCGGACAGTTCGTGCAGTGGCTTCAAGAAATCAAACCGGGTGAGCTTGAGGGCGTCCATTACGCGGTATTTGGCTGCGGCGACCACAACTGGGCGAGCACGTATCAATACGTGCCGAGATTCATTGATGAGCAGCTTGCAGAAAAAGGCGCGACTCGGTTTTCTGGGCGCGGGGAAGGAGATGTCAGCGGTGATTTTGAAGGGCAGCTTGACGAGTGGAAAAAAAGCATGTGGGCGGACGCCATCAAAGCATTCGGACTTGAGCTTAATGAAAACGCTGATAAGGAACGAAGCACGCTGAGCCTTCAGTTTGTCAGAGGGCTGGGCGAGTCTCCGCTCGCTAGATCGTACGAAGCCTCTCACGCATCCATTGCCGAAAATCGTGAACTCCAGTCCGCAGACAGCGATCGAAGCACTCGCCATATCGAAATTACATTGCCGCCGGATGTTGAATATCAAGAGGGCGACCATCTTGGCGTATTGCCAAAAAACAGCCAAACCAATGTCAGTCGGATTCTCCACAGATTCGGCCTGAAGGGAACCGACCAAGTGACATTGTCGGCAAGCGGCCACAGTGCGGGGCATCTGCCATTGGGCCGGCCTGTCAGCCTGCATGATCTTCTCAGCTACAGCGTCGAGGTGCAGGAAGCAGCCACAAGAGCGCAAATACGTGAACTGGCGGCATTTACAGTGTGTCCGCCGCATAGGCGCGAATTAGAAGAACTGTCAGCAGAGGGTGTTTATCAGGAGCAAATATTGAAAAAACGAATTTCCATGCTGGATCTGCTTGAAAAGTATGAAGCGTGCGACATGCCGTTTGAACGATTTTTAGAGCTTTTACGTCCGTTAAAACCGAGATATTATTCAATTTCAAGCTCTCCAAGAGTGAATCCGCGGCAAGCATCGATCACAGTCGGTGTCGTGCGCGGCCCTGCGTGGAGCGGCCGTGGCGAATACAGGGGCGTGGCTTCAAATGATTTAGCTGAGCGCCAAGCCGGTGATGATCTCGTGATGTTTGTCCGCACACCGGAATCTCGGTTTCAGCTTCCAGAAGACCCTGAAACGCCAATCATTATGGTCGGACCTGGCACGGGAGTCGCGCCATTCCGCGGTTTCCTTCAAGCCCGCGAAGTTTTAAAGCGGGAGGGGAAAACGCTCGGTGAAGCTCATCTCTATTTTGGATGCAGAAACGATCGTGATTTTATATACCGCGATGAGCTTGAGCAGTTTGAAAAAGACGGAATCGTCACTGTCCACACAGCCTTTTCCCGTAAAGAAGGCATGCCGAAAACGTATGTCCAGCATGTCATGGCTGACCATGCAGAAACGTTAATATCGATCCTTGACCGCGGAGGCAGGCTTTATGTATGCGGTGACGGCAGCAAAATGGCCCCGGATGTGGAGGCGGCACTGCAAAAGGCGTATCAGTCTGTTCATGGCACCGGGGAGCAAGAAGCGCAAAACTGGCTGAGACATCTGCAGGATACCGGTATGTACGCTAAGGATGTCTGGGCAGGGATATAGATAAAGAAGACTGGAGACATCCAGTCTTTTTTGTCCTTTAGAAAAAATGGTGATCGCGCTAAACATTGATGCATACAATAACTTCAGTCCGCCGGAAGGGCGGGCTGTCTGCAAAACCTATTTTTCGTTTTTGCTAGTTTATGTTATTCTTATACTCGGTATCTATTTCTTTTTTCAAAGGCACACATGACAAAAGAAATCCTTTTTTTATTTCTGAGAAAAAAATGTGAAACGAAATGAAGGTTTCTTTCGTCCAGTGATTGGTTTCCAAATGGTTGTAATAAAAATGATATGGTGCGAAACATAAATATTCCGGCTTGCCGCGGTGTATTTATTGTTGTGTGATGCCTTGATTTTGTTTGGAAAGAAGGAATTGGAAGGCAGGATATAAAGAGCAGGTAAATATGAATGAAGAACTTAAAGTGTTTAAGAAAGTAGAGGTTGCCATGAAGAAACTTTTTTCTTACAAACTTAGCTTTTTTGTGCTGGCTGTTATACTGTTTTGGGCAAAAACGTATTTATCCTACAAGACTGAGTTTAATCTTGGGGTAAAAGGCACAACTCAGGAGATCCTCCTGATATTTAACCCATTCTCAAGCGCCGTCTTCTTTTTAGGACTGGCTTTGCTGGCGAAAGGGCGTAAATCAGCCATTATTATGCTGATTATCGATTTCTTGATGACATTTGTGTTATATGCAAATATTTTATTCTATCGTTTCTTTGACGATTTCTTGACGTTCCCGAACATTAAACAGTCCGGAAACGTTGGAAACATGGGAGACGGGATTTTCAGTATCATGGCCGGTCATGATATTTTCTATTTCTTAGATATTATCATTTTGATTGCGGTATTGATCTGGAGACCTGAATTAAAAGAATACAAAATGAAAAAACGCTTTGCGTCTTTAGTGATCCTTTCTGGGATCGCACTGTTTTTCATCAACCTGCACTATGCGGAAAAAGACCGTCCGCAGCTGCTGACAAGAACGTTTGACCGCAATTATATCGTGAAGTATTTAGGTCTGTACAACTACACCATTTATGACGGTGTGCAGACGGCTCAAACAGAAACGCAACGGGCCTATGCAAGCAGCGATGATTTAACAAGCGTCGAGAATTACACGACGTCTCATTATGCGAAACCAAACGCCGAGTACTTCGGCTCTGCCAAAGGCAAAAATATCATTAAAATTCACCTCGAAAGCTTCCAGTCATTCCTGATTGACTACAAGCTAAACGGTGAAGAGGTGACGCCTTTCTTAAATAAACTTGCGCACGGCGGGGAAGATGTGACGTATTTTGATAACTTCTTCCATCAGACAGGCCAGGGAAAAACATCTGATGCCGAGCTGACAATGGATAACTCGATCTTCGGTCTTCCTGAAGGCTCCGCGTTTGTGACGAAAGGCGAAAACACTTACCAATCGCTTCCTGCGATTTTAGACCAGAAGGAAGGCTATACAAGCGCCGTCCTGCATGGTGATTACAAATCGTTCTGGAACCGTGACCAGATTTACAAACATATCGGATATGACAAGTTCTTCGACGCAAGCACGTATGATATGTCAGATGAAAATGTGATTAACATGGGACTTAAGGATAAGCCGTTCTTTACAGAATCGATTCCAAAGCTTGAGTCTCTTAAACAGCCGTTTTACGCGCATTTGATTACTTTGACAAACCATTATCCGTTTAACCTGGATGAAAAAGACGCGTCTCTTAAAAAAGCGACAACTGGCGATAACACAGTTGACAGCTACTTCCAGACAGCGCGTTACCTTGACGAAGCGCTTGAGCAATTCTTCAAGGAGCTGAAGGAAGCCGGCCTGTATGACAACTCAGTCATCATGATTTACGGTGACCATAACGGTATTTCTGAAAACCATAACCGAGCGATGAAAGAGATTCTTGGAAAAGAGATCACAGATTATCAAAACGCACAGAACCAGCGTGTGCCGCTGATGATCCGCGTTCCTGGCAAAAAAGGCGGAGTGAACCATACGTATGGCGGCGAAATTGACGTCATGCCGACACTTCTGCACTTAGAAGGAATTGATTCTCAGAAATACATCAACTTTGGTACTGACTTATTCTCTAAAGACCACGACGATACAGTGGCATTCAGAAACGGAGACTTCGTAACGCCGAAGTACACATCAGTCGACAATGTCATTTATGATACGAAGACTGGTGAAAAACTGAAAGCGAATGAAGAAACGAAGAATCTGAAAACAAGAGTGAACCAGCAGCTGAGCCTTTCAGACAGTGTCCTGTACAAAGACTTGCTGAGGTTCCATAAACTAAATGATTTCAAAGCCGTTGATCCGTCAGACTATCATTACGGCAAGGAGAAAGAAATCAAATAAGATGAAAAAGAGCCTTGAGCGGGCGCATTGCCTTCGCTCAAGGCTCTTTTTTTTGGTTATACAACCAACTTGAAAAAATAGATTCCATTTGGTCACCAAGGCTGGCTTTCTCTCATATCATTACAGTAGATTTTGAAACCGGTATTGAAATCGGACAAATTATCGGGGAAATGCCTTGATAGATTGTGAAGATGTACCAGGTTTCGAACTCAATATTCATAGAGATGAGGGGTAGAGATGAAAGCGGTCATTCTCTGCGGCGGAAAAGGAACGAGAATGAGTGAAGTCACGAATGACATTCCTAAACCGCTCGCCATGATAGGCGGCAAACCGATTCTATGGCATATTATGAAAATTTATCAGTACTACGGAGTAAACGAGTTTATTCTGCTGTTGGGCTATAAAGGAGAAAAAATCAAGGAATACTTTCTCGACTATGAATGGAAGCACAACAGCCTGACACTCGACAGCTCTACGGGAGAGGTACAGATCCTGGGGCAGCCTGAAACGTGGAAAATTACGTTTTTGGAGACTGGGGAAGATACGCTGACAGCCGGAAGAATCTTGCAGGCGAAAGACTATATCGGTGATGAAACATTTCTGCTCACCTATGGGGACGGGCTGGCCAATATCAATCTTTTCCATCTCATCAGCTATCATCAGACAAAAGGTGTTGCCGCGACTGTCACCGGCATTGACAAAGTCTCGCAGTTTGGCACCTTGACGGTTGAGGACGGCATGGCGAAAACATTTTCTGAGAAGACATCAAGTGACGGAATCATCAACGGCGGATTCTTCGTTCTCAGTCCAAAGGTTTTCGAGTATTTGCCGAAGGACGGGAACGCGATGTTCGAAGATGAACCGCTGAAGAACCTTGCCAAAGACGGGGAGCTTGCTGTGTACCGCCATTATGGATTTTGGACGGCCATCGATACGTATAAAAATCTCTTAGAAGTCAACAAAATGTGGAATCAAGGACAACAAGTATGGAAGGTATGGTGAATCGATTTGAGTTTCTGGAAAAATAAAAACGTATTTGTCACGGGATGCACAGGTCTTTTAGGAAGCTATTTGGTGAAAGAGCTGATCGATCAGGGCGCAAATGTTACGGGGCTTGTCAGGGATCATGTGCCTCAATCCAATCTTTATCAGGGAGAACATATCAAGAAAATGAATATCGTGCGGGGCTCTCTTGAGGACTTGGCTGTGATTGAACGCGCGCTTGGCGAGTATGAGATCGACACTGTCTTTCATCTCGCTGCACAAGCGATTGTCGGCGTAGCAAACCGCAACCCGATTTCTACCTTTGAAGCGAATATCCTCGGTACCTGGAATATTCTCGAAGCCTGCCGCAAGCATCCGTTAATTAAGCGGGTCATTGTCGCTTCAAGTGATAAAGCTTACGGCGATCAAGAAAACCTTCCATACGATGAAAACATGCCGCTGCAAGGCAAGCACCCGTACGACGTCTCAAAAAGCTGTGCAGATCTGATCAGCCACACCTATTTTCACACGTACGGGCTTCCGGTCTGCATTACGCGCTGTGGAAACTTATACGGCGGCGGAGATTTGAACTTCAATCGCATCATTCCTCAGACGATTCAGCTTGTGCTGAACGGGGAAGCGCCGGAAATCCGAAGCGACGGCACATTTGTACGGGACTATTTCTATATTGAAGACGCCGTTCAGGCTTATCTGCTTCTTGCAGAAAAAATGGAAGAAAACAATCTTGCCGGAGAGGCCTTTAACTTCAGCAATGAGATCCAGCTGACCGTACTTGAACTGGTAGAGAAAATATTAAAGAAAATGAACAGTAATCTGAAACCTAAGGTGCTGAATCAGGGAAGCAATGAAATCAAACATCAATATTTATCCGCGGAAAAAGCAAGAAAGCTGCTGAATTGGACACCGGCCTACACCATTGATGAGGGACTTGAAAAAACGATTGAGTGGTATACGGAATTCTTCAAAAAGTAATGTGAAACGAGGTGAACAAGACTGTGACCAGCGCGTATTGCACCGTTTTATCAAAAGGAAGATTATATCAGGCAGTCGCTTTGTTTAAGTCGTTAGAGCTAGTTGATCAAGACAGTCCCATTTTTATACTTTGCATGGATGAAGATACGCACCGCGTGTTACAGAAGCTGAAGATGAAGCAGCTGAACCTTGTGCCGGTGGCCGCTCTTGAAAATGAATTGCTATTGAAGCTGAAGGAAACTAGAGATCAAAGTGAGTATTGCTGGACGATGAAGCCGATCTTTCTGCAAGCTGTGCTGAACAGCAATCCCGGGCTGGAGCGTGTGACGTATATTGACGGGGATCTCTTTTTCTATGCAGATCCATCGCCGATTTTTGAAAACCAGCCGGACTGCTCGGTGCTGCTTTCACGGGGGGATATTGTAATCCCTTCTTTTGAGAAAGAGCAGATTGACATGCTGCAGCGTCTTTTAGGCAGATATAATTCCGGGTTTATCAGCTTCAAGCATGATGATGCAGGCACGGATTGCTTGGAGTGGTGGAAGGAACGCTGTCTTGAGGAATGCAAAAATGCACCGGGTGAAGGAAAATTCGGTGATCAGGGCTATTTGGATTATATGTCTGAGCTGTTTCCGAATGTGTGTGACATTACAACACCCGGCGTGAACATCGGGCATTGGAATTATGGGCAGCATACGTTTTCCTGGAAAGATGGCCGGATCGTGCTGGAGGATGGCAGTCCGCTGATCTTTTATCATTTCAGCGGATACCGAATCGTCAGCATCAATGAAATCAAACAGATTCATGAAACAACCCGCACAGATCTGCCGTTTGTGCATGAACTGTATCAAGAGACACTGCCGCATATCATTCAGCACATCAAAACGTTAGACCCTGAATTTAACGGTTTTGCTTCAAAAGATGACAACAAATAAATGAGTAAATACAGGAAGTGAAAATGAAGTGAAAGCAAGCGTTATTATTCCTGCATATAATTCGAAGGAGCGTCTTTACAACAGCCTTCTGTCATTAAACCAGCAGGAGTGCGATGAAGAATTCGAAGTCATTGTAGCGGACAATGGCTCTGAGGACGGGACGCTCTCGATGCTTGAGTCATTTCAAGCTGATTTTCCGCTGATCTTTACACGGATTAAAGAAAACAGGGGCATTGCGTACGGACGAAATCAGGCGCTTCGCAATGCCAGAGGAGACATCCTGATTTTCCATGACAGCGATATGCTTGCGGCAAAGGACCTTGTGGCAAAACATATTAAAGCCCATGAGAACGAAGAGAATCTCGTCGTGTGCGGGTTGTTTTGGAAACGGATCTACAGTTTTTATTATGAACGGTTTGAAGAAGAACATAAGGAACAGCTCGCAAAGCTCACAGGTGAAATGCCGAAGAAAGACAAACAAAAGCTGCTGGAGGAGGCGGACATCAAAAACGGAAGCTTTCTTGATAAAAGCTTTGACCTCGATACCGACTTTATAGACGTGCTCAAGAAGATTTTAGATGAGTACGGCGATGACTTGAAAGGCTATCATATGCCATGGCGCTTTTTTATCACGAATAATTCCTCTGTGAAACGCAAGCATGTGGTTGACCTCGGTTTATTTGACGAAGGCATTGTGCGGTACGGGTTTGAGGATTATGACCTCGGGATCAGGCTTCATCAGGCCGGATTGACCTTCAGGCTTCGCCGCGATATTGTCAGTGTTCATCAGGAGCATCCAAGCAATTGTAAATCTGTAGATGATATTCGGGCCAACATTGCCTATATGTGCGATAAATACAATAACATCCGCTCTTTAGACGTCCATCTCGCTTTTAACGGGCCGTTCCCGCCTGACATGACGAACAGAATCATGACTGATATTCAAAAGCTGCTGGAGTCTCAGAAATATGATATGCTGCTGAATCTGTTTCTTGAGCTTCTGCATGTTGTTAAAGAGCGCAACATTGATCCAGATTGGCGAAAGAAAGCCCCAAGGGTGACGGCAAAAAGCTTTGATTTACAAACTGTCCGCAAGCTTCTGCCAAAAGCGAAGAAAAAGCTAGGCGTAAACGATTTCGCCAACGCACTGTATGCGCTTGTCAACGATTTGCTGCACGTGGATCTTAGATCATTGGATGTGGTATAAGTGAGTACATTTCATTTTTCAACGATAGTGTCAAGGACACATATCTTTAAGCTCATGCCTATGATTCATTCTCTCCATGAGCATTGCGATGATTTTCATTTATTTGTGCTGTGTGTCGACCAGAAAGCGTATGAATTGCTTCAGCACGTGCCATGGGAGCATGTAACCTTTGTGCAGCTGCATGAAATGGAAGACCCGGAGCTGTTGAAAGCGAAAAGCAACAGAACGTTTCATGAATATTGCTGGACGTTAAAGCCCGCCTTTTTGTTTCATGTGATGAGCAAGTGGGATGACGCTGAGTACTTTGCCCATATGGATACGGATCTATTTTTCTTTTCTGATCCGGCGCGTATTTTTGCAGAAAACCCAACGGCGTCTCTGTATTTGACTGATCATCGTAATTCGCCGCGCTTCATGTCCTACTACGACCGAACCGGACGCTTTAATACAGGCTTTGTCGGTGCCGGTAATACAAAGGAAGCATATGAAGCGGTGTGGCAGTGGAGACAGGACTGTATTGAATTTTGCACGGTCGAAATGGATACGGAACGAAAGACATACGGTGATCAAAGATATGTGGAGAAATGGCCGGCGCAGTTTAAAGGTGTTCATGTTGTCAAATCAATAGGAGCCAATACAGCGCTTTGGAATATCGAAAACTATAAGGTCGGGCAAAAGGACGGCCGCGTGTATATAGATGAAACGCCGCTGATTTTCTATCATTTCTCTGGGTTTACACTGGTGACAGAAAAAGAGTTTAATCTTTGCTGGTACTATCGGATTGAAGACGAAGCGACAATTGAGATGATTTATATGCCGTATATATTAAATCTGAAAAGATGGATTGATGAAATACAGTCGGCGTTTCCGGACTTTGCGGATGGCTTTATCCCGAAGCACGCAGTGCCTGACACTCATTTTATCCAGCTGGATTAAAAAACCCCTGCCGCCTGGCAGGGGTTTTTTCAGCTATGCCATTCTCTCAGCTTCTGGTCACTTGGCAATAGGAAGGCAAGGATGCCGAGAACAGGGAGAAAGGCAATGGCGATCATCGTCGGGGTCAGTCCCGCTGCGTCAATCAGAGCGCCCAGCGCCACAGCGCCGATCGCGCCCATCCCGAAGGCAAGCCCGACGGTTAAACCGGACATTGTGCCGATTTTTCCAGGAACTAGCTCCTGTGCGTAGACGACCGTTACAGAAAAGCTCGACATCAGAACCAAGCCAATCAATGCGAGCACGCCATAGGCGAGAACCGGGCCGGCAAATGGCAGCACAATCGCCAGCGGCGCCGAGCATAACAGCGAACCGAGGATAACGAAGCGTTTTCCAAAACGGTCTGCAAGCGGGCCGCCGAGAAACGTGCCGATTGCACCGAACAGCAAGAAGACAAAAATATAGCTTTGTGCCTGCTGAATGCTTACGTGATAGGTATCCATCGCGTAAAACGTGTAAAAGTTACCGATCGCACTCGTATACCAAGAACGAGCAAAAATGAGAAATATAATAATAATAAGAGCAGATACAACAGATTTGGTGATGGCCGTGTTTTCAGCCGTTTTCTTTTGTTTGCCTGATTTCTGGGCAAGGCTGCCGAGACGTGAGGCGTACCATTTCGCAATATACATGAGAAACATAACAGCAAGCGCGGCGACAAGCGTGAACCAAACAGCGCCGAATTGCCCGAGCGGTACAAGGATCAGCGCGGTGATCAGCGGCGCCATCGCCTGGCCTGAGTTTCCGCCCACCTGATAAATCGACTGGGCGAGCCCGCGTTTTGTGCCGGCGGCCATATACGCCACACGGGAGCCCTCCGGGTGGAAAATGGCCGAGCCTAATCCAATGAAAAACACACAGCATAAGATCGTTATGAATGACGGGGCAAATGCAAGGCCTAAAATGCCAAGCATGCTAGCGGTCAAACCGACTGGCAGCGCATACGGCCGCGGCCGTTTATCGGTATACCAGCCGACAACAGGCTGCATGACGGATGACACCATGTTTAATGTGAAAGCGATGATGCCGAGCTGTGTAAACGTCAGGCTCATGGAGCGTTCCAAAATAGGGAACATGGCCGGAATCACAGCCTGAAGCGAATCGTTGAGCATATGGCAAATTCCGATAATAATCAAAATCGGATACACCGTGGTGCCTGGTTTTTGAACTGTTTTTTCTTTTAACGGGGCGGCGATAGCCAATTGAGTCTCCTCCTTACATATATAACCAAAGCATACCACCATATTATTCATAAGGTGAAGAATTTATCAAGAGGAAAAAAGATTCTTATGAAAGAAATACCGTCAGCCTGATTAGGAGCTGACGGTATTTTCGATATTCAAAATGTGATATAGCTCTTCAAGCTTACGAATCTCATAGGTTGGTATGATCTCTGGCACATTCGGCTTCATGTCAGGGTTCATCCAACAAGTGTCAAGTCCGGCGAGCTGTCCGCCTTTGATATCAGCAGTCAGTGAATCCCCAATGATTAATGTGTGCTCTGCTGAAAATTGAGGAATCCGTTCAAATACGTAATCGAAATATTCCTTCATCGGCTTTTGGAAGCCTGTGTCTTCAGAAACGAAAATGTCCTTGAAGAATGGAAATAATCCTGAATCACGGAGACGCTTATATTGTGTGTTAGACACGCCGTTTGTCACGATGTACAAATCAAACTGTTGCTGCAGATTTGAGATGAGATCAAATGCACCGTCAATAAGCTGATGTCCTTCTTCAAGAAAGCGGCGGTATTTTTGCTCAAGCAAAGCGCCGTCCGCTTCGTAACCGTACTCCTTGAGCAAAGCGGAAAAACGCGTGTTTACGACTTCATCCCGTGTCATCTTACCTTCTTCAAAGGCTCTCCAGAGACCTTGATTGATGGTTTTATACTGCGCCTTCATGTCATTTGTTAAAGGAATGTTCTGATCTTCAAACAGCAAACGGAGGGCTAAAGCTTCTGCCGCTTGAAAATCAAGGATGGTATCATCTACATCAAATAATAAAGTGCGGTATCGTTTCATCTGTGTGTCTCCCTTTCTCATATGTATTCAAAGTATAGCACATAAAAAAAGGAAAAAGCCGGCGGGTGAGGCACCGCCGGCTGAAAAGAGATTATTTGTTTAATAAGCTGTGTTTTCTCGAATATAGGAAGTAAACCAGTGTTCCGACAGCGATCCAGATGACAAATGAAAGCCATGTGACGCCGGGAAGGCTGTACATGAACCAGAGGCAGATGCCTGCGCTGATAATCGGCACAACCGGAACGAACGGCACTCTGAAGGACGCCTTGATTTCAGGATGTTTCTTTCTTAGCACAATGACAGCAATAGATATGACTGTAAACGCGGCAAGTGTTCCCATGTTCACCAGATGGGCCAGCGTTCCGAGGTTAATAAAGCCGGCGATTCCCGCTGCAACGATCCCTGTCAGCCATGTGTTGCGGAACGGGGTTTTAAATGACGGATGAACCTTTGCGAACAATCCAGGCAGAAGGCCGTCTCTGCTCATGGCAAATGTCAAGCGGACCTGTGCGTACAGCAAAGCGAGCATCACCGTCGTAATCCCGATAATCGCACCGACAGAAATAATTCCGGCAACAGCGTCCTGTCCGACGAATTTCAGCGCAAAGGATACAGGATCTCCGACATTCAATTTGGCATAAGGCATCATGCCTGTCAGCACAAGCGATACCGCGATGTACAGAACCGTACAGACGGCTAGAGCTGAAATAATGCCGACGGGCATGTTTTTTTGCGGATTTTTCACTTCCTCTGATGCGTTAGAAACCGCGTCAAACCCAAGGTACGCGAAGAATACAGTGGCAGCGCTAAGTATGACGCCTTTCATCCCGAATGGCATAAAAGGAGACCAGTTATCCGGTTTCACATAGCCGATGCCGACAATAATGAACAATAATATGATCGCGATTTTCATCAGTACGATGACGTTGTTAAAGCGTGTGCTTTCCTTGACGCCTCTGCTGACAATCGCAGTGATGAGGAGAATGATCACCGCAGCCGGAAGGTTAAATACGGCGCCCGCCGTGCTTCCCGGCGCTCCTGTCAGTGCAGCCGGAATATGAAGATTAAAGCCGGCAAGCAGTGATTGAAAGTATGAAGACCAGCCGGTGGCAACCGCCGACAGTGCAATGACATATTCAAGCATGAGATCCCATCCGATCAAAAAGGCGAGCAGCTCTCCAAGTGTCACGTATGAGTATGAGTACACGCTTCCCGAAATCGGAATGGAAGACGAAAACTCAGCATAACAGAAAGCAGCCAGCGCACAGGCGAGCCCCGCTAAAATAAACGATATGATGAGGGCGGGACCTGCACCGGTCGCTGCCACTGTTCCTGTAATGACAAAAATCCCTGTACCGATGACACAACCGATACCGAGCAAGGTTAAATCAAATGCGCTTAACGTACGGGCAAGGCTTTTTGACTTGCTCTGCGCACTCAATGTTTCAATCGGTTTTTTTCTAAATAATGAACTCATCAAAAGTTCCTCCTAGAAATATTCAAAATATTCTAATCATTATATGCAGTTCTTGTTGTATTATATTGTCGAAATTTGACGCAGTCAATAAAATATTTTTCTGCTTTAAATGATAGAAGCAAAACAGCGTTGTCGTATCATAGGATAGTAATTTTTACTAATCGTATATTCAATTTTATGCAAGATGAACCGATAGAAAAAATAGATTCGCCCATATTTTGATTTGCGGTTATAAAGGAGATGCTGACCATGTTTCAATATGAAGAGTTGAATAAACAGTTTATCGGCGGGAAATGGCAGGAGGGCAGCAGCCCAAATGTATTGGAAAACAAAAATCCTTATACTCAAAAAACATTCACAACATTCCGTAAAGCGACTGCTGACGATGTAGATGAAGCGTATCGGGCAGCGGCGCTGGCAAAGAAAAAATGGGATGCGGTCAACCCGTTTGAGAAAAGAACCATTTTAGAAAAAGCCGTCACGTATATTGAAGAAAATGAAGAAGCCATTATTTATTTGATTATGGAGGAGCTAGGCGGTACAAGGCTCAAAGCGGCTTTTGAAATCGGACTTGTCAAAAACATCATGAAGGAAGCGGCAACGTTCCCAATCCGCATGGAGGGGAAAATTCTTCCGTCCACAATAGATGGCAAGGAAAACAGATTATATCGCGTGCCGGCAGGCGTTGTCGGTGTCATCAGCCCGTTTAACTTCCCATTCTTTTTATCTATGAAATCAGTGGCGCCTGCACTCGGAGCCGGCAATGGCGTTGTGCTAAAGCCGCATGAGGAAACGCCGATTTGCGGCGGAACATTGATCGCGAAAATTTTTGAGAACGCGGGAATTCCAGCGGGGCTGCTGAATGTTGTTGTCACAGACATTGCTGAAATCGGCGACAGCTTCGTTGAGCATCCAGTGCCGCGGATCATCTCATTTACCGGTTCTACGAAAGTCGGCAGCTACATCGGACAGCTTGCGATGAAGCATTTTAAAAAGCCGCTTCTTGAGCTTGGCGGGAACAGCGCCTTCATCGTACTTGAGGATGCAGATATAGAATATGCGGTCAATGCGGCGGTGTTCAGCCGATTTACACATCAAGGACAGATTTGCATGTCAGCCAACCGCGTGCTAGTTCATTCTTCTATTTATGACAAGTTCCTTGAGCTGTACCAGGCAAAAGTAGAATCGCTGAAAGTCGGCGACCCAATGGATCCTGATACGATTATCGGGCCATTAATCAACAGCAGACAGACGGACGGGCTGATGAAGACTGTTGAGCAAGCAATTGAAGAAGGCGCTGTACCAGTGAAGCTTGGCGGATTTAACGGGACGATCGTGGAACCGACGATCTTAAAAGACGTCAAACCGTTCATGAGCATTGCCAAGGAAGAGCTGTTCGGACCAGTTGTCTCCTTTATGAAGTTTGATTCAGAAGACGAAGCGGTGGATATCGCAAACGAAACCCCGTTTGGCTTGAGCGGTGCTGTACATACGTCAAATCTTGAGCGCGGCGTGGCTTTTGCGAAACGCATTGAAACAGGCATGATTCACGTCAATGACACGACCATCAATGATGAACCGAATGTAGCCTTCGGCGGTGAAAAGCAATCAGGCCTCGGCCGTTTAAACGGTGAGTGGAGCCTCGAAGAATTTACAACGCTGAAATGGATCTCGGTCCAGCACGAAAAACGCAGCTTCCCTTATTAATGAAAAGGAGTGAATGGAATTGACCATAAATACGGAAAAAGAAACCGCAGATATTCTGGACGCATTTATCAAAGTAGCCCCTTATTTAAACAGCCTGGTTCAGGATGATATTACAATCGGCATTTATGATACGGAAAAACTGCTCGTGAATATACCGGCCAAAACCTTTTCGCTGAACGTAAAAGCCGGCGATCCGCTGCAGGAAGGGGATATCATCACAGATGCCATCCGAAGCAATCAGAAGAAGACGAGCATGGTTCCGAAAGAATTGTTCGGCTTCCCATTGATCGCGCGTGCCATCCCGCTGCACGACGAGAATGGAAGAGTCATTGGAGGCGTCGGCCTCGGAACGAGCCTTGAGGAGTCGTCAAAGCTGCATGATGTCGCGGAAAGCTTATCAGCTGTCGTTGAACAAACAGCCGCGGCTATTTCCGACATTTCTGAATCAATTAACGGGTTTTCAACTCAAATGTCGGGCATTTCCTCTCAGGCGAAAAAAGTAAGCGAAAGCGCCGGTGAAATCGCCGATATTTCAGTAACTGTTAAAGGCATCTCTGACCAAAGCAATCTGCTCGGCTTGAACGCCGCGATCGAAGCGGCAAGAGCAGGGGAGTCCGGAAAAGGCTTCTCTGTCGTCGCAGATGAGATCAGAAAGCTAGCAACGCATTCAAAAGAAAATGTCGGCCAAATTGACCAGATTACGAAAAAAATCCACAGCCTGCTGAAAGGGCTGGAGGAATCCATTGAGTCGATTAACCAGCATACAGACGGACAAGCCGCTGCTGTTGAACAAATTTCCGCCACAATGCAGGAGATTTCAGGAAGCGCACAGCATCTTGCAAAAATGGCCGAAAAAGCGCTTGAGGAAGAGTAAAAGACCGGGGACAAATGTCCCCGGTCTTTTTCTATCCTGCATTTCCATGAAATTCGTCTGACGTTTTACTAGTTTTATTCCAGCGGCTGATTTAAAATGTACACATGAACTTACGTGAGGATTGATAGGAACCATGAGCATATTAAAAGCGGAAAATCTTTATAAAACATACGGAGATAAAACATTATTTGACCATATCTCCTTTCATATTGAAGAGAATGAGAGAATCGGATTAATCGGGCCGAACGGAACAGGAAAATCAACGCTGCTGAAAGTGATTGCCGGCTTGGAATCTATCGAAGAAGGAGAAATCACGAAATCTGGAAGCGTGCAGGTCGAATTTCTTCATCAAGACCCGGAGCTGCCTGCGGGGCAAACAGTGCTGGAGCATATCTATTCCGGTGAATCGGCTGTGATGAAAACCTTGCGTGAATATGAAAAAGCGCTGTATGAACTGGGGAAAGATCCCGAAAATGAACAGCGCCAGAAACACCTGCTGGCAGCACAAGCGAAAATGGACGCAAACAATGCATGGGATGCAAACACCTTGGCAAAAACCGTATTGTCTAAGCTGGGCGTCAACGACGTAACAAAACCGGTCAATGAGCTCTCAGGCGGCCAGAAAAAACGGGTAGCCATTGCCAAAAACTTAATTCAGCCCGCTGATCTGCTCATTTTGGACGAGCCGACAAACCATTTGGATAATGAAACGATTGAGTGGCTTGAAGGGTATTTAAGCCAATATCCCGGCGCCGTCATGCTGGTGACGCACGATAGATATTTCTTAAACCGTGTCACCAACCGCATTTATGAGCTTGAAAGAGGCAGCCTCTACACGTACAAAGGCAACTATGAAGTGTTTTTAGAAAAACGCGCGGAACGGGAAGCGCAGGCTGAGCAAAAGGAAACGAAGCGGCAAAACCTGCTGCGCCGCGAGCTGGCCTGGCTCAGACGAGGAGCGAAAGCCCGCTCAACAAAACAAAAGGCGAGAATTGACCGGGTAGAGTCGCTTAAAGAGCAGAAAGGCCCTCAGTCATCAGGTTCACTCGATTTTGCCATTGGCTCGCACCGTCTCGGAAAACAGGTTATTGAAGCGGAGAACGTCATGATCGCTTATGACGGCCGCATGCTCGTCGACCGTTTTAATGAACTTGTCATACCAGGTGAACGGATCGGGATCATCGGGCCGAACGGCATCGGGAAAACAACGCTGTTAAATGCCCTTGCCGGCCGTCATACGCCGGACGGAGGCGATATTACGATCGGACAGACGGTCAGAATCGGCTACTATACTCAGGATCATAGTGAAATGAACGGTGAGTTAAAGGTCATTGACTATATAAAAGAAACGGCGGAGGTCGTAAAAACGGCAGATGGCGATATGATTACAGCTGAACAAATGCTCGAGCGTTTCCTCTTCCCGCGTTCGATGCAGCAGACGTATATCCGCAAGCTGTCCGGCGGGGAAAAACGCCGTTTATACTTGCTTCAGGTTCTCATGCAGGAGCCGAATGTCCTGTTTCTCGATGAGCCGACGAACGATTTGGATACTGAAACATTAAGCGTTCTTGAGGATTATATTGACCAGTTCCCTGGCGTCGTCATCACCGTATCCCATGACCGCTATTTCCTTGACCGCGTCGTCGACCGTTTGATTGTATTTGAAGGAAATGGCGTCATTTCCCGCTTTCAAGGCTCCTATAGCGACTATATGGAGGAGTCAAAAGCGAAAAAAGCGGCCCCAAAACCGACAGCTGAGGAAAAAACGGCTGAAGCCGAGCCGAAGAAAAAACGGAAAAAGCTTTCTTACAAAGACCAGCTGGAATGGGATGGCATCGAAGATAAAATTGCCCAGCTGGAAGAAAAGCATGAGCAGCTCGAAGCTGACATCGCCGCAGCAGGCAGTGATTTTGGCAAAATCCAAGAGCTGATGGCCGAGCAGGCGAAAACTGCTGAAGAGCTTGAGGCTGCGATGGACCGCTGGACAGAATTGTCCCTCATGATCGAAGAACTGGAAAGCTAAAAAGCGCGGCCGCAGCAGGCCGCGCTTTTTTTCACATAATGGACAAAAACGAACCGGCCTGCTTATGTTAGGATAAAATTGTGTGTCAGCGGCACATGGAAAACTAACGGAGATGATGAAGTATGACATGGGCGATCGTGATGTTAATTCTCATGAGTCTGGTGAAAATCGTATTAACCTGTCTTCCTACAGGCGTCATAGAATGGCTGCTCAGCAAATTTGAAGTGCACGCCAAGCTGAGTGGCGAAAATGCGAGTCTCTCTCTAGATGGAAAACGTCTCGAGGGTACAGAGAAGCAGAAAGTGATTGATCAATTTAACGAAGCTGTCTTCCTGGAGAAATATTATATCTATCCAGGTGATGAAGAGCGTTATTTACATCCGGAAAACGGCGGCACGCCGCTGGTGATAGATACAAAAAAAGGAAAAAGAGACGTGAAGCTGTTCGTGTACCGCTACGACGACCATATCGACGTCGTGAAACAGTACAAGAAGAAAGTGATCGCGTATCGAGTGCTTTCTGAAAGCCTTCAAAAAGAGTCTCTGTCAGTGGCGGGAAGTTTAGCTTAAACAGGAAAGTGAAAGACGGGTGCTGTATGCTACTCGTCTTTTTTATTGTTTTTTAAAACTTAACGTTTACGTTAAGGTTCAAAAGGTGTATAATGGTAACAGAAACGGCGAAGGGGGATTTACCTTGGAATGGATGAAGATTGATCAAGTGGCCAAAAGAAGCGGACTGACAAAGCGGACCATCCGGTTTTATGAAGAAATCGGCTTGATTCCGGCGCCGAAACGGACAGACGGCGGCGTAAGGCTTTATTCAGAGGATGATATGGAGGAGCTTGAGAAAGTCATCAGCACAAAAGAGGTGCTCGGTTTTTCCCTTCAGGAGCTTCAGCATTTCATGGAAACCAGCCGCCAGCTAGAGTTAAACAAAGAGGGGTATTTGTTGTCACTGGATCCTAAGGAACGGAAAGAAAAACTGGAGGAAATTCAGGAAACCCTGAATCACCAGCTGAGTTTGATTGATAAGAAAATCCGCACATTCCAAAGCTTTAAAGAACGCCTTCAAGGCATGAAAGGCAAAGCGGAACGCGCCATTCAATCAATCGAATGAAAAGTTTGTTAAACGCTATTTTTGTAGCGTTTCTTTTAATGGAATAAAGATGGAGGTTAGGTCAAATGGATAAGACAACACAAGTGAATCAGAAAACGGGTTTGCTCAGCCAGCCAAAAGCGGTATGGGCTGTCGCATTTGCCTGTGTGATTTCCTTTATGGGAATCGGGCTGGTCGATCCAATTCTTCCGGCCATTGCCGCACAACTACATGCTTCACCTAGTGAAGTATCACTCTTGTTTACAAGTTATTTGCTTGTAACCGGATTTATGATGTTTTTCTCAGGAGCCATTTCCAGCCGCATCGGCGCGAAATGGACATTAATTCTCGGACTTATTTTTATTATTGTGTTTGCGGGGCTTGGCGGCAGTTCAAGCTCAATCGCTCAGTTAGTCGGCTATCGCGGCGGCTGGGGATTAGGGAATGCTTTGTTTATTTCAACAGCACTTGCGGTCATCGTTGGTGTATCAGTCGGAGGAAGCGCCCAAGCGATTATTTTGTATGAAGCTGCGCTCGGTCTTGGGATTTCCGTCGGGCCGCTTGCAGGCGGAGAGCTTGGAAGCATTTCATGGCGCGCACCGTTTTTTGGGGTATCTGTCCTGATGTTTATTGCGTTAATCGCGATTTCTTTCATGCTGCCGAAATTGCCGAAACCGGCGAAACGCGTCGGTGTGTTTGATGCGATGAAGGCGCTCAAATATAAAGGTCTGCTGACGATGGCGGTATCTGCGTTCTTATACAACTTTGGATTTTTTATTTTGCTTGCTTATTCTCCGTTCGTACTGGATTTAGATGAACACGGTCTCGGATATGTCTTCTTTGGCTGGGGTCTTCTGCTGGCTGTTACGTCAGTCTTTACTGCGCCGCTCGTGCACAAAGCGCTGGGCACAGTGCGTTCCTTGGTTGTTCTCTTTATCGCCTTTGCAGTCATTCTCATGATCATGGGGATCTGGACAGAGCATCAGACATTGATTATTACATGTATCGTTGTCGCTGGTGCTGTCCTCGGTATGGTGAATACGATCATGACAACCGCTGTGATGGGTTCTGCGCCGGTTGAACGTTCAATCGCGTCTTCAGCCTACAGCTCAGTCCGCTTCATCGGCGGTGCGCTCGCTCCGTGGATTGCGGGAATGCTGTCAGAGCACTTCACCGCAAGCACACCATATACAGTAGGCGGGATCGTCGTTTTTGTCGGCATGCTTGTCCTTCTCATGGGACGTAAACATCTTGCCGGAATTAAGGCGGGTCATTAAAAAGGAATAGTTATTCCTGTCAAGTAGGCAGGAATAAAAAGGTTTTAAACGACCTGAGTCCTATATGTACATGACGGGCTCAGGTCGTTTAATTTCTATTGGAATCACGATATTAAAGTACCTTTTACACGTCTGTAACTATTGCTCCCTTTCAGTTTCCGGGGGCATCGTTCAGGATATTTTTAATCCTGGGCTTCCAATGTTTTCTCCGAAGGCATTCCAATCTTTCCACCACTTATAAAAGCCACCTCTTGAGACTTTCATGACCTCGCATATTCCCCAGCGGCCATCTCTTGTATAATGGGAACTTCAGGATTTACCTACAGGTCTTTTCTTTGGGGATCCTTGGCTTACCTCTTCTTTCCTCTAAAGCAGCTTTTACCCAACAAAGCCTATGGAGGTATTGAATTCCTACGACGATGTTTGTACCTTTCTCTTCTTCATTCAAAATCTCTGTGCCAATCTTTCTCTTAAACGAGATTTCACCATAAGGTTATTCCCTTAAAAACATTAAAAGCTTTTTAAATCAATCTATCTGAAGAAGGGAATTATATCACTCGTGAGGTTCTATTTAATTTTTATAACAAGAGAACGTTCTGGGGGTTTAATGAGTTTATTTAACTATTTTTTCTCTTGTATTTTTATATTTATGGGAAATATATATTGAGGGAGATTACATTTTGTAGTAGAATACTATTGGAAAAAGGAGGTGTAATTAACTGAAAAGGTATATTTTTATTTTTATTTCCATATTATCCATTATAATATTACTATTTTTCATTGATTTAAATCAATCCCAAGGGAGTAAAGTGCTAAGAAAAAAGGGGCAAGAAACAAAAGATTATAAGACTCAACAAGTCGAGTCTTGGGGATTAAGGCTAATTGGGAAGAATGAAAAAATAGAGAAAAAATCCAACATATCTATAGCCATTCTTGATAGTGGAATAGATTCAAATCATGAAGATTTAAAAGGTGTTGTAAAGAAAGAATATAATGCTCTTGAACCTAGTAAAGGTGTTATCGAGGATAAGTTTGGCCACGGAACTGCAGTAGCTGGAATCATAGCTTCTAATGATAATAAGATTGGTACATTAGGAATAGCTCCCTATGCAGATATTTATTCGGTCAAAGTATTGGATGATAAAGGACGTGGTAGTGTAGAGTCTATTGTTAAGGGGATTGAATGGTCAATAGATAATAATGTAGATATTGTTAACATTAGTGTTGGATTGAAAAAAAGTGATCAAAAATTAAAAAGAGTTATAGATGAGGCTAACGAAAAGGGAGTTATTGTAGTAGCTGCTGCTGGAAATAATTATGGATTAAATGCTGATTATCCTGCAAGATATCAAAATGTAATTTCAGTTGGAGCTATAAATAAAAAAATGAAAAGAGCAAAATACTCTGCAAGGGGAAAAATAGATTTTGTTGCTCCAGGTGAAGATATTCTTACAACTTCTCCTAAGGATAATTATATCAATGTTAGTGGAACATCCATGGCAACTCCTTTTGTTAGTGGAGTTATTGCTAATATAATAATGCAAGAACCAGTTAAATATAGTAAAACAAAGAGCCGCTTTACTTCCATTTATAAAACTTTAAAAAAATACTCAACGCTTTATTTATCTGAAAAGTCAGATATGAAATCTTTGGGGAATGGCTTAATTAGTCTAAAAAAGGAGACGAACAATGAAAAAATCAATTAAATTTATAGCGATTTCACTAATATTCGCCATAATTGTATCTATTATCCCTGAAAAAAATGTAGCGAGTGCAGGTGCTGAAACACCAGTAGAGATTACAAATGAAGACCTACAAAGAGCATTGGTGGAAAATGGAGATATAGTGGATCCGGATTCAGTTGAAATAGTTAAAAATAATGAAGACACGATTAAAGCTGAAGTGGACGTCCAAACAGATGATTTCGGAATTGATCAAGATTTAGATGGGAGTGACTCAGAATCACTGATTGATGAAGATTTAGATGAAAGTAGTTCTGAAACAGTAACTGCAGAAGTTGATAAAGAGGACGCGACAGCTATTGTAACATCTGTGGAAAAAGATGAAGATGGAAAAGATATCGAAAAAAAATATGAAGTTGATATCGAAGAAGCTGATGGCGATGATATTGTGGCTACTTTCAAAGACCTTGATACCAATCAAGTTTATGATGTAAATACTAAAGAAGCACAAGCGTCTTTCGCTTTTTTAGTTCCAATTGCTGTTGTAGTTGGTGGCGCTTTAGTTGAGCATTTGGTTGCTGCTTCTTTGGCTATAGTTATAGCGGGTGTAACGTATACTGTTGCTACTAAAGTAAGAAGCAAATTAAAGAAAAAGAAAAAGTACTATTATTATGCTGCGACTCTAAATAAGAATAAAACAAATATGTATATTGGACCAGCACTATCGAAAAAACAAGCAGTTTCTAGACTAAGAAAGGGAGACGTATGGTCAGTTTCTAAAAGCAAAGCAAAAAATGTTGCACAAACTGCGGGCGGTGGAAGAAAACCTGTTGGCCCAGAAATTCATAATAAGAAAGATGGTAAAATAAAGAAGGGTACTTATTATTATCATTACCATACATACAATAGAAAAGGCGGACATTCATTCTATTGATATGGGGGTATGCGGTTGATAATTTTTTCGAAAACAGATAATTAAACGATTTGAAAGTACTAATATTCCATTAGCTCTTAATATTAAACAAGCTAGTCAAGTCTTAATTGATAAATATAATGCAATTGAATTTAATAAAGAAGAAATCGCCGACTTAAAAAAGATCATATAGTTAATTTTAAGAAAATAATAAAATGTTTTGCTATTCAAGACGAAGCTTTATTAAAAAGTTTACGAAGTAAAAGAGAAGAATTTGAAGTTCAGGAAACCATCTCTGAGTCTCGCCATGAAAATATTCAAAGAAGTGAGTACAATAATAATAAGGATTACAGAAGAGCTTTAATGTGGGAATCAATTCAAAATGGTAAAAGAGTAAACAAAATTTTTGAAAGTAAAGATGGTAACTATATTAGTAATTTTACAGTACAAGGTAATGTAGAAAAAATTGAGAAAGAATTAGTGTTTATTAGAGGGATTCTTGAAAAAGAAAAAAATAACTAATCAAAAATTTCAATATTACTTAGATACACTAGTTGACCTAAAATATATTTTAGTAAATAGTTGACAAGGCATTAGTTTTTTGGCACATTTATTTTGCACAATGGATTAATGTCTATTTTATGAATAGTTGATGTCATTAATTTATATTATAGTATTAAAACAGGAAGGAAAAGAGAAAAAATGACTCAATTTTATTACCTAGCTGCAAAAAAACCATTAAAAACAGGTTTTTTTGGTCATACAAAAGCTACAACTAATAAAGGTCATCCAGTAAGGACAGGGCCTGAGGCAGCTGGTATTTATGTTGAAGAAATCGGAAATGTTTCTAATAATCTCACTTTACCTTATCAAGTACAAATTCATGAATATTTAGGCACTTTTGCAATGGACAAACCAGTACCTACAGAGTTAGATTTAAAATGTTTAGAAACGCTCTATCAATACATACACAGCGTCATGAAAAACAGCTTTTCGGTTGAATGGTTCACCGCATGGGCTGATGAGGAAGACTTTGAGCTGTCTGCCAAAAGAGAGCTGACACTTGATGAATTCACATCTCCATTGCAGCTCATTTTAAAAGACAGAGAGCTCCTGAGAATCGTTCAGAAAAAATGGCAGTAAAAAAACCCGCCCTTCAGCAGGCGGGTTTTTTTATAAATTAAAGCACTTTCGTCGTCCAAGACTCGCAGTTCCACGTTTCTGTCGCGATATCCATATAAAAATCTGGCTCATGAGAAATGAGCAGAATGGAACCTTTGTATTCTTTGAGTGCGCGCTTAAGCTCTTCTTTCGCATCGACATCCAAGTGGTTTGTCGGCTCATCGAGCACCAGCAGGTTTGTTTCCGAATTGATCAGCTTGCACAATCTGACTTTCGCTTTTTCGCCCCCGCTTAATACGGAGACGCGGCTTTCGATATGCTTTGTCGTCAGTCCGCATTTCGCCAGAGCGGCCCGGATTTCATACTGCGTATACGAAGGGAATTCGCTCCATACCTCTTCGATGCACGTATTGTTGTTTGTTTCCTTGACCTCTTGCTCAAAATAGCCGGTAAAGAGATGCTCGCCGCGTTCAACCGAGCCTTCAAGCGGCTGGATTTCGCCAAGCAGGCTTTTCAGCAATGTCGTTTTTCCGATCCCGTTCGCGCCGTAAAGGGCGATTTTTTGGCCGCGCTCCATGCGGAGGTTCAGCGGACGTGACAGCGGGGAATCGTAACCGATCACCAGATCCTTCGTTTCAAAAATCAGCTTGCCTGACGTTCTCGCCGGCTTGAAGTGGAATTCCGGTTTTGGCTTTTCTGCCGCCAGCTCAATCATATCCATCTTATCGAGTTTCTTTTGGCGGGACATCGCCATGTTTCTTGTGCTGACGCGGGCTTTGTTGCGGGCAACGAAATCCTTCAGCTCTGCGACTTCCTGCTGCTGCTTTTTGTACGCCGCTTCAAGCTGCTGTTTCTTCACCTCGTAGACTTCCATAAACTGATGGTAGTCGCCGACATAGCGTGTCAGCTCTTGATTTTCTACGTGATAAATCAGGTTGATGACGCTGTTTAAGAACGGAATGTCATGGGAAATCAAGATGAACGCGTTCTCGTATTCCTGCAGGTAGCGTTTCAGCCATTCAATATGCTGCTCATCAAGATAGTTGGTCGGCTCATCAAGAAGCAGAATTTCCGGCTTTTCAAGGAGAAGCTTGGCGAGAAGAACCTTGGTGCGCTGTCCGCCGCTCAAATCAGTGACATCACGCTCTAATCCGATATCGCTCAAGCCGAGGCCGCGGGCGATTTCTTCCACCTTGGAATCAATGACATAAAAATCATTGTTTGTCAGCGCGTCTTGAATCACGCCGACTTCTTCAAGAAGCTTTTCGAGCTCATCGGGATCGGCTTCGCCCATTTTGTTGTAAATCTCGTTCATTTCTTCTTCCATCGCAAATAAATAATGGAACGCGTCTTTCAGGACATCACGGATGGATTTTCCTTTTTCCAGCACAGTATGCTGATCGAGATAGCCGACACGGACATTTTTTGACCATTCGACTTTTCCCTCATCAGGTTCAAGCTTTCCGGTAATAATATTCATAAAGGTTGATTTTCCTTCGCCGTTTGCGCCGATCAGCCCGACGTGCTCGCCTTTTAACAGGCGGAAGGAGACGTTATTAAAAATGGCCCGGTCACCGAAGCCGTGGCTTAAATCCTTTACAGATAAAATACTCATGTTTACACCTCTATCGTTTATCAAACACGCAGCATCGGCGTGTATTATTCACCCTTTTGATTATAAAGGAGGAAGCGGAATGTTGAAAGGTATAGGAAAGAAAAAGAAAAATTGCGTTCCGGGCGAGGTTTTGAGATACTATGGAGTAGATTTCAGGAATTGAGGAGAACAAAAATGACGCAAACTTGGCCATTTTTACATAATGCACAATCATTTATACAAGAGAATTGGAATGCTTCCGGCTTTCAAAAGCCAACCCCTGTTCAGGAGCAGGCAGCCCAGCTGATCATGGATGGAAAGGATGTCATCGCGGAATCGCCGACAGGCACAGGAAAGACGCTGGCGTATGCGCTGCCGGTTTTAGAGCGGATCAAGCCGGACCAGAAGCATCCGCAGGCGGTGATTTTAGCGCCGTCGCGTGAGCTGGTGATGCAGATTTTTCAGGTGATTCAGGATTGGAAAGCGGGCTCAGAGCTGCGCGCGGCTTCCTTAATCGGCGGGGCGAATGTGAAGAAGCAGGTCGAAAAGCTGAAGAAACATCCGCATATCATCGTCGGCACGCCAGGCAGGGTATTTGAACTGATTAAAGCAAAGAAACTCAAAATGCATGAAGTGAAAACGATTGTACTTGATGAAGCGGATCAGCTTATCCTGCCGGAGCATCGCGAGACGATCAAACAAATTATTAAAACGACATTAAGAGACCGCCAGCTTCTATGTTTCTCTGCCACGCTTAAAAAGGAAACAGAGGATGTGCTCCGCGAATTGGCGCAAGAGCCTGAGGTGTTGAAGGTGCAGCGAAGCAAGGCGGAGGCAGGGAAAGTGAAACATCAATACCTGATTTGCGACCAGCGCGACAAAGTGAAGCTGCTGCAAAAGCTGTCAAGGCTTGAAGGCATGCAGGCACTCGTATTTGTGAGAGACATTGGCAACCTGAGTGTATATGCGGAAAAACTGGCATATCACCACGTTGAACTCGGCGTTTTGCACAGTGAAGCGAAAAAAATGGAGCGGGCAAAAATCATTGCCGCATTCGAAGACGGAGAGTTTCCTCTTTTATTGGCGACTGACATTGCCGCACGCGGTTTAGACATTGAAAACCTGCCATACGTGATTCATGCTGATATTCCAGATGAAGATGGCTATGTCCACAGATCAGGACGAACAGGCCGGGCCGGAAAAGAAGGCAACGTGCTGAGCCTTGTGACAAAATTGGAGGAATCTAAGCTGAAAAAAATGGCGAAGAAGCTTGGTGTTGAGCTGAGTGAAGCTGTGTATGCAGGCGGAAAACTGAAGACGAAATAAAAAGAAGGGCGAAAAGCCCTTTTTTTGTTGTAAAATAATAGAAAAAGTTTCGCACAGGGGGTGGGAAGGTGGTTTCAATAGACAGGTTTCAAGCAGTGAAGGAGTCAGAGCTGAAAATTCTTGAAAGCTGGTTTGAGAATGAGGATACCAGACGGAGAATGGATGGGATGCTGCCATTAGATGAGTGGTATGCACGAGTAAATAAAGATAAACACGATACTGTCATCATGGCGTATGATGGACAGCTGCCGGCAGGGATGGTCGTTATTGAGTTCGGGGAGAAGCGGACATATATTGGATTGATCGTCAATCCTTTGTACCGGCTTCAAGGGTACGGAAAACGGATATTGCAAAAGCTGATGACCGAACCTGATTTTACTAGCGTGCGGGAATGGGTGGCATGCATTGAAGAAGACAATCGAATCAGTTTAGCTTGCTTTCAAGCAGCAGGATTCACTTTGGAAGATACAGAACCTGATGAAGATGGTTTTCTTACGCTGATTCTTCGCAGCTGATCTCATCGAAACATAAAAGGAGGGCAAAAAGCCCTCCCGTTTTCATCTTCATTCAGCTCGGATCACTGACCTTGATCAGCTGTTTCCCTTTATTTTCTCCCTTAAATAAACCGAGAAACGCGTCAGGAATGTTTTCGAAGCCTTCTGTGATGGTTTCCTCGTAATGGAGTTTACCAGCCTTCAGCCATTCGGCCAGCTGTTTTGCTCCCTCAGAAAAACGATCGGAGTAGTCGCTTACGATAAAGCCTTGCATCAGCGACTTCGTTTTAATGAGTTTTGATTGGACACGAGGGCCCATGTCATCTGCTTCGCTTTCTGCGTTATAGGAAGAAATGGCGCCGCACACCGGAATGCGGGCAAATTCATTGAGCAGATTCATCACCGCGTCTGAAATCGGTCCGCCGACATTGTCAAAATACACATCGACACCGTCAGGACAAGCGTTTTGAAGCGCTTTTTGGATATCATCCGCTGTTTTGTAATTGATGGCTTCGTCAAACTGAAGCTCCTGTTTTAAATAGTCGATTTTTTCATCAGAACCCGCGATACCGACAACTCGCGCGCCTTTGATTTTGGCAATTTGCCCGACTGTTGAACCGACGGCTCCCGCAGCTCCGGAGACAACCACGGTTTCGCCTTCCTTCGGGCGTCCGATGTCCAGCAATCCGAAGTATGCTGTTAAGCCGGTCATTCCCAAAATGCCGAGATAGGCCGAAGCGGGAGCAAGGTTTGTATCAATTTTTCGCAAGGCAGACTCGCTCACAGCGGAAAATTCCTGCCAGCTGAGATTTCCGATGACGATATCGCCTTTTTTCAATTGGTCGCCGTCTGACACGACTTCAGCGATAACCCCGCCAGAAAGCGCTTCATCCAAGGCGAACGGCTCAACATATGACTTCGTATCCTGCATACGGCCGCGCATATAAGGGTCAACCGAAACATAAAGCGTTTTGACAAGCACTTCCCCTTGCTGGGGTTCAGGAACCGGAATGGTTTCAAAGCGAAAGTCTTCATGAACAGGAATACCTTGTGGACGTCTTGCTAATTGAATTTGCTGCTGAGATGCTGTCATTTTCATCCTCCTATCACTTGGTTGACACCACTGTAACATGGACAGGAGAGGAAATACAAAAGGTAAGCTGGCATACAAAAAAGGAGAGGGGGCTCCTCTCCTTTTCATTTCGCCCGTAATTTCGGGCACAGTCCCGTCGGCAGGCACATTGGCTTCTGGTCGATCGGGCTTCTCATGATGCAGCATTCCAAGCCGAAGACTTCACGGAAAAATGGCTGGGTGAACACATCTTCCGGTGTTCCGGCGTTGTATATTTTTCCGTCCAGCACACTGATTAGATAGTCAGCATATTGAGCGGCTTGGTTTAAATCATGGAGCACCATGACAACGGTGCGGCCATGGTCGCGGTTCAGCTTTTTCAGCAGTTCAAGCACTTCAATCTGGTGTGAGATGTCTAAATACGTGGTCGGCTCATCAAGCAAAAGCAAATCAGTGCCTTGCGCAAGTGCCATTGAAATCCAGGCTCTTTGTCTTTGGCCGCCTGAGAGGGCATCCAGCGTCCGATCCTTCAGTTCAATCATGCCCGTTGCTTCCAGCGCCCACTCTACCATGTCATGATCCTCTTGGGTATGCTTGGATAACAGCTTTTTGTGAGGATGTCTGCCAAAATAGCATAATTCCTCTACCGTCAATCCTTCAGGAGCCTGAGGAGATTGTGGAAGAATGGCCAGTTTTTTTGCGACTTCTTTTGATGGCTGGCGGTGGATGTCTTTTCCTTCTAGTAGCACTGTACCGCTTTTCGGGGCCATCAGCCTGGCGAGCGATTTGAGGATTGTTGATTTACCGCAGCCATTAGCGCCGATGAGCGCAGTGATTTTTCCTTCTTCTATCTTTAAGTCGACTCCGTCAATAATCACTGTACTGTCATATGAAAGAGTGAGCTGGTCTGCAGCCAGTTTTCCCATGGTATCCTCTCCCTACTGTTTCCTCGCTTCGAATTTCAATAAATATAAGAAATAAGGCGCGCCGATCACGGCTGTCAGTATTCCGGCAGGTATTTCAACCGGAGGCATGATGCCGCGCCCTAACGTATCTGCAATTAATAATATAATAGCACCAATCAATGCCGATGCAGGCAGTAAATATTTAGCTTTTTCTCCGGTAAGCCGTCTGGCGATATGCGGAGCAAGCAAGCCGATAAAACCGATTGAGCCGACGACGGCTACACAGCTTCCCGCCAGCGCCACCGCGGTGAAAATCAGGATGAATCTCAGCCGGTTTGCGTTTTCTCCGAGACCCTGTGCAAGCTCATCCCCGAGTGACATAAGATCCAGCTTCGGTATGAGTATGCAGACGATCGGAAAAAGAATTAAAAGCCATGGCGCAAGCAGCTTGACTTCTTCCCAGTTTCTTCCCCAGAGGCTTCCTGTCAGCCAAATGAGTGCAGCATTCACGTCGCCCGGAAACTTGACCATCATATATTGCATTCCGGCGTGGCAGACCGCGCCTAAAGCAATGCCTGATAAAGCCAGTGAAGAGGGCTGAATGCTCTTTTTTCGGGCTATCATTAATAATAGTACAGCAATAATGGCGGCTCCGGCAAATGCGGAGAACGGAAGCACGTATACCGGCGACTCAGGAAAGATGAGAATCACAGCCATCGCCGCAAGTCCGGAGCCTTTTGAAATGCCGACAACGTCCGGGGAAGCGAGCGGATTTCGGATCACACCCTGTAAAATCGCTCCGGCAGCGGCAAGCCCTGCACCGGCCAAAATTGCTAATATGATGCGGGGAAGGCGATATTGCTGGATGATAAATTCAAAGGAATGATCCAGTCCCAGCAGATTCGTCACTACCGCATCAGGTGAAATGTATAATGCACCGATTCCCATGCTGATGACGGACAGAACGATCAAAATCACGGCCAATATGATTATCGCCAGTAAGGGGCGTTTTTGTTTTCTGGTTGTTTTCTTCATTTCAGGTTTCGCCCTTTCCTTGCCAAATATAAGAAAAACGGCGTTCCGATAATCGCGGTGACAATGCCGACCGGTGATTCATAAGGAAATGCAATCCATCTGGCCAGAACATCTGCGTACACCAGCAAAATGGCACCGAACAGTGCCGAAAACGGAAGCACGTATTGATAATGTTCTCCGATCAGCTTGCGAACAATATGCGGGACGAGCAGCCCGACAAAGCCAATCGGCCCGGCGACGGCTACGGAAGCGCCGGAAAGGATTAAAATAATCAAACTGATCAGAATCCGGATGCCGTTCATATTTTGTCCAAGCCCTTTTGCTGTTTCGTCTCCGAGACCGAGAACAGAAACAGAACCGGAAAATACGAGGGCAAGCCCGATGCCAATGACAGAAAACGGAGCGATGGTTATGACATCCTGCCAGTTGCTGCCGTCGATTGCGCCTGTCATCCAGTACAGAACATCCTCACCTGACTCATTTAAAATAATGATGGCCTGTGTCATAGAGGAGAGGAACAAATGCACGGCCATTCCTGACAGCGCCAGCTTAACAGGTGTCATTCCGCCGGATGAGGCAATCATATACACAATCGCGCCGCCTGCTGCCGCACCCGCAAAAGCGAATATAACAGATGAATAGGGCGATGCCGGCAGAATGACGAGAGAAGCAACGACAAAAAGCGATGCACCCGCATTCACACCGAAAATTTGGGGTGAAGCCAGAGGATTTCTGGTCATAGCCTGCATCAGCGCCCCTGCTACAGCTAGGCTGGCGCCGACAAAAACGCCGATTAATGTGCGGGGAAGGCGAAGAGTAGAGATGATGAGCTGTTCCTTTGAACCGTCCCATACAAAAAGATATTTCAATGAATCTATGATGCCGATGTCTGAGGCTCCTACTGAAAGATTCAGCCCAAGCCCAAATATAAAAATAATCAGTGCAATGATGAACATCATCAGTCTTGATGATGAGCGCCGTTTGGCTGAATGATACAACAGTCTCACTTCCTTACTGCGTCTGGTTGCAAAAACGAAGAAGCAAGGATTTCCCCTCGCTTCTCATTTGTCCTATTTATTATACACTTTTTTAAGCACATCTTTGGCGCTTGTTTCACTAGACTTGATGCCTCTGAATCTTGTCCAAGTGTCACGGTCCGCATCATAGACTTGTCCATTTTTCACCGCTTTGAGATTTTTCCAGAGCGGGTTCGTTTTCCACTCGTCTACAATGGTTTTGCCTTCGTTGGCTGAGATGAACAAAATATCAGGATCGATTTTGCTCAATTGCTCGAGGCTGACCTCTTGATAGGCGTTATCTGACTTCACGGCGTGTGTAAAGCCGAGCATTTTAAAGATTTCTCCGTCATAGGATGATGATGTATGAAGCTGGAAGGAATCCGCTCTTGCAACGCCGAGAACGATGTTGCGGTTTTCATCTTTCGGAAGTTCGGCTTTTAGATCGTTGATGACTTTTTTGTGCTCGGCAAGCTTTTCTTTTCCTTCATCTTCTTTATTTAATGCTTTAGCAATGGTCGTAAAGCTGTCGATCGTTTCGTCATATGTCGCTTCACGGCTTTTTAATTCAATCGTCGGAGCGATTTGTTTCAGCTGTTTATAAATGTTTTTATGGCGCTCAGCGTCAGCGATGATTAAATCAGGCTTCAAGGAACTGATAACCTCAAGATTGGGTTCGCTGCGTGTGCCTACAGATGTGTAATCAATGGAGCTGCCGACAAGCTTTTTAATCATATCTTTTTTGTTGTCATCGGCTATGCCCACCGGCGTAATGCCGAGATTGCGAACGGCATCCAAGAATGAAAGCTCAAGCACAACCACCCGCTTAGGTGTGCCGCTTACTGTCGTTTTTCCTTCTTCGTTATGGATCACTCTGGAATCCTTAGACTCACTTTTGCCGCTTCCGTTGTTATTCTGGCTTGATGAACAGCCAGATACAATGAGGCAGGCGAGCAATAAAACACTCATGATGGCAATCAACTTGTTAGAATAGGTGCGCATGTCATTCTTCCTTTTTTAAGATTTAGTAATGAGAATCATTATCACATGTAACACTATAATAGCATGGCTTATCATGTCAATATTTTTTTAGTAAAGAAAGATGCGTTTTTACTGCTTTCTCATGAAAGCATCATCAGACACAAATAAGTGGTATGCAGCGTTACCGTGTCTTCGAGACAAAAACGCATGGGCGTTGGCTTTAGAGGTTTCGAACATATCAGCAGTGACATAAGGAAGGAGAGTGCTGAGATAACCGGACAATTTCTTTTCTATTTCATCTGTTAGTGCAAATTCAATGTCGCCGATATTCATGATAATCGAGAAAACAAAGTCGATATCGATATGAAAATGTTCCTCGGCAAAAACCGCAAGCTCGTGAATTCCTGGTGAACATCCGGCACGCTTATGGAAAATCTGTTTGACTAAATCACTCACAATCCAAGCATTGTATTGCTGTTCTGGTGAAAAGTATTGCATTAGACATACCTCCTGCTCGTACGGATAAAGGCAGCGTTTCATGGTCGTGTGCTCCGTGCAGCGGCTTCTCTTTAATTTTGATTTTTCTGAAAATAGGTCCCGTTCCTATCACTTTACCATGGACGGAAAACAAATAGCTACTACCATTCCTCCTGTTTTTCTCTTTAATGTTCTGGAATCTGTTTCAGGTACAGACGATCGGGTATGAAAGAAATATAGAAAACATGAAGGAGGAATATCGACATGAAACCAGTTGTAAAAGAGTATACAAATGACGAACAGCTCATGAAGGATGTAGAGGAATTACAGAAAATGGGTGTTGCGAAAGAGGATGTATACGTCTTAGCTCACGACGATGACAGAACGGAACGCCTGGCAGACAACACGAATGCTAATACGATCGGAGCCAAAGAAACAGGTTTCAAGCACGCGGTGGGAAATATCTTCAATAAAAAAGGAGATGAGCTCCGCAATAAAATTCACGAAATCGGTTTTTCTGAAGATGAAGCCGCTCAATTTGAAAAACGCTTAGATGAAGGAAAAGTACTTCTCTTTGTGACAGATAACGAAAAAGTGAAAGCTTGGGCATAAAGCAAGGAAAAAACCAAAAGGCTATGACGGCCTTTTGGTTTTTTTGCGGTCTTTGCGGTGGCATTTTGCAGAATGCCGCAATAGGATAGCGGAACATTTTCGGTTCTGAATGTCCCTCAATTTGCTATTATATTTTTGTGATAAATTGGAATAAAATCTCACAAAATAGAAAATGGGGGTACATAGTGGATGAAAAAAGTGATGTTAGCTACGGCTTTGTTTTTAGGATTGACTCCAGCTGGCGCGAACGCAGCTGATTTAGGCCACCAGACGTTGGGATCCAATGATGGCTGGGGCGCGTACTCGACCGGCACGACAGGCGGGTCAAAAGCATCGTCCTCAAATGTGTATACCGTCAGCAACAGAAACCAGCTTGTCTCGGCATTAGGGAAGGAAACGAACACAACGCCAAAAATCATTTATATCAAGGGAACGATTGACATGAACGTAGATGACAATCTGAAGCCGCTTGGTCTAAATGACTATAAAGATCCGGAGTATGATTTGGACAAATATTTGAAAGCCTATGATCCTAGCACATGGGGCAAAAAAGAGCCGTCGGGAACACAAGAAGAAGCGAGAGCACGCTCTCAGAAAAACCAAAAAGCACGGGTCATGGTGGATATCCCTGCAAACACGACGATCGTCGGTTCAGGGACTAACGCTAAAGTCGTGGGAGGAAACTTCCAAATCAAGAGTGATAACGTCATTATTCGCAACATTGAATTCCAGGATGCCTATGATTATTTTCCGCAATGGGATCCGACTGACGGAAGCTCAGGAAACTGGAACTCACAATACGACAACATCACGATAAACGGCGGCACACACATCTGGATTGATCACTGTACATTTAACGACGGTTCGCGTCCGGACAGCACATCACCGAAATATTATGGAAGAAAATATCAGCACCATGACGGCCAAACGGATGCTTCCAACGGCGCTAACTATATCACGATGTCTTACAACTATTATCACGATCATGATAAAAGCTCCATTTTCGGATCAAGTGACAGCAAAACCTCCGATGACGGCAAATTAAAAATAACGCTGCATCATAACCGCTATAAAAATATTGTCCAGCGCGCGCCGAGAGTCCGTTTCGGGCAAGTGCACGTATACAACAACTATTATGAAGGAAGCACAAGCTCTTCAAGTTATCCTTTCAGCTATGCATGGGGAATCGGAAAGTCATCTAAAATCTATGCCCAAAACAATGTCATTGACGTACCGGGACTGTCAGCTGCTAAAACGATCAGCGTATTCAGCGGGGGAACGGCTTTATATGACTCCGGCACGTTGCTGAACGGCACACAGATCAACGCATCGGCTGCAAACGGGCTGAGCTCTTCTGTCGGCTGGACGCCGTCTCTGCATGGATCGATTGATGCTTCTGCTAATGTGAAATCAAATGTCATAAATCAAGCGGGTGTGGGTAAATTAAATTAAGAAAGTGAAAAACACAAAGGGTGCTAACCTTTGTGTTTTTTAATTAATTAAAATGTTTATTAACTTAGTTAAGGAGTAGAATGGAAAAGGGGATCGGAAAACAAGTATATAGGAGGAGACCTATTTATGGCTTCAGAAAAAGACGCAGGAAAACAGTCAGCAGTAAAGCTTGTTCCATTGCTTATTACTGTCGCTGTGGGACTAATCATCTGGTTTATTCCCGCTCCGTCCGGACTTGAACCTAAAGCTTGGCATTTGTTTGCGATTTTTGTCGCAACAATTATCGGCTTTATCTCCAAGCCCTTGCCAATGGGTGCAATTGCAATTTTTGCATTGGCGGTTACTGCACTAACTGGAACACTATCAATTGAGGATACATTAAGCGGATTCGGGAATAAGACCATTTGGCTTATCGTTATCGCATTCTTTATTTCCCGGGGATTTATCAAAACCGGGCTCGGTGCTAGAATTTCGTATGTATTCGTTCAGAAATTCGGGAAAAAAACCCTTGGACTTTCTTATTCACTGCTATTCAGTGATTTAATACTTTCACCTGCTATTCCAAGTAATACGGCGCGTGCAGGAGGCATTATATTTCCTATTATCAGATCATTATCCGAAACATTCGGATCAAGCCCGGCAAATGGAACAGAGAGAAAAATCGGTGCATTCTTATTAAAAACCGGTTTTCAGGGGAATCTGATCACATCTGCTATGTTCCTGACAGCGATGGCGGCGAACCCGCTGATTGCCAAGCTGGCCCATGATGTCGCAGGGGTGGACTTAACATGGACAAGCTGGGCAATTGCCGCGATTGTACCGGGACTTGTAAGCTTAATCATCACGCCGCTTGTGATTTACAAGCTGTATCCGCCGGAAATCAAAGAAACACCGGATGCGGCGAAAATCGCAACAGAAAAACTGAAAGAAATGGGACCGTTCAAAAAATCAGAGCTTTCCATGGTTATCGTGTTTCTTTTGGTGCTTGTGCTGTGGATTTTTGGCGGCAGCTTCAACATCGACGCAACCACAACCGCATTGATCGGTTTGTCCGTTCTCTTATTATCACAAGTTCTGACTTGGGATGATATCAAGAAAGAACAGGGCGCTTGGGATACGCTCACTTGGTTTGCGGCGCTTGTCATGCTCGCCAACTTCTTGAATGAATTAGGCATGGTGTCTTGGTTCAGTAATGCCATGAAATCATCCGTATCAGGGTTCTCTTGGATTGTGGCATTCATCATTTTAATTGTTGTGTATTATTACTCTCACTATTTCTTTGCAAGTGCGACAGCCCACATCAGTGCGATGTATTCAGCATTTTTGGCTGTCGTCGTGGCAGCGGGCGCACCGCCGCTTTTAGCAGCGCTGAGCCTCGCGTTCATCAGTAACCTGTTCGGGTCAACGACTCACTACGGTTCTGGAGCGGCTCCGGTCTTCTTCGGAGCAGGCTACATCCCACAAGGCAAATGGTGGTCCATCGGATTTATTCTGTCGATTGTTCATATCATCGTATGGCTTGTGATCGGCGGATTATGGTGGAAAGTACTAGGAATATGGTAGAAAGAAAAAGGCAGACGCGGTCTGCCTTTTTTTTATTTTCACTCCTTCGCAAGAAAACGGATTTTGAAAAATGAGAAAATTGCCTGTGAAAAATGGTATGATCTAGGTAGAAAGGACGGCTGGTGCTGTGGTGAAAAAGCGGTTCCATTTTTCCCTGCAAACAAAAATAATGGGGCTGATTGCGGCTCTGCTGGTCTTTGTCATTGGTGTGCTGACCATTACGTTAGCCGTTCAGCATACACAGGGAGAACGGAGACAGGCAGAGCAGCTGGCGGTTCAAACGGCGAGAACCATTTCCTATATGCCGCCGGTTAAAGAGCTCATTGAGAGAAAAGACGGACATGCGGCTCAGACGCAAGAGGTCATTGAACAAATGAAAGAACAGACTGGCGCGTTTGCCATTTATGTTTTGGACGAAAAAGGAGACATTCGCAGCGTCTCTGGAAAAAGCGGATTAAAGAAACTGGAGCGCAGCAGAGAAATTTTGTTTGGCGGTTCGCATGTTTCTGAAACAAAAGCGGATGGACGAAGAGTGATCAGAGGGAGCGCGCCGATTATAAAAGAACAAAAGGGATACAGCCAAGTGATCGGCAGCGTGTCTGTTGATTTTCTGCAAACGGAGACAGAGCAAAGCATCAAAAAGCATTTGAGAAATTTGAGTGTGATTGCTGTGCTTGTACTGCTGCTCGGATTTATTGGCGCCGCCGTGCTGGCGAAAAGCATCAGAAAGGATACGCTTGGGCTTGAGCCGCATGAGATCGCGGCTCTATATCGTGAGAGAAACGCAATGCTTTTCGCGATTCGAGAAGGGATTATTGCCACCAATCGTGAAGGCGTCGTCACCATGATGAACGTATCGGCGGCCGAGATGCTGAAGCTGCCCGAGCCTGTGATCCATCTTCCTATAGATGACGTCATGCCGGGAGCAGGGCTGATGTCTGTGCTTGAACAAGGAGAAATGCTGCCGAACCAGGAGGTAAGCGTCAACGATCAAGTGTTTATTATCAATACGAAAGTGATGAATCAAGGCGGGCAGGCGTATGGGATTGTCGTCAGCTTCAGGGAGAAAACAGAGCTGAAGAAGCTGATCGACACATTGACAGAGGTTCGCAAATATTCTGAGGATCTCAGGGCGCAGACTCATGAATTTTCAAATAAGCTTTATGCGATTTTAGGGCTGCTTGAACTTGGGGAGTATGATGAAGCCATTGATCTGATAAAAGAGGAATATGCGATACAAAATGAACAGCATGATCTTTTATTCCATAACATCCATTCGCAGCAGGTGCAGGCCATTTTGTTAGGGAAAATAAGCAAGGCATCGGAAAAGAAGGTCAAGCTGGTGATTGATGAGAACAGCTCACTCGCGCCTCTTCCTGCGCATATCGGCTTGTCCCATCTTATTACGATTATTGGCAATTTAATTGATAACGCTTTCGAAGCTGTAGCGGAGCAAAGCATGAAGGAAGTTTTGTTTTTTATCACGGATATGGGCCATGACATTGTCATTGAAGTATCAGACACAGGGCCCGGTGTGCCGCCAGAGAAAATAGAAGCTGTGTTTGAGAGAGGCTATTCTTCAAAGGGGATGAGGAGAGGCTACGGTCTGGCCAATGTGAAAGACTCAGTGCGTGAACTGGGCGGCTGGATCGAACTGGCGAATCAAAAAACTGGCGGGGCGGTATTCACTGTGTTTATACCGAAGGAGAAACAAAGGGGGAATCCATTTGATTCACATCGCGATTGCGGAGGATGATTTTCGAGTTGCGCAAATCCATGAGAGATTGATTAAACAGCTTGATGGATTCAAGATTATCGGCAAGGCGGCTAACGCAAAAGAGACAATGGCGCTTTTGGAGGAACACAAGGCTGATTTGCTTCTGCTGGATATTTATATGCCGGACGAGCTTGGGACCGCGTTGATTCCTGATATACGAAGCCGATTTCCTGAAGTGGACATTATGATTATCACAGCGGCAACAGAAACCCGTCATTTGCAAGAAGCGCTAAGGGCGGGAATTGCCCACTATTTGATCAAACCCGTAACGGCTGACAAGTTCAGGCAGGTGCTGCTTCAGTATAAAGAAAAAAGGAAGCTGCTCATGTCTCAGCCGGAGGTCAGCCAATCCATGATCGACCATATTTTTGGGAACAGTGTGAAGACAGCTTTGCCGGCAGAGGATTTGCCGACTGGCATTAATTCGATTACACTGCGAAAAATTAAGGAAGCGCTTCAGACTGCGTCAGAAGGATTGACAGCGGAGGAACTTGGGGAAAAAATGGGGGCGTCACGAACAACTGCCCGCCGTTATGCCGAGTACCTTGTGTCAAAGGAAGAAGCAAGAGCCGAGCTTGAATACGGGATTATCGGCAGGCCGGAGAGAAAATATTATTTGGCGGCGGATTAGATATGAAAAAATCTATAATCCTATTGATTATTCTATTGATCTTTATGCAGGGTGATATCAGGCAGGCGGCTGCGCCGCGCCTGCCGGACGGGCCGATAGAAATTGTCGTCCCTGCCGAACCTTCTGGCGGCTGGGATGTCACAGCGCAGGCGATCCAATCAGTTTTGAGGCAGAAGCAGATCGTGAAGGGAGATGTTCATATCGTCTATAAATCCGGCGGCGGGGGAGAGAAAGGCTGGAAATATGTCAACAAAAGCAGCAAACAAACCATCAGCATGACGTCCAGCCTAATATTGAGCAATGATCTTCTCGGGCAAAGCAAATTAAAAATGTCCGATTTTACGCCGCTCGCCATTCTCTCCAAGGAATGGCAGACGGTTGCATTGCCAAAAGGATCAGCGTTAACAAATGGCAAGGATGTGCTGAATGAGATCAACATGCATCCCGGCAAGGTGAGAATCGGCTTTGCCCCGGGGTTTGGCAATGATGATCAGCTCTCGTTCGTCAGAGCGGCAGATATGTACGGCATTGACCCGTTTGACATTCAATTCTCACAGTATGACAGCAGCGAACAGCTCATTCAGGCGCTGATCAGACATGAGGTAGAAGCGGCTTCCATGACACTTTCTGAAGCGAAACCATATGAACGAAACGGCGATATCACGTTAGCCGCTGTAACGTCTGATAAAAGACTTCCCGGTTTTCCAAATGTACCGACGTGGAAGGAGCAGGGAATCCCGTTTGTTTTTTCTCATTGGAGAGGGATTTTGGGCCCGAAAAATATGTCTGAGGAAGAGATTTCTTACTGGGATCAAGCGCTAAAGAAGGTCACCTCCTCACCTGAATGGAAGCGGAAAATAAACGAACAGGACTGGGAAAGCTTTTATTTGAACAGCAGGGAAACGAAACGGTTTTTAGAAGAGCAATCCGCTTTTTATCAAAGCATCATGACAGGAAATTAAGATCCCGGCATCCCGGGATTTTTTCATGCCGAAAAATGATCAAAAAGAACAAAACGGTTTTAAAAATTTAAAAATACAAAAAAACCAAATTATTTACTTGCGGTTGGTTTTCCCATACGATGGCAAAAAGGCAAGACAAAAAGGGGAGTAAGGGAGAAAAAAATGTAAGCGGATTCATTTAAGGGGGAATGGATGTGTTAGCAATCTTAGGCTTTCTCATGATGCTTGTGTTTATGGCATTGATCATGACAAAACGGCTTTCTGTTTTAACAGCATTAGTTTTGACGCCGATTGTGTTTGCGCTTATCGCCGGATTTGGATTTACTGAAGTTGGGGACATGATGATTTCGGGGATTCAGCAAGTCGCACCGACTGCGGTCATGATTATGTTTGCGATCTTATATTTTGGAATTATGATTGATACAGGCCTGTTTGATCCAATGGTTGGCAAAATTTTAAGCATGGTCAAAGGAGACCCTTTAAAAATTGTTGTCGGGACAGCGGTCCTTACAATGCTCGTCGCCTTGGACGGAGATGGCTCGACAACGTACATGATTACGACAAGCGCCATGCTTCCGCTCTATTTGCTGCTAGGCATCCGGCCAATTATCTTGGCAGGAATCGCGGGAGTCGGCATGGGAATCATGAACACGATTCCATGGGGCGGTGCGACGCCGAGGGCCGCGAGTGCGCTGGGGGTTGATCCAGCTGAGCTTACAGGGCCGATGATTCCTGTCATTGCAAGCGGGATGCTTTGTATGGTGGCGGTTGCGTATGTGCTTGGAAAAGCGGAACGAAAGCGACTTGGTGTGATTGAACTGAAACAGCCAGCCAATGCCAATGAACCGGCTGCTGCGGTTGAAGATGAGTGGAAGCGGCCGAAGCTTTGGTGGTTCAATTTATTGTTAACGCTTTCTTTAATAGGATGTTTAGTATCGGGTAAAGTCAGTTTAACCGTACTGTTTGTCATTGCGTTTTGTATTGCACTGATTGTGAATTATCCCAATCTCGAGCATCAGAGACAGCGCATCGCGGCGCATTCCAGCAACGTGCTGGCTATCGGTTCAATGATTTTTGCCGCGGGGGTGTTCACGGGGATTTTGACAGGCACGAAAATGGTTGATGAAATGGCGATCTCGCTCGTGTCCATGATACCGGAACAAATGGGCGGATTGATCCCGGCGATTGTTGCCTTAACAAGCGGCATTTTCACATTCTTGATGCCGAATGACGCGTATTTCTACGGGGTGCTGCCGATTTTATCAGAAACAGCTGTCGCATACGGTGTGGATAAAGTGGAAATTGCCAGAGCCTCTATTATCGGCCAGCCGATTCATATGCTGAGTCCGCTTGTGCCATCCACTCATTTGCTTGTCGGACTCGTCGGAGTTTCTATTGACGACCATCAAAAATTCGCATTGAAATGGGCGGTTCTCGCAGTGATCGTCATGACGGCTATCGCTCTATTGATCGGTGCGATCTCTATTTCCGTATGATAATTCAGGCGTAATGACACACACTAACGGCATACAACATTCCGGAGGTGTCATTATGAGTGATCCTTATATGCCGCTGACTTCAGTCAGAAGCGGAACGGGGTTCGAAGCGGCAAAAGGGGTGCACGGCCTGACTGTGCAAATTGCGAATGTCTATTTTATTCAGCTGCCTTCTGAACCTCACTCATTTGTTTTAATTGATGCCGGCATGCCTCAATCAGCCGGCATGATTGTCAATGAAGCCAAACAAAGATTCGGTGAAGGGTTTCAGCTGAAGGCGATTATCCTCACACACGGGCACTTTGACCATATTGGGGCAATCGAAGAGATCCTTGAGCATTGGGATGTGCCTGTTTATGTCCATTCTCGGGAAATGCCCTATGTAACAGGTAAAGAAGATTATCCTCCGGCTCGTCCTGACAGCAAGAGCGGGCTGGTCGCCAAGCTGTCGCCGCTGTTTCCGCGGCACTCCATCGATATTTCCTCACATGTCCAGGCACTGCCGGAAGACGGTTCAGTTCCTTTTCTTGACGAGTGGATGTGGATTGCGACACCAGGACACACGCCGGGCCATATTTCGTTATTCCGCGATGACGGCCGCGTGCTTGTGGCAGGTGATGCTGTTATTACAGTGGAACAGGAGAAAATGGCTGACGTCTTGATACAAAAACAGGAGCTTCACGGGCCGCCGGCTTATTTCACGCCTGACACAGAGACGGCCGCGGAGTCCATTCTAAAGCTGGCCGGTCTTGAACCGGAAGCGTTATTGACAGGGCACGGCATACCGATGACCGGCAAAAACTTTCGAAGTGAATTAACTGAATTGGCAAATCGGTTATCGTCTATTTGACACCCGCACCACGCGGGTGTTTTTTATTGTTTTCCAGGAAGTTGCAGAAAAATCATTTGTCTTGCCGCTTAAAAACGATACAATGAAAAGCATGAAGTGATGTGAAGGGGAGAGTTTGTTGGAAGAAAAAGAAATACTCTGGAACGAAGCGAAAGCGTTTATTGCCGCATGCTATCAGGAATTGGGAAAGGAGGAGGAAGTGAAAGACCGTCTCGAGGACATTAAAAGCGAAATTGACCTGACCGGAAGCTATGTACATACGAAGGAAGAGCTGGAGCACGGAGCGAAAATGGCTTGGAGAAACAGCAACCGCTGCATCGGCAGATTGTTCTGGAATTCGCTGAATGTTATCGACAGACGAGACGTCCGGACGAAGGAGGAAGTGCGTGACGCCCTCTTTCACCATATTGAAACCGCCACCAATAACGGGAAAATCAGACCGACCATTACGATTTTCCCTCCGGAAGAGAAGGGTGAAAAGCAAGTCGAGATCTGGAATCATCAGCTGATCCGGTACGCTGGATATGAGTCAGACGGAGAAAGAATCGGCGACCCGGCTTCCTGTTCCCTGACAGCAGCCTGCGAAGAGCTCGGCTGGCGCGGAGAGCGAACGGATTTTGACCTGCTGCCGCTCATTTTTCGCATGAAAGGCGACGAACAGCCTGTCTGGTATGAGCTGCCGCGTTCACTTGTGATCGAGGTTCCAATCATACATCCGGACATCGAGGCGTTTTCTGATTTGGAGCTGAAGTGGTACGGCGTGCCTATCATCTCTGATATGAAGCTTGAGGTTGGGGGCATTCATTATAATGCCGCGCCATTTAACGGCTGGTATATGGGCACGGAGATCGGAGCGAGAAACCTCGCAGATGAAAAGCGGTACGACAAGCTGAAAAAAGTAGCGTCCGTGATCGGCATCGCCGCTGATTACAATACGGATTTATGGAAGGATCAAGCGCTAGTTGAATTGAATAAAGCTGTGCTGCACTCGTACAAAAAGCAGGGTGTCAGCATCGTTGACCATCATACAGCGGCAAGCCAGTTTAAACGGTTTGAAGAACAGGAGGAAGAAGCGGGCAGAAAGCTGACGGGGGACTGGACGTGGCTGATTCCGCCAATTTCACCCGCTGCCACTCATATCTTCCACCGATCCTATGATAACTCAATCGTTAAGCCGAATTACTTTTATCAAGATAAGCCTTATGAGTAAACAATAGAAAATCGATGATGGCCTTCAAGGCTGCGGGATTCAGTCACAGAGATGTCGGTAACCTTTGAGAAAGGGCTTCCGTTCTTTACAGCCTCAACAAACGATTGCAGGGCGTTTTCCGGACCCTCTGCCAAAATCTCGACACGCCCGTCATCACGGTTTTTGACCCAGCCGGCCAGTTTTCGCTTATCAGCTTCCATTTGAACAAAATAGCGAAAGCCCACACCTTGAACCCGGCCGTTTACAATGATTCGGTATTGAAGCATGTAAAAACCACCTTTTCTTTTTATGATAATCAATCATTTTACAACCTGTAAAGGGGATGTGTTTGTATGAAACCAGAGCGCTATTCAGTTCTTTCTCTTAATCTGGGAAAACCGCAGACGCTTGAATATGACGGAAAGAAAATCGAAACCGGCATCATGAAGCGGCCGGCTGAATCAGCCGTCATGCTGTATCGGGAGAATTTTGAAGGAGACGGACAGGCGGACCTCGTCAACCACGGCGGACCTGATAAGGCTGTCTGTGTCTACCCGGCGGAGCATTATCCGTTTTGGGAAGAGTTCCTCTCAAGACCACTGTCAAATGCCGCATTTGGAGAAAATTTGACGGTCGCGGGCCTGACTGAGGAGAATGTTTGCATCGGGGATGTGTTCAGGCTTGATGAAGCTGTTGTTCAGGTCAGCCAGCCGCGCCAGCCGTGTGTAAAGCTGGCGAAAAAGTTTGGTGTAAAAGAAATGGTGCTGAAGGTCCAGCAAACCGGCTATACAGGGTTTTATTTTCGCGTGCTGGAGGAGGGCAGGGTGTCTCCCGGCGCGAACCTTGAATTGCTGTCCAGAGGAGAGAAGGGCATCTCCGTCCAGTTCGCCAACCGCATCAACTACCATGATGCAAAAAATCTCACCGCCATAGAACTGATTTTAAGTGAGGCTGCACTATCGGAAAGCTGGAGAGCGTCCTTTATGAAAAAAAAGGACAGGCTGCTGCCGGTTGAATAGAAAAAAGCCGCGCATATCAACGTGCGCGGCTTTGCCATATTTAAGATTGTTTTTTCTTTGTTTCAAGCAGGTTGGCAAGAAAATAGGTTTTATAGCTTTGAAGCTTTCTTCCCTCATGGTGCGTGATCCCCTGCTTTTTTAGTTCTGCCACATACCAGCCTTTACTGCCGTAATGCATGTCAGAAAACTCCTTTCCCTATCTGATTTCGAAACGATTGGCATTGTAACATCTATAAAAAGATGCTGAAAAGAGATGCGGGGAAAACTGAGCCTTTCGCACTAGATGTACGAATGTTCTTCTGTATGTATATGCGGAGCAAAAGCCGAATATGATTTAATGGCCGGTTAGTTTGATCATGACAACGCCAAATGTCATAATGGCGAAAACAATGCCGATATATGTGAGCATCCCGTTTTTTTTCTTAACGCCGTAAACGGTCATAATGATGCCTTCAATGAAAAAAATGATGCCGAAAATAATAAACCACATGCAGATAAAGGCTCCTTTCACAGACATAATAGTAGTGTAGCATATCTGAAAGAGCCGGGCTGTGACAATATCAAGAAAGCCGGGCGCATATCGCCCGGCTCATGTTTTATTGTTTATCAACCAATTTGACCAGAAGCTGTGCCAAATGTTCTTTCTCATCTTCGTCTGCAACGCTCCAAAGCTCTTGCAGCAGCATTTCTTCACCGTTTTGCGGCTCTTCATGCTTTGCGAGGTAGTCTCCCAGGATCGCAGCGCTTTTTACAAGCTTGCCGTCATCCAATCCCAGCTTTTTGCCTCGGTTGACTTGTTTTTTCAAGTAGCCTTTAAATTCCTCAAAGTCTTTTAAAATGTCTTCTTTTATTGTGCCATGCATCGCGTTCATTTCGTTTTCAATTTGGATTTTTTCTTGATCTCTGTTCATTGCAAGACCTCCTCGTGCAGAATAATGATGTTTTACCTGCTATTGGAGGAGGTTAAACCTGCCGGAAGCCCGGAATGTGTTTTACAGTTTCGTCAGGATAATCGGTTCATCTTTTGTGATGACGATCGTGTGTTCAACTTGGGCAACCATGCTTTTATCCGGCGTCTTGAACGTCCAGCCGTCTCCAGCTTCAACAATCGTTTCTGCTTTCGTTGAAATAAACGGTTCAAGCGCGATGACTGTGCCATTTTTGAACAGTGCGTTATCAAACGGATCATAATAGTTCATGATGTGGTTCGGCGCTTCATGCAGGCTTCGGCCGATTCCGTGGCCGGTCAGGGTTTTGATGACGGTAAAGCCTTGAGAGCGTGCTTCATGATAAACGGCTCTTCCGATCTGGTTTTGGCGCTTGCCCGCTTTTGCCTGCTGAAGCCCCTTTTGAAATGCGTTTTCCGCGCATTGGCAAAGCTTATGAAGGCGTTCTTCTCCTTCACCGAGCACAAATGAGATGCCTGTGTCGGAATAGAAGCCGCCAAATTCAGCGGAGATGTCGATGTTGACAAGGTCCCCTGCTTTTAAAATTTTGGATGTGCTTGGTATGCCGTGAGCCACTTCATCATTTACGCTGATGCATGTCACACCTGGAAAATCATATTCCTTCTCAGGAGCTGAAACGGCGCCGTGCTCATCAAGCACAGCTTTTCCGATAAGGTCAAGGTCTTTTGTGCTCATGCCGGGCTCTGCCTTCCGCTTCATTTCTTCACGCGCAAGCGCGACGATTCTTCCGATTTTTTTCAGACCTTCTAATTCTTGATCGTTTGTTACAATCATCTGTCATTCCCGCTTTCTTTTTAAATAATCTAGATTAAGCTTACCACAACTGTCTTAAAAATAGGAAACACACGGGCCTGGGAAAAAAGAAATACCCCCGGGAAAATTGGTATAGATCACTAGATATCTTATATGGTATATTTGAAAAAAAAGGGTATGAGGGGGATGGGTATGCTTTCATTTTTACAAAAACTCGGGAAGTCATTTATGCTCCCGATTGCGGTTCTGCCTGCGGTTGGAATTATCCTTGCGCTTGGCAGAGAGGATGTATTTAATATCCCGTTTGTTTATCAGGCGGGGACGGCGGTTTTTGATCATCTGCCGCTTATTTTTGCGATCGGAATTGCCATCGGCATTTCAAAAGACAGCAATGGGGCCGCGGGTTTATCAGGGGCGATATCGTATCTGATGCTTGACGCGGCAACAAAGACAATTGATAAAACAAATAACATGGCGGTGTTTGGGGGAATTATTGCCGGTTTAATTGCCGGTTACACCTATAACCGCTTCAAGGATACCAAGCTGCCTGAATATCTCGGGTTCTTCAGTGGCAGACGGCTTGTGCCGATTATAACAGCCATTATTACGATCATTTTAGCGGGCATATTCGGAGTCGTCTGGCCGCCGATTCAATCGTGTATAAACTCGTTTGGAGAGTGGATGCTCGGGCTCGGCGGCATCGGGGCAGGCATATTCGGCCTATTCAACAGGCTGTTAATTCCGCTTGGCCTTCACCATGTGCTGAACAATATTTTCTGGTTCCAATTTGGAGAATATAACGGAGTGACAGGGGATCTGGCGCGCTTTTTCGCGAAAGATCCGACAGCGGGCACATATATGACCGGATTCTTCCCAATCATGATGTTCGGTCTTCCGGCGGCTTGTCTGGCTATGGTTGTGACTGCGAAGCCGTCTAAACGGAAAGCGACGGCTGGAATGATGATTGGATTTGCTTTAACGGCGTTTATCACAGGGATTACGGAGCCGATTGAGTTTGCATTTATGTTTTTATCTCCGCTTTTATACGCTGTTCACGCGGTCTTAACCGGGTTATCTTTATTTATCGTCAACTGGCTCGGCATCCGTTCAGGCTTTTCTTTTTCAGCTGGAGCTATCGATTATGTGCTCAGCTATGGAATCGCAGAAAAACCGCTGCTTCTGCTTTTGGTAGGTATATGCTATGCGGCAGTATACTTTATCGTGTTTTATGTACTGATTAAGGCTTTGAATTTAAAAACGCCTGGACGGGAAGACGATGATGTAGATGAAGTGCTGGATGAAAATACTGTTCAGGATGTAAATGAAAACATCATGCTGAAAGGGCTCGGCGGAAAAGAAAACATTCAAACCATTGATCATTGCGCCACAAGGCTGCGACTGACTGTGAAGGATACCGCTTTGGTGGATGAAGCGCTGCTAAAGAAAGCAGGCGCAAAAGGGGTTGTCAAATCAGGCGGGCAATCGGTTCAAGTCATTATTGGCCCGAATGTGGAATTTGCGGCGGAAGAATTGAGGGCTGCTGTCAAATAAAAAAAGCGGAGAGGGCAACCTCTCCGCTTTTTCTTATTTATCTTCGTTATCCTTTGACGTTTCGGAAGAATCTTCGTCATGTTTTGTGTAATCATAATCAGAAGGATTCACCTTCTTAAAACCTTTCGGCTCGTAGAACCGCAGCAGGTCTCCGTTTATGATTTTATCGGACATTTCAAGTTCCTTCTTGACGAGCGAGTCTTCTGACTTGTCGACTTCGGATTCATCGAGTTCTTTTCCGGTTTTCGTGTCGTAATACTTACCGGATATTTTCGTGTACTTCGGTGAAATAAAGTCTCCGTTTCGGAACGGAATCACTTCACGGTGTTCTTTCGATAAAATATCAGACCCGGACATCAGATAGTCCTTCGTATCCACTCCGAGCAGATGCAGAATGGTAGGAGCCACATCAACGTCTCCGGCATATTTATGAACTTTCTCGCCCTTCACGCCGGCAGCGTGGATAAAGAGCGGCACCCGTTGAAGCTGGGCGTTGTCGTAATCAGTGATTTCATCCTTGCCAAGCACTTTCGCCATCGCTTTATTGTGGTTTTCAGAGATGCCGTAGTGGTCTCCGTACATCACAATAATCGATTTATCATATAACCCGTCTTTTTTCAGATCATTGAAGAATTGTTCAATGGACTGATCAAGGTAATGGGCTGACTGGAAGTAGTTATCGACGACAGAGTCACCAAAGTCTCCAGCCGGGAAGTCTGTATCCCCCTCATCCATTCCGAATGGGAAGTGGTTAGACAGGGTAATGAACTTCGTATAGAACGGCTGCGGCAGGCTTTCCAGCAGCGGCATTGATTCTTTGAAGAACGGTTTGTCTTTCATGCCGTAGTTTTTCGTGTTTTCTTCGTTCATGTCATAGTAAGCAGAATCAAAGAATTTATCAATGCCTTCCGCTTTGTACATTTCGTTACGGTTCCAGAACGTCTGCGTGTTCCCGTGGAAAGTAGCAGATGTGTAATTCTTAGACTTCAGAATCGCCGGAACGGATTGCAGCGTGTTTTGTGCTTTGTTTACGAAAACTGAACCTTGAGCCAGCGGGTACAGAGAGTTTTCCATCATAAATTCAGCATCAGATGTTTTACCTTGTCCCGTTTGGTGGAAAAAGTTATCAAAGTAGAACGTTTCGTTATCATGTGCCAGTTTATTTAAGAACGGTGTCACTTCTTTGCCGTCAATTTTATAGTCGATAATAAATGACTGCAAAGATTCAAGTGAAACGTAAATGACGTTTTTTCCTTCCGCTTTGCCGAAATACACGTTATTCGGCACATCGTAATTGGCTTTCATGTAGTTTTCCACTTCCGTCACGTCGCTGGAATCGGCAAGCGCGCGCTGGCTGTTGGACTTGATATTCTGTACAGCGTCATAAATCGTGAAATTGTATGTTCCCAAGTATTTCACAAGATAGTTCCGGTCGAATGATCTTGTCAGCAATTCAGGACGGTCTGATTCCGCAACTGCCAGGTTGATCAAGAACACAAGAATTGAAGACGCAAAAATAATTCGGAACGATTTTTTGCTTGACGTTTCGGCAGGCTTGTTTACTTTGATCGCCAAGATGATCAGGATGATCGTATCGATAAAGTAAAAGGCGTCAGTCGGTCTCATCAGCGAAAATGCGCTGTCACCGAGTTGGCCGCCGTTTGTTTTAGCCTGCATAATGACCGGAATTGTAATAAAATCATTGAAAAATCTGTAGTACACAATGTTTGCGTACAGTAAAAAAGACATTAAAAAATGAATCACTATAATGGCTGTCTGCTGTAATTTTTTCTTGAACAAGAGTCCAAAGCCAAGAAAGAACAAGCTTGAGCTAAGAGGATTCACAAAAAGCAATATTTTTTGTATCGTGTTGTCTATTCCTAAGTTGAAGTTCAGGACATAACCGACATACGTTTTGATCCATAACAGGACGACCGCAATTAAGAAGAAGGCCAGTCCTCTTTCTTTTATAAATGTTTTCATTGTTACACTCCTTTTTTCCGATCCAGTTCGAGCGAAACGATAGAAAAAACGAACGTATCCAATATAACACGAATCAGCAGATTAGAAAAGTGAAAATCGTATGATGGAGAAAGTGGCGAAAAACGCCGTCGAATCAACGTTTCGCTTTGATATTACCAAATGTAAAACAAGGTATCTTTCTAGAAATAAAGGAATAAAATGGTACATTGAGAATTGTATGATAAAATATAAGGTATAGATAAAAAGAGGTGAAATGATGGATTTTTCCCATATTGTGTCTGAAGATAAAATTAAGCGCGCCATCAAAGACGGGGACTTTCAAAACCTCCCGGGAATGGGGAAGCCGCTGCCGAAGGATGACGCGGCACACTTGCCGGAATCGCTGCGCATGGGCTATCGTATTTTGAAAAACGCGGGAATGGCAGAGGACGAGGGCGCGCTCAAAAAAGAGCTTATGACCATCGACCATTTAATCGAAAAGTGCTATGACGAAAAAGAACGCGAGCAATTAATCAGAAAAAAATCTGAAAAGCAATTGCTGCTTGATAAGCTTGTCGACAAAAAAAGCATGTTTTCAAAGCCAGCATCCGCTTTTTATAAGAATAAAGTATATGACCGGCTTGGACGAAACAGACCTTCTTCCAGCTGATTTGTCTTGTCTGCAGGATGGCGTTTGTTAAAAGCCATCCTTTTTATGGTCCAAGTTCTATGTCAAAAGGTTTATGTTTTTCCATCTATGGGAAATGACCCATAAACGAAAAAAGGGTGATGGGATGGAACGACTATTAGTATGGATAGAGCATATATCTGATTGGCTGTGGGGTCCGCCGCTAATCATCCTGCTGACGGGGACGGGGTTGTATTTCACTATTTTGCTGAAAGGTTTTCAATTTCGCTATCCTTTATACATTTTCAAACAGACAATCGGCAGCGTAGGAAAAAAGCCGAAGGGAGAGGGCACAGTCACACCGCTTCAGGCATTGACCTCAGCCCTCAGTTCAACGATCGGTGCAGCGAACATTGTCGGTGTGCCCGCCGCTATTATGTTTGGAGGACCAGGAGCGGTTTTTTGGATGTGGCTTATTGCCTTATTTGCCATGGCGATTAAGTTTTCTGAAAGTGTTCTTGCTGTTCATTACAGAGAAAAAAATGAGCAGGGTGAATACGTCGGGGGACCGATGTATTACATAACAAAAGGGCTCCGCATGAAATGGCTCGGCGTATTCTTCTCTGTTGCGCTGATTGTGGAGCTGATCCCGAGCATTATGGTTCAGGGAAATTCGGTTTCAGTCTCGCTTGCCGAGACGTTTTCTTTCAATAAAATATACGCAGGAATCGGAATTGCATTTTTGATTGGGTTAGTGGTGATAGGAGGGGTAAAGCGGATCGGAAAAGTAACAGAGTTTGTCGTGCCTCTTATGGCAGGGGCATACGCAGGTGCCGGTCTCCTGATTGTTCTCATGAATCTATCATCAGTGCCGGCGTTTTTCTCTCTCGTTTTTTCAAATGCGTTTACCTCTTCTTCAGCAGTTGGAGGGTTCGCAGGTGCTGCGTTGGCGGAAACCGTTCGCTGGGGATTTGCCCGCGGGCTTTATTCTAATGAAGCCGGAATGGGAACAGCCCCGATTGCACATGCGGCAGCAATGACTGATCATCCTGTGCGGCAAGGGTTTTGGTCTGTGATCGGCATTGTCATTGACACCTTGATCATCTGCACGACCACCGCTTTTGTCGTTCTTGCATCTGGTGTCTGGACAGGGAAGAACGCCTCAATTGATCCGGCAGCACTGACGACGGCTGCATTTCAGCATTATTTCGGTTCTGGCGGAGGGTACTTCGTTTCGGTTTCCCTAGTCTTCTTTGTCGTATCAACCATTATGGTTGTCATTTTTTACGGCGTAAAGCAAGCTGAATTTCTGTTCGGGCGGCTGGCAGGACACGTGATTAAATTCGTTTATTTAGCGGCTATTATCATAGGTGCCGCAGGCGGAGCAAAAGCCATTTGGGGCTTTTTGGACTTAGCATTGGCTTTTATTCTCGTCCCAAATGTGATTGCGCTGTTGTTATTGAGCAGAAAGGTAAAAGCGCTGTACACCGAATTCTTTACATCTGAACAGTACTACCTGAAAGATATAAGGAAAACAAAACAGAATCCTGTTTATCAAACAAAAGAAGCTAAAAACTCCTAGTGCTTTGCTTTGGCGCCGAACAACGCTTTGCTTTTTATGATCAAATAAATGAGTAAAGGCAGCAAAAGAGAAATCACTACATTAATGATTGGTTTGATTCTGTTAAAGTCGATTAGCTGATTTGTATTTAAAAAGAACCAAAAGCTGCATACGACTGAGAACATGCCGATTGGTGTATACATGGCTTTCGGGTCGATTTTTGAGTGTAAAAACGAAAGGCCGTATACCACGATATATAGGGAACCTGCTATCTTCACCATAATGACCGGAATCCAAAAAGCCGCGATGATCAGGTCTGAGCGATCCAGAAAATCCGTAATGCGGATCTGCCTGATGACCATATAAGCAGGATCAAAGAAAGTAGATGTCAGGTTGGGACCAAAGACAGAAATTGAAGAAAATAACATCACGGCCAGCAATAAAGCGCCCAGCAGTATCGCGAAAATGGTGTATTTTAGCGGGACGCTCCGGTTTGAGAAGAGAAGCGGAAGGATAATCAATTCCCCCATTGTCCCAAACGCGTAATAGCCTGATTGAAGATATGGGATTAGACCTTCAAAAACAGGCGTCAAGTTTTGAAGCTCAATTTGTGTGGCCAGCGTAAATGGAAGGAATAAGATCAGGATGCCGAATGGAAATAGGAATATCTGCGCCATTCTGGTCAATGTTTCTTTTCCCTCTCCGGCAATACAGATCGCCACAAAGATAATAACACCGCCAAGAACAGCCATTGGTGTTCTCGGGAGAAATAAAATGTTAATCAAATTGATGAAAAAACGTATATCATGAGCATTGATTAACAGGAAATACAAAGAAAACAGTAAAATGATAATCCGGCCTGCGATTGGTGAGGAATCGCTCAGCAGCTCATAGATATTTTTATCCTGATGCTTTTTCATCAGCCTATGCATGAGCCAGAGTGCCGGAATCACGATGACAACGCCGAGGATGTAGCTGTGCCAGGCATTTTGTTTTGCTGATTCGATCATGAGAATCGGAGCATGCTTTAATCCGACTGCTAACGTATACAGAGCTCCGAAAAATAATCCTTGGTATGCAGAGGTCTTGTCCATAAAGCACATCCTTTCTGTCATGTTCAAAACGGAATATATTTAAACAGGTGCCCCAGCCGCGGAAGCAGGGGATTCACTCTCATATAAATCCATAGAAAAGCACTTCCTGCAATTAGCAGGCTGAAGGCCCATTTTGTTAGATTGTTAGCGGAACGAAAATTCTTCCATTCATATGCGTATATGGCAATGCACACTATCAATGTCTGTACGATATAGCTGATCATGCTGACGCACCTCCATTAATGGCTGATCGTTTTGTATAGGACACCGCCCTGCTCAATCGTCACAATTGGGACGACGTGAACCACCATATCCTTATATACCTCTTCCCATTCCTTTTTCAGCAGATTCTTCGTGGTTGCCGTGCTTCTGATGGTCCTGTCTTGAAAGCCGGCCGGGTCCGCCTTTAGCTTTTGCAAACGATGAACGGTGCTGATCACGTCCTTCTTTATGGTTCTGTTTAATGCTTTTTGAATGATGTAATACTGGTCAGTTTCTCTCGTCTCATAGGTTGATTGGTTTTCCATAATAATTCCTTTGGCTCTGATCTCGATTGTCATTGACAGCTTTCCGTTTTTTTCAGCGGCATGAAAGGATGCATTGGACTTTTGAAGCTGAATGGATGCTTGTCCCATTTGATTCGGCAGGTCTACTATGAATTCTGGCTGGCGGGCTTGATTAAGCAACATCAGGGCTGCTGTCATGTGTTCATCTTTGAAAATATCCATCAATCTGTCCTTTTTAAAGATCGCAAGCCCGTCAATTTTCAAATTAGATTTGCCTTTCCCTCCAGGTTTTGTTTTAGATGCAGAGATGACCGGTGCATACGGATCACTGCCTATTTCTACTAGATCAGACATGAATCTGCTTAAAAAAACGGGGCGGCTCGTTGCGATAATGGCCAGCTCCCGAATCATTTCCGCCGGAAACTGTTCAAGCTGAACATCGGTGTTTAAAATGTCCCGCGCTTCTCCCCGGCTGACTAAAATGAGCGCCGTTAATCTGTTCTGCGGATTTCGCGTTAAAATATCAAAGACTGGGGCAACGCCGTCTCTCGCCATATCCTCTCCAATAATGACTGTACGTCTGTGGGACGTATTGATTGTCCGTGACAAGGAGGTTTGCAGCTTGTTGTTCGCTTCTCTGATCGTAGTGCCGGAAGCTGAATCAACATACCATGTTTTTGAACCGGCAGTTCCGCCGCCGCCCCCTGTTTGTCCGCCTAATTGACCGACCAAGGGAATCTGCATGGCCACTCGATACTGATCTTTTTTCTTATCAATGGCTGAGCTGACAACAAATGCAATGTCATTGATTTCTGTCCGGTCCCAGCACCCCGTTAGAAGGATACAAATGAGAAGCGGCAAAACACACTTATATATTGTTTTCTTCATCTTTTGGGTCCTCTCTTTTCGCTCCCTTCTGTCCGTTGCCGCGCGAATACGTGCCCGGCCTTCTGGTCATCGTCCACCAAGGCGCCCTGACAAAAATATCTTTTACTTCATCTCGTTTAAACGGAGAAATCCCGGATAAATAAGGAATGCCGAAAGATTGCAGCTTGCATAAATGAAGCACTAAGATAATCGTGCCGAGCATAATGCCGAATATCCCAAAAATACTCGCCAAAAACATAAGCGGGAAACGAAGCATCCTGATGGAGATAGCTAAGTTAAACCGCGGAATTGTGAATGACGCGATCCCTGTTAACGATACGATGATCACCATGGGGGCAGACACAATTCCCGCTTCAACAGCTGCTGTCCCGATGACTAGGGCCCCGAGAATACTGACGGTCTGGCCGATGGTTTTCGGCAGGCGCACTCCCGCCTCACGGAGAGCCTCAAAAGAAATTTCCATAATCAATGCTTCTATGATGGCGGGGAAAGGAATCGGTTCACGCGCGGAGGCCACACTGAACATTAAGTTTGTCGGCATTAAGTCCTGATGGTATGTAATAACGGCAACATAAATAGCCGGCAAATATAAAGCAACGAATAAAAACATATAGCGAAGCCAGCGGATTAAGTTAGACATCAAATAACGCTCATAGTAATCTTCACTGGCCTGCATAAGCTGCCAAAACGTAATCGGGCCTGTTAAGACAAAGGGCGTATTATCTGTGAAAATGGCAAATCGGCCTTCGAGAAGCTGGGCGGCGACGGTGTCCGGCCTTTCTGTGTATTGCAGCTGGGGGAATGGCGAGTACGTGTCGTCTTCGATAAATTCTTCAATATATCCGCTTTCTAAGACAGCATCAATCTTTATCTTTTTGATTCTTTTTTTTGCTTTGTCAATGACCTTTGGATCGGCAAGCCCGTCAATATAGGCCAAGACAACATCTGTTTTGGTTTTTGTGCCGATTTTAAATGAGATCATTTTAAGCTGAAACGTTTTGACTCGAAACCGCACAAGAGCGGTATTGACCCTGAGGCTTTCAGTGAAGCCCTCTCTTGACCCTCTGATGGTCGATTCTGTTATCGGCTCTTCAATGCTTCTTCTTTGTCCGCCTTTTATATTTAAGATCAGGCCTTTTGAGTGCCCGTCGGCAAATAAAACCGCGTTCCCCTCAATGATGGATGCAGCCACTTTACTCATACTCGTTTCTATTGCAACACTTGAAATTGATAGAGTATTTTGCAGCGCCTTTTCATGTTCATCTATTTGATCCGTCAAATGCATTAAGAAAGGGCGGAGGGCGTGATCCTGAATATGTTCAGATTTTACAATTCCTTCGATATAAACAATAAATCCGCACAGCCCGTTTCCAAAGTCAAATTGTCTAAATACGATGTCTGAGCAGCCTTCTGTTAATAAGGTCAGATTATCGAGGTTTTCCTTCAAATTGGGAGAGATCGGTCTGTCCTGATTGTCTTCAAGCTCTTTGATGAGCTGAAGCGCTTTGTCGCGTTTATTCATAGAGACTCACCCTGCTTTTTAATGTCACAATAATTGCTTGTGACTTTTAGGGTAACCTTGTCTGTTTCATATATTCCAGACTAGGATGAAAGCGCTATAAAAAAGTGTTGACTACCTGTATATACAGGAATACAATATGATTATAAGTTGTATATACAAGTTATAAAAACGGATACGGAGGGGTTGGCATGGGGGAACTGAACAAATCGGCACGTCAGATTGTCGAAGCAGTCGGCGGTGCTGAAAATATTGCAGCGGCAACTCATTGTGTTACACGTTTGCGTTTTGCTTTAATAGATGAAAGCAAGGTTGACCAAGAGATGCTTGATCAAATTGATGTGGTAAAGGGATCATTCTCGACAAACGGACAGTTTCAGGTCGTAATCGGCCAGGGAACTGTCAACAAAGTATATGCTGAACTGGTTAAGGAAACGGGGATTGGCGAGTCAACAAAGGATGAAGTGAAGAAGGCCTCAGAAAAAAATATGAATCCTTTGCAGCGTGCTGTGAAAACGCTTGCAGACATTTTTATTCCAATATTGCCTGCGATTGTCACGGCGGGTCTTTTAATGGGGATCAATAACATTTTAACGGCGGAAGGCATTTTCTTCAGCACAAAATCGATTGTGCAGGTTTATCCGCAGTGGGCGGATCTTGCTAATATGATTAACCTGATTGCAGGCACGGCCTTTACGTTTTTGCCTGCGTTAATCGGATGGTCTGCAGTCAAGCGGTTCGGCGGCAATCCGCTTCTCGGCATTGTGCTCGGGGTTATGCTCGTGCATCCTGATTTGCTGAATGCGTGGGGATATGGCGCGGCAGAACAAAGCGGAGAGATCCCGGTATGGAATCTATTCGGCCTAGAGGTGCAGAAAGTCGGCTATCAGGGCCAGGTGCTCCCAATTTTGCTTGCTTCTTATATGCTGGCGAAGATTGAGGTATTTTTAACAAAACGCACACCTGAGGGCATACAGCTGCTCGTTGTCGCACCAATTACGCTTCTCTTAACAGGATTTGCCTCTTTTATCATTATTGGCCCGATTACATTTGCGATCGGTAATGTACTGACTTCAGGGCTTATCTCGGTGTTTGGTTCTTTTGCCGCACTGGGCGGTCTGTTATATGGCGGTTTCTACTCAGCGCTCGTGATTACCGGTATGCATCACACGTTTCTTGCAGTCGACCTGCAGCTCATCGGTTCAAAGCTCGGCGGCACCTTTTTATGGCCGATGCTGGCGCTTTCTAATATCGCACAAGGTTCGGCCGCTCTAGCCATGATGTTTATCGTGAAGGATGAGAAACAAAAAGGCCTCTCCCTCACATCAGGGATTTCTGCTTATCTTGGCATTACAGAGCCTGCCATCTTTGGGGTGAATCTGCGATACAGATTTCCGTTTATCATTGCAATGGTCAGCTCTGGCCTGGCCGGAATGTATATTTCTTCTCAAGGTGTGCTGGCAAGCTCCGTCGGTGTCGGCGGTGTGCCGGGGATTTTCTCAATCATGAGCCAGTACTGGGGCGCGTTTGCAATCGGGATGGCTATTGTATTGATCGTGCCGTTTGCCGGAACATACGCGTATGCGAGATTCAAACATAAATAACAAATGGGGAGCGGGACGTGTTGAACGTTCCCTTTTCCCGTTTTCAATTTAAATATGGTGGTGGAAACAGATGAAAACAGAACAAACGCCATGGTGGAAAAAAGCTGTGGTTTATCAAATTTATCCGAAAAGCTTTAACGATACGACAGGAAACGGTGTCGGCGATCTGAACGGCATTATTGAAAAGCTTGATTACTTAAAAACACTTCAGGTGGATGTGCTTTGGCTGACGCCGATTTATGATTCTCCGCAACATGATAATGGGTACGATATTCGTGATTATTACTCGATTTATCCTGAATACGGAACGATGGAGGATTTTGAGCGGCTAGTGTCCGAAGCACATAAAAGAGACCTGAAAGTCGTCATGGATCTTGTTGTCAATCATACGTCAACAGAGCACAAATGGTTTCGCGAGGCGATCTCTTCAATAGACAGCCCGTACCGTGATTTTTATATATGGAAAGACCCGCAGGAAAACGGTTCTGTTCCGACGAACTGGGAATCGAAATTCGGCGGCTCGGCATGGGAGCTTGACGAAGCATCAGGCCAATACTATTTGCATCTGTTTGATGTGACGCAGGCTGATTTGAATTGGGAAAATGAAGAGGTCAGAAAGCATGTCTATGACATGATGCATTTTTGGTTTGAAAAGGGAATAGACGGCTTTAGGCTTGATGTCATCAACCTGATTTCTAAAGATCAGCGCTTTCCGAATGCGGAGGAAGGCGACGGCCGCTCTTTTTACACTGACGGGCCGCGGGTACACGAATTTCTGCATGAAATGAACGAAAAGGTGTTTTCGCATTACGACAGCATGACGGTCGGTGAGATGTCTTCAACAACCGTAGACCACTGTATCCGGTATACGAATCCTGACAATAAAGAACTTGATATGACATTCAGCTTCCATCATCTCAAGGTTGACTATCCTAACGGCGAAAAATGGGCCTTGGCGCCGTTTGACTTTTTGAAGCTGAAGGAGATCCTATCCGACTGGCAAACGGGGATGCACGCAGGAGGGGGATGGAACGCTCTGTTCTGGTGCAATCATGATCAGCCGCGCGTTGTATCAAGATATGGAGATGATGGCGCATATAGGGTGAAATCGGCGAAAATGCTTGCTACGGCCATTCATATGATGCAGGGCACGCCTTATATTTATCAGGGCGAGGAGCTGGGGATGACGAATCCGAAGTTTACTGACATAAGCTCCTATCGGGATGTCGAATCGCTGAACATGTATCACGCCTTTAAGGAAAAAGGAATGGCTGATCAAGAGATTACAGCCATTTTACAGGCGAAATCCCGTGACAATTCCAGAACCCCCGTTCAGTGGGATGCTACGGAGAATGGCGGTTTTACAACGGGCACACCATGGATACCGGTTGCAGGAAATTACCGGGAAATCAATGCTGAAGCGGCGCTGAGGGATCAGAATTCGGTGTTTTACCATTATCAAAAATTGATTCAGATTCGCAAAATGTATGACATTGTGACAGAGGGTACGTATGAGATAATCGCAAAGGATGACCCGAACATTTTTGCGTATCTCAGACACGGCAGCAATGAAAAGCTGCTCGTGATCAATAATTTTTACGGGACAGAGGCGGCCTTTACACTGCCGGACTCTTTAGCGCCTGACGAATGGAAGGCAGAGGTGCTGTTGACGAACGATGAAGCAAGGGAAGGGCTTCAGTACATGACGCTTCGCCCGTATGAGTCCATTGTTTATCGTTTAACGAAACCGTGTTAAACTAAGCTGGGTGGTCCATAATGAAGGTGAATAAATTCATCACAATTTATAAAGACATCGCACAGCAAATTGAAGGCGGCCGATGGAAAGCGGAGGAGATTCTTCCGTCTGAACATGAGTTGACCGCACAGTACGGTACATCAAGAGAAACGGTCCGAAAGGCGCTTCATATGCTCGCGCAAAACGGTTATATCCAGAAAATCAGGGGAAAAGGCTCCGTCGTGCTCAATCGTGAAAAAATGCAGTTTCCCGTTTCGGGCCTTGTCAGCTTCAAGGAGCTCGCGCAAACGCTTGGCAAAGAAACGAAAACAACTGTACACAAATTCGGGCTGGAGCCTCCGTCAGAGCTGATCCAAAAACAGCTCCGGGCCAATCTGGATGACGACATCTGGGAAGTCATCAGGTCTAGAAAGATTGACGGGGAACATGTGATTTTGGACAAGGATTACTTTTTCAGAAAGCATGTCCCTCACCTGACGAAAGAAATTTGTGAAAACTCCATATATGAATATATAGAAGGAGAGCTCGGTCTTTCGATCAGTTACGCCCAAAAAGAAATTGTCGCCGAGCCGTGTACGGACGAGGACAGAGAGCTGCTCGATTTACGCGGCTATGACCATATGGTCGTGGTGAGAAACTACGTCTTTTTGGAGGATACCAGTTTGTTTCAATATACGGAAAGCAGACACCGTCTCGACAAATTCCGATTTGTTGATTTTGCGCGGCGGGGGAAATGAGAGAGGCGCCTGCCTGCGGCAGCGCGCTTTTTTGTTTGGTATCAAAATTGATACTATCCAACAAAAATGTGCGTACTTTTACTTTTTATCATAATGGCTACAATAGAGATGAGAGTAACCTAAAGGAGAGGTGTTTTACATGGCAGATCTAAAGAAACAAATTCTGGATGCATACAATTTCAGGCATGCGACTAAGGAATTTGACCCGAATAAAAAAGTGTCAGACAGCGATTTTGAATTTATTTTAGAAACAGGAAGACTGTCTCCGAGCTCACTCGGCCTTGAGCCTTGGAAATTTGTCGTCGTCCAAAATCCGGAGTTCCGCGAGAAGCTTCGTGAATACACATGGGGCGCGCAAAAGCAGCTGCCGACCGCAAGCCATTTCGTCCTGATTCTTGCGCGTACAGCGAAGGATATCAAATATAATGCGGACTACATCAAACGTCATTTAAAAGAAGTAAAACAAATGCCGCAAGACGTGTACGAAGGCTATTTAAGCAAAACAGAAGAATTCCAGAAAAACGATTTGCATTTGCTTGAAAGTGACAGAACATTGTTTGACTGGGCATCAAAACAAACCTATATCGCGCTTGGCAACATGATGACTGCCGCTGCGCAAATCGGTGTTGATTCCTGCCCGATAGAAGGCTTCCAGTACGATCACATTCACCGTATTCTTGAAGAAGAAGGCCTTCTGGAAAACGGAAGCTTCGATATTTCTGTGATGGTGGCATTTGGCTACCGAGTGAGAGACCCTCGTCCGAAAACAAGATCTGCTGTTGAAGATGTTGTGAAGTGGGTTTAAATAAAGAAAGCTGCTCGCTTAGCGAGCAGCTCTTTTTTATGCCTGATTCGCTCTATTCTGTTTTCTCCTCTGATGTAAGTACATTGCGGTGCCGAGTGCGCTGATCAGAAATCCGGCCAACAGGATCGAGTACATGGATGTGGCTGTGTCCGGAAGCAGGCCGCCAGCCGGACCGTTTCCTCCAGAGCCGTTAGTCGGTTGAGTGCCGGGAGGCGTATCATTTCCTCCGTTCCCGTCAGTTGGCTGTTTTCCGCCTGGTTTGTCGGAGCCTCCGCCATGATTGCCGTCATCACCGCCTGTCGGTTGGTCGGACGGGAATGCCGGCGGTTTGTTGTTTGAACCGGAATTTAAGATCGTGTATTCGCTGAAGTGGTTTGTATATCCTGTCACCATATCATCGTCGACTGATCCGTGATCTGTCTTTGTGAAAGCTTTCTTTTTCCTGTCGACATGATAAATGGCAGGGTTATGGGCTTCTTCAATATCAAACATGCGAAGCGAAAGCTGAACGGGCTCCTTGAATGATTTTATTTCTTTTCCTTTTTGCTTCACTGTAAAGTCATATACATCTGCCAGTGACACATCCAATTCTCCCGTCGACTTGATTCCGATTGCAGTGTCTGCTGTTTTAAGGTTCGCCATTGGCATCTTCATGCTGTACCAGTAGTTGAACACCGTCAATGAAGGATCTGACTCTCTTTCTTTCAAAAGTTTGACCTGATCTTTTTTTACTTTGAGATTGATAGGCTTCTCTTGTGATCCTTCATGTGTTCCGTAATAGACAAACGGCGTGTTGGCATTTTTAGCGTAAATCGCAAATTTGTCTTCATCAAGTGTCCAGCTGCCGTCCTTCTGCTTTGTCGGCAGGAATACTTCTTTGATCCGTCCTTCAACTTTAGGAGAGACCTTGTTTCCTAGTTTTTTCAGCTGTTCGGTGAAAATCTCATAATCAACGTAGCCAAGGTCTTCACCATGGGAGGCTTCTGTAAAGACAGAATATCCGTCTCCTCCGGCACCGACAAAATTATTTGTTGCCACGCGGTAGGTATCATCCGTATTTATAGCAACTTTGTCTCCGTTAGGCGATTCAATTTTCACTTCTAACACACGGTGTCCAGGTTCGTTGTTTAATGTAAAGGTATATTCGATTCCGGCCACCTGAGGGAAAGCGCCGCCGCCATTTTCCACATTGCTTAAGCCTTGTTCAAGGGCTTCTTTAATTTGTTTTCCGGTTAAATCGGCCACGTAAAGCGTATTGCCGAACGGCATCACGTTGAGCACATCGCCGAGTGTGATATCCCCTTTGTCAATGCCGGCTCTGATGCCGCCGCCATTTGTTATCGCTATTCTGGCGCTGGCTGCTTCTTTCGCTTTTGCCAGCATACCGTCCGCAATGAAGTTTCCGAGATTTGTTTCCTTCGTGCGCACATGCTCACGCTGGCCGTCAAGCGCCACATCCGTATAGCCGACTTTTTCATTTTTCACGTCTTCTAATTCACTTTTGAACTGATCAAGCTCTTGTTTTGCTTCTGCGTTTTCTTCTGTATGCTCATCAATTGGCAGCACGCTCAGATTTGATTTGTCTGTTTGCACAACGCCATTTTCATCAAACGCGACATCAACGCGCCCCAAGAATTGGCCGTATTCTTTTGCCTGCGCCACGATCGTCGGTTCTTCGTTGTTCACGACCTCCATTTTGTCAACGAGGGTGTGAGTGTGTCCGCCGATGATCAAGTCAATGCCTTTTACTTTTTTGGCTAGCTCAAGATCACGGTTATGACCGATATGGGTTAAAGCAATAATTTTATTTACCTGTTCTTCTTCCTGAATCGCTTTGACGGTGTTTTGTGCTGTTTCAAAGGCATCATTGAATACGATGCTTTTGCCCGGGCTTGATGTGGTGGCTGTATCTTCTGTTGTCAGGCCGAATACGGCGACTTTCTCCCCGTCAACGTCTAACAGAATGTAAGGATGGATGCCGGCCTCTTTCTTTTCACCTGCGGTAAAGGTTTGCGGTTTTTTGACAAATGATTTCAGTTTGGGCTCATTTGACACATCTACGTTTGCGCTGACAATCGGAAATTCCGGCGCTTCAAAGTGATAGCGGTTCGCCGGATCAACGGTTGCGCTGTTTCCGCTTAGAAAATCAGAAAGCACTGTCGGGCCTTTATCAAATTCATGGTTCCCGAAGGTCATGGCGTCATAGCCCATCATGTTCATCATTTTCAGATCGGCCAAACCGTTCCATTTTGTAAAATACAGATCGCCGGAAAACACATCTCCCGCATCAAGGAGAATGTTGTGATTTGTTTCGCTGCGTACTTCGTTGATTTTCGTCATTCGTCTCGCTGCATCATCGAGATGTGCGTGCGTATCATTGGTGTGCATGACGGTCAGGTCCCACAGTCCGTCTTTAGGAGGATCTGGATTTGAATCATCATCGAATTGCAGCTTATACACACCATAGCCTTCATTCGCAGACTTGCCTACATAAGCGACGTCGTCTGCTTTATCGGCAAATGGCTTGGCCAAAAGCGAGGATTCAAACGTCAGATTCGTGCCGGAAACAGGCGCGATTGACCAGTTGTTGTCTGCCTTTGGATTGACTGTTTTTTGTTCAATAATGTAATCCATCAGCACCTGCCTATTTTCAACCGCAGAGCCGTGGACAATTTTATCGCTTGTCAGATGAGGGAACCCGCCGCCTCCGGACGCACGATAGTTATTGGTGACTACGAGAAATTCCTGGCTTGGGCTGATCGGCTTGCCTTCATAGGAAAGGTTGATGATCCGGGATGAATCCGCATTGATCACTTTTCCGTTCTCATTGTATTTAGCCGGTTTTGTCACATCGACCTGATATGTGACACCGTCAATCACGTCAAAATTATAGGAGCGGAAATTCTCGTTCAGCAAGGCCTGATCGCCGCCTTTGGCTGGATCAATCTGGTTGAATTGGCCTGCTGACATCTCCAGCCAGTCCTTCACTTCGCTGCCTGTCAGCTTGACGATTTGAACAGTATTATCGTAAAGGTACAAGTCACCGACATTTTTAATCGCAAGATCTCCGGCTGGAATGTTTGTATAGTAATTGGCTCCGTTTCTGCCGCCTGCTTTAAACGGCGCCCCCGCAGACAAAATTGGAAGGTCCTTGTACTCAGTATCCTTCATTTCTTTTTGGGCATACCATTTTTGCGCGTCAGTCACGATCTGAATGGAAGGATCATCTTTGACCTGTGCAAAGAAGCTGTTAATATCTGCTTCGGTTTTGCCGACTGGCTTTCGGACATACTCCAGTGTGTTTTGGTGTGTTTGCTGAATGGTGTTTGTAACGGTCTCGTTTCTTGATGTGACGTTGCCAGCAATAGATTCAATACTTCCTTTGGAATCTGCTACCTTCCATGAGCCGTCCGCCTTTTCAAGCTTGAGGTCAATCACGCCTAAATATTTGCCCCAGCTGCTTGGCATGACGACAGGAATGCCGTTTATTGTTCCCTTTTCCACATTGAACTGAGCAACACCCGCATACTCGGCGGAAGGAAAGAGTCCGTGCTGATGGCCCGAGATAATCGCGTCAATGCCTTTCGTTTTGGTGGCAAGGTCAAACACGGCGTTTTCTGCACCTGATGATTGTGACTGCTTTTCAATGCCGGTGTGGGCGAGGGCAATAATGACATCTGCACCTTCCGCCTTCATTTTCGGGATCGTTACATTGGCGGATTCTACGATATCCTGCACCTGCACCTGCCCCTCGAGATTCTTTTTGTCCCATGTCATGATTTGCGGCGGGACAAAGCCTATGTAACCGACTTTTACTTTCTGCTCATTACCGTTTTCATCAATGAGGTTTTTTTCATTAATCACATACGGCGTATAACGGTTTTCACCGCTAGTTGTTTTGACGTTGGCATTTACAATCGGGAAATCGGCTCCTTTGATTGTGCCGTCGAGAAAGTCGAGCCCGTAGTTGAATTCATGATTGCCAAGCGTTCCGGCGTCGTATTTCAGCGCGTTCATGACGCTGATAATCGGATGGGTTTTCGTGCCGGAGATAATGTCGTCTTTTTGATATTTCACCGCGTATTCACCCAGCGGATTCCCTTGAATCAAGTCACCGTTATCCACAAGCAGAGTGTTAGGGTTTTGCTCGCGGTGCTTTTGGATCAATTGCGCTGTTCTCGCCAGACCGAAATCCGCCGTTTCTTTGTCGCTGTAGTAATCGTAATCCATCATGTTGGCATGAATATCAGTTGTAGCCAAAATACTCAGATGCACCTGAGGAGCCGCGCTTTCTTCTGCATGAATGGGTGGTGTTGGGAGGATTAGGCTAAGTATCATAATTGGGGGCAAAAGAATACGGAGAATGTTTTCGACGTGTGTTCGTCTTTTCTGTATTCTCACCAGTTCTCCACCTTTCAACGAAATTTGTGTTACAGCTCCTATTGTAAGAATATTTTGTAACTATTTGTAGGTGTTTCTTTATGATTATTGTAAAAGGGAGAAAAATGAGTATTATGTAGTAGTATCAAGCGACAAATACTGGGTATTTATACTTATCGTTTGTCACAATCGCGGAATGTTTATTTTAGTGTGGCTGGGGTAGAGTGTTTTATGTAGACATATAAAGCGGGAGGTTATGAATCATGGGGAAAAAAATTGCAGTTGTTTTAACAGATTATTTTGAGGACAGCGAGTACACTGAGCCTGCGAAAGCCTTTAAAGAAGCGGGACATGAACTGACTGTCATCGAAAAAGAAAAAGGAAAAACAGTAAAAGGCAAGCAGGGAACAGCGGAAGTGACGGTTGACGCGTCCATTGACGACGTAAACCCTTCAGACTTTGATGCGCTTTTGATTCCCGGAGGATTTTCACCAGACCAGCTTCGCGCTGACGATCGTTTCGTCCAATTTACAAAAGCGTTTATGACTGACAAAAAACTGGTATTCGCCATTTGCCACGGCCCGCAGCTTTTAATCAATGCGAAAGCGCTCGACGGCCGAAAAGCGACGGGCTATACGTCCATTCGTGTTGACATGGAAAACGCCGGTGCCGACGTTGTGGACAAGGAAGTGGTTGTTTGCCAGGATCAATTGGTCACTAGCCGCACACCGGACGATATACCGGCATTTAACCGCGAGTCATTGGCATTGCTTGAGAAATAAGAAAAAACGGACGCTCTTGGGCGTCCGTTTTTTTGTTGCTTAGGCTTGAGCACCTGTCAGTTTCTTGTACCTGTAATACAAGAAAGCAGCTGCAGCCGTTCCGATGACCGCAATGCCGAAGTCGAATATGAAAATATGGGCGATGCCCCCCGCTTTTGCGATAAGCCCTGTTGCAATCGGCAGCAGAATCGATGCAAGGCTTGAAGCGGTCGCTACAATTCCGGTAACGGTTCCTTTTCGCTTCCAGAAAAGCTCTGTCATTAACGTAATGGTAATTTGAAACACACCCGCAGTTGAAAAGCCTAAGAAAAAGGCAGTGATGTCCAGCACAACTGGGATATGAACGGTCAGCATGACTGCGAGCGTACATAAAGTAATAATAGGATATAAGAGCGTTATGAAGACAGGTTTGACCCATCTGTTCAGCAAAACGGCTAATAATAAAACAGATGCCAGAGATCCTATACTATAATAGCTCAGCAATTGTACAGATGCTGATTCAGCTAAACCGGCTGCCTTTTGCGCGTAGCTCGGGAGCCAGATTTGAGAAACCGTAAATAAAGCCGTGGATGTAAAACCGATGATAATCAGTGCGGTGCCTTCCTTCTGAAAAACGGGTTCAGACAAGAAAACGGGAGATTCCTGTTGGCCGCTATTAGTTGGTTTCTTATGTTTTTTAGGAAACGAAAGCGTTGATAAATAAATAATATTCAGGAGATAGACCGCTGCCGGCAGATAAAAAGCAAATCCGTAAAACATGCTGTGGTCTGCTAAAAATGTGATCAAAAGCGGCAAAAGTGCGGCCCCGACAGACATAAAGGCTTTGACCAAGACATTTGCCGAACCGGAAGCAGACGGAAAGAGCTCGGTTAGCGCCGGATATGTTCCGGCATCCATCGCTGAATTTGCGACCCCGGCTAATAAAGCGAACACAAACGCCAGTTCATAGCTCGGTGATAAAGGAATACCGACTAAAAAGACGGCCATAATTCCCGCAGAAGCGACAACAAGCGGCTTTCTGCCGATTTTATCTGATAGAACGCCGGAAATGCCGTATGTCAGCAGTTTGCCAAACCCGATAGCGGCAATGACATAACTGATGCCGGTCGGATCGGTATTCCACTGTTTTGTTAATGAAGACATATTGGATGCGAGAATGATGTTGACCATCCCCAGAAAGAAGTAGTTGATATACATTCCGGATGCTGTTTTGATAGATGTCGTTTGCATGCTTGTACTCCTTCAAATCTTATTCGAACACTTTACTGTTTTGGTTTGAGGAAATGATAAAAAAGACTCGCCGAGTTTCCGGCCAGTCTCCATTATTTACGAAGCGAGGCTAATTCTTGAGCAATCGCCTGCATTTCACTTGGGCTGAATGATTCTTTTTTCATCACCATGCTGTGAAGGTACGTGAGGTCTTCAATCTTCTCATCACTGAAATCCTCCGCTTTGATTACGCCGACGTTCAGCATGTTCAGCTTTTGGGAAATCTCTTCAATCATTTGAGTTAATGTTTCTGTATTTGGGCTGGACAAATGGTTCCATCCTTTCTATGCGCAATATAGGTATGTTTTATTCTAACAGAATTCCATCAGAAAAAAACCCTATTCTAAAAGCAGGCTGTTCATTCCAAAAAAGTGAAGACATCAGTTGAAAAGAAAATGAACATCCTACTAAGATATTCATGAAAGTTTCTTTTTAGAGAAATAGGGGCAAAGAATAGGGAGGTTGGACAATATGATAAGCGTGTTATTTGTTTGTTTAGGAAACATTTGCCGGTCTCCGATGGCGGAAGCGATTTTTCGGGACCTTGCAGCCAAAAAAGGATTAGAGGAGAAAATCAAGGCGGACTCAGCGGGAATCGGCGGCTGGCACATCGGCAATCCGCCGCATGAGGGAACGCAGGAGATATTGCGCAGAGAAGGAATCAGCTTTGATGGCATGCTGGCGCGTCAAGTCAGCGAACAGGATCTGGCCGATTTTGATTACATCATTGCAATGGATGCAGAAAATATCGGAAGTCTCAGAAGCATGGCGGGATTTAAAAACACCTCACATATCAAAAGGCTTTTGGACTATGTTGAAGATTCAGATCTTGCCGACGTTCCCGATCCTTACTACACAGGGAATTTTGAAGAAGTCTGCCAATTAATCAAATCGGGCTGTGAGCATCTGCTTGCGTCTATTCAAAAAGAAAAACAATTGTGAGTGAAAGGAGAATTTGCATGAACAACGAACGTTTAATGCTGAAAGGGATATTTCTCGGAGCTGCGGCAGGCGCGGCGTTATCACTGCTCCATAAGCCGACAAGACAGGCGTGCGGCATGAGATGGCTGACATGCAAGCATAAACTTTCACTGTATAAAAGCAATCCGGAGCTGTTAAAAAACACTGTTATCACAAAAGTGGATGAGGCCAAAAAGCTCGCCCAAACGCTTTCAAAGGAAGTCGACTTTGTGAACCAGCAGGTGAAAGAGCTGAAGAAAACAACGCCGCAAGTGATGGAACTCGTGCAAGAAACGAAAGAGCATCTTTCAAAAAAATGATCAAACATGCGAGGTGAGACGACATGAGTTTTTTGAAAGAGCTTTTCAGCAGATACACCCTTCATGAAGGACAAAGTAAATCAGCGGAGCTGGCGTATTTTTTTCTATTGTCACTGTTTCCGTTTTTGATTTTTATGCTGACGCTCACCGCGTATCTTCCGCTTTCTACCGATGATGTTTTAGGAGTCATAGAACAATATGCTCCCGCCAGTGCGATGTCTCTCGTTGAATCCATTACCCATCAAACCTTAAATAATCGAAATGGCGGTTTGCTCTCATTCGGGATTATCGCCGCATTATGGTCTGCGTCTAATGGAATGAACGCGATCGTCCGGTCGCTGAACCACGCGTATGATGTGGAAGAAAACCGCTCTTTTATCATTGTTCGTTTAACCTCGATTTTTTTGACGATTGCCATGGTATTTACGATTTTAGTGGCTTTGCTTCTGCCGGTATTTGGCCGGGAGATTGGAAGGCTCGCTTCTGACTTTGTCGGCGCGTCGGATCTGTTTTTATCCGTCTGGGCCGCCATTCGCTGGGGTGTCAGCCCGCTTGTGCTTTTGATTGTTTTTTCCGCGCTGTATGTGATTGCGCCGAACAAAAAGCTGTCTCTCCGGTTTGTCATGCCGGGTGCGGTCTTTGCGACCATCGGCTGGATCGTTGTCAGCACATTGTTTTCATTTTACGTCAGCACGTTTGCGAACTATAGCGCCACTTACGGGAGCATCGGGGGAATCATCGTTCTGATGATTTGGTTTTACTTGAGCGGCATTTTAATTATCCTAGGCGGAGAAATCAACGCTCTTTTACATAAACGTAAAAAGCTTCCTGATGAAAATCCCTACCATTAGCGCACCCTATAAACGAACTTCGGTTCAAAAAGAAGTCGGGGGGATATCGTGATGACCAAGCATACGAAAAAAGGCGGAAGCCATAACAAACAAAATTCGAAAAGCAAATCGAGCCATAAAACAAGCGGAAGCGCCAACGGACAAAACGGCTACCATTAGCATAAAAGCCTCCTGACATGATGTCGGGAGGCTTTTTGATTAAGAAGATGAAGAATAGGTTTCAGCCGGTGACCAGCTTTTCGGTTTGCCCAGCACAAGGGCCAGCCACACAGCGCTAAGCGTGAGAGTAATGAAGTAGAACAAGTTTGCGCTTTCAAATGTCTGCATATACCAGCCGCCGGCAACCGGGCCGAGGATGCTGCCGAGACTGAAGGTAATGCCGCAAAGCAGGTTTCCCGCCGGCAGGAGGTGGGGCGGAAGAAGATCTGTCATATAGCTGATGCCAAGTGTAAAGGTTGATCCTACTGCCATTCCTGCAATAAAAAAGCAGCCGCCGATCACGTAAGGCGAAGGAAATACACCGGCTATGAAAAAGCAAAGAGCCCCAGTCAGTAAAATCACCAGCAGCACATTCCGCCTGCCGTATTTATCGCTGAGGATGCCGAGCGGAAACTGAAAAATAATGCTTCCAATCGCAAATGCGGGAAGGATGATCGCTACTGCGTCTACTGATATCCCCAAACGGAGCGCGTACACCGGAAAGCTTCCGTTCAGCGCCGTTTCCAGAAAGCCATAGCCAAATGTAGGCATAAAGGCAACCCACCCAAACAGCATGGCCTGATAAAATCGCCTGAAACTATTGTCTGATTTGGTTTCATGAGGACTGGTTTCCGGGTATGCATTTTGTAGAAAGAAAACAAAAAGCCACGCAAACAGACTGATGCAGCCGGACACGATAAAAGGAAGCGACGGACTCAGCTTGACAAGCGGCACCATGAACGGGCCTGCGGCAAAGCCAAGGCCAAAGGAAAGCCCGTAAATAGACAGGTTTCTTCCGCGATTTTGTTTTGATGACATGGAGGTCACCCACGTTTGCGTAGAAAAGTGAAGCATGTGGTCGCCGATTCCAATGAACAGGCGAAGCAGGAACCAGACCCAAACTGACTGAAGCCAAATAAATCCGAATAAGCTTAAAATGACAATGCTTCCGCCCATGACGATCAGCGGCTTGAACCCGAGCTTTCTGAGCGGCGCTTCCATAAACGGCGAAGCCAAAAGCACACCGATATACAGCCCGGTCGCGTGCAGGCCGTTGATAGCAGCGGATTCTCCATTTGTTTCAAAAATGATTGAAATGACAGGCAGCAGCATGCCTTGTGAAAACCCGGAAATGGATACGAGCAAGACAAGGATAAAGAAATGAAATCGTGACATCGTGTCAGTTCTCCTTATGTGGAATCTATGTTGATCGTACAATGTTTTCCAAAAGCAGGCAACCTGAAAAAAGCCTATATCACGCTATACATTTGCCCTCGTGTAATCATGAAGGTTTTTGTGAAGAATAAAAATAAAACAAGTCATAAAAAAGGAGCTATTTCACCATGAATCGTATCTTTTTTATTTTAGTGGCGGCCGGTGTTCCGCTTTCTGTGATTGGCAGTTTGATGCATTGGCCTTCCGCGGTTCTATTTGCCGTTTATTGTGTGACGATTATCGCGCTTGCAAGCTATATGGGGAGGGCGACAGAATCACTGTCCATCATTGCAGGACCGCGTATCGGCGGTTTGTTGAATGCAACCTTCGGGAATGCGGTGGAGCTGATTATTTCCCTTTTTGCATTAAAAGAAGGCCTGACAGGAATCGTGCTTGCCTCTTTAACCGGTTCAGTGCTGGGGAACCTGTTGCTGGTAGCGGGCCTATCGTTTTTTGTCGGCGGTTTAAAATATAAGCGGCAGGAATTTAATATCCATGATGCCCGCCATAACTCCGGGCTTCTGATTTTTGCCATCATTGTCGCCTTTGTGATTCCGGAGGTATTCTCTGTTGGTATGGGAAACGCCAGCAAGCTCAATTTAAGCATCGGCATCAGCATCATTATGATTCTGTTGTATGTGGCGGCGCTGTACTTTAAACTTGTCACGCATCGGGGCGTTTATCAGCCGAATAATGCCGCTCAGACTGAAGAAGAGGAAGAGCCGGAATGGTCAGGGAAGGTTGCGACGATTGTCTTGTTTGCGGCAACGATTGTGGTTGCATACATATCCGAAAACCTGGTCCATACCTTTCACTCGGTGGCTGAACAGTTCGGGTGGAGCGAGCTGTTTATCGGGGTCATCATCGTGGCGATTGTAGGAAATGCGGCGGAGCACGCGTCAGCGATTATTATGGCCTTCAAAAATAAAATGGACATTGCGGTTGAAATTGCAGTCGGCTCTACGCTGCAGATCGCTATGTTTGTCGCACCGGTTCTCGTCATCTGTTCTATCTTTTTTCCGACAAGCATGCCGCTTGTATTTACATTGCCTGAGCTCGTCGCGATGGTATCAGCGGTTCTCTTGATGATCGCGATTTCGAATGACGGGGATTCCAACTGGTTTGAAGGGGCGACACTGCTTGCTGCATATGTCATTATGGCGATCGGCTTTTTCCTTCTTTAACCTGAAAAAATGATGGATAACAACAAAGCGGGATGAAAAGACTAAGGGAAAATGCCATAGAAAGAGTGATATGATGAAAAAGCTATTTCATTCCACACTTATCGTGTTGTTATTCTTTAGTTTTTTCGGCGTTCAGCCCATCCACGCGAAAAAGCAGTTTAAGGTTCCTAATTCTGTCGCAAGCATTTCAAAGGAAAACACGTATCCGAATGCTTCACAGGATCAGCCAATGCTTCAGCCGAGCAAGCTGGCAAAGGAATTGCTCGATCATTCTGAGGTGAAGATTGAAAATCCGCATCTCATCAAAATGCTGAATGAATCCAACATATCCGGCACACCGCTTGCAGTAGGGTACCGGGCGACAATATTTCTCGGGAAATGGGCGCTCGGCTATGAATCAAATGAAACAGTCGCAAACTGGGAATATAAAAAAATCAATACAAACCGTGCGGATAACCGCGGCGGGAAAGAAACGGCTGAAATGCATTATGCCCAGGAACAGCAGTACAGAGTGAAGGGCGGCCTGACAGCTAAAGTTCCAAATGCTGAAGATGTCAAAAGCATGATGATGCAAAAAGCAATGAAGAAAACGAACCTTCCGCTTGCATTTGAGACGGTCATTGGGGCTGGCACAAAACGGGATCAGATTTATAAAGTCGCTCCTAAAAAAATCGGTTATCTACATGCATATGCACCGGCTGTGAATGAAAAAGGAAAAGTGACTTACGGAGAAGTGTACTTAGTGCTGAAAGGAAATAAACGAAAACTCGTCGTGAAAAATGTCACGTCACAGGGCATCGGCGCGTGGATTCCGGTTCAAGACCATGTCACATTTGGCTTTCAGCTTTCCTCACTGCCAAGATAAATAAAAAACTGATTCCAACTCGGAATCAGTTTTTTTGTTTATTGGGTTCTCTCGATTCGGACCGCTTCCTCAAGCATTTGCACATTGTTTTGGTAGAGCTGGCGAACGAGAACCCGTCTGACTGCAAGGCTGGCACTGAAATAATCATCATCTTTCACCATGCCTTTAACCGTAAATTCGACGCCGCGATTGATTTTATTCAATGCGGTGATGCCGTGGATTTGAAACGGTTCTGTCGGATTGCCGAATTCATCCCGCTTCAATGAATCACGAAGCTCTTCATTCAGCATGTCACATGCCTCTTCCAACACGCTGTACACGCGGTCCGGATCTTCTTTAAAGCTGATAAGAAAGGATTCGGTAATCCGCATAAAATCAATATTATAGTTCTCTATTTGTCTGACCTCGCCGTTGCTGATGGTGAGCAGCTTCCCGCTCCATTCCCGGATTTGCAGCGAGCGGAGGCCGATTTCCTCCACTGTCCCGTTGAACAAGTTGTTGACGGTGACATAATCGCCTTTGTGCAGCTGGCGTTCATATATTAAGAACACACCAGCCAGCACATCTTTGATCAGCGATTGGGCGCCAAAACCGATCACGATACCTGCTACGCCCGCCCCGGCCAATATCTTGCCGAAATCATGCACAAATAAAGAAATAACGTAAAAGATAAAACCAATTGTCGCCGTATACTGGGTGACAGAACGGACAAGGCTTTCAATCGTTTTTTCCTTTTTTTCTTCAATAAAATCCGTCCGTTTAAAAAATAGCTGTACCAGCCGGTTGATGATAAAGACACCGATCCAAAGGATAACGGCAACGAGGAGAATATCGACGATTTTATTTTGAAAAATCTCCGTAAGTGTTTCTTTCATCCGCATCTAACTCCTGGCTTGACGTTTTGTGAAGTCTGTATCCTGATAATAACTGTTTTTGACAAGAACATTCGGTCCGAGGCACCGGACATTCGGGCAGTGGCAACTCAGTTCTTTCGCAAGCTTGGTCTCTCTCCACTTTTCATAGGCGGAAGGGAGGCTGTCCGTCTGAATGTTGCCAAGCGGCGGGGTATCACCGAAATCGGTCACGATAATGTTTCCGTCGAAAATGTTCACATTCAGGCGGGATCGGCCGTCAGGGTCATTTCGCACTGTGACGTTTTTCGCCGCGCGAAGCCGGCGAAGCAGCTTTTGATCGTCTTCGTCCGGACTGCAGGCATAAAACGGCAGCGTTCCGAACAGCATCCACGTATTTTCATCACGAATATCCAGCAAGCGGTGAATGGCCTGTCTCATCTCTTTCAGGCTGAGGGATTCAAGAGCGCTTGCGAAATCGCTTGGATACATTGGGTGGACCTCGTGACGCTGACATTTCATATCTTCTGTGATTTGGCGGTGAATATGCTCAATATGCGGAAGAGTTCGTTTGTTCAGCATCGTTTCCGCAGATACCATTACTCCGGCATCCACGAGCGTGCGGCTGTTTTCGATCATTTTTTCAAAATAGCGCGCGCGCTGTTCGAAGGTCGGTTTTCTGTCCATCATGGCAAAGCCGATTTCAGCAAAATCTTCAACTGTACCCCAGTTATGAGAAATATGTAGCACATCGAGATACGGAATGATCCATTCGTACCGCTCGATGTCGAGGGTCAGATTTGAATTAATTTGTGTCCGCACACCCCGTTCATGGGCATATTTCAATAAAGGAACAACATATTCTTTTACTGATTTCAACGAAAGCATCGGCTCTCCGCCTGTGATGCTGATGGATCTGAGGCGCGGGATTTCCTCCAGCCGTTTTAACAGAAGATCTATTGGCAGAGCATTCGGGTCTTTAGGCTGCAATGTATAGCCTACAGCACAATGCTCGCATCTCATATTGCACAGTGTCGTCGTTGTGAATTCAACGTTTGTCAGCTGCATGTCTCCGTATTGGTCAACATCCATATAGGCTTCCCAAGGGTCAAACTCGGGCGTAATCGGACGCAGCTTCGTGTTTTGTGTCATGACTATCTAACTCCTTTATAAATGGGCATACTAACGCTGCCAACAGTTAATTTTAGACCTGATTTGCCAAGATCGCAAGTAGCGCGGCGATTGAAAAACCGCAAAAAATGAGCTACCATAATAAAAAATGAATGGAGGAACAGAATGGGGAACGCCGTAAACAATAAAGATCAGCAGATTGATTATTTAAAGAACAGACTTGACATGTTTATGAACGTCATCGATTCATTAGACCCTGAAGCAACCGACGTTGAAGATATAGACAGGCTCATCAGCATGCTTGATGACCTGGAAGCCAAATACGAACGTTTTAAAAAAGATTGGGAATAAAACCGCGCGCCCGCCGCGGTTTTTTTATTGGCATAAAGCAACAGTATAAAACAAAGCCCCTATCTGTAAAATAAGAAAAAATGCAGAAGGAGCGCTGGCCATGAAGTGGATGTGTTCAATATGCTGCGCCGCCGTATTGCTTGCCGGAGGTGCAGCACAGGCGGAAGCGGTGCCGAATGAGCCGATTAATTGGGGCTTTAAACGAAGTGTCAATCATCAGCCGCCAGATGCCGGGAAGCAGCTGAACAGTTTAATTGAAAAATATGACGCGTTTTATTTAGGGAATACAAAGGAAAAAACGATTTACTTAACGTTTGATAACGGATATGAAAATGGCTATACGCCAAAAGTGCTTGATGTCTTAAAAAAACATCGCGTAACAGGAACGTTTTTTGTCACCGGGCATTTCGTAAAGGACCAGCCTCAGCTGATCAAACGAATGTCAGATGAGGGCCATATTATCGGCAACCATTCCTTTCACCATCCGGATTTAACGACAAAAACAGCTGATCAGATTCAGGATGAACTTGATTCAGTCAACGAAGAGGTTTATAAAATTACGGGAAAGCAGGACAACCTGTATTTGCGTCCGCCGCGCGGCGTGTTCAGTGAGTACGTACTGAAAGAAACGAAACGCCTCGGCTATCAAACCGTTTTCTGGTCGGTCGCTTTTGTTGATTGGAAAATCAACAACCAAAAGGGGAAGAAATATGCCTACGATCATATGATTAAGCAGGCGCACCCGGGAGCCATTTACCTGCTGCACACCGTATCAAGGGACAATGCTGAAGCACTGGATGATGCGATTACAGATCTGAAAAAACAGGGCTACACTTTTAAAAGCATTGATGATCTGATGTTTGAGAAAGAAATGAGGCTGCCGTCTTTGTAAAAGAGAAAAACCTCTCCTTAAACGGAGAGGTTTTTCTTTATTTTATACATTTAATCAGTGCGGCCCAGTCCAGATCCCCGAAGCCTTTCTCAATCCCGCTTTCAAAATGGCTCTTGGCCAGCTCGGCAAGAGGAAGATTTGCAGAAACCTGTTTTGCGGCGGCGAGTGCCAGGTTGGTATCCTTCAGCCCTAAAGACATTTTGAAGCCGGCCGGCTCAAATTTCTGCTCGGCCATAATGGTTCCGTAATTTTGATAGACTGGAGAACCAAAGAGCGCGCTGGCGATTTCTAAAAATTGTTTTTGTTCTAAGCCGTATTTCTCCATCATTAAAAAGGATTCAGATAACGCCTCCAGCATGGACACGAGCAAGAAATTAATGCTGATTTTGGCTGCATTTGCCGTCTTGCTTTCTTCGCCGACGTCAAATACCTGCTGGCTCAGGCTGTCGAGCAGAGGCTTGGCAGCTTGCTTTGCTTCCGCCGGTCCGGCTGTTATGATACGGAGCGCGGCTTTGGCTGCGGCATCCGGTCTGCCAAGAACAGGAGCGGCGAGAAAAAATTGTCCTTTCTCTGCATGAGCTGCTGCGAGCTTTTCTGAGAACTCAACACTGATTGTGCTCATCGAGATGTGAATGCCGTTCTCTGCTAATCCTTCAAGCAGCCCGTCTTCTCCGAATGTCACGGCGCTGACAGAATCATCATCTGCAAGCATAGTAATGACAATATCAGCGGACTTTGCCGCCAGCCGCGGCGTATCAGCTGCCTGTGCGCCTTTTGTGACAAATTCTTCTGTCTTTTGTTTCGTCCGGTTATAGACAGTCAATTCGTAGCCTGCTTGAAGAACATTTCGGGCAATGGGCTGTCCCATATTGCCGAGTCCGATGACAGCAATTTTCAATCTGATCACTCCCTGAATATTTTTTCCATTATAAACAATATGAACAGAATATGCATAGCGATCGGCTTACAACAAAAAAGAACAGCTGCTCGCTGTCCTCATTTAAAAATATTGAACCATCCTTTATGTACAAACCAAATCAGCATCCCGATCACAAGCGCGGCCATCAGGCCAAGTACAGCAAAATATCCGTATTTCCAATGCAGCTCCGGCATGAAGTCGAAGTTCATACCGTATACACCGGCAATAAAGGTGAGCGGGATGAAAATGGTCGACACAATCGTCAGAGTCATCATAATCGCATTCATCCGGTTTGAGTTTAGCGTCACGTAGCTGTCACGCAAGTCGGACGTCATGTCACGGTTGGATTCCACAATTTCAGACAACTTTAACAAATGATCATATATGTCGCTGAAATAGGCTTTCGTTTCCCGCTGCTCTTTCACATGGTCAAGGCTTAAAATCCGGTAGAGCAAATCACGCATCGGGATAATCGTCCGTCTCAAATGCAATAGGTCTGTTCTGAGATCAAACACCTCGTTCATCAGCGTTCCATACGTTTTGTGGGGACGGCTTTCTTCAATTTCATTCAGCCGGTCTTCGATTTTATACACGAGAGGAAAATATTCATCAACAAGCTGATCCATGATCATATAAGAAATATGCCCGGGCCCTTTTTTCAATATATCCGGTGAAGCATACAAACGCTCCCGGACTTTAGCGATACCGGGCGTTTCGTGTAAATGAAAGGTGACGACAAATTTTTCGCCTTGAAAGATATCGACTTCCTCCGTCTCAAGTGTTTCCTTATTCAGCGCATGAATCACGTAAAAACGATAGCCGTCATAATGGTCAAGCTTCGGCCGCTGCATATGCTGGAAGCAATCCTCAATGGCAAGCGGGTGAAAATGAAAAAAATCTCTCAATAACGCCGTTTCCGTATCCTCCGGGCCGTAAAAATCAACCCAGTACCATGCAATATCAGGCTGTTCCACTCGTTCGATCGGTATATTTTTCAGCAGCTGATGCTCTGTTGTGATTGCGGTAATGTTGATCATAAACAACCCTCCACCTGCCATTATATCATGCGGTCTTTATGAGAAAAGTATACGGTACTCTCTGCCTAATTCAAGCGGCATGTTATACTGAACAAAAACGGAAAAAGGGTGGATCTCATGTGGAAGGAAAAAGTATCTGTCACGCCTCCGTATCATTTTGACCGCGTGCTGGACAGGCTGTCTTTAGACCCCCTCAATGCTGTTGATCGAGAGGCGAGGGAAGTCCGTGTGCCAATCAGAAATCAAGCGGGGGATGTATGTATTGTAAAGATACAGGCGTTAGGCCATGCGGGTGAGCCTGAGTTCCTCGTCAGCGGGGAAACGGATCAGGGAGAAATGATGAAGGAAATCAAGCGGATTTTTCAATGGGAAAATCATTTGCAGCACGTTCTGGATCATTTTTCAAAAACGAGCCTGTCCGCCATTTTTGAAGAGCATGCAGGGACTCCGCTTGTTCTGGACTACAGCGTGTACAACTGCATGATGAAATGCATTATCCACCAGCAGCTCAATCTTTCCTTCGCTTACACGCTAACAGAACGGTTTGTTCATGCGTTTGGGGAGCAGAAGGATGGCGTGTGGTGCTACCCAAAGCCGGAAACGATTGCAGAACTCGATTATCAGGATCTGCGTGATCTGCAATTCAGCATGAGAAAAGCGGAATACACCATTGATACATCAAGGATGATCGCAGAAGGCACACTCAGCTTGTCAGAGCTGCCGCATATGGCGGATGAAGACATTATGAAGAAACTGATCAAAATTAGGGGTATCGGCCCGTGGACTGTGCAAAACGTCCTCATGTTCGGACTTGGCCGTCCCAATTTATTCCCGCTTGCCGATATCGGCCTCCAGAATGCCATCAAACGCCATTTTCAGCTGGACGATAAGCCGGCAAAGGATGTCATGCTGGCGATGAGCAAGGAGTGGGAGCCTTATTTAAGCTATGCGTCTTTATATTTGTGGAGGAGTATAGAATAATTCATCTGACAATGAAGGAAATCCTGCAAACGTGTTATACTAGAAAGATGTGAAAAAACCATTTCACTTTCTGCCATCTGCAGAAAGCTTTATATAGAAACGGAGAGAACAACGTGAACCAACAAAAGAAACAGGCGCCCGTCGAACTGAAGGTCGGACAAACCTTTCCGCTGACGATTAAGCGTCTCGGCATTAACGGAGAAGGTGTCGGCTATTTTAAGAAAAAAGTCGTCTTCGTACCCGGCGCGCTTCCTGGCGAAGAAGTTGTTGTGCAGGCCACAAAGGTCCAGCCGAAGTTTTCGGAGGGCCGCATTAAGAAAATCCGCAAGGCATCTGAGCACCGGGTGGCACCGCCTTGCCCTGTTTATGAACAATGCGGCGGATGTCAGCTTCAGCACCTTGCATACAGCCAGCAGCTTCGGGAAAAACGCGATATCGTCATTCAGTCTCTTGAACGCCATACGAAGTTTAAAGTTGAAAACATGGAAATCAAAGAAACGATCGGCATGGACAACCCGTGGAATTACCGCAATAAAAGCCAATTCCAGATCGGACGCTCGCAAAGCGGCAGCATCATCGCCGGCTTATACGGCCTTGATTCCCATGATATCGTGCCGATTAAAGATTGCATCGTTCAGCATCCGGCAACGAACAAAACAACAGGCATCGTCCGCCGCATTTTAGAGGACTTCAATGTGTCTGTTTATAATGAAAGAAAACGAAAAGGCGACGTTCGCACGATCGTGACGAGAGTCGGCTTTGAAACAGGCGAAGTGCAGGTCGTGCTTGTAACCGCAAAAGAAACGCTTCCGCACAAGGAAGAAATCGTCAAAGCGATTCAAAAGCGATTGCCAGAGGTCAAATCCATTATTCAGAATGTAAATGGTGCGAAAACTTCAGTGATTTTTGGTGAGAAAACAAAACAGCTCGCCGGAAAAACAGTAATTCAAGAAGTGCTAGGCGACGTATCTTTTGAATTGAGTGCCCGCGCTTTCTTCCAGCTCAACCCGGAACAGACCGTCAAGCTGTATGATGAAGTGAAAAAAGCGGCGCAGCTGACCGGAAAAGAAAAAGTCGTTGATGCGTATTGCGGCGTCGGCACTATCGGCATGTGGGTGGCGGACGGAGCGAAGGAAGTCCGCGGCATGGACGTCATCAAGGAATCAATTGACGATGCTAAGAAAAACGCCAAAAAACACGGCATGGCAAATGCCACATATGTAACAGGAACAGCCGAACACTGGCTCCCGAAATGGACGAAAGAAGGCTTCCGCCCGGACGTCGTCATTGTAGACCCGCCAAGAACGGGCTGTGACAGCACGTTCCTGGACACGATCAAAAAAGTCAAACCGAAACGCTTCGTCTACGTTTCCTGCAATCCATCCACGCTTGCGAAGGATTTGCAGACGCTGTCGAAGGACTATCGCGTGGACTATATTCAGCCTGTCGATATGTTTCCGCAGACGGCGCATGTGGAAGCAGTGGCGAGACTTGTATTGAAATCGTCTAACTAAAAAGAACATTTCCCAGTCATAAAATAGTTTTCCTAATAAGACCTGGATTTCGGTAAAATAAACAATTCCGATTTCCGGGTCTTTTTCGTGCGCAGCCCTTGTCCTAACTGTCTTTCCCCAATTTTATCTTCCTTCTTTTCTCGGAGATCTTTATTTTAACTGGCGAAAAGAATTGAAAAAACGTGTTGAAAAGCGGGTGAAAAAAGCGTTATTTAACCGGAAAAATTTCCTTCCAGTATGATTAAAATACATGAGTAAAATGATGTAAAATCATAGATATATTTTTCATAATTTGTAAAATTATATATTGACTTGCAGTTATTACGTGTGAAATATTGATTATAGGAATATAAGGAAAGGTATGGCGTATATCATTTCAAGAGTCATTCGATGTAAAAAGTTGAAACATTGTAATAAACGAAAGAGGTGAAAATGATGGCCAACCCCATTTTAAAATGAATAACGTATGAGCACTACAACAATTAAATAATAGTGCCGACGATAACAACTATTAAAGTAATACCTACAATGGTTATATCCTTGCGACAATCATGCTTCATAATAATTTAGATTGACACTTGGCTAAAAAGTATTGCAGAGAAGGAAATGGATAACTAAATGGATAAAGTATATAAAAAACGACCGTTATATAAAAGAAGTTGGTTTCAAACATTTTTGGCATTTTTAGTATCTCAGCTTTATTTTAATTTTGTAGAATTAACGGGATGGGGTCCTAAGTATAGAGAAATGAATGGATTCCCAGCAAACATAGTTGAACTAGATTTCTTTCAAACATATCTTTCATTCTATGATAATCCATGGTTTAATATTATTACTGTTTTCTTGGGAGTTTTCACTATTATACAAATAATTACAGGGATAACAAAGGATATTCGAAATTAAAGCAATAACTTCTGATGCCTTATTTAATGATGAAAGAAAATGAAGACTTTCTTAATTTTCTTATGAGTGAAGACTGCGACACTTAGTCAGCAGTCTATTTTATTGGTTCTGGATCAGGATTATCGAATTATAACCCTATACAAATATATAGTAGGTTGCCACTTGCTGCGTTGGTTATTTTCTAAATCATGAGCAAATCCCAAATGATTCAGATTGAAGTTCTTGAATTCTTTTAAATAAGGATTTATTTTCTCTTCTCATCCTCTTTACTCCATGTGATTCATAAGTGGTAGCAGCTTAAGTAGAGGTTTTTTTATTCTCTAAAGTACTCAGTTATACCACCCCCAACTCAATTTGCTTAATCAAAGTTTATCTCTTGAAATTAGTTTTTCCGCAAATATGATATTGAGATAAGGATATGGTGTAGCGTTAAATATCTTATCCTCAATAACAGGACAATTAGTTTGCGTTGGTAATATGGAGAACTCATATGATATTCTATTTAGGTTGGAATTCTTTTTATCCAAAAAGTTCAAAAGTAAGGCCACAAAGAAAGACGAAGGTCAGCGCCAGTGTTAACCACAATATAAAAAATGGTGTAGATAATCATCCCATGTGAAAATGTTCAAAATTTACTATAGATTGATAAGAAATGCTTTCGCATGCGATAAGTGTAAAAAGAAAGCATGGTCAGTTTTTAAATATTGAGATACAGGTATAGCTGTATCCTCTAATGAAAGGATTTGATTTTTGTTATGACAGAAAATTTCTGGCGTGAATTGCCACGGCCATTTTTTGTACTGGCACCAATGGAAGATGTGACAGATGTTGTTTTCCGGCATGTAGTAAGTGAAGCAGGCAGACCGGATGTGTTTTTTACAGAGTTCACAAACTCAGAGAGCTATTGCCACCCGGATGGGAAGGATAGTGTGCGTGGCCGTTTGACGTTTACAGAGGATGAACAGCCAATGGTAGCCCATATATGGGGGGATAAGCCTGAAAACTTCCGTAAAATGAGTATTGGCATGGCAGAGTTAGGATTTAAAGGCTTAGATATCAATATGGGCTGCCCTGTGCCTAATGTGGCGGGGAATGGAAAGGGAAGCGGCCTAATTTGCCGTCCTGCAGTTGCGGCAGAATTAATACAAGCTGCAAAAGCAGGGGGATTGCCTGTAAGCGTGAAGACAAGACTTGGATACACGGATGTGGATGAATGGCGCGAGTGGCTGACACACATTTTGAAACAGGATATTGCGAATCTTTCTATTCATCTGCGTACAAGGGCAGAAATGAGCAAAGTAGATGCGCATTGGGAGCTCATCCCGGAGATTAAGAAACTTCGTGATGAGGTGGCACCAGATACACTGTTGACAATCAATGGAGATATCCCTGACCGCCAAACCGGCTTGAAACTTGCTGAACAATACGGTGTTGATGGAATTATGATAGGGCGCGGTATTTTTACAAATCCATTTGCCTTTGAAAAGGAGCCAAAAGAGCATAGCAGCAAGGAATTGCTTGATCTCTTAAGGCTGCATCTGGATCTCCATGACAAATATTCAGCATTAGAAGCGCGTCCGTACAAGCCTCTTCCTCGCTTTTTCAAGATTTACCTCCGCGGGTTCCGAGGGGCAAGTGAATTAAGAAATCAATGCATGAACACAAAGTCAACAGATGAAGTGCGTGCATTGCTCGACGACTTTGAGAGAAAGTATCTTGATGGGATAGAGTAACTGCAGTGCTTGATTCAAAAAAGGCTAACACAATTCTTGACTAAAATACCTGGATTTTCGGTAAATCCGGGTCTTTTTTGTACGCAGCTTTACTCAGCCTGTCTTTTCTCTAATTTATTGTAAGAAAATAATGGTATATTTAGTGGAGATATCTTATAAAGGGGGAGAGAAAAATGAAACGGCTATGCATCATCCCCTGCGGCAAGAAAAAAATCTGGGACGTCCAGCCTGATGCCGGGCCGGTAAGAGCAGAGGACGCTTATCTCAGCCCGTTTCATCAGGCGTGCGAGCGGTATGCGAAAGCATTTTTCGATGAGTGGGTGATTTTGTCTGCGAAACACGGGTTCCTCCGCCCTAATGATCTCGTTTCGGGAAATTACGATGTCACTTTTGGCACCGGTCATCCGGAAATCATGACAGCGGACGAGCTGAGCCGCCAATTTCACGAAAAAGGCTTTTCTGATATCGAAGAGCTAGTCATGCTTGGCGGAAAAAAATATCGAAGCGTTCTAAACGCCGTCATCGGAGAACACCAGCATATCAGCTGGCCGCTATCATCTTACAAAGGCATAGGCTATATGCTCCAAGCGCTGAACCGGGCTGTTGAAGAAAAGCATGAACTGTAGCACATACATATGAAGAAAAGAGTGTGAACATGAAAAAACTTGTGTTTGGCTTGCTTGCCATTGCATTATTCGGATGCGGACTATATATCTATCATGTATGGTTCGGTGATCCATTTTCGAAAAATGCTGCAGAACAGAAGCTAGTCTCTTATGTGAAACAAACCTATCCTAAGAAAGAAATCAAGATCACGAATGGGGTATATAACGCTAAAACCTCTGAATATGTATTCGAAGCAACCTCCCAATCTCATCGCTACCCAATGTGTACGAAGGGATTTCTGCATCCTAAAGTAACGTGCGATGGAATTGAAGAAGCGTATACCGAATCAGTATCAAAACATGTAAATAAAGAAGCAACGAAGGCAATCGAAGCAGATCTGAAAAAAGCGGTTCCTCGACTTATAAAAGCTGATGCTGCTTTGAGTATTGAAAACGGACAGTTCACGTTAGATACAAAATGGAACAAACAGCTGGCTGAAAAAGCGCCTATGAGCATGACGATTCAGTTAGACGCCAGCGGGTTATCAAAAACAGATGCCGCAAAGATGGCGGAAACGGTCAGAAAAACGCTTAATGAAAAGGGATATACATACTCAAACGGCACGATAGACTGTATGCAGAAGGACGGGGACGGCGGTATTGGATATGTCAAATATTCAATTGATTTTCTTTCAAAAGCAGCTATTCAGTCAAACGATGCAGAGGAACTAGGAAGTTAAAAAGATTTCCAAGGAAATAAATACGTCGATCATTGTCAAAGGCCGGGTGATATCCGGTCTTTTTTTGCATGCTGTAAAACGAGACAAATGAATCAGTTTGAGACAAAACGAGACACACGTCTCAAACTGTCTCCAAAGTGAAGACGAGAAGACTGGTTTTACGGGCTCAAAAGACTGGCACACTTCTTGCATTTATAATGGTGAACCCTAAATAGAAGGAGGCGCACAAAATGGAATTGTTAAAACGAGAAGGCTTATCATTAACTGAGGAAAAAGCGCTGTGGATGTACCAAAAGATGCTGGAGATCAGGGGCTTTGAAGACAAAGTGCATGAACTGTTCGCCCAGGGAGTGCTTCCCGGATTCGTTCATTTATATGCCGGTGAGGAAGCTGTGGCTGTAGGGGTGTGCGCTCATTTACATGATGGCGACAGCATTACAAGCACCCACAGGGGACATGGACATTGTATCGCCAAAGGCTGTGATTTGGACGGCATGATGGCGGAAATTTTCGGAAAAGCGACCGGATTGTGCAAAGGCAAGGGCGGTTCTATGCACATTGCGGATCTTGATAAAGGCATGTTAGGCGCAAATGGAATCGTCGGGGGCGGCTTTACGCTCGCATGCGGATCAGCGCTCACGGCTAAATATAAACAGACTAAAAATGTAAGCGTTTGCTTTTTCGGGGACGGGGCAAATAACCAAGGCACCTTCCACGAAGGGCTGAATTTAGCGGCTGTATGGAACCTTCCTGTCGTGTTTGTTGCTGAAAACAACGGCTATGGCGAAGCTACCCCATTTGAGTACGCATCAGCCTGTGATTCAATCGCCGATCGGGCAGCTGCTTATAACATGCCGGGGGTTACAGTTGACGGCAAAGATATTTTAGCAGTTTACCAGGCAGCCGAGGAAGCGATAGAAAGAGCAAGAAACGGCGGCGGCCCGTCTTTGATTGAATGTATGACCTACAGAAACTACGGCCATTTCGAAGGAGATGCCCAAACCTATAAAACGAAGGATGAAAGAGTTGAGCACCTTGAAGAAAAAGATGCCATTCAAGGTTTTAAAAACTACCTTTTAAAAGAAACAGATGCTAATAAGCTGTCAGACATTGAACAGCGTGTCAGCGAATCGATTGAAAAAGCCGTCTCGTTCAGCGAAGACAGCCCATATCCAAAAGATTCGGAGCTGCTGACAGATGTGTATGTGTCATATGAAAAAGGAGGAATGTAAGAGATGGCGAGAGTCATAAGCATGTCAGACGCGATCAATGAAGCAATGAAGCTTGCGATGAGAAAAGACGAAAATGTGCTTTTGATCGGTGAGGATGTCGCCGGGGGAGCGGCGGTCGATCATTTGCAGGATGATGAAGCATGGGGCGGTGTATTAGGGGTCACAAAGGGGCTCGTACAGGAATTCGGGCGCACAAGAGTGCTGGACACTCCGATTTCTGAGGCGGGCTATATGGGTGCGGCTATGGCTGCGGCATCAACCGGTTTGAGACCGATTGCCGAGCTGATGTTTAACGATTTTATCGGCACGTGCTTTGACCAGGTGATCAACCAAGGGGCGAAATTCCGTTACATGTTCGGCGGAAAAGCGCAAGTGCCGATTACCGTCCGCACCACATACGGAGCAGGGTTCCGGGCCGCTGCCCAGCATTCACAAGCGCTGTATGGCCTTTTCACGAGCATCCCTGGACTGAAGACAGTTGTTCCATCCAATCCGTATGATGCCAAAGGTCTTCTGCTTGCAGCAATAGAAGATAATGATCCGGTGTTCTTCTTTGAAGACAAAACGTCCTACAACATGAAGGGCGAGGTGCCGGAAGATTATTATACAATTCCCCTCGGAAAAGCGGATATCAAACGCGAGGGCAATGATGTTACGCTCTTTGCAGTCGGCAAGCAGGTCAATACTGCGCTTGAAGCGGCTGCACAGCTTTCAGAGAGGGGCATCGAAGCCGAGGTCCTTGATCCGCGCAGTCTGTCCCCTCTGGATGAGGATGCGATTTTCACATCGTTAGAAAAAACAAATCGTCTGATCATCATTGATGAAGCCAATCCGCGATGCAGCATTGCCACGGATATTGCTGCGCTTGTCGCTGACAAGGGCTTTGATTTGCTTGATGCGCCGATTAAACGGATTACAGCGCCGCATACACCGGTTCCGTTTTCACCAGTGCTTGAAGATCAATATTTGCCGACACCAGATAAAATTGTCAGCGTCACGCTTGAATTGCTTGGCGAGCCGGCAATGAATTAAAGGGGGAACACAAATGGCGGTAAAAGTAGTGATGCCAAAATTGGGAATGGCCATGAAACAAGGGGAAGTATCGATATGGAATAAAAAAGTAGGCGACCCGGTTGAAAAGGGAGAAAGCATTGCCAGCATTCAATCGGAGAAAATTGAAATGGAGATCGAAGCGCCTGAAAAAGGAACGCTGATCGATATCAAAGTGAAAGAGGGAGAAGAGGTTCCGCCCGGCACAGCGATCTGCTATATCGGGGACGCCAATGAGTCGGTGCAGGAAGAGGCGAGCGCGCCTGTTGCTGAAGACAATATGCCGCAAGCCGTTCAGCCCGTCAAACAAGAAAACAAACCCGCAGCCTCCAAAAAAGATCGAATGAAAATATCTCCAGTCGCCAGGAAAATAGCAGAAAAAGCAGGATTAGACCTAAAACAACTGAAAGGAACTGGACCAGGCGGACGAATCGTGAAGGATGACGTAACAAAGGCTCTTGCTGAACAGAAAAAAGATCAGGCAAAGCCTGTGTCGGAGCAGAAAGCGCAGGAAATCCCGGTGACAGGCATGAGAAAGGTCATCGCTGCCCGAATGCAGGAAAGCCTGGCAAACAGCGCGCAGCTGACGATCACGATGAAAGCTGATATCACCAAGCTTGCCACTCTTCAAAAACAGCTTTCACCAACTGCGGAAGAGAGATACGGCACAAAACTGACGATCACTCATTTTGTCTCAAGAGCCGCCGTTCTCGCTCTGCAAGCTCACCCTGTGCTGAACAGCTTTTATCAAAATGAGCGCATCATCACACATCCCCATGTGCACCTTGGTATGGCTGTAGCCTTGGAAAATGGCTTAGTGGTGCCTGTCATCCGCCATGCTGAAAAGCTATCGCTGATAGAACTGGCTCAATCTATCTCAGAAAATGCCAAAAAAGCACGCGAGGGACGTGCGGGAAGCGAAGAACTGCAAGGATCTACTTTCTCCATTACAAACCTTGGCGCGTTTGGAGTTGAGCATTTCACACCGATACTAAATCCGCCGGAAACAGGCATTCTCGGCATCGGAGCAAGCTATGACACGCCGGTGTATCAAGGGGAGGAGATCGTCAGAAGCACGATCCTGCCACTCAGCCTGACATTTGATCACAGAGCGTGTGACGGCGCCCCTGCCGCTGCATTCCTGAAGGCGATGAAAACATATTTGGAAGAACCCGCAGCATTAATTTTATAGGAAAAGCAGGTGAAAACGACATGACATTAGCCATTATCGGCGGCGGACCTGCAGGCTATGCGGCTGCGGTTTCCGCGGCACAGCAGGGCAGAAACGTGCTGCTTATTGACAAAGGCAAGCTTGGAGGGACCTGCCTGAATGAAGGCTGCATCCCGACAAAGTCTTTGTTAGAAAGCGCAAACGTTCTTGATAAAATCAAGCATGCCGACAGCTTTGGAATCGAACTTCCGGCAGGTGCGATATCAGTCGATTGGAGTAAAATGCAAAGCCGGAAACAACAGGTTGTCAGTCAGCTTGTCCAAGGCGTTCAGTACCTAATGAAGAAAAATCAAATACAGGTTGTAAAGGGAACAGCCTCCTTTCTTTCTGAAAGAAAGCTCTTGATCGAAGGAGAAAAAGGAAAAGAAATCAGAGAGGCGGACCAAGTATTGATTGCCTCCGGATCAGAGCCAATCGAGCTGCCTTTCGCCCCGTTTGACGGCGAATGGATCCTCGACAGCAAAGACGCGCTTTCTCTTTCCGAGATTCCGTCTTCACTAGTCATTGTCGGCGGCGGTGTCATCGGGTGTGAGTATGCAGGGCTGTTCGCCAGATTGGGATCGAAGGTGAACATCATTGAAACAGCGGACCAGCTGATCCCGGCTGAAGACGAAGATATTGCCCGTCTTTTTCAGGAGAAACTTGAGGAAGACGGTGTCGAAGTGCATACCTCATCCAGATTAGAGCGGGTGGATCGGACGGCCAAAACGGCAATATGGAAAAGCGGTCAGCGAGAGTTTAAAACGAAGGCCGATTATGTGCTGGTGGCTATCGGCAGAAAACCCCGTCTTGACGGATTACAGCTTGAACAGGCCGAAGTTGATTTTTCTCCAAAGGGCATTCCGGTGAATGGGCACATGCAGACGAACGTGCCTCATATTTACGCGTGCGGAGATGCTATAGGGGGCATTCAGCTGGCGCATGCCGCTTTTCATGAGGGCATCATCGCTGCTTCTCATGCTTCCGGAAGGGATGTCAAAGTCAATGAGAAACATGTGCCGCGCTGCATCTATACGTCCCCGGAAATCGCTTGTATCGGAATGACAGAACGTCAGGCAAGAAGCATATACGGCGATGTGAAAATTGGCGAATTTCCTTTTTCCGCAAACGGCAAGGCACTCATTAAACAGCAAGCGGAAGGAAAGGTCAAATTCGTGGCTGAACCGGAATTCGGCGAAATCGTAGGTGTCTCGATGATTGGCCCGGACGTAACCGAGCTCATCGGCCAAGCGGCAGCGATCATGAATGGTGAGATGACGGCAGATATGGCGGAGCATTTTATCGCCGCGCATCCGACTTTATCGGAAACATTGCATGAGGCGCTGTTAAGCACGATCGGGCTTGCAGTACATGCATAATAAAGGAAAAAGCAGGTGCATGGATATAAGGCGCCTGCTTTTTTATTGTTGAAAGCGCTTTATTTTTCCCCTACAATAGATGAAAACGGCGTGTAAGGGAGGAGCGATCAAGGAAATGAATTCGGTCCCAAACGATTTGCAAACCTGGAAACGTTTTGTGAAAGACGGTGTGCTTGACGAAGCCCGATTAAGAAAACGGATTGCCGAGTCATGGCATCGCTGCAAAAAAGCTGAGGTCAATCCTTATTTAGAAAAAGGCCCGAAGGTTTTACAGCAAACGGAGCTGGATCAGCAGTCAAAAAAACATTCATTCTTCTTGACGACCGCAAAGCCTTACCTCGAAAAACTGCTGCCTGCCATAAAAGAAATGGAAATGATGGCGCTGCTAATTGATTCAGACGGTGTTGTTCTGGCATTGGACGGCCATTCCCGCGCGCTCTATGAAGCCAAACGCATCAACTTTGTCGAAGGGGCATGCTGGACGGAAACGGCTGTCGGAACAAATGCGATTGGCACGGCGCTCCACATTAGCGAGCCGGTTGCGATACAAGGATCAGAGCATTACTCCATTGCTTCCCATCTTTGGAACTGTTCAGCCGCTCCGATTCACCATGAGGATGGCAGCCTTGCGGGTGTGATTGACATATCGTGTCCGGCGGCAGGCGCTCATCCTCATATGCTCGGTATTGCCACTGCGATCGCCTATGCAGCTGAACGGGAACTCGCAGCTAAAAGCCGTGAGAAAGAGCTCGAGCTGATCAGCCGTTTTGGAGAGAGGGCTGCATCCAGTGTGCCGATGGTGCTATGCAATAACAAGCAGCACATCATCAGTGCGAGCATACCGATTCGAACCTCAATGCCGGATTGGCAGGGCCGGCACCTGTATGAGTTGAAGGAACGGGGCTACTCAATCGAAAAAGCTGTCACCATAGGAGATGGCGGCACTTGTTTTTATCTTTCGGAACATAAGAAAAAGAAGGTGTTTCGATTCAATGGAGTGATCGGGAAAAGCGGCCGATCGCAAGCGATGCTGATGAACCTTGAACGTGCAGCTGCGGCAGATGCAACGGTCTGTTTGTCGGGCGAAACTGGTACGGGAAAGGAAGTCGCGGCTCGCGCTCTTCATGAGAACAGTGAGAGACGTCACGGTCCGTTTGTTGCTGTCAATTGCGGAGCGATTCCGTCTGATTTGATTGAAAGCGAACTGTTCGGATATGCAGAGGGCGCTTTTACGGGAGCGAAACGAAATGGCTATAAAGGCGCCTTTCAAAAAGCGAATCAAGGCACATTATTTTTAGATGAAATCGGGGAAATTTCCCACTCGATGCAGGTTGCACTTTTACGGGTGCTTCAGGAACGCAAGATAACGCCAATCGGCGGGACGAAAGAAATTCCGGTTGATATCAGAGTTATTGCCGCCACACATTGTGATTTACGCGAGCTTGCCGAAAACGGAAAAATCAGAGAGGACTTGTTTTACCGTCTTCATGTCTATCCAATTGAACTCCCTCCATTACGCGATCGCACCGAGGATATCCCGGACCTCTTTGAGTACTACAAACAGAAGAATCATTGGCCAGGCGAACTTCCTTCTGATTTTTGTAATGTGCTGAAGCAATGGAAGTGGCCGGGGAATATCCGTGAGCTGTTTAATGTGTTTGAACGTCTTTCTATCAGATTTCCGGACGGCAAGCTGAGGGATGAACCGCTACCCGCTTTACTGGAAGCCGCTGGATTGCCGGCCAGCTCTGCAGAAAAAAAGCCGGCTGCTGCCGGCGTGCTTACCTTTCGTGAGCAAATCCAAAAGGATATGATGATCAAAGCGCTTGAATCAGCAAAAGGAAACGTCTCTCAAGCCGCAAAAATCAGCGGGATCCCCCGAAGCACTTTCTACAAACGCCTGAAAAAATTCAACTTGTCCGCTGAATCATAAAGCATACTTCCTTCAGGAAATGGAAACGTTATGTATTGAAGGAGGGTGTTACGATGAATATTCAAAGGGCGAAAGAAATTGTAGAATCTCCCGACATGAAAAAAGTAACATACAACGGCGTTCCTATATACATTCAGCACGTGAATGAAGAAACTGGAACAGCAAGAATTTATCCGCTTGACGAACCGCAAGAGGAGCATGAAGTGCAGCTGAACAGCTTAAAAGAGGATTAAACAAAAATGGCCCGCTTCATAAGCAGGCCATTTTGTTATCCGCGCGGCGCAAATAAAATAACACAGACACCGATGAGACAAATGAATGCGCCGATCCAGTCATACAGATCAGGTGTTTTCCGGTCAACAAGCCATCCCCACAGGACCGCAAGCACGATGAATACTCCGCCATAAGCGGCGTATACACGGCCGAAAGATGGGAAGGACTGAAACGTCGGAAGAATGCCGTATACAATGAGGATCAGCGCCCCGGCGATTCCGTAGCCGGCTGGCTTTGCCTCTCTCAGCCATAGCCAAACCAGATATCCGCCGCCAATTTCGGCAAGCCCTGCCGCGAGAAATAAAAGAATGGTAATCAGCATCATGAGCACTCCTCAATTTGCATTTATCTTTCATTATAGAGGAGGAGAGCTTTTAAAGCTTCGGATGATTCTCAAATTCCTTCAAATACGCTTTTCGCTGAACCTCTGTAAATTGGCTGATCCAATTGTTTTGAGCCTCTTCATTCAAATGGGGAAGGATATAGCGTTCAACGGCTTCGAAAAACAGCGGATTCGCGATGATGTTCCAGGTCGGGATGCGAACGATATTGCCGTCTGTTTTCTCGATGATAATATCCTCAAAAAAGATCCCTTTCAAACTGTATTGATGGCGTCCCATATAAAGCCGCTTCACCTCGGAAAACAGTACGCTGCGCTTTCTCGAAAAGATCTCGCCATTAGGTCCGGTCTTTATGCTGAAAATGACATTTCCACGGCTTGTGAAGGCAGGAAAAGCCATAAAGAATGTGATCAATCCATAAATCATCGCCAGTAATCCGCCGCCCAAATAAAGCAGGGCATATTTAGATTCAAACGTGAGAGCTTCAGACACCAGCCAGACGCCCACAATAAAGGCGCCCCATGTAGCGAGGAACAGCCAAGCCCTTAGAAACATCATGCTTTTTACTTCAATCATGTGCTGCCCCTAAAGCTTCGGATGATTCTCAAATTCCTTCAAATACGCACTGCGTTGGATGTCTGTAAACTGTCCGATCCAATTGCTTTTCGCCTCTTCATTCAGATGTGGAAGGATATAGCGTTCAACCGCTTCGAAAAACAACGGATTCGGAATGATGTTCCAAGTGGGAATGCGAATGGTCTTCTGATCAACAGTTTGGATCAATATATCTTCTTGGAAAATTCCTTTTAGACTAAATTTATGGCGGCTCATCTCAATTTTCTTGATATCAGTAAACGTAACAGACACTTTGTCAGTGAACACTTCTCCATTTTTTCCTGTCTTGATGCGGAAAATGGTATTTCCCCGCGGGGTGAAAGCCGGAAAGAAGATGATAAATAAATATAAACAAAACAAGGTGAACAGAAAGCCAGCAGGAATGGCTAATAGGTAATATTTCGTTTGAAACGTAATACCCATATAAAAGAGCCACAAACATGCTAATCCCATACCGGCAGATCCGACAAAAGCCCATATTCTCAGGAACATTTTGCTTTTGACTTCAATGATTTCTTGGTTTTTCAATGCTTTTCTCCTTTTGTTAATTCAATTCTTATCATTTTGAAATGATTTGATTTACAACATCCTTATGAGCAGGGAGGATAGAAAATTCATTCTGGGTGATGCCTGTGACAAGCCAAGTATGGTGGGCCCCCGGCAGGACAAATGCCATGTCAGCCACTTCAGGAGTGTTATCTTTGCCATATGCCAGACGCATAAGTGTATCCATTTTCCCTTTCCGCAAAGCCAGATCATTTGCAAATCGGGTAACGTCCTCTTGGTGGTCATGTTTTTCAAGGAACTCTTTTAGATATGAAGGGTTGTCTGAAGCGCCCTCCAAGAGTTTTTCAAATTCATTTGATGTCAATGTCACAATCGATTCTCTTTTATCCTCTGTATCTATTATATGTAAAAACTCATCTGTCTTAGCAAGTAACCCTTCACTTGATTCCATTTTTGTAATGCGATGGACTTGTTCATCAAAAAGGAGTTCGTGAGAGTAGGTGCCGAATTTTGATACATGGCAGGACACATTCTGTTCGGCGCCTTGCCCGTTAAATTTAGAAAGCTTCACTGTATAGTCAGCGTCGTTTAATACATGGATAAACGGACAGTACTCGTCCTTTAACCGATATTGATGGTTCCGATATTCCGCTGCATCCTTAGCTAAGAGTGAGCGGCAAGCTGCTTCGAACAAAGCGCCGAGCTGTTCATCTTCTATTTCCGGAAAATAGGCCTGCTTCAAGGCCATCCCCTGTTCAAAAAACCCTTCGCTGTAAAAGCAAAATAAGAGTTCTTCTATGCTAATTGTAAACTGCTTCATTGTTTATTCTCCTATCCAAATGAAAATTTCCCTTTAAGGAAATGGGTTGCGCCGTGTATAAGCGAATCCGCTGTTTTCTTTGCTTTTTCCATTCCTTTTTTTGCGCTGTCTATCCCTTTATGTATCGATTTATTCGCCGCATCTATGCCGTCATTCACTGATTTGACGACTTTGCCGGCTGATTCCAGCCCTTTTTTGGCTGTATCAACAACAGCATGGATCGGTTCTTTCAGCTTTAAGGCTGCTTTTTCAGCAAAACCGGCTGTATATTTGGCGATTTGTTCTCCGACGACTCCGCCAATGTATGAACCTGCTGCCCCAAGAAGGACAGTACCCACAGGTCCTGCAAAGCTTCCGATTGCACCGCCGATGACAGCACCAGCTGTGGCACCGCCGGCAACAAAAATCGTATTATTCACAGCATTCCCGACGGCCTTGGCGTTTTCACGCTTGAGAACTTCGGGTTTGTCCTGGTATTTTGCATAATTTTCAGCAATTTTCACGCCTGCTCCGAATGTTTCGGTCGCACCGGTAATCAGTGTGGCGGTAATGGCATTTCCTTTCGCGAATCTCAAGCCCGTTTTTCCCACATCCTTCAAAGTGGAGCGTACGCCGGCTTCATTAAGAAATCCTTTTGTGTAGCTTCTGACGCTGTTTGAAAAATCCACCGTGTCCTGAGGGAAGTATTTTGTAAACTTTTTATGTACCAAATCTGAAAAAGGACGGTTTGTCTTTTTCAACAAATATTTAGGATTCAAAAGCACTCTTGCCGCTTTTTGATAACGTGAGCTGTCAACGGCCCTGGAAATATCCAAGAGCAGTTTTGAGTGCTGTGCTGTATGCAAGCCGCTTGGCTGTTTCACAAATTTCGTAAGCCCTAATCCGTAATATTTTCCCTGCGTCAGCATAAGGGCGGTTAAGCTTGTCAACGTACCGTATTTGTCGTAGGCATTGTAGAGCTTTCGCAAAATATCATCTTGTTCCACAAATTTATCGCCCGTTTTTCTGATGAAAATCTCATTGTCACTCAGCTTGGTGACGAGCGCCTTTCCTGAGCTCCACGCATCGCCCACTCCGGAAAAACAGCTGCTGTAGCGGGGATCGCATTGCAAAATCATCTGCCCCAGCTCCACATGCAGGTCCTTATATTTGTTTTCCATATCAGTTAATTCAGTGACTACATCATTTGCAAGCTGTTCGAGCTTATCCGGATCAACTGCAATGTTTCCTGACACACCGTTCACCTCCCGAGTTTATGTCTTTCCTCTCTTGCTTTACGCTCCAGTTCTTCCATTCTGGCAATTTCAGCTTTTCGTTCTTCTATTTTGACAGCGGCAGCCTTCAGCTCTTGGCTTGTTTCAAGCAGCTCCTGTTCGAATTGATCGTAGGCGGCTTTCGTTTCCTCGAAATCCTGGTCAAACGAATCTCTTGCTTTGCCCTGCCAAGCATCTCCCAATGCAGATAACCGGGATTCAAGCAGCATTTTGGAGCTTCTGACCTCTTCTGCGGCCGCACTATACTTGTTTGCCAGCTCAATGACTTTATATGAGTCCAACTTTTGTCCCCTGCCTTTTCTAAATTCACGCACAATTGGATGTTTTATATAAATGATTATAAATAATTCGGCATGTATCCGAATCGTACAAAAGAACCTTTTCATAAGAATTGGAAGGGCGTATATTCACTTAAAATTCACAGTTGGTGAGACTTTAAGATTACAAAAAAGGTAAAAAAACCAAATCTCTCAGACATAAGGCAAATGAGAAATTTCCCGCTCTATGGGAAAAAACACTAAAGTTGATCAAATGACCTAAGTTCGCCAAACGTGTTACGGGACGGGCTATCTCGTGGTATAAATGGAATTGTAAACGTTATCAAGGAGGTCGTCATATGAAGAAAAAATCATTCTCAATCGTAATAGCGGGCGGAGGGAGCACTTTCACTCCAGGGATCGTACTCATGCTCTTGGACCATTTGGAGGAGTTTCCGATCAGAAAGCTGAAGCTGTATGATAATGATAAGGAGAGACAGGATCGAATTGCAGGCGCCTGTGATGTTTTTATCAGAGAAAAAGCGCCGGATATTGAATTTGAAGCGACGACTGACCCGGAAGAAGCTTTTACAGATGTCGATTTTGTTATGGCGCACATCAGAGTAGGGAAATACGCGATGCGTGCGCTTGATGAGCAAATTCCGTTAAAGTACGGAGTTGTCGGCCAGGAGACGTGCGGGCCGGGCGGGATCGCATACGGTATGCGTTCGATCGGCGGTGTGCTTGAGATATTAGATTACATGGAAAAATACTCGCCTGATGCGTGGATGCTCAATTATTCCAATCCGGCGGCGATTGTGGCTGAAGCTACGAGACGCCTTAGACCGAATTCTAAAATTCTCAATATCTGTGATATGCCGGTTGGGATCGAAGACCGGATGGCGCAAATTCTTGGCTTAGCTTCAAGAAAAGAAATGAAGGTCCGCTATTACGGATTAAATCACTTCGGCTGGTGGACATCAATTCAGGATCAAGAGGGCAACGATTTAATGCCGAAGCTGAAGGAGCATGTATCTCAATACGGCTATATTCCGAAAACAGAGGCTGAAGCGGTGGAGGCGAGCTGGAATGACACATTCGCCAAAGCGCGTGACGTGCAGGCCGCAGATCCTGACACACTGCCGAATACGTATTTGCAATATTATTTGTTCCCGGATGATATGGTGAAAAAATCAAATCCGAATCATACGCGGGCAAATGAAGTGATGGAAGGTCGCGAAGCTTTTATTTTCAGCCAATGTGACATGATTACACGTGAGCAGTCCACGGAAAACAGCGAAATCAAAATAGATGACCACGCATCATATATCGTTGATCTTGCCCGGGCGATTGCCTACAACACAGGTGAAAGAATGCTGTTGATCGTTGAAAATAACGGCGCAATTGCGAACTTTGACCCGACTGCGATGGTCGAGGTGCCATGCATTGTCGGCTCAAATGGGCCTGAACCGATTACCGTCGGCACCATTCCGCAATTCCAAAAAGGGCTTATGGAGCAGCAGGTATCCGTTGAGAAGCTGACTGTTGAAGCGTGGGCGGAGAGATCGTTCCAAAAGCTGTGGCAGGCGCTAATCCTGTCAAAAACAGTGCCGAACGCGCGTGTGGCAAGACTCATTCTCGAGGATTTAATGGAGGCCAACAAAGACTTCTGGCCTGAGCTTGATCAAAGCCCGACCCGTATATCATAACTGAAATTCCCCCATTTTCGAATCTGTAATTGTATATAATAGAAAGAAAATGGGGGGATCTGATATGCAGCTCGAAGAACTGATCAATCAGCACTACAGCAAATTGAATGACAACGATTTTCATATTTTAAAATATATATTGAATCATAAGCACACATGCTATCACCTTGGAATCGACGCGCTTGCCAAAGCTTGCAGTGTATCGCGTTCCTCAATTTTACGGCTTGCCCAAAAGCTCGGTTTCAGCGGTTACAGTGAATTTCGCGTCTTTTTAAAGTGGGAAGATCAGCCGGAAGAAGGCGAGAGTATGAGTTTTGAAAAGCTGCTTGATGATATTGAAGCAAATTTGAAGTTCTTAAGGACAAAGGACATGACGGACATGTGCCAGCTGATTGATGAAGCTGACCGCATTTTCGTCTACGGTTCTGGAAATGCGCAAAAGATATGCGCCCGCGACCTGCAAAGAATGTTTATTCCGCGTCATCGCTATCTTATTTTAATTGAAGACACAAATGAATTTAATCTGATGCGCGGGGATTTTAAAGTGAACGATCTGTTTATCATCATTTCTCTTTCCGGAGAAACACCGGAGCTGATTCCTCAGGCAAGAATGCTTTCTGCAAAGGGTATTCCCTTTATTTCCATTACGAATTTAAAAAACAATGTCCTCGCCCAGCTGACTCCGCATAATCTTTATGCGACAAGCAAACCTGTGACATTAAGCGATAAAACGGAAATTGTCGCTTTTGCACCGTTTTTTCTCGTTGGCGAAGCATTGTTCCGCGCATATGTTGATTACAAAGAGGCAGAAAAAAATGACAATGAGTAGCAGGGGGTTCTGGTATGATGCAAAAAATTCAGCGCTTTGGAAGCGCGATGTTTGTGCCTGTTTTATTATTCGCGTTCGCCGGCATTATCGTCGGTATCAGCACGCTCTTTAAAAATAAAACCCTCATGGGACCGCTCGCCGATCCTGACGGTTTTTGGTATCAGTGCTGGTATATCATTGAGCAGGGCGGCTGGACTGTCTTTAACCAAATGCCGCTCTTATTCGCCATTGGCATCCCGGTTGCTATGGCGAAGAAAGCTCAGGCACGCGCTTGTTTGGAAGCGCTTACTGTCTACCTGACATTCAACTATTTTGTCAGCGCGATATTGACGGTATGGGGAGGAGCATTTGGCGTCGACATGAATCAAGAGGTCGGCGGAACGAGCGGGTTAACGATGATTGCGGGCATAAAAACGCTCGATACCAACATTATCGGAGCCATCTTTATTTCTTCGATTGTCGTCTTTTTGCATAATCGCTATTTTGATAAAAAACTGCCCGATTTTCTCGGCATCTTTCAAGGCTCAACATATATCGTGATGATTTCCTTCTTTATTATGATCCCAATTGCCTTGGCTGTGTCTTATATTTGGCCGATGGTTCAATCGGGAATCGGCTCGCTTCAAAGCTTCCTGGTTGCTTCTGGGGCGGTGGGCGTTTGGATATACACGTTTTTGGAACGGATTTTAATTCCGACCGGCCTTCATCACTTTATTTACACGCCGTTTATTTATGGCCCGGCTGTAGCGGAAGGCGGGATCGTCACGTATTGGGCACAGCATCTCGGCGAATATTCGCAAAGCGCCAAACCGCTGAAGGAGCTCTTTCCGCAAGGCGGATTCGCGCTTCACGGCAACTCGAAAATCTTCGGTATTCCGGGTATCGCCCTGGCTTTTTATGTGACAGCCAAAAAGGAAAAGAAAAAACTCGTCGCAGGGCTGCTGATTCCTGTCACACTGACAGCGATTGTCGCCGGTATTACAGAGCCAATTGAGTTTACGTTCTTATTCATTTCACCTTTCTTATTTGCGGTTCACGCCGTGCTTGCCGCCACAATGTCGACAGTTATGTATATGGCCGGCGTCGTCGGAAATATGGGAGGCGGACTGATTGAGGCGGTGACCTTGAACTGGATTCCGCTCTTTGGCAGCCACGGTATGACATATGTGTATCAAATTTTGATCGGGCTCTCGTTTACAGCAATTTATTTTTTCGTCTTCAGATTTTTAATCCTCAAATTCAATATCGCTACACCAGGACGGGAAAAGGATGAACAGCAGGAAACAAAGCTGTATTCGAAAAAGGAATACAGAGAAAGAAAAAACAAGGATGAAACGGCCTCCGCTGCTGAAACTGCTGATGACACCGCTTTTCTGTATATTGAAGCGCTGGGCGGAAAAGACAACATCACTGAAGTCACAAACTGCGCCACCCGCCTCAGAGTCAGTGTCAAGGATGAAACAAAGGTTGAACCCGACAGCGTATTCCGCGCGCTTGGCGCACACGGCGTTGTCAGGAACGGGAAGGCGTTTCAGGTAATTATCGGATTAAGCGTACCGCAGATGCGGGAGCGTGTGGAAAAATTACTAAATGAATAGGTGAAATTATTTGATCAGTGCGCTGTTTAAAGACAGCGCTTTTTTGTTTGTCATACGTTTGCCACTTATAAGTGCAAGGGATGTTATGTTTCTTAAAAACTGAAACCAATAGGGGGAGTAAAAATGGAAAATTATACAACGTTTTTAGGTCTTTACAAACCTGAAAGCACTGAAAGTATTGAAATTGATTCCAAGCTTGCCGAGAATTTCGAAACGATTGATAGTAAAATTGGGATTGCATTAAGTAATGGAATAACAACTTTTGAAAACTTAAATGAAAGACTCAAAATGTATGAGAACAGATTTGAGTACCTTGATGAACGAAACGTAATGGATTATGGAGCTAAAGGAGACGGGGTCACAGATGATACGCAAGCATTTCATGATGCGATGGCCGAAGGTGGCTATCTCATAAAAGTCCCTGCAGGCGTATTTAGGGTATCTGGCTTGCTCGTTCCTTCGAATACAATGCTGGTTGGAGCGGGTAAAAAAAGGACCATCATCAAGTTATTAGACGATACGCCAGTTGGTCACTCTGTACTCACCAATAGTGATCATACAAATGGTAATGAAAATATCTACATTGGACATTTGACACTGGACTGGAATAAAGATACGCGTCCTGCTGGATGGAAGATCCCTAAGGGGCCCACTTCAAGCTGCTTGCTTTTTGCAAATGTGGATTACTCTTTTGTAGAGCATGTTTTTGCAAAAAATGCCGGCCTTCACGGGTTTGATGCTACAAGCCCTAATTATAACAGACACGGAGAAAATGATGATCCTACCTTTTATCAGCCTGGTGGCTGCAACTTTGTAACCTTCTCATATTGCGAAGCAACAGGCTCTGGCGATGATAATTTCACATGTCACTTTGGAAAGCATACGACTTTCAGTCATTGTCTTTCTTACCATCCGATGGGGTTAAATGATGGGTCTTCAAATACAAACTGTTTTGAAATCGATGATGGCTCTCAGGATGTAATGATTGATAGCTGCATCGCAATTGGAGGAGTTCGAGGATTTGAAATTAAAGCTCATGATTATGCTCCGGCTGCAAAAAGAGTTCAACTTGTGAACTGCCGTGCCTATGAAAATGCAATTAGTTTTTGCATTCGGCATATAGGACACCACACAGCAAGTGATCCTCAATCAGCATCAGCTCATGACGTTCAGCTGGCTAACTGTATCGCATATAACCCTAAGCCGAGTGATCTGTACAAAGGGGCAGGGCCGAATGCATTGCAAATTTCAGGTTACGATGGCGTCAATGTGGTTAATTTTCATGCTATATGCGATGATTCCTCCATTAACTATAAGGGAAATTCAGTCGTAAGCGTGTATTATAAAGGGCGTCTAATCAATTTAAAGAATATAACGATTCGAGGATTTAAAACTGCTGATAATGATCTTTATATTGTAGGTGGCGACAATTCTGTCGGCAAGGTAATGATTGATGGTGTGACATTGATCGATTCAGCCGAAAAGGGTGTTGTTTTTGGGAGCGGTATGTACGAATCTGTAGTTAGTAATGTATGGGGGCAAAGATCGCCTAAAAATAACAGTGGTACAGTTGGGATTTTTTCTGTTGACCCTGATCTTAATGTTTCTAATTGTGACTTTTCAGGCTACGAAACAGATTTTAAGATTGGCGGCGTTGTGACGCCGTACTTTTTGTTTAAACATAAAGGAAGCGGGATTATTGGCTCTCGTGATTCCCACGCTACTGGAAATAATAATTTTGTAGCTGGATCTGTTCGAAGCAGAGCAACTGGGGCTGCTCAATCTTCTGTGATAGCCTCATATAATACGATCAATCCGAACTCAGACTCAGTTGCTCTAGGATGGGCAAGTGGGAGCACACCATCCTCATCAAACAGAAAGATAGAATTTCATGCAAAAGATGGAACGATTAAGGCTTCAGGAAGCATAAAAAGTTCCCAAACGTTCTCGGATTACGCTGAATATTTTGAGAGCCTAAGCGGTGAAAAAATTCCGGCAGGAACCCTAGTTACTTTGGAGGGTGATAAAATTAGACCTGCAAAAAAAGGTGACTTTATGCTTGGAGTTATTTCTGAAACAGCTGGTGTGATACTTGGTGAGTCAAGCTTCCATTGGTCTGGAAGATACCTGAAGAATGATTTTGGCGGGTATATTTATGAAAAACAGAAAGGTGCCAATGGCCAAATCGTCATGGCGCCTATGGAAAACCCTGATTATAAGCCAGATAAGAACTATGCCTCTAGGGAAGAGAGGGATGAATGGAATGTTGTGGGCCTTGTAGGACAGGTTTATGTAAGATGCGACAGCACAGTAGAAGCCGGAGACTTTATTCAAGCGCATAACAACGGAATTGCTACAAAAACGGTATCTCCTAAACAAAGGTGGCAGGTCATGAGAGTCATCAAAGAGTTCGACAAAAGTAAGGGATATGGAGTGGTTTTAGTTTTTATTCGGTAACATTAAAATGTACAGATTCTAAATAGAGTGCTTAACAATGCACTCTATTTAGAGTTTTAATTAGATTTTAGAAATTTTTCACCGCATTTTTATGAGATTATATTCCTCGCAAAAAGGTCTTCATTTTAAAATTTATCTTTTTCATTATTCCTACGGTTCCAGCAATCTTCCTAATTTATCTAAGTCTATCCAGCACCTCAACTTGAGTAGAGTAAAATCTTTGATATTTTTTAATGAACGCAGATCAGCAGTGAATAGCTCTTGAATAAAAGATAAAGTGATTTTGGTTATCGATAAATTCAGTGCTTTTCTATGCTTTCATAACACTTCATGACAGTAAAATTCTTTCATCAAGCCCTATAAACAATTAAAATAAAAAGTACATATTGCTAAAAGGGGTTTGGAGGCTTTTACATGCAAAAGGCTTTGTCGTTTTTAAAACCATATTCATTGCTGGCGGGAATTGCTCTGATTCTTATGTTGACGGAGCTTGCAGTTGAACTGATGCAGCCTTTATTGATTGCAAAAATCATCGACGATGGGATATTGAAGCAAGATCTGCGGCATGTATGGATATGGGGCGCGGTCATGATCGGGCTGACCGTGTTATCCTTTGCGGCGGGGATGCTGAATTCCTTTTATGCCGCCCATGTCAGCCAAAGCTTTTCCTATGATACGAGAAAAGGGCTTTTTCAAAAAATCCAGTCCTTCTCCTATTCCACATTTGGACAGTTTTCGTCCTCTTCTTATATTACAAGGCTGACAAACGACGTCACACAGGTTCAAAATATGATTTTTATGAGTTTGCGGTTTATGCTGCGGGCTCCCTTAATGATTGCAGGCGGCATTGTGCTGTCGCTTGCCGTTAATGTGAAACTCGGCTTTTTTCTGCTTGTGACCATTCCGATCCTGATCTTGTTTTTGCTATGGGTATTAAGGAAAGGCGGGGCACTGTTCCGCTCAGTGCAGAAAAGGCTGGATCAAGTGAACACTATCATGCAGGAAAATTTAACTGCAATCAAGCTGATCAAAGCGCTGCTTCGCGGCAGCCACGAAGTCAAACGATTTATCAAAGCCAACACAAGGCTGATGGAAAAAACGGTTTCGGCCTTTCAGCTTGTGGAATTCACGATGCCTGTACTGATGCTTTTGATGAATCTCTGCATCCTTTTGATTTTGTGGGCGGGGTCCTACAGTATCACGAGCGGAAGCACTCAGGTCGGCGATGTTGTTGCGATTATTAACTACGCAACACGAATTACGGGCGCGCTTTCGATGTTTCCGTTTTTGATTATGATTTTCACCAGGGCGAAAGCTTCAGGGGATAGAATCGGCGAGGTGCTTGAAACAGAAGGCGATGAGCGGGAGGAAGGCATCATATCTGATCGTTTGTCAGGACGGATTGAGTTTCAGCATGTATCCTTTCGCTATCCTGAAATGGACAGAGAAGCGCTCAGGGATGTCTCATTTTCTACAAAGCCAAGAGAAACGATCGCGATTCTCGGTGCGACGGGCTCGGGCAAGTCCACGCTTTTTCAGCTCATTCCGCGGCTTTATCAGCCGGATTCAGGCCGCATTTACATAGATAAAAAGCCGGTTCAAGATTTTCCGGCTGAAGGGCTGCGCAGGCAAATTGGATATGTACCTCAGGAAGTCCTCTTGTTTTCCGGCACAATCAAAGAAAACATCGCTTGGGGCAAAGAAAATGCTTCACTAGATGAAATAATAGATGCGGCCAAACATGCGCAAATTCATGAAACGATTTTGAAGCTCCCAAATGGATATGACACAGTTTTGGGGCAAAGAGGCGTCAACCTGTCCGGCGGCCAAAAACAGCGAATTTCCATTGCGCGGGCACTGATTAGAAAACCGGCTATCCTTCTATTAGATGACAGCACAAGCGCGCTTGATCTGCAAACGGAGGCGAAGCTGCTTGAAGCAATCAGCACATACCATTGCACAACTTTGATCATTACACAAAAAATAACCACGGCGATGAAAGCTGATCAGATTTTGCTGCTTGAGGACGGCGAACTGATTGAAAAAGGCACTCATAGTGAGCTGCTTTCTGCATCTCAGTTATACAAGCGTATTTACGAGTCACAATTCGGAAGGGAGGGGAGCGAGTCATGCTAAAAGACATCCGCAAGCCTTTCCAATATCCCAAACTGCCAATTGACAAAAAAGAAGGCGCGAAAAAGCGGGCGAAAGCAAAGGATACAAAGGGCACACTGAGACGAATCTGGTCTTACTTGGCTGAACGAAAAGGACTGCTCGTACTTGTCATGCTGATGGTTGTCATCAGCGCGATATTCGGGCTCCTTGGCCCCTTTGTGATCGGAAAGGCCATTGACCATTTTATCGTCGGGAAAACGGTCAGCGGCTTGATTCCTTTTTTGCTTCTTCTGCTCGCTATCTATATCATTCAGTCCCTGTCGCTTTGGTTTCAAAACTATTGGATGATTACGATCTCGCAGGGCACGGTTTTCAGAATGAGAAGCGAATTGTTCACCCATCTGCATGAGCTGCCGATTCCATTTTTTGATAAACAGCGGCACGGCGAGCTGATGAGCCGGGTGACGAATGACATCGAAAATGTCAGTTCTACCTTAAACACGTCAGTCATTCAAATTTTGTCAAGCGTGATCACCTTTGTCGGGACGATTGCGGTGATGCTGTACATGAGCCCGCTCCTTACATTGATTACGCTGACCATTATTCCGGTGATGGCAGCGAGCCTGAAATGGATCACCAACCGAACGGGAAAGCTGTTTAAAGAACAGCAGAAAAACCTTGGTGATCTGAATGGGTATATTGAGGAATCTGTTTCAGGCGCAAAGGTCATCAAAGCATATTCACGTGAGAAGCAGATTACTGCTGAATTTCTCGAAAAAAACGCTGCACTCAAGACGTCGGGCTTTTGGGCGCAGACGATTTCCGGGTTTATCCCGAAGGTCATGAACTCTTTGAATAACTTAAGCTTTACAATGATAGCGGCAATCGGCGGTTTGTTTGCGCTGAAAGGCTGGATCTCGATCGGCTCCATCGTCGTCTTTGCCGAGTATTCAAGACAATTTACACGCCCTTTAAACGATCTGGCCAACCAGTTTAATACGATGCTGTCCGCAATCGCCGGCGCTGAACGGGTGTTTGACGTGCTTGATGAAAAAGAAGAGCGCGAGGATGAAAAGAACGCCGTGCATCAGCCCATCCAAACAGGCAGCATTGAATTCCGGGATGTGTCCTTCGGTTACGATAAAGGGCAGCAGACACTGAAGCATTTACAGTTTACCGTGCCTGCGGGGCAGTCCATCGCGTTTGTCGGACCGACGGGGGCGGGGAAGACAACCGTCACTAACCTTATCGCCCGTTTTTACGAGCCTAACGAAGGAAAAATTTTAATCGACGGTACAGATATTAAAACCCTTACTAGAGCAAGCCTGAGAAAAAACATGGGGTTTGTTCTTCAGGATTCTTTCTTATTTCAGGGAACGATCAGAGAAAACATTCGCTACGGCAGGCTTGATGCTTCTGATCAGGAAGTCGAAGCCGCTGCAAAAACAGCGAATGCCCATAGTTTTATTGAAAGGCTGCCAAAAGGGTATGACACCGTGCTGACGCAAAACGGTTCGGGCATCAGTCAAGGACAGAAGCAGTTGATTTCTATAGCGAGGGCGGTGCTTGCCGATCCGGTTCTTCTCATTTTGGATGAAGCGACAAGCAACATTGATACCGTTACAGAAGTCAACATTCAAGAAGCGCTCGCCCGTTTAATGGAAGGAAGAACAAGCGTCATCATTGCCCACAGGCTGAACACCATTCAAAGAGCGGACCAGATTGTGGTGCTAAAAGATGGTGAAATGATTGAAAAAGGCAGCCATGACGAGCTGATTCGGCAAAAAGGATTTTACAGTGACTTATATGAAAGCCAATTTGAGAAATAGACCTTTGTCCTGCACAGAGGTCTTTTTTGTTACAGTTTTATAGTACTTTTATTTCATTTTCGTAAAATGTAACGAAATTACTTGACGTAAACAAGTTATGTATATATACTAGCTTACATTAAGTAAGTGATAACTTTTATCAAGGAGGATAAAATGAATAAATCATTTGAAATTGGCACATTACTTTTAAGGCTTATTACAGGTATTATCTTTTTTGTTCACGGTTTATCAAAGTTTCAGGGAATGGAGGGCACCATCCAATTTTTCGGCAGCATAGGCCTTCCAAGCTTTATGGCGTATGTCATCGCAGCGATTGAACTCATTGGCGGAGTGCTTGTCTTCTTCGGATTGGCTACACGTATTGTCGGTGTACTGTTCGCCCTTACACTGATCGGCGCCATCATCACTGTTAAGCTGAAAGCGCCATTCATGGGCAATGCAGAATTTGATTACCTTCTGCTTTTGACATCCATTCACCTGGCGCTTACTGGAAGTCGATTTCTGGCGCTGGATCCATTTGTGTTTAAAGGAAAAAAGAACGGAAACGTTTCAGCATAAGAAAAGAGGCATGCAGCATGACCAGCATTCATGAGGATACACACATTGGCTATGCCAAACTCACAATTCGCAGTCTGGAGCGTTCGCTTCAGTTCTACTGTAACGTCATCGGTTTTCAAGTCTTAAAAAAGACGGATCGCCAAGCTGAATTAACGGCTGACGGGAAACGCGTACTGCTTATTCTTGAAGAAAATCCGAGCGCTGTCGTCTTTCCTGAACGGTCTGTGACAGGCCTTTATCACTTTGCGATTCTTCTTCCGGACAGGAAGGAACTTGGGATCGCGCTCGCCCGCTTGATTGAACACGGCATTGCTATCGGACATGGGGACCATGCTGTCAGCGAAGCGCTCTACCTGTCTGATCCTGACGGAAACGGCATTGAAATGTATGCTGACCGCCCCCGCAGCACGTGGCAGCGTGATCTGGAAGGAAACTATGTCATGACGACAACCGCTGTTGACATTGAGGGCCTTCTGGAAGAGGCAGGAGATGAGCGGAAAGCATCGCTTCCGAACGATACAATCATCGGACACATTCATCTGCATGTCAGTGATTTGAAAGAAGCAAAGGCGTTTTACACAGATGTACTGGGCTTTGACATTGTCGGAAACTATGCGGGCATGTCCGCCCTCTTCGTTTCAGCCGGGGGGTACCACCATCATATCGGCTTAAACATTTGGGCGGGAAGAAATGCGCCGCCTAAACCGACAAATGCCAGCGGACTAGACTATTACACTGTTGTCCTGCCTCACCAAGAGGAGCTGGTTTTAGTGGCGAACCGAGTCAAACATGCCGGGTATTCGATTGAAGAGACGGAAAACAGTTTTCGTGTGAAAGACCCTGTTTCCGGCGCCTATATTACATTTGTGATTTAACTGCAATCCCCTTGCCGAAAAAACGGCAGGGGGATTTTTTATTTTCCAGAAACTCCTGTCAAAAATGCCCTCAGGCAGGTATGATAAGAAGGGAATTGGGTATCGGGAGTGATGAGCGTGAAGGCTCTTTTTTTTACTAGGATTTTCACCTTAATGGTAAGCTGTTCGGTTTATTTTTTTCTTGTAGAGGATGACAGCTGGTTTGAGTATTTGTTCATCGCTGGCGGTGCAAGTGTATTCTTAGCAAATCATCTCTTATTAAGGGTACAGAAATATGCAATTATTTTTTGTCTAATTGATATTGCAGTTGGCTTTTCGTTCGGTTTCATGTTTCCGGGTACAGGTTTATATATTACATTGCTCAGCCCGGTTGCAGTTACCTTTTTTCTGAAGGGATTTGACCGAAAAACTGTATGGTCTGTCCTGTGTTTTTGTTTTATGATGTGGCTGATTGTTCTATTACGCACATATCATATGCTTGGTGATGAATATGTGATGGATCATTGCATCAGCATGACATTCGTTGTCTTCTGCGGTGTCGTGGGCAAATTAATCCGCAAGCTGTTGGAGGCTCAGGATACGGCAAAACAGCAGTTTCAGGAACTGACGGAGTCCCATCTGGCGCTGTCTGCTGCACATCAGGAGCTCCATTTATATGCGAAGCAAGTTGAAGAGCTGACTGCCATTTACGAGCGGAACAGAATGGCGCGGGAAATCCATGATACAGTGGGGCATAAAATGACGGCTCTTCTTGTCCAGCTGCAGCTTTTGCGTGAATGGCAAAAAAGAGACAGTCAAAAAGCGGATGAGACAGTAGGTGTCTGTGAAACACTTGCCCGTGAAGCGCTTGATGATGTCCGCTTATCAGTACGCACTCTGCAAACTGAAAACGATCCTTCGCTAATCGAATCGCTGAAACAGCTGACAGAGGACTTTTGCAAAAATGCAGGAGTCACAACAGAATTTGCGGTCAGCGGCGATCCTGCAATCATCCCGCTGTCTCTCCATCCGACCCTGATCAGAACGGCGCAGGAAGCACTGACCAATGCCAAACGGCACGGCGGCGCCACAGCTTGTTCGATACAGCTTGCCTGCACAACGGACAGCATCAGCCTTGTCATTAAGGATGACGGCAAAGGCAATCCCGAGGCAGCACTTGGTTTTGGCCTCTTGAATATGAAAAAGCGGGCAGCGGAACATGGCGGAATGATCCGCTTTGAAAGCGAACGGGATCAAGGATTTACTGTGAATGCAGAATTTTCACTCGCCAATAAAAAATGGAGCTTCAGGCCCGTGCAGCAAAAGGAGAGTTTATCATGATTAAGATCATCATTACCGACGATCAGGATATTGTCAGAGAAGGGCTGGCATCCCTGCTCCAGCTCCGAGAAGAGCTCGATGTGATCGCAACGGCGCGAAACGGACAGGAAGCATTCGAAAAGGCGAAAGAGCTGGAGCCGGATATCGTATTAATGGACATCCGCATGCCGGTTTCCAACGGGGTGGAGGGAACAAAATTAATCACAAGCTCGCTGCCCGGTGTAAAGGTTTTGATGCTGACAACCTTTAAGGATTCAGCGCTGATTGCTGAAGCGCTTGAAGAAGGAGCAAGCGGGTACCTGCTGAAGGATATGTCGGCAGATACGATTGTAAAAGCGGTGATGACTGTTCATTCTGGCGGAATGGTGCTTCCGCCGGAATTGACTGCTCAAATGCTGAATGAATGGAAGCGTGAAAAACAGCTGAAAGGAATAAATGAGATAGAAAAACCTAAGGAGCTGCTCGGCCTGACCGAGCGCGAAATCGAAGTTCTGGCTGAGCTGGGGTACGGGCTGAATAACAAAGAAATTGCCGAAAAGCTTTACATTACAGAAGGCACAGTCAAAAACCACGTTTCAAATATTATCAGCAAGCTGGCTGTCAGGGACAGAACCCAAGCCGCCATTTACTCGGTCAGATATGGTGTATCTGTCTTTTGACATATGACGTTTTGCATATACGCTTCTCTGAAAAGGCCTTTTACAGGCCTTTTTTTCATGCCCTATGTTCTATCTGCCGCTACATGCCGCACGCCTTTCTTTCTTCTACAATGGCAATGGATCAAAAAAGGAGTGAGACGACGTGCTGCAAGCAGAAAATATCAAAAAGGCATATGGGAAAAAAACAATCGTGAAAGGCATTTCTTTTTCCCTCCAAAAGGGGGAGTCGTTCGGTCTGCTCGGGCCAAACGGTGCGGGGAAGTCCACAACCATCTCGATGATTTCCGGCCTTGTGCCGCATGACAGCGGGAACATCACGGTGGGCGGCTATGTCATCGGAAAAGAAACGGCCAAAGCGAAACAAAAAATCGGCATTGTTCCGCAGGAAATTGCATTATATCCGACGCTGACGGCTCATGAGAATCTTATGTTTTGGGGGAAAATGTACGGACTTACGCACGGTGAGGCCAAAAAAAGATCGGCAGAGGTCCTTGAATATGTCGGTCTGACTGAGCGGGCTAAAGATAAGATTGAAACATTCTCCGGGGGGATGAAACGAAGAATCAACATTGGTGCGGCTTTAATGCATAAGCCCGAGCTGCTGATTATGGATGAACCTACTGTCGGTATTGACCCTCAATCGAGAAATCACATTTTAGAAACGGTTAAACAGCTCAACGAAACGGGCATGACGGTGATCTATACGAGTCATTACATGGAAGAAGTTGAGTTTTTATGCGACAGGATCGGGATAATTGATCAGGGAGAAATGATTGCGATTGGCACAAAAACTGATTTGTGCAGCCGCCTTGGGGGCGATACCATCATTCAGCTCACGGTCAGCGGGATCAATGAAGCGTTTCTTGTGGCGATCCGTTCCCTGGCTCATGTGAATGATGTAACAGTCCAAGAGTCAGAGCTCAAAATTGACATTTCTGCGGCCCATCATGAGAAAGTCGTCACAAGTCTGCTTGCTGAAGCTGCTGCTCATCATATAAACCTGCTGTCCCTTCAGGTGCAGGAACCGAATCTGGAGCGCCTGTTTCTGAATCTGACCGGCCGCACGTTGCGGGATTGAGGAGGGACGGCAATGAAAAAAAGCATATGGATCGCATGGAAAGATGTCAAAATCAGAATCACGGACAGAAAAGGGTTTATGATGCTTATCCTAATGCCGCTCATCCTAACGTGTATTTTAGGGGCGGCGCTCGGATCAGTTGTTGACGGAGGCAGCCGGATTGATGACATCAAAGTCGGCTACATTCAATCAGACCAGTCAGATGCAGCGAACATGTTTACAAAAGATGTTCTCAAAAAAATGAAGTCGATAAAGGCCACAAAAGCCGGCAGCGAAGACAAGATGAAAAAACTGCTTGATGAAAAGAAAATCGATGTAGGTATCGTCATCCCCAAAAATTGGGAAGCCGGCAAAACCTCAGCTGTTGTTTATGCCGCTCCTGATCAAACATTGAAAACTTCCATCATCGAAACAGCTGCAAGCTCTTTTATAGAGCAATATAAAGCGGTAAAGGAAGCCGCGTCAGCCTCAATGGACTACATCAGCAAAACGGAAGCTGTAAAGCAAGGAAAACTTGACCCTGCACAGTTTGCAGAAAAGCTGGTAAAGACGCTTGAAAAAGAAACAGGTGACAAGCTGACTATTGCAGAAAAATCTGTCGGCAGCAAGGCCGTTACCAGTTTTCAATACTATTCGGCGGCAATGCTTTGCATGTTTATGCTGTTTCATATGACAGTCGGGGCGAAATCGTTTTTACAGGAAAAGGATACGGAGACGCTTGCCAGAATGCTGATGACGCCTGCGCAAAAATCCGTCATTCTCTTCGGAAAATGGTTTGGGACGTATCTGTTTGCCATCATACAATTTTTCATATTTCTGATCGTCACAATCAATGTATTTGGTGTGGACTGGGGCGGTAATCTGCTTTTCGTGAGTGTACTCGGGCTTTCTTACGCCGCAGCTGTATCTGGTATTTCAATGCTGCTTGCGTCGTGCATCAGCGATATGAAAACTGCAGATGCGATAGGCGGCTTCGGCATTCAATTGCTTGCGGTTCTCGGCGGGTCCATGCTGCCGCTGTACCAATTTCCGGACGTCTTGCAGTCTGTATCCAAAGCGGTGCCAAATCGCTGGGCGCTTGACGGCTTTCTTTCTTTAATGGAAGGGGGAGGCTGGGCTGACCTTCAAAAGCCTGTGCTTCTTTTTGCGGCGATCGGCTTTTGTTCACTTGTAATTGGTATCAGACGGCTTCATACAAGATAAGGAGGTACAAAAGGTGAAAAAAATTCTAGCCATTTGCGGCATTGAGCTTTCTCTCATTTTTAAGAAGCCACAGAACTATTTGATCATGTTTGCTGCCCCGCTTTTGCTTACCTTTGTATTTGGGAGTATGCTCAGCGGCAATGATGATAAGGTGCGGCTTGCAATCGTTGATCAGAACGATACGATTCTCTCACAGCATTATATTCGGCAGCTGAAGGCACACGATGATATGTATGTATTCGAAAACATGTCTGAAAGCAAAGCGTCAGAAAAGCTGAAACAAAAGAAAATTGCCGGGATCATCGTCATTTCCCGCTCGTTCCAGACACAGCTGGAAAAAGACAAACATCCTGAACTGATTTTCCGTCACGGCCCTGAGCTGTCGGAAGCGCCGATGGTCAAACAATATGCAGAAAGCACATTGGCAACGCTCAATATTCAGGTGACCGCGGCAAAAACGGCATCGCAGACAGCTGGAGAGAACTGGAAGGCTGCGTATAAAACCGTTTTCGCCAAAAAACATGAAGATACAGTTCCGGCTGTAACACGACAGACGCTCAGTGATAAAAAAGAGGGTGCGGAAGCAAGTGACACAGCCTCCAGAGCAGCAGGGTTTTCCATCCTGTTTGTCATGCTGACCATGATGGGAGCGGCTGGAACCATTTTAGAAGCAAGAAAAAACGGCGTATGGTCCAGATTGCTTACAGCCTCTGTCAGCCGAGCCGAAATCGGTGCTGGGTATGTGCTGTCCTTCTTTGTCATTGGCTGGATTCAATTTGGCATATTGCTTCTCGCAACCCATTGGCTGTTTGGCATCAACTGGGGGAATCCGGCTGCGGTTATGGTGTTGGTGTCGCTTTTTCTGCTGACCGTTGTCGGCATTGGATTGATGATTGCGGCCAATGTCAGAACGCCAGAACAGCAGCTTGCGTTCGGTAACTTGTTCGTCATCGCAACATGTATGGTTAGCGGGATGTATTGGCCGATCGACATTGAACCGAAATTGATGCAATCCATCGCTCAATTTCTTCCGCAAAAGTGGGCGATGAGCGGGCTGACGGAGATTATCGCTAACGGTGCCCGCGTCACAGATATTCTCGGAATCTGCGGCATCTTGCTTGCTTTTGCAGCAATCACTTTCGTAGCGGGGCTTAAGGCGCTCCGAGCCTAAAAAACATCTGCCGTTTAGGCAGATGTTTTTTTGCATGTGGGTACATTCGTATGGGTGCAGCCTGAACTGCGGTTAATCCTTATCTATCATAGCTAAAATTGATTCCAGCCAAGAAACGTAATTTTTCTCCCGCTCCAGCGCTTTCGTCAGCACAAGATAGTGGCCGAAGTCCGGTGAAGAAAATGACATCGGCTCTGCTGAAGCCATAAGCTTTTCATAGCTTCCCTGTAAGTCAGAAAGCTTGGCCTGGCGTTTTTGCAGCTGGTCTTTGAACAAATCAGAAGCCTCCTGGCGCGATAGACAAGAAATGAAATAAGCCTTCAGCATAAATTCATCCTTCACCGTCTCGGGTATCGGCTGGTGGCGGATCAGCCAGTCATGCAGCTCCTGCTTTCCGCTGTCTGTCAGGGTGTACATCTTTTTCTCCAGCTTTGTGCCCTGAATCGTTGTCCGGAACGTGATAAATCCTTCATCCGTCAGCTTTTTGAGCTCAGGGTAAATCTGGCTGTGCTTGGCGCTCCAAAACTGGCCGAGCTCCTCTTTAAAATAACTCGTAATATCGTATCCACTCAATTCGCCTTTTCGCAAAAGCCCTAATATGGCGTATTTTAATACTCTCATGCTATCCTCCGTGTCTGGCTGTTTCGCAAAACAGATGAGCCGGTGCTCAACTGTGATTCTAACTGCCTATTCCCCTTATTATAGAAAAGGGAGGAAGGGAACACAACCGGGCTCTTTGGAAATGAAGATAAAAGGTTTGTCAGAAGGTATCCGATTTATCTCCGTCAATATAAAAGAGATTTAAATTTAATTTTCAGAAAAAATATTAACCATATTGATTTTTTATGTATAATAGGAAATTGGTGGTATAAACATTTTAAGGGGGAATAAACGTGAAAAAAGTACTTATGGCATTCATTATTTGTTTATCGCTGATTCTATCTGTTTTAGCCGCTCCGCCGTCTGGCGCAAAAGCTGAATCAGTACATAATCCTGTCGTTCTTGTTCATGGAATAAGTGGTGCATCATACAACTTTTTCGCTATTAAAAACTACTTAATTTCTCAAGGCTGGCAAAGCAACAAACTGTACGCAATTGATTTTTATGATAAAACAGGAAATAACCTAAATAACGGCCCGCAGCTTGCTTCATATGTTGACCGTGTTTTAAAAGAGACGGGGGCAAAAAAAGTAGATATTGTGGCTCATAGTATGGGAGGCGCCAATACGCTGTACTATATTAAATATTTAGGCGGGGGCAATAAGATTCAAAATGTCGTAACGCTTGGAGGGGCTAATGGTTTAGTGTCATCAACGGCGCTGCCGGGTACAGATCCTAATCAAAAGATCCTCTATACATCTATTTACAGTCTCAATGATCAAATTGTAATCAATAGCTTGTCTCGGTTACAAGGAGCGCGAAACATCCAGCTTTATGGCATCGGTCATATTGGCTTGCTCTCTAATAGCCAAGTGAACGGCTATATCAAAGAAGGGCTGAATGGCGGAGGCCTCAATACAAATTAATATCTTCATAAAAAACCTGCAGTCTCCGTTACGGCAGGTTTTTTGCATTTTTCTAGCAATCTCGTCTGAGAAAGATACACCAATAAGCCAGAGGGGTTTATGACCTTAGTCTATCATGCATACGTCAATTTATGACATCAGGCACTTTTTCAAATAGAGCGGACATGTTAAGGTACAACCATCGATTTCTATCAATTTGAAATAAAAGGAGCGCTGTTATGCAAATTAAAGAAATTTTTATGATCCGCTGCATTTCGTGCTTAAGTGTCGTCTTGCTCCATATCATTTCAATGGTCCTGATGCTTCAGGCAGAAGCTCTTGCAGATATTTCTCACACTGTTGATTCTTTCCGAACACTCCTGATGTTCAGCACGCCCGCTTTTATTTTCATCTCTGAATTTTTACTGGCCCGTTCTTATCCTGATGGGGTGCCTGACGGTTTTTTAAAGAAGCGGGGAAAAGTGATTTTTGTTCCTTTTTTATTTATCGCGGCCATCGATGCGCTGCTGATGACCAGTGCGATGGGGGGAGAGGTAACCTTTCTCGCGTTTGTGCAAAAATATCTGGCGAACGTATTCTTAGGAAACTTTATCGGATACTTCATTCTCGTCATCTTTCAATTTTACATGCTGCATATGATGTTTCATGAGTATTTGAAAAAAGCATCGCCGAAATGGGTGCTGTCTATCTCATTTGTGGTGACAGCCGCTTATTTAGGCTATTTCTCCGCAGCCAGCCCGGCTCCTGCTTCTGAAGAGGGCGGGGCATTTCCGTTCTTCTGGGTTCCGTTCGCAGGCTGGCTTTTCTACTTTTGTCTAGCCTACTATTGCGGAAAAGAATACAAGCGTTTTTTAGCGCTGCTGAACCAATACCGCTGGGTAGTGTACGGCGCCGCAATTGCTTCTGGGGCGCTGGTTGTCACTGTTTCTTATGTGGGTGAAATCGGCATGATCAGCTCAAAGCGGCCTGATATCATGCTGTATTCAACAAGCGTGATTTTCCTGTGCTTTCACTTGTTTTCCAAAATGAAGCATGTGCCGAAAATTATGATGTTTATCAGCAACTATTCCTTTTCGATTTATCTGCTTCATGCCTATTTTATGATTATAGGCTACGTGTTGCTTTTGAATATACCCGACATTCCTGCCGTACCGGCTGTTCTCCTGTTGTTTGCCGTGTGCACAGCCGGCCCGATTATGACCTCATGGGCGCTGAATAAGTTCAAATACGGGTATTTATTTGTGGGGAAAATTTATCAGCCAAAACAGAAGAAGGTAACAGTCGAAGTGCGTGATCACGCAGGGTGAAAAACAAGCGGCAGGGGGGCTCCTGCCGCTTGTTGTGTATTAAATCATACAGTATACACAATCTTTTTCTTGTAAAATAAAGGAGAAGCTTGAATAGAAGGGAGAACATGCATGACATCAGTCAATCTAAGCTACCCAATAGGAGAATACAAGCCGAGGGAATCCATATCGAAGGAGCAAAAAGATAAATGGATTCAAGTGCTTGAAGAAGTGCCGGCAAAATTGAAGCAAGCTGTAGAGGGCATGACGGACAGCCAGCTTGACACACCGTACCGGGACGGTGGATGGACCGTTCGGCAAGTTATTCATCATCTGGCTGACAGTCATATGAACAGCTATATTCGTTTTAAATTGAGCTTGACGGAAGAGACACCGGCTATCCGTCCGTATGATGAAAAAGCATGGTCGGAGCTAAAAGACTCGAAAACGGCAGATCCGAGCGGCTCACTCGCGCTTTTGCAGGAGCTTCACGGAAGATGGACGGCTCTGCTCCGCACCCTGACGGATCAGCAATTTAAGCGCGGATTTTATCACCCTGATACAAAGGAGATCATTACCCTGGAGAACGCGCTCGGCCTGTATGTCTGGCACTCACATCACCATATCGCTCATATTACGGAGCTTTCCAGACGGATGGGGTGGTCTTAACGCTTTTGCCGGCGGAAAGCCGGAATACTGATAGCAGCAATCACCAGAAGTGAGATCACAGCAGCCGCTGCATATAAATGATCATAGCCGCTGGCGACACTCGCATGAATGGCGTCGCTTATCGCGGTTTTGACTTCAGGAACGGGAATGCGTTCGATTTGTTCTTGTAAAGAAGAAACATCAGAACTGTCGATCTCCGGAATCATCTGCATCGCCTTTTCTGAATATCCGCTGTCCGATAAGTGGCTACTGATCTCATCACCTATTTGGTCAAACCCGGCTGTGATAAAACCTGCATAAAGAGTAGGCGCCAAGGTCAGTCCAATTTGCCTTACTAATGAAAGCGTGCCAAGAGCTGTACCCTTATTTGTTTTTGCCGCTTCTGATACAAGGACGTTCAGCGGAGCGCCTAACAGAAAGCCAAAACCGATCCCAGCTGCCACACTTGCGATCACAAACTCCCATTTTTCCGTCACCCAGAGCGGAAATAAAGCAAACCCCGCACATGAGATGATTCCCGAAAGAATAACGGTTTTTACAGGACCTTTTTTGTCGGTAAGCGCTCCGCCAAGCCAAGCGCCGATTCCGGAAGCCAACGCAAGCGGTGTCATCCAATAGCCTGCTTTTGCGGCAGGGACACCCAAATACTGCTCGACATATGACGGGATAAAAATGACTGCCGCCAAGAGCCCCCCGGATAACAAACCGATGATAAGCGTGCGCTGAAACATATGGTTTCGCAGCAGAGAATACGCCAAAATGGGATCGCCTCCTCGCATTTCAACTCTCTTTTCATACGAGATAAGCGCTGCAAAACAAAGTATGCCAAAAATAATACATCCATAAACCTCCGGATTCCCCAAGCTGTGTAAGAGATTTGCCCCGTCAAGGTTCGTCATGCCGTACATCACGGCTAAAATCGACAGGGATAGAAGGAAGATTCCGGCCGTGTCGAGGCGCTTAGCTTCAGGTGCTTTTGTTTCCGCGATAAAGTATGCGCCGAAAACAACCAATAGCACGGCAATCGGCAAATTAATCAAAAACAGCCAATGCCAAGACCCGGTCCAATCAAGCAGAAAGCTTCCGATATTTGGCCCGAGCACAGCGGCCATCCCGTTCATTGCGCCAAGCAGCCCAAGGGCCTTCCCCTGTTTTTCCTTTGGGAGAGTCGCGAGAATGTGAGAGCTGCCGATGATGAAAATCCCGCCGCCTCCAAGCGCCTGAATCAGCCGCGATATCAGAAAGAGCGGGAAGCTTTGGCTCAAAGCAACAAGCAAAGAACCAAGTCCGAACAGGCAAACCTCAATGAGAAAGAGTTTTTTTCTGCCGTAGCGGTCGGAAAGCTTTCCGACGATTGGCACACTGACGCTAAGACCAAGCGTATAAAGGGTAATGCCCCATGATCCCCAGGAAGGAGAGACGGAAAACGACTCGTTTATCGTTGTTAAGGCAGCTGAAATAATTCCGTTATCTAGCGCAGCCATAAATACACCAATCGTAAACAGGCTGATCGCCCACTTTTGGCCTTTCTGCTCTGTTAATGCTTCAGACATATTCATCAACTCCTTTTTTATTCATTCAAAGTATATTATTCATTTTAAATGAACTAAATGTCAAATAAAAAAAGCCTGCTCCCGCAGTTTGCGGATGACAGACTTACAGATTTATTCTTTTTTCGCTTTCTCTAATGCTCTTGAAAGGATAGACAGCCCTTCGGAAACAGCCTGCTTTTCTTCAGGGGACAGCAGCTCTAATGAACGCTTCAATTTCAGGTGGCCTTTTTCATACAAACCCCGGAAAATCTTTTTCGCATTCTCTGTCAACTGAACAACTACAGAGCGGCGGTCCTCTTCAGAATGTGAGCGTTTGACAAATCCTGATTTTTCAAGCCGGTCAAGCAGCCCAGTTGTATTGGACAGGGAAGCCCCCATTTTTTCAGCAATGTCGCTCACTTTCAATGTTCCATGGTTGTTTAATAGCATCAGCACCTTCATTTGCGGCATGCTCATATCCAGCTTCATCCACTCGGACACATCACCGAGCCCGGCGGACGTTAAGACTTTCATATAGAGCACCCATATTTCCCGTTCCTCCGATGAAAGAATGTTTTCGTTTAAGACTGTTGTATCGTGTAAATTATATTCCATTTCATCACTTCCTCATCATTCACTCCTCTTACCATATTACTCGATTTTCACTCCAGAAAGAAAGTGAGCAGAAACCGCATGCGGGACTTTGTCCGAAAAATAACGGTAGTGTATAATGAGTTGGAGATTATTGGGGGAGAGGATCGAACTAGAATATGATTGGAGAGACCATTGCTGATTAAAAAGAATGCTTTATCAATATTAAAAATCGTTTTTCCTATTGCTGTTTTGCTATTTGTTATTTATCAATCGAAAAAAGAACTGACAAATCTGTCTTTCAAACGTACGCTCATGGTCATCAACGGACTGGAACGAACGGACTTATTCATGCTTGTGTTGATCGGCTTGCTGGCTGTTGCGGCCATGTCGCTGTATGATTACGTCCTGAAATACTCACTGCGCCTATCGATCACAAACGGAAAAGTATTCAGGGTTTCCTGGATCGCCAATTCATTTAATAATGTGCTGGGCTTCGGCGGTTTAGCCGGCGTCGGGTTAAGAATGATGTTCTATAAGGAGCATACGAAAGACCATAAGGCACTCGTGAAAGGAATCGCCTGGCTCACATCATCTATGCTGCTCGGATTATCTGTTTTCAGCATTTTCGTCGCTGCGAGAGTGCTGCCAGTGGATGAAGTGATTCATGAAAAGCCTTGGCTATGGGCGGTCGTTATCGGTTTTGCGCTGATATTGCCGCTGTCTTTGGCGGTGTCCAAAATAAAAGACCGCAAAGCTGGGGACGAAGAGAATGCGGATAAAGTGAAAAATCCGATTTTCGCATATATTGGAGCTTCAGTTGTTGAATGGCTCATGGCCGGGATCGTCATCTATTTTGCTTTGTTCGCTATGGGCATTCATGCAGATATCAGGTATGTGTTCGGGGTGTTCGTCATTGCGGCGATCGGAGGAATGATCAGCCTCGTGCCGGGCGGCTTCGGCTCGTTTGACCTTTTATTTTTGCTGGGGATGGAGCAGCTTGGCTATCATCAAGAGGCCATCGTTACTTCTATTGTGTTGTACAGGCTCGCCTACTCATTTATCCCATTTATCTTGGGACTGTTCTTTGCCGCCGGCGACCTGACGGAAAATACAATGAAGCGGCTCGAAACGAACCCGCGCATCGCACCGGCAATTGAGACGACAAACGTTCTGCTTGTTGTTCAGCGTGCGGTATTAGTGAGAATTTTGCAAGGCTCGCTTTCCCTTATTGTGTTCGTAGCAGGTCTGATTGTCTTGGCCTCAGTTTCCTTGCCGATTGACAGGCTGACGGTTATACCGCACATTCCGCGCCCGGCGCTTTTGCTGTTCAACGGCCTGTCCTTAAGCTCAGCACTCATTCTGCTAATTTTGCCGATCGAGCTTTATAAACGGACAAAACGTTCCTACACGATGGCCATTACAGCGCTTGTCGGCGGCTTTGTGTTCAGCTTTTTAAAAGGGCTTAACATCAGCGCGATATTCGTACTGCCGATGATTATCGTATTGCTTGTGCTATTGAAAAAACAATTTGTCCGCGAACAGGCATCCTATACACTGGGACAATTGATATTCGCTGTGGCGCTGTTTACTGTGGCGCTCTTTAACTACAATCTGATCGCGGGATTTATTTGGGACCGGATGAAGAAGGTGCTGCGTCACGAATATTTCGTCCACAGCACCTCGCATATTACACATGCAACCATCATGGCGATCATTATTGTGCCGCTGTTCTTCTTGATATTTACAGTGGTCTATCATAAGAGAACGAAACCGATCGGAGAGAAAGCTGACCCTGAGCGTCTTGCTGCGTTTCTCAATGAAAAAGGCGGCAACGCGCTGAGCCATCTTGGTTTTCTTGGAGATAAGCGGTTTTATTTTTCCAGTGATGGGAATGCACTGCTTCTATTCGGGAAAATCGCCAGAAGGCTGGTCGTGCTCGGCGATCCGTCTGGCCAAAGAGAATCATTCCCGCTCGTGCTGGAAGAATTTCTGAACGAAGCGCATCAGAAGGGATTCAGTGTTTTGTTCTATCAAATTGAACGAGAGGACATGGCGCTGTATCACGATTTTGGCTACAATTTCTTTAAATTGGGCGAGGAAGCATATGTAGATTTAAATACATTTACCTTGACTGGGAAGAAAAAAGCCGGCCTTCGGGCAATCAATAACCGCTTTGAGCGGGAGGAGTATACTTTCCATGTGGATCATCCCCCATTTTCTGATGCGTTTTTGGAGGAGCTGAAGCAAATCTCAGACGAATGGCTCGGCTCGAAAAAGGAGAAGGGATTCTCGCTCGGATTTTTTGATCCTTCCTATTTACAGAAAGCGCCGATCGCCTATATGAAAAATGCAGAGGGAGAGATCGTTGCATTCGCAAATGTCATGCCGATGTACCAGGAGGGAGAGATATCGGTTGACCTAATGCGCTATCGCGGCGACGCTCCAAATGGCATTATGGACGCATTGTTTATCCGTATGTTTTTATGGGCAAAGGAAGAGGGCTGCACGTCATTTAATATGGGGATGGCACCCTTGGCTAATGTCGGCACTGCCTTTACATCCTTCTGGTCCGAAAGGTTTGCCGCTGTCATTTTTAATAATGTCAGATACATGTACAGCTTCAGCGGCCTAAGAGCCTTTAAAGAAAAATACAAACCGGAGTGGCGAGGGAAATACTTAGCGTATCGGAAAAACAGATCTCTTTCTGTCACCATGTTCCTCGTTACACGTCTGATTGGCAAAAGCAAAAAAGACTCCGTCTAATAAGACGGAGTCTTTTTTTTATTTCGTTTTTAAGAAGTAGGTTTCAATATCATCAAGCAGGTAGTTTGCGGCTTTAATTCCGCCTGCGGTTGTCCATACGACGTCATCGACTTCATGCGCATTACCTGATTTCACGGCCTTTAGGTTTTTCCATAGTGAACTGCTTGTCCACTGATTGGCCCATTTTTCATTTTCCTTTGCATTATCGGCTTTATAAGTGAAATAAAACAGCACATCAGCATCCATATCAGGAATAGATTCTTTACTGTCAGTTGAGAACGTAAATTGGTCCTTTTGTTTCTTGAACAGTTCTACTTGTTTTTCAGGGCGTTTGAAGCCAAGCTGGTCTAAAATAATCCCTGAGAATGAATCGGTATAATAGATTCTTGATTCACCGGATAAAAAGCGTACGACTGAAACGGTTTTGTTTGTCTGGTCGCCCAGCTTGTTTTTTAAATCAGAAACACGTTTATCAAAATCGGCAATGACTTCCTTGCCTTTGTCCGCCTTATTCACCGCGTTGGCGTATAGAGTCAGGTTATCCTTCCAGTTCCCAGCCAAAGATTCAGCAAAAACAGTCGGCGCAATCGCATTTAACTGATCATAAATTTTTTCCTGGCGCACTTTGTTTCCAATAATCAAATCAGGCTTTAATTCTGCGATGGCTTCCACATTCGGTTCCGTTTCAAGACCGACGTTTTTAACACCTTTCATGTCATCTTTCAGATAGTCATACCACGGGTCGCCCTTCCATGACTTTACGGCTCCGACCGGCTTAATGCCAAGCGCTAAGAGCGCCTCTGTTCCTTCATTAGTTAAAACAACAATCCGTTTTGGATTGGCGGGGATGTTGTCTGATGTCCCCATTGCATGTTTGACCGTTCTTGTTTTGCTGCTTGACCCCTCGCTGTTGCTTGAACTTTCTGAACTATTACAGGCAGAAAGTACCATAACGGCCATTAAAAATACGAATAGCATGCTGATATGCTTTTTCATCTTTTTCCTCCCAATATTGAAATTCATTATCATTTAGATCATAATAAGCAGTGTTAAGAGTGTCAATCCCTAATTGAGGATTATTCTCAAAAACAAACATTACATAGTAAATAACTAGGAGAATTAGATCATGATCTGCAAAAAGGCATCTTCAAAATGGATTATGTTAGTATGTCTGATTTTCATTTTACTGGCGGCTGTCTGCGCAAGCGTCGTGTACGGCTATACAGGTACGTCATGGAGACAGGTCTATCAGGCGTTTACTTCCTTCAATGGAACAAATGAGCATGTCATCATCAAGGATGTCAGGCTTCCGCGCGCTTTGGTTGCGACATTCGTCGGCGCCTCGCTTGCAGCCGCAGGCGCTCTCATGCAGGCGCTCACAAAAAATCCGCTTGCGTCACCGGGTATTTTCGGGATTAACGCCGGTGCAGGTTTTTTTATTGTTGCCGGATCGTTTTTTCTGCATATTCAGTCACCTCAGGCATTAGTATGGAGCTCGTTTCTGGGGGCAGCATTTACCGCCGCGATCGTCTATGCAGCAGGCTCGCTTGGGAGGGAAGGGCTGACGCCAATCAAACTGACGCTGGCGGGAGCTGCCATGGCAGCCATGTTTTCTTCTCTGACACAGGGCTTGCTGTCTGTCAACGAACTCGAGCTTGCCCAGGTGCTTTTTTGGCTGACTGGCTCTGTGCAGGGCCGGAGTCTGGATCTGTTGATGACGATGTTTCCATATGCAGCGGCAGCGCTGGTAATCTGCTTCTTTCTCGGCCAAAAAATTAATCTCCTCGTTATGGGAGAAGATGTGGCAAAAGGACTCGGCCAAAAAACAGGCCTGCTGAAATTTGTGATGGCGCTTTGTGTTGTCATGCTTGCAGGGTCCGCTGTCGCCATTGCCGGGCCGATTTCTTTTATCGGCATCATTATTCCGCATTTTGCCCGCTTTGTCGTTGGTAATGATTATCGCTGGGTTCTGCCATTTTCCGCTGTTTTGGGTGCCATTTTGCTTGTTTGCGCGGATATCGGTGCGCGATATATCATTATGCCTCAGGAGGTTCCTGTCGGGGTCATGACCGCCATCATCGGAATGCCTGTGTTTGTGTACATCGCAAGAAGGGGGGCGAAGCTATGAAACTTCGTTTTGGCGTTACTGCGGCTGAAAAGAAAGCATGGATCGTCTTTTTAATTTTACTGGGGTTAACAGCTGCTGTACTCATCATAAGCGCAGGTCTCGGACAAAGGTTTATTCCTCCCTGGGATGTAGCAAAAACATTCTTTGGTGCAGGTTCCAAGCTGGATGAACTGATGATCATGTCGTTCCGCATGCCAAGAATTTTGACGGCTTTATGCGCCGGTGTCTGCTTGGCAGCGGCAGGCGCGATATTGCAGGGGCTCGTCAGAAACCCTCTCGCATCTCCGGATATTATCGGAATAACAGGAGGAGCGGCGGTAGCGGTCGTGCTTTTAATGATGTTCTTCTCAGACCGCAGCAGTTCACTTACGATCAGTCTGTCATGGCTTCCAGCAGCCGCATTTATCGGCGCATCGGCTGTCGGGCTCATCGTCTATTTACTGGCATACAAAAATGGCGCCTCCACATTTCGGCTGGTGCTTATCGGAATCGGATTTTCAATGTCGGCGCAGGCGATGACTACCCTGTTGATGATCAAAGGCCCGATTTACCGGGCATCACAAGCCAATGTATATATCACTGGGTCAGTTTATGGGTCAAACTGGCAGCATGTAAAAATAGCTATTATCTTATCTGTCATTCTCTTATTCATTTGTTTTGTCGCGCTAAAAAATATGAATATACAGGTGCTGGGTGAAGATATTGCGGCGGGTGCAGGAAGCGCTGTGCAGCGAAATCGTTTTTTCTTGCTACTTTTGAGTACGGCTCTTACTGGTTGTGCAGTTTCAGTTGCCGGCACAATCGGTTTTGTCGGGCTGATGGCGCCCCATATTGCAAGACGGCTTGTCGGCTCATCTTATGGCGCCCTGCTCCCAGCGTCGGCACTTATTGGAGCTCTGCTCGTTTTAACAGCTGATATCGTCGGCAGAACCTTATTTGCTCCGGTGGAAGTGCCGGCCGGCGTCTTTACAGCGGCTATCGGCGCACCTTATTTTATTTATTTGCTCTATAAAACAAGAAATTCTTGATCGTTACACCCATTTTCTTAAAAAAGAAAATGGGTTTTTTTTATAATGACTGAAGATTCGTAATTATTTTTGCTATACTGACAGAGACATTGATAAAGAAAGGGCGGCAGATGAATGAAAGAAGCAGAGGTATTAAAATATGAAGCATTTACAAGCAGTCCCGGTAAAGGAAACCCCGCAGGCGTCGTTTTGCGGGGAGACGTTTATACGGAAGACGAGATGCAGATCATAGCTGAGCGTGCCGGGTATTCAGAAACCTCCTTTATCCGAAAAAGCGAGTCGGCCGATCTTGAACTCCGTTACTTTACACCTGGACACGAAATGAATTTGTGCGGTCATGCGACAGTTGCGTCTCTTTACGCATTATGTGAGAAAGGAATGCTGGAGAGCGGTAAAACGTACAGCATCCAAACGAAGGCCGGTATCCTGCCTGTGAAGATTTCTGAAAAAGATGGCCGTATTCATATCACGCTTGAACAGGCCTCTCCGCAATTCAAACCATTTACAGGAGATCGGAGAAAACTTGCGGACGCACTGGGTATCACCGAAGAGGATTTTCATGAAGACCTTCCGATTGTGTTTGGCAGCACTGGCATATGGACAGCCATCGTTCCGCTTAAATCATTGGAGGCTTCCAAAAAAATGGTGCCAGATAACAAACAATTTCCGGAAGTGCTAATTGATCTGCCAAAAGCTTCAGTACATCCGTTTACCTTTGAAACCGTTCATCCCGACAGCGACCTGCACGGACGCCACTTTTCATCCCCGTATTCGGGAACGATTGAAGACCCCGTGACCGGCACAGCATCCGGCGTGATGGGGGCTTATATGAAACATTATGGCAATGCCGAGCAGCATAAATTTATCATTGAACAAGGGCAGGAAATTGGAAAAGACGGAAAAGTGGAGATCGAAATGAACGAAGCCGGCGGCCATGTGAAAGTGAACATGACAGGAACAGCTGTTTACTCAGAAACCCGTATTCTTAAAATCTAATACGGATGATGGTTTACAAAAAGATGCACTTTCCGTTATCATTATGAAATGATAATCATTTTCAATTGCATAGGAAGGTGAGACGGTATGCCTCAAACCGAACAAATACATCAGCATTCAGTACTGCGGGACATCATACGCAGCAGAAGATCGATTCGAAAGTTTAAACAAGAGCCAGTACCTTCAGCAGTCATTCTTGACATGCTTGAAACGGCAAAATATGCGCCAAATCACAGAGTGACAGAGCCATGGAGATTTATTTACGTTTCCAGTGAGACAGGTAAAGCGAACCTCATCAATACATTTGCAGCGTTCTCTAAGAAATCCAAGCCGGATATGACAGAGGAAAAGCTTCAAAATTTCAAAAACACACTTGGGCGCGTTCCGGGATTTCTCCTCGTCGTGTTTCAGGAAGATGAAAACGAAAGAGCGCGGGACGACGATTTTGCGGCAACAAGCTCGTTGATTCAAAATCTTCAGCTTCTTGCTTGGGAAAAAGGAATCGGCATGGTTTGGAAAAGCGGAAAAATCCTTTATGACAAAGAAGTCCATCAGGCCTTTGGTTTGCAGGATAATGAGCGTTTCGCCGCCATCATACAAACAGGTTATCCTGACGAGGCGCCGGAAGTGAAAAAACGCACACCGATCCGCGACCGGTTCACTGAAATGTAAAAAACCCCTTGTCTCAAACGGAGACAAGGGGTTTTTCATTAACGAGATTTCTTTTTCGCTCTGTTGTCGGCTGCTTTCGCACGCTCTTGCGCTTCGCGGTCATCTGCATCAGCAAGCTCGGTTGAATATTCTTCGTAAACGCCGTCAGTTTCCCTTTTTAATGCATCGGGAACTTGTGGAAGCTTTTGTTTGTTTTTATCACGGTTTTTGTGGATATGATTTCTGCCCATATCAAATTCCCCCTAAAAAGTGATATCAAACAAAGATAGTATTTGGTTTTAAGGGGCTATGTATTCCTACTTCCGCTTAGCAGCTTTTTCCGCTTTTTTAAATTCGCCTGAATAAAGAACTTCCTGCATTTTTTTCAGGTTGGCGCCTTGCTGGTGCTTCTCCCTCTTTTTTTCCATATAAAGGACCTCCTTCAACCATGTTATTCTTAAGGTTGACGCTTCCTGCTGTTTTTATACAGTCTTTCGGTCCGCTATCAGCTGTGAGAGTGCAAATTCAAGATCCGAATATGTAAAACGAAATCCAGAGGTTATCGCTTTTTTAGGAAGAGCGCGCTGTCCTTTCACAATCAAAAGACTCATTTCACCCAATGCTTTTGATAAAAAGAATTCCGGGACGGGGAGCCAGTGCGGGCGGTGCTTCACCCGTGCAATCGCTTTTCCGAATTGCTTCATGTCCACAGGATTGGGCGCGGTGACATTCATTGGGCCTGAGATGCCGGCGTTTTCCACCGCATATCGGATCAACTGGGCCGCATCCTCGACATGAATCCATGACAGCCACTGCCTTCCCGTTCCAATCGTTCCGCCGGCCAGAAACTTATAGGGGAGAACCATAAGCGGTAAAGCGCCTTTTTCTCCAAGCATCACGCCAAATCTCGCATAAACTGTCCGGATACCCATCGCTTCAATATGCTGTCCTTCCTTTTCCCACAGGTGTGCAGTATGGCTGAGAAAATCCTCATCTGACGTTGCAGAATCCTCTGTGAAAGTTTTCTCAAGGCTTGTGCCGTAAATGCCCACGGCACTGGCTTGGATCAATGTCTTCGGCTTCTCCTTCTGTTTCTGAATAAGCCGCTGCACTTCACGCGTCGCATTGATACGGCTGGAGAGAATGTGCTGCTTCGTTTTTTCTGTCCAGCGGCCAAAAATCGATTTTCCCGCAAGGTTTATCCAGACATCAATATGAGGAAGTTCCTGCTCCGGGGCGGCTCCTTCCGTCAGCCATTGGACATATGTCATATTTTTTTGTTCAGTTTCCCTTGCGTTTCTTGATAAAATATAAACATGATGTCCCTGGCGGGTAAGAACGCCTGTCAGATGCTGGCCAAGAAAACCGGTTCCGCCCGTCATTGCGATATTCATGAACATCTCTCCTCATCGTTCTAATAAATATACTTTACCTCATTGTAATAAAAGAAAACGCGTTTCAGGCCTGAGAAGGGAGATTAAGATGCCGTTTATTACAAAAATATCAACGCAAAAAAAGAATACGGAACGCTTCAATATTTTTCTGGATGATAAATACGCCTTCAGTGTGGACGCGGATGTGCTCGTGAAATTTGAGCTCAAGAAGGGAAAAGAACTCGATGATCTTGACATCATTGAGATTCAATACGGCGATGAAGTGAAGAAAGGCTTCAACCGTGCGCTTGACTTTTTATCCTATCGAATGCGGTCGACGAAAGAGGTCGAGGACCACTTAAAGAAAAAAGAAACCTCGCCCCCCGTCATTGCGGAAGTCATCCATAGGCTTAACGATTACAAGTACATAAACGACCAGGAATTTGCCGCAGCCTATGTCAGCACTCACAAAAAAACAACCGGAAAAGGCCCTGATGTTTTGTTCAGAGAGCTAAGAGCGAAGGGAATTGATGACGATACAATTAAGGAGGCGCTAAGTTCCTTTTCCTTTGAGGATCAGACAAGAGAAGCGGTCAAGCATGTTGAAAAGCTTCTCAAAAAAGATAAAAAACTTTCGACGAAAGAACTCAAACAGCGCGCCCAGCTGCAGCTTCAGCGCAAGGGCTTCTCATTTGATGTTATCAGCGCGGCGATGGATCAGATTGAATATGAAAATGATGAAGACACAGAGAAAGAAGCGCTGCGCCTTCACGCGGAAAAAGCGTTTAGAAAATACCGCTATGACGGCTCATATGAAAGCGCCATGAAGGTCAAACAATTTTTATTCCGCAAAGGATTCTCACTCGATTTAATCGAGCAATTACTGCAGGAAGAGGAGTACTGAAATGGAGAAACGATACAGTCAAATGACACCTCACGAACTCAATACCGAAATCGCATTACTTTCTGAAAAAGCAAGAAAAGCCGAACAGCATGGAATCATAAACGAACTGGCAGTGCTCGAACGGAAAATTACGATGGCAAAAGCATATTTGCTGAACCCGGAAGATTACTCACCGGGAGAAACATATCGTGTGGAAAACACTGAGGACGAGTTTACCATCAGTTATTTAAATGGCGTTTTCGCATGGGGATACAGGACCTCTTCCCCTCAGCAAGAGGAAGCGCTGCCAATCTCAGTATTGCAAGAAAAAGAATAAAGCGTAACAGGAGGCTGATGATCAGCCTCTTTTTGTTTGCAGCACATTTACACGAATTCTTAAAGAAAAAATCATTGAATTCACTTGAAAAATCTTTTAAGATGAAACTCGTTGTTTTTTAAAATCAAAGGAGGCGATGACGTTGAGTATCAAAAACCCATCTGTAAAATTTATTATATTTGTTCTTATGATTTGTACATTTTCAATCGGCTATACAGAATACGCGGTGATGGGTATTTTGACGTCGATTGCCAATGACTTTCATATACAGGTTTCATCCGCAGGGCTTCTTGTCACGGCTTATGCGGCAAGCGTTTGTTTGACAGGACCGCTCGTCACCATCATTTCCGTCAAGCTTCCGAGAAAGCCTGTGCTTCTTGGGCTTATGGCGATATTTATCCTTTCAAACCTGATGAGCGCACTGGCGCCGAATTTTGCGGTATTGGCCATTTCAAGAATTTTATCTGCGTCCATTCACGGCGCTTTCTTCGCGATTGCCATGGTATTCGCAAGTGAAATGGTTCCGCCGGAAAAGCGTGCTGCAGCTGCTGCTTCAATGAACGGCGGACTGACAGTGGCTCTAATGCTTGGTGTTCCATTCGGCTCTTATCTCGGAGATGTCCTGAATTGGAGAGCGGTGTTTTCCATCATTACGGCACTTGGTGTCATCGGATTTTTAGGCCTTATGGCTGCCGTGCCGAACAGAAAACCAAAAGTGATCCCAATGCTTATGAATGAGTGGGGGGTTTTTAAACACAAACAAGTGCTGTTTTCCTTCGCGATTACCATTTTAGGCTATTCCGGTGTCTTTATCGCCTACACCTTATCGATCGAACCCATTTTAAGGCATTCAGCCGGATTCAGCACAGTTGGCATTACAGGTGCTCTCTTTGCGTATGGATTGGGAGGCGTTGCCGGGAATTTCTTTGCTGGAAAAGTACCGCTGCCTTTGCTGACTCGGACGATGATCGGCGTAATGATCGGTTTAATCGGTGTTCTGGCTGTATTTCCTTACATCGCCATTTACCCGGCTGCAGCCATTGTGGCAACGTTCCTATTCGGGGCATGCGCATTCGGCACGCCGCCTCTTCTGCAAACAAAGGTCATTTCCTCATCTGAGGGCGGCACAACCATTGCCGCAGCTGTCAGCGTATCAGCATTTAACCTTGCCAATGCCCTTGGTGCATGGATCGGCGGAATGATTTTAAACGGAACAGGCTCTTATTCCTGGCTGTTTGCAGGAGGTGCGCTTATGACCGCATGCGGACTTGTGCTTTCTACCTTCGCACACTTATCAGAAAAGAAAAGCGTCTACGAATATCAAGTCAATAAAGGGTAAAAACAGCTGCAGTGTATGCAGCTGTTCTTCTTTACCGTTTGCCTGAGGCTCTCATTCTTTCTTGAGGATGCTGATTGATAGATCCGTCAGCACGCTTTGAAGCATAGTCGTCCTTTGCTCTCGGTTCACCCTGAAATTTGTTTTCGTTTTCGTAAGGAAATCCTTTTTCTTTATTTCGGACCATGTCATATCCCCCTAGGTTCGAGATCAAAAAGTTGCGTCTTTCCAGATGAAGACGTAAGGTTAGTATATGGAGAACACCACGTAATAAAGCGTTATTTTTTTCCTGAAGAAAGGAGACTGCACACATGAATATGTACATTGAGAAACTGACTAATCTGCTTCTGGAAAAGAACGAGATGATCAGCTATATACAGGCAAAAACGTGGGTGGAATTGTTATGGAGCGATTTCGAAGCAACCTATGCAAAAGCCGGACACGCCTATCAAGGTGAAAAAATGACTGAAAAAATCGTCACACAATGGATTGAAAACTATGGCGGCCAGCTCCACCTTTTTCAAAGCTCCCGTAACGACGTGAATGATTACTTAAATCAAAGCAGAGGCCTTTTGCACTAAAAACCTGCCGTTAACGACCGGCAGGTTTTTTTATTTTCTTAAAATTATTTTAAAAGGAAGAAATCATAAACAAAACATGTTTCACCAGCCTGTCAATCAGGGAATACCACTTATATCTTGTCAAATGCGAGGAGGAGCTTTATATGAAAAAGAAACAAGTAATGCTCGCTTTAACAGCTGCCGCAGGACTGGGTTTGACAGCACTTCATTCCGCTCCCGCAGCAAAAGCTGCGCCCCTTCACGACATATCTGTCAGCATGCCATCATCCGATTCTTACATCATAAAAACAGGAAAGCTGAATGTCCGGACTGAGCCAAATCATAAAGGTGACATTCTCGGCACTGTATCATCAGAACAAAAAGTAAAAGTCTATGGATTTGTAAATGCCGATTGGGCTCAAATTCATTTCAAAGGAAAAAAAGCGTATATTTCAACCCACTTTTTAATGAAAACCGCAAGCCAAGCGAAAACAATGAAACAGACAGCCTTCTATGCACCGACGCCCGAAAATGGAAAAGCTAAACAGCTCCCATCTGGAACAGAGGTGACAATACTTGGGTGGGGATTCAGTGAAAACGGCGGATTTGACTTCACTTGGGCGTTCGTGGATTATGGCGGAGTTAAAGGCTATATTCACACAAAGGATTTACAAATGCGATAAAAAGGCAGGCCGAGGCTTGTCTTTTTGCCTATGCATGAAACATTTCTCCTTTCTGCACGTAACAATGAGAAAGAAGATGAGGATATGACGGGTTTAGTCGGCGGAGGGCTTATGATCATTGCTGGCATACTGATCAAACTGTTTCCTCCCAAATCGATCAACAGTGTGCTCGGATACAGAACGAGACGCTCAATGTCAGATCAAAGATTATGGAATGAAGCGAACCGTTACAGTGCATCATTAATGATCCTGTCAGGCTTGGTGATTGCGGGAATGGGTTTGCTGCTGGGATCAAACTTGTTTATTCTTCAGCTTATCCTGCTGATTGCCGCCTGTGTCATAACATTTATGCTGACGGAGAAAAGGCTGAAAATCATGACGCACAGTCAAGGAGGAGATAGAGATGGACGGAGTTAAATGCCAGTTTGTCAATACGAACGGAATCACGCTCCACGTTGCAGCCGCAGGACCGGAAGATGGCCCGTTAATTGTCCTGCTCCATGGATTTCCTGAGTTTTGGTACGGCTGGAAAAATCAAATCAAACCGCTTGTTGATGCGGGTTACCGGGTCATTGCTCCTGATCTGCGGGGCTACAATCTCAGTGACAAACCGGAAGGAATTGATTCATATCGGATTGATACATTAAGAGATGATATCATCGGGCTTATTACGCAATTCACTGATGAAAAAGCAATTGTCATCGGTCATGACTGGGGAGGAGCTGTCGCATGGCATTTGGCCTCCACACGCCCGGAATATCTTGAAAAACTGATCGCGATCAATATCCCGCACCCGCACGTCATGAAAACCGTAACGCCGCTTTATCCGCCGCAATGGCTGAAAAGCTCGTATATCGCATACTTCCAGCTGCCCGATATACCGGAGGCATCACTAAGGGAAAATGATTATGAAACATTAGACAAAGCGATTGGATTATCCGACCGTCCCGCGCTTTTTACATCCGAGGATGTCAGCAGGTACAAAGAAGCGTGGAAGCAGCCGGGCGCGCTGACAGCTATGCTGAACTGGTACAGAGCCCTCAGAAAAGGAAGCTTGGCAGAGAAACCCTCTTACGAAACAGTACCTTACCGAATGATCTGGGGAATGGAAGACCGCTTTTTGAGCAGAAAGCTTGCGAAAGAGACGGAAAGGCATTGCCCGAATGGACATCTCATCTTTGTTGATGAAGCTTCCCATTGGATTAACCACGAAAAGCCAGCCATCGTCAATCAGCTGATTTTGGAATATCTTAAGAACCAATAAGCCAAAATTTCTCTCCATCCGTCTGTCATAATGGCAGACTTTTTCTGTGCGTTTTTTTCATAGTCTGTTTTAAACATGACAAAATAACATTAAAAATCATGAATGTCACCATAAAATTGTAACAAAAAACAGGTTTAAACGACTTTAAAAAAAGGAATAGCCTTACTGAAGATTTGTGTAAAACTCCCCTAAGGCAATACTTAAAAAGAATAATAAAAAGAAGGTGCCTTAATGAAGCAAGGATTAATCTCGATTATTATCCCGTCTTACAATGAAGGGTATAATGTCAAACTCATTCATGAATCTTTAAAAAAGGAATTTAAAAACATTCATTATGACTATGAAATATTCTTCATAAACGACGGAAGTGTTGATGACACGCTTCAGCAGATCAAAGACTTGGCAGCGACGTGCAGCCGGGTAAAATATATATCTTTTTCTCGAAACTTTGGAAAAGAAGCCGCAATTTTGGCGGGCTTTGAGCATGTTCAGGGCGAGGCGGTTATTGTAATGGATGCCGATCTGCAGCATCCGACATATTTGCTGAAGGAATTTATCAAAGGCTACGAAGAAGGGTATGACCAAGTCATTGCCCAAAGGAACAGAAAAGGGGACAGCTTTGTCCGCTCACTCTTATCATCTATGTATTACAAGTTCATTAATAAAGCGGTGGAAGTCGATTTGCGTGACGGTGTCGGTGACTTCAGATTGTTAAGCCGCCAAGCTGTGAATGCACTTTTGAAGCTGAGCGAAGGAAACCGCTTTTCAAAAGGCCTTTTTTGCTGGATTGGCTTTGATCAGAAAATTGTATTTTATGAAAATGTCGAACGAAAAAACGGCACTTCCAAATGGTCGTTCAGCAGTCTGTTTAACTACGGAATGGACGGCGTCGTTTCATTTAATCATAAGCCGCTGAGATTATGTTTTTATACAGGCATTTTCATCCTGCTGCTTTCCATCATTTATATCATTGCCACATTCGTTAAAATTCTGACTAACGGTATTTCTGTGCCTGGGTATTTCACCATTATCTCAGCAGTGTTATTTCTCGGCGGAGTACAGCTGTTAAGCCTCGGAATTATAGGCGAATATATCGGCCGAATCTATTATGAAACAAAAAAACGCCCGCATTATTTGATCAAAGAAGCGAATATCCCGAACAAAGACCTGCCTGAAACGAACGAATTAAAAAGCATGCGGCGTCTGACAAAAATGCACTGAAAATACCAAGCGCCATTGGCAGTGCTTTTTTTGCGTGTCTATTATCTTAAAAGCAAGACTGGAGAATTCATATGAAAAGAAAACATATCATGATCTATGCGGCCAGTTTGCTGGTGTCCGTTCTGGCACACGCTTTTTTTGTGAAAGAATGGACGGAAGGCAGGTATATGACAGGTCCGGGTGACGGGCTTGCGCAAATGATCGTATTTAAAAAATTATTATTTGACCAATATACACACGGGAATTTTTTCTACAATTATTCATTCGGACTTGGCGGCGGCACATTCAGTCAGCTCGGCTATTATTTTTCTGCGTCTTTTCTTTTTCTTGCTGTATCCGCCGCTGTTTGGATGCTTCAAGCCGTCCAGCTGATCGGAGAAGCGGATACGCTTTTTTGGGCTGAGTCAGCTGTTTTTATCAGTATTTTCAAATTGAGCTTGATCATCTTTACGTCCGCTTCTGTTTTTCATTATCTTATTAAGCACAGGGCGGCATCGTTCACGGGAGCCGTGTTATACGGCGTCTCAATTATTTATTTCCGTCACGAAGCGTATTGGGAATTTTTCACCGATACAATGGTTTGGCTTCCGCTGCTTGTGCTTGGCGCAGAAAAAATTATTAGAGAGCGGCGTCCGGCGTGGTTTATCGTTGCGTGTTCGCTGACGTTAATCAACAATTTTTACTTTGCATACATAAACCTTATATTCATCGGAATCTATGTGCTGTTCAGATGGCTGATTAGTTTGGAACCACATGAAGAGAAAAGATGGATTCAAATCAGATTATTTCTCGTTTCAGGCTTCATTTCTTTTGGCATCAGTGCGGCGGCGTTTGTGCCGGTAGTATACGGTTTTTTAAACAACCTGCGCCCTCCATACAGCCAGAAAATAGAGTGGCTCAATTTCGATGATAATATCTTATTTTCGAGCCGGATCATCATTGTGCCGGCCGCTTTTCTGCTGTTTTTGTTTATGATTTCTTTTTACAAAAACCGTGTGTTTCGTCTCTTTGCCGGGTTGAGCCTGCTGTTTATTCTGTTTCATTTCAGTCCGTATGCGGCAAGCGTCTTTAACGGTTTTTCCGCCCCGCAAAACCGGTTTGAATATATTCTGGCCTTTACCATTGCGGGAGCAGCTGCGGCTGGTTTGTCACAGCTGTCTGAATTGAAACGGAAAGAACTGCTCCCGGCCGCAGCTGTCGTCCTGCTTCTTTACTTGTATCATATTCAAAGGTATAAGCTCGATATATGGAAGCCTGCGAATGAAAGTATTCTATTGCTCTTACTCATGACAATCGCAGCCTTGTTTGCTGCAGCTTTTGCGAAAAAACGGGCAAAAATGGCTGTGTACGGTATAATCATTCTTTCTTCGCTGTTTGTCACCAACTCCTATCAAAAATACGCGCTCTCAGAAGGCGGCGATTTGGATAGTGTGACAAAAGAATATCTTACAAGTGAGGAATACAGAGGGCGGGAATCATCTGAGCTCATCAGACGTTTACAGAAGGAAAACGATGATCCGCTCATGAGAATCGACTGGATGAACGGGGTCCGCAATAATACGCCAATCATTTACGGGTTTAATGGCTTCAGCGCCTATTCCAGCATTTTAAACAAAGATCTGCTGGCCTTCTATTGGAATGATTTAAGCATCGATATGGGCAGGGAAAGCGTCAGCCGTTACGCGTCATTGGGAGACAGGGCGAATTTATACAGCCTGCTTTACGGCAAATATTATATGACCGAAAAAACAAACGAAGCCAGCGTTCCGTACGGCTTCAAAAAGCATTTAGAAACAGAGCATTATGCAGTTTATGAGAATCAGTACATGCTTCCATTCGTCAAAACAGCGGATGCCATATACAGCGAAAGTGAGCTGGACCGATTGCCCGCTCTTGCGAAAGAACAGGCGATGTTGAAAGGAATCATATTAAAAGATCCATCAGGAAAAACGGAGCAGACACCAAAACCGTCCAATATGATCACCAAGTCGGACATTACCGCAAAACAAGCCCAGTATCAAAACGGGCTGCTAACCGTAACTGGAGAAAACGGAGGAGAGCTGATCATCACCCCGAAACAGCCATCATCCGCTCCGGGAGACTACTATGTCAGCTTTTATTTGAAAAGCAAAGCAAAAGACAGAGGATTTACGTTAAAGGTAAATGATTATGTCACAACAAGGAAATCGAACAAATCGATATATAAAACCGGAGTAAATAATATAACGGTAAGAGTGCCTAAATCAGGCCATATCTCAATCAATCTTCCGAAAGGAACCTATGAGCTGAGGAACATAGCGCTCTATGAAGAAAATTACCAAACGCTGAAAAACGCTGTAATGCTAAATAAAACAGAGAAAGCAGACAAACTGAATTGGAACAAAAATCGACTGACCTTTGCCTATCATCTGTCAAAAGACCAGTACATCATGCTTCCGATCCCATATGAAAAAGGCTGGGAGCTGAAGATCAACGGAAAAACACAGAAGATCGAAAAAGCGGATTATGCTTTTATAGGCTTCAAGGCGCAAAAGGGAGACAATCACATTGAGCTGACTTACTATCCGCCATACTTCAAAATATCGGCGATCATATCTCTCGTCAGTCTGCTGCTTGCTGTTTTCTATATAAGACGTAAAAAGCCCGGCTCTATATAGAGCCGAGCTTTAATTTTTTCTGAAGTTTTTCTTCGCTGAATATCCATCCCGTATAGGACGAACGGATCGTGAGATCATGGCCGATATGAACAATCGCGACAAACGGATAATGGCCTTTGCTCCGATAACGCAGGTCGATAAATCTCACCTCATAATGATCTTTAAACGTATCCACTTCCCACCGGTAAACCGGAGAAAAGGACAGAAACGCCGCGATGTTATCATCCTGCTTTGCCGCATGCATTACATCGGTTTCAGGAACAGGCACCCGATTAAATGTATCCAGAATCACGACATGTCCTTCCATGCTTCTTCCTACATAGAAAGCATGTGCTGTCGTCACTGCGATTCGCCATTGCCTGAATTTCATCGTTGGAGAAATAATAATGCTTTCGATCTCATCATGAATCATCTCATGAAGCTTCCGTTTAATTCTCAGTTGCATGATCAGGCGCACCAAATAATAGCCTGCCAATATGATATATAAGCTGAGAAACGTGATGCCGGGACTCCCGCCTGCATACCAAATCGCGATAGCTGCCAGATGGCTGATAAAAATAAACGGATCAAACGTATTAATCAGCCCGAGCGCAACCCATTTTTTCGAAAACGGACGAATGGCTTGTGTTCCATAGGCGTTGAATATATCAACAAAGACATGCAGAACGACTGCCAGCAGTGTCCACAGCCACAGGTGCAGAAAATCAGCCTGAGGATAAAATAAATACAGAATCGCCGGGATGATGACAGACCAAAACAAAACGGCGGGAATTGAATGGGTAAATCCTCTGTGATTCCTTATATAAACAGCATTGTTTTTAAGCTTTAACACAGTATCAATATCCGGAGCCTGAGAGCCCGCAAGCGTTGCGATCATAACAGCGTGAGCCATTGCCGGATCTGATCCGACAACAGGATCAAGCGTCGCAATACCGCCCAGTGCGATGCCCATAACGACATGTGTGCCCGTATCCATAGGTGACCTCCTTGCAGGATGATCCTGCACATTCACTTTGTAAGAAATTCCCCATTTTCATATACCCAATTTTTAAACTGATTCAATCGTTCTCATATGTTTCCGCTTTTTCTTTATTACTATTTAATGTAACATATTATCGTACTGTGCCCTTAGTGTACAACAAAAAACAGTCTAAAGAAAAGCGGGGCGCGAAAGACTGGGGAGAAACACATATGAACGTACTTGAAGACAAATTAAAACAAAAAGACATACAGCAATTTCGCGATGATTTAATCTCATGGTTTGAACGAGAGCAGCGCGTTCTGCCGTGGAGAGAGGACCAAGATCCATATAAGGTGTGGGTATCTGAAGTGATGCTACAGCAAACAAGAGTAGAGACAGTGATTCCTTACTTTCTCCGGTTTGTGGAACAATTCCCGACAGTGGAAGCGCTCGCTGATGCTGATGAAGAAAAGGTGCTCAAAGCATGGGAAGGGCTCGGCTATTATTCGCGAGTTAGAAACCTGCAAAGCGCGGTAAAAGAAGTGAAACAGGAATACGGCGGCATTGTCCCTCCAGACGAGAAAGATTTTGGCGGGTTAAAAGGCGTCGGCCCTTATACAAAGGGAGCGGTGCTCAGCATTGCCTACAATAAACCCATTCCCGCAGTTGACGGAAATGTGATGCGTGTCATGTCCAGAATTCTTTCTATTTGGGATGATATTGCCAAACCAAAAACAAGAACGATCTTTGAAGACGCCATACGAGCTTTTATTTCCAAAGAAAAACCATCTGAATTTAATCAGGGCTTGATGGAGCTTGGAGCCTTGATCTGTACGCCAAAATCACCCTCATGCCTGCTATGCCCGGTTCAGCAGCATTGCTCAGCATTTGAAGAAGGCACTGAACGGGAGCTTCCGGTAAAAAGCAAAAAGAAAAAGCCCGGGATCAAAACCATGGCCGCGATCGTACTGACTGATGAAGACGGACAAGTGTATATCCACAAACGGCCGTCTAAAGGTTTGCTCGCCAACCTGTGGGAATTCCCTAATCTTGAAACACAAAAAGGGATCAAAACTGAGCGTGAACAGCTCATTGCTTTCTTAGAAAACGAATATGGCATACAAGCTGATATCAGTGATCTGCAAGGTGTAGTCGAGCATGTTTTCACCCACCTGGTATGGAATATTTCAGTGTTTTTCGGTAAAGTAAAACAAGTGTCGGATACCAGCAAGCTGAAAAAAGTAACGAAAGAAGAGCTCGAACAATTTGCGTTCCCGGTGTCACATCAAAAAATCTGGAAGATGGCAGTAGAAGCAGCCGCCATCTCGGCTGCTCCGTAAACCATTCTTAATCGTAAGAGACGCGCGTGCCGTGGCTGTAGTCCGCTTCATTGCGCTTCATTCCGCCGCGCGCTTCAATTTCTTGCGTTAACTCCCGGTATTTTGATTGGCCTTCTTCGTTCAAATAAGGCATAATTTGCTGAAAGGCATGATGAAAATAAGCGAGTTCACTGTTCTTCCAATCTTTTTTGGAAACCATGTTCAATTCGCTCATATCACGTCCGACATACATAACAGAAGACCCCCTTTAAAGTTCTTGCCATTATTGTTTGTGGAAATAAAAGAACTATACGCTACAAGGAGATGAGGAAAAATGGAACAAAATAAATGTGCACTCGTAACAGGAAGCAGCCGCGGTGTCGGAAAAGCGGCCGCGATCAGACTTGCTGAGAACGGCTATAACATCGTCATTAACTATGCACGCAGCAAAAAAGCAGCATTAGAAACAGCGGAAGAAATCGAAAAGCTTGGCGTTAAAGTTCTTGTCGTAAAAGCAAACGTAGGACAGCCTGCAAAAATCAAAGAAATGTTTCAGCAAATTGATGAAACGTTCGGCAGACTTGATGTTTTTGTCAATAATGCCGCATCAGGAGTACTAAGACCTGTCATGGAATTAGAAGAAACACACTGGGACTGGACGATGAACATTAATGCGAAAGCATTGCTTTTCTGCGCTCAGGAAGCTGCCAAGCTAATGGAGAAGAACGGTGGCGGACATATTGTCAGCATCAGTTCATTAGGCTCTATCCGCTATCTTGAAAACTACACCACGGTCGGTGTATCAAAAGCAGCGTTAGAGGCTTTAACCCGTTATCTTGCCGTTGAGCTTTCACCAAAACAAATTATCGTCAATGCTGTTTCAGGCGGAGCGATCGACACAGATGCGCTGAAGCACTTCCCGAATAGAGAAGATCTGCTTGAGGATGCGCGCCAAAATACGCCGGCGGGACGCATGGTCGAAATTAAAGACATGGTTGATACTGTGGAGTTTCTAGTGTCTTCCAAGGCTGACATGATCCGCGGACAGACAATTATCGTTGACGGCGGACGCTCACTGCTCGTTTAAAAATTTTTAAAAAAGAGGAATAGCTATACGATCACCTGCACATTCTAATGACCGTGGAGGTGATAACAATGGCTAACTCAAATAACTTCAGCAAAACAAACGCTCAACAAGTTAGAAAACAAAACCAACAATCAGCTGCTGGTCAAGGTCAATTTGGCACTGAATTTGCTAGCGAAACAAACGCTCAGCAAGTCAGAAAACAAAACCAGCAATCAGCTGGCCAACAAGGTCAATTCGGCACTGAATTCGCTAGTGAAACTGACGTACAGCAGGTAAGACAGCAAAACCAATCTGCTGAACAAAACAAACAACAAAACAGCTAATCACTGAAACAGAAAAAAGCACTTCATCTTCGGGTGGAAGTGCTTTTTTCTGTTTGAAAAACGACAAAACTTGTGGAAGGTCTACAGAATGAGTCAAAGGGTTTGCTTTATGGAGATCGAAATGATTAAAGGAGGAAATGTTTATACTTTCATCAGGCTGAAGGAGGAACCGATGACGGAATTTGAAAAGCTGGTAAGTGAACAGATGAAAACGATGGATAAGCTTCTCGATCTCCAATCAGAGCTCGACCGCTGCAAACAAATTGAGGCGGAACTCCGGCATTTGGAAAGGGATGCAAAGCTGCGTGGGATTCAGGCTGAAATTGCGGTAAAACGGAAACACCTTGCCGATATACAGGATATGTTTCAAAAGCAGACAGAGCAGGTCATTCGTTCATATCGCAGCTCAGAAAAGCCGTCTTCCTTTGTGTAGTGCAGGAATGTGCCATTCCCCGGCCGGAATGGCTCTTTTATTTTCATTTTTCAATTTGTAACGTTATAATAGGTAAAAGACGTTGTCGGTAAGCAAATTTGGACATACTAACTGTAGGGCTTTATAGAAAGTAGGGGAGAAATATGGGCTATCCCAAGGAAGGAGAAACCATTCAAATTCACAGCTATAAGCACAACGGGCTGATTCATAGAATTTGGAATGAGACAACAATCTTAAAAAGTACAGAAATGTGTGTCATCGGAGCCAATGACCGGACGATGGTAACCGAATCAGACGGCCGGACATGGATAACCAGAGAGCCCGCAATCTGTTATTTTCACGCAAGACAATGGTTTAATGTCATCGGGATGCTGAGGGAAGACGGGGTTCATTATTATTGCAACATCAGTTCTCCGTTTGCCTATGATGGCGAAGCAATTAAATATATTGATTATGACTTAGATGTTAAGGTTTTTCCTGACATGACCTACAATATTCTCGATGAAGACGAATATGATGATCATCGGAAAGCCATGAATTATCCAAAAGAAATCGACAGTATTTTAAGAGACTACTTAAATACGCTGCTCCATTGGATTCACCAGCGTCAGGGACCGTTTGCGCCCGAGTTTGTCGATATGTGGTATGAACGGTATTTGCGCTACACAAAATAATGGTTACGTAAAAACCTGTTGCGGGGTACAACAGGTTTTTCACATGGGCTCACACACATCATGATAAAGAGAGAGGGGGAATCAACGTGGGGGTTATGAAACGCTACATGCAATTCGTCAAACCTTATAAGAAGCAAATTTTCGTTACAGTGTTAATCGGGATCGTAAAATTCTCCATTCCGCTTGCTCTCCCATTGCTTCTGAAGTACGTAGTTGACGACATTATTCAAGGAGGCGGCACGGCTAGTGACAAAACAACGTCATTGTTCACGATTATGGCGATCATGTTCGCCTTATTTTTAATTTTGCGCCCGCCTGTTGAATATTACCGGCAATATTTTGCCCAGTGGACTGCCAGCAAGGTGCTTTATGATATAAGAGCTAAGCTGTTTGACCATATACAAAAACTGAGCCTGCGTTTTTACGCGAATACAAGAACAGGGGAAGTCATTTCCCGAGTGATTAATGATGTAGAACAAACAAAGGATTTCGTCATCACAGGGCTGATGAATATATGGCTCGATATGCTGACGATTTTGATTGTAATCTCGATCATGCTCACACTGGACGTTAAATTAACGCTGATCTCTATCGTATTATTCCCATTATACGGAATATCAGTGAAGTATTTTTACGGCCGTTTACGAAAGCTGACAAGGGAGCGCTCACAGGCTCTTGCTCAAGTGCAGGGGCATTTGCACGAACGCATTCAAGGCATGCCTGTCATCAGAAGCTTTGCGATAGAAGATCATGAACAGGCTCAATTTAATGAGAAAAACGGTCATTTCTTAGATAAAGCCATCCGACACACGAATTGGAACGCCAAAACCTTTGCGGTCGTTAATACCATTACAGATTTGGCGCCGCTCATCGTCATAGCGTGCGCCGGGTATTTTGTCATTAATGGACCGCTGACAGTCGGAACAATGGTCGCGTTTGTCGGATATATTGACAGAATGTACAACCCTGTTAGAAGGCTGATCAATTCCTCTACAACTTTGACACAGTCAATCGCATCAATGGACAGGGTATTTGAATTTATTGACGAGCCCTATGAACTCACTGACAAACCAAATGCGATAAAGGCCGATCAGATTCGCGGAGGAGTGGAGTTTCAAAACGTTTCGTTTCAATATGAGAAGGACAAAGAAAATATTCTTCATGATGTATCCTTAAAAGTAAATAGAGGAGAAACTGTAGCTCTCGTCGGCATGAGCGGAGGAGGAAAATCAACGCTCGTCAGCCTGATCCCAAGATTTTATGATGTAACAAGCGGCAGACTGCTGATTGATGGGACGGATATTCGCGATTATGAAGCAAGAAGCCTTCGCAACCAGGTTGGTATGGTGCTTCAGGATACCTTTTTATTTAGTGAAACGATTCGGGAAAATATCGCGATCGGCAAGCCTGATGCCACACTTGAAGAGATAATCGAAGCCGCCAAAGCTGCAAATGCCCATGAATTTATCATGAGTTTTCCAGAAGGATATGAGACCCGGGTGGGAGAACGTGGCGTTAAGCTTTCAGGCGGACAAAAGCAGCGGATCTCAATTGCGCGGGTATTCCTGAAAAATCCGCCGCTCCTCATTTTAGATGAAGCTACATCAGCTCTGGATTTGGAAAGTGAGCATTACATTCAAGAAGCGATGGACAAACTGGCGAAGGATAGAACAACTTTTGTTGTCGCCCACCGTTTATCGACAATCACCCATGCGGATAAGATTGTTGTCATGGAAAACGGGACGATCATTGAAATCGGAACCCATGATGAACTCATGGACTATGAGAGCCAATACAAGCACTTATTTACCATTCAAAATTTGAACTAAAACATCAATCTTATATCCTTTTAACGAAGGATATAAGATTTTTTTGTATATAAAAAAACCCGGCTGTTTAACCGGGTTACTCTTCTGTTTCTATTTCGCAGTCTTTCGGATGATACGTTTGAAAACTTGTGATAAGTGTTTCTAAATGTTCAAGCTGCTCGCGATATTCCACGGCGCTTGCCATAATATTGAGCATGTTGTAATCAATAAGCTCCTCATCCGTATTCTGCTGATTTTTTAAAAATGACTTTGTTAAAAGCTGCTTATACCGGATGCCTTCTTCAACCGCGTCATCATGCGGCTTGATTTTTCCGACAAACCTCATCAAAATCCGTTCGTGCCAGTAAAGCAGGTAATCAAGTTCTTCAGTCAATGTTTCCTGAAACTCTTCCGGCATATGATAGATCTCGTTTTCCAGACGATGCAGCTTCTTCAATGTATCAAGCGCCCGATTTGCAGTAATAATGGCCTGTCTGAACAGGACAAGCTTTCTTGATTTCACATAAGTCGTTTTCTTAAAGTAACTTCTTTCTTCTTTATATAGAAGATATGTCTGATCAAGCTTGATCATTTTTTCTTTCAGTTTTTCAATATCCTCTTTCAAAATCGAATGCTCTGTCGACTGCCGCATGGACAATCTGATCCACTTCATAATTTCTTCGGTGTTTTCGACGGTATTATGAATCAGTTTTGTTTCGTACTTAGGAGGCAAAAACACAAGGTTGACGATAAAGGAAGAAAGCACCCCTAAGATGACTGTGCTTGTTCTGATCAGCGCGAACATTAAAAAGTCGTCACCGGCAGATTCTAATATCGCAATGACTGTTACAAGAGCAATTGAAATTGTATGTTCAATTTTAAGTTTCAGCATGATTGTAATGACAATAACTGCTGTTAACCCGATCATAATCGGGCTGGGTCCGAAAATAAGGCCGAACACTGTGGCAATCACAGCTCCGATGATATTTGCTTGAACCTGGTCAATAATAATGAGAAAAGAGCGGTAAATCGACGGCTGGATCGCAAATATCGCTGCAATTCCAGCGAAAATCGGCGCGGGAAGCCCGATCCACGAAGCCAAATAAAGAGCAAGTGTAATCGCAATCCCGGTTTTGAAAATGCGGGCACCAAGTTTCATTGGTTTGTGCGTGCATTCCTTTCTATAGTAAATTGTGTGACATAGCAAATGGGCTAATCCTTAAAATTCCCGGTTAGTTTATTTGCTAAACAATTAAGTAATATACAGGGATCGATACAAATATTCAAGCTATTTTTCTAGAAAAAGACCAAAATCTTACACGTTGTTTGATTCCATAAAAAAACAGGAGCCCAAAGCTCCTGTTCAAAGTATCTGATTCTAGTTTTTAAGATGTTTAAAAGCATCCTCGACCGCTGCAAGCGTGTCTTTAATATCCTGCTCTGTATGTGCTGTAGTAATAAACCAAGCTTCATACTTAGAAGGTGCTAAATTAATTCCGCGTTCCAGCATCAGCTTGAAAAACGTAGCGAATGTTTCTCCGTCACTCCGTTCAGCCTGCTCGTAATTTTCCACTTTCTCATCAGAGAAGTATACCGTGAGCGCACCTTTTAACCGGTTGACCGTAATGGTGATGCCGTGTGTTTCTGCGTGCTTCAAAATGCCTTCCTCAAGCATAGCGCCAAGGTGATCAAGCTTTTCATACACGCCTTTTTCTTTGAGCACTTCCAGACAAGCGATGCCTGATAGGATGGAAGCGGGGTTCCCTGCCATTGTTCCTGCCTGATAAGCAGGCCCTAGCGGAGCTACCTGCTCCATGATTTCTTGTTTGCCGCCATAGGCGCCAATCGGAAGTCCGCCGCCGATAATTTTCCCGAGTGCTGTTAAATCTGGTTTCACCTGTAAGAGATCCTGCGCGCCGCCATACATAAAGCGGAAAGCCGTAATGACTTCATCGTAAATAACGAGAGCGCCTGCATTATGTGTCAATTCATTTACTTTTTCTAAGAAGCCCTCTTTAGGCTCGACGATACCGAAGTTGCCGACAATCGGTTCAACGAGAACCGCCGCGATTTCACTGCCCCATTTATCAAGAGCCGCTTTATAGCTATCGATATCATTAAATGGTACTGTGATCACTTCGTTTGCAATGCTTTTCGGTACACCGGCTGAGTCTGGTGTGCCGAGAGTAGACGGGCCGGAGCCTGCGGCGACAAGCACAAGGTCCGAATGCCCGTGATAACAGCCCGCAAATTTAATGATTTTTGTCCGGCCTGTATATGCGCGAGCCACGCGGATGGTCGTCATAACGGCTTCTGTACCCGAATTGACGAATCTTACTTTGTCCATAGCGGGAATGGCTTCTTTGAGCATCTTTGCAAATGTAACCTCGTGTTTCGTTGGTGTTCCATACAATACACCGTTCTCTGCCGCTTTTTTAATCGCTTCTGTAATATGTGGGTGGGCATGTCCTGTAATAATCGGACCGTACGCCGCTAAATAATCGATGTATTTGTTGCCGTCCACATCCCAAAAATAAGCGCCGCTTGCTTTCTCCATTGCAACAGGAGAACCGCCGCCGACTGCTTTATATGATCTAGACGGGCTGTTTACACCGCCGACAATGTGCTGTAATGCCTCATTGTGAAGTTCAATTGATTTTGTATGCAAGAATAAAAACCTCCTATATCTCCATGCGTCCTTTCTATTGTAGCATGCTTCCGAACAAGAACAATGGCTTCGGGCTTCAGATTCAGCTGAGATGGTTGTAATCCGGACAAGAATTGGATACGCTTAATAAAAAAACATCCGGAGGTAACGTAATGACTATAGAAATCGGACAAAAAGCGCCTGATCTTGAGTTAAAAGGCGATCATGGGGAAACAGTAAAATTATCGGATTATAAAGGAAAGTACATCGTGCTTTATTTTTATCCAAAGGACATGACACCGGGATGTACAACTGAAGCATGCGATTTTCGGGACAGTCACGAGAGCTTCGCCGAACTGGATGCCGTCATTATTGGCGTCAGCCCGGACAGCCAGGAAAAACACGGAAAATTTAAAGAGAAGCATAACCTGCCATTTCTGCTTCTTGTAGATGACGAGCATGAGCTGGCGGAAGCGTTTGATGTGTGGAAGCTGAAGAAAAACTTCGGAAAAGAGTATATGGGAATCGAGCGTTCCACTTTTTTAATTGATAAAGAAGGCCGGCTCATTAAAGAATGGAGAAAAGTAAAAGTAAAGGACCATGTAGCCGAAGCGCTTCAAACCCTCAAAGATATGTCGGAAAAGTAAGTCTCTATGAGCCTATGCTTACTTTTACCCTGATATCAATTGACAAATTATCGTAGAAAGAGTTACACTAATTATAAACATTACAATGTAAGAATTTTTTTTAGAAGAGAGGTGCATGACGGATGGCTGCACATGAACTAAAAGAAGCCTTAGAAACGTTGAAGGAAACCGGAGTTCGCATTACTCCTCAACGTCATGCGATTCTGGAATATCTCGTTAACTCTATGGCTCATCCAACAGCGGACGATATATATAAAGCTCTGGAAGGGAAATTTCCTAACATGAGCGTAGCGACGGTATATAACAATTTGCGTGTGTTCCGGGAATCAGGTTTGGTAAAAGAGCTCACATACGGTGATGCTTCCAGCAGATTCGATTTTGTGACATCTGATCACTATCACGCGATTTGCGAAAACTGCGGTAAAATTGTGGACTTCCACTACCCGGGCCTTGATGAAGTGGAACAGCTCGCTGCCCACGTCACGGGCTTCAAGGTAAGCCACCACCGTTTAGAAATTTACGGCGTCTGCCAAGAGTGTTCGAAAAAAGAAAATCATTAAAAATAAGCTGACCGCACGAAACGGTCAGCTTATTTTATTTCGACATTTTCTTTTTATTATAAGACTCATCAAATTCTTTTCCTTCTAATCCCTTATCTAAAGTCAGCGGCTCTCGGCAATGCATGCACATATCGACTCTTCCTAAAACCTTTGTCTCTTTTTCACAGCCCGGACAAATGACGCGAACCGCTTTGGTCGAAAGCATTCCGATCCAAAAGTAAACAACCGTGCTGAGACCGATGGATAAAAGTCCAAGTATCATAAACAAACTAGATAGCAAAACTGACTCTTTGAAAAAGATCCCGATGTACATAATGATAAACCCAACGAAAACCAAACTTAACGCAAATGTTCTGATTTTATTAATTTTGCTGGAGTATTTCGCCATGTCCATCCCCCTCTGATTTAACTATAGCACAAACCCGATGGGATTTTCTTCATGTTTTCGGTTGAACTGGAATTTACATATGGAGAGTTACTGTGAAATTGTTTATAATAGTTCAATGTGTTTAGAAAAAAGGAATTTCGTTTTAACCATAGAATTGAATCAAATAGAGAATAAAAAAATTTGAACAATTGCATTGGAGGAATAGTGATGGAAAATCTTCTCCGTCCAATTTACCAAGAAAGAGCAAGTCACCCCAATACATTGGCTGTCATTATGATTGAGAGAAGAAACAAAACATCTTCCTTAACAGATAACTTTGATGCAGCTTTGCTGGTGATTGTAAAGGATGCTGATGAGCCAGTTTTTATAAAGCATTATGAATTTGATCATCAAACAGCTTCTTTGCATGTGGTAACAGATTCTCAGATTCAAGAATGGATTTTGCTCGGAACAAATAGAAGAATCATAGATTGGATTGTAAATGGCAGAGTTTTGTTTGACCGTAATGAATACGTAGTTGAACTGATTGACAGGCTGAATACATTTCCGTTTGCCGAACGTAAACTGAAGATCGGACTCGAATACGGCAAATTAATCAGAAGGTATGTTGAAGGGAAAGCTTTTTTTGAAGCCAATCAATTTTTAGATGCCTACAACGCCGTTGTTCATGCGCTGCATCATTTAGCACGTATTGAAGTAATCGACAGAGGATTCCATCCCGAAACCACGGTGTGGAGCCAAGTGCGCCAGATGGAGCCGCAAGTGTACAAGTTATATTCCGAGCTGATTGAAAGTCACGAGAGCCTGGAAAAAAGACTTGAATTATTATTCTTAGCAAATGATTTTCTCATCCATTCCAAAGCCGAGATCGGTTCGGCGCATCTTTTCGAAGTAATGAAAGAAAAAGACATTTGGCAATTCGGTGAGCTTCTTCAACATCATGACCTAAAGCACTTTACCCAAGATCTTGGCGTTATGCTTGATTACTTGACAGAAAAGGGACTTATCAACGTCTGCCAGATAGAAACGAAAGGACAGGCTGTCTATCACCGAGGATATTCTTTTAAAAAAGGTGTTGACTCTGATTCTTGACCGTGTTATATTATTAAACGTCGCTGGTGCGCTTCTGAGAAAACAAGCTCACAGCGGCGGGAAAATAAATCAAAAAAACATTTGACAAAAGAAAGTCAAAATGTTATATTAATAAAGTCGCTTCAACAAGAAGTGAAAATGATCTTTGAAAACTAAACAAGACAAAACGTACCTGTTAATTCATTTTTATAAATCGCACAGCGATGTGCGTAGTCAGTCAAACTAGGGCCTGCATGACGCAGGTCACACAGGTGTCGCCGCAGGAAGCGGTGGACTTAATCTGTGATCCATTTATCGGAGAGTTTGATCCTGGCTCAGGACGAACGCTGGCGGCGTGCCTAATACATGCAAGTCGAGCGGACAGATGGGAGCTTGCTCCCTGATGTTAGCGGCGGACGGGTGAGTAACACGTGGGTAACCTGCCTGTAAGACTGGGATAACTCCGGGAAACCGGGGCTAATACCGGATGGTTGTTTGAACCGCATGGTTCAAACATAAAAGGTGGCTTCGGCTACCACTTACAGATGGACCCGCGGCGCATTAGCTAGTTGGTGAGGTAACGGCTCACCAAGGCAACGATGCGTAGCCGACCTGAGAGGGTGATCGGCCACACTGGGACTGAGACACGGCCCAGACTCCTACGGGAGGCAGCAGTAGGGAATCTTCCGCAATGGACGAAAGTCTGACGGAGCAACGCCGCGTGAGTGATGAAGGTTTTCGGATCGTAAAGCTCTGTTGTTAGGGAAGAACAAGTACCGTTCGAATAGGGCGGTACCTTGACGGTACCTAACCAGAAAGCCACGGCTAACTACGTGCCAGCAGCCGCGGTAATACGTAGGTGGCAAGCGTTGTCCGGAATTATTGGGCGTAAAGGGCTCGCAGGCGGTTTCTTAAGTCTGATGTGAAAGCCCCCGGCTCAACCGGGGAGGGTCATTGGAAACTGGGGAACTTGAGTGCAGAAGAGGAGAGTGGAATTCCACGTGTAGCGGTGAAATGCGTAGAGATGTGGAGGAACACCAGTGGCGAAGGCGACTCTCTGGTCTGTAACTGACGCTGAGGAGCGAAAGCGTGGGGAGCGAACAGGATTAGATACCCTGGTAGTCCACGCCGTAAACGATGAGTGCTAAGTGTTAGGGGGTTTCCGCCCCTTAGTGCTGCAGCTAACGCATTAAGCACTCCGCCTGGGGAGTACGGTCGCAAGACTGAAACTCAAAGGAATTGACGGGGGCCCGCACAAGCGGTGGAGCATGTGGTTTAATTCGAAGCAACGCGAAGAACCTTACCAGGTCTTGACATCCTCTGACAATCCTAGAGATAGGACGTCCCCTTCGGGGGCAGAGTGACAGGTGGTGCATGGTTGTCGTCAGCTCGTGTCGTGAGATGTTGGGTTAAGTCCCGCAACGAGCGCAACCCTTGATCTTAGTTGCCAGCATTCAGTTGGGCACTCTAAGGTGACTGCCGGTGACAAACCGGAGGAAGGTGGGGATGACGTCAAATCATCATGCCCCTTATGACCTGGGCTACACACGTGCTACAATGGACAGAACAAAGGGCAGCGAAACCGCGAGGTTAAGCCAATCCCACAAATCTGTTCTCAGTTCGGATCGCAGTCTGCAACTCGACTGCGTGAAGCTGGAATCGCTAGTAATCGCGGATCAGCATGCCGCGGTGAATACGTTCCCGGGCCTTGTACACACCGCCCGTCACACCACGAGAGTTTGTAACACCCGAAGTCGGTGAGGTAACCTTTTAGGAGCCAGCCGCCGAAGGTGGGACAGATGATTGGGGT